>JAZOQH010000034.1:0-174215 GCA_045655965.1 Bacteroidales bacterium | reverse complement strand
AAAATTCTAGAGTTCTAGAAGTTCTAGAATTCTCCCCTGCGTTAGGGATTGGAGCGGCATCCTTTTGGAGCGCAGCGGAAAAAGATATAGCGGAAAGCCCGACGGCGGAGCGAAGCGGAGACGGAACGCCCAAAGAAAGAAATTCAGAATCTCAGAACTTCAGATTTTTTTTAATAATGTAGTGATGTGGTTGTTTCACAAAAAAACAATTTCGTGAATATTCGTATGATTTCGTGGAGATAAAGAAAGAGACGTGTCAACGTGTGTTTATTTTTAAGTAACGTTGACGCGTCTCTACTTGTTGTCTTGTAGTCTTGTAGACTTGTAGTCTTTATCAATAAGCTCTAGCGAATATCACGCGGCGTTTTGAAGGCTGACCTGAGTAGATACATTTGCCATCTTCGAAGTCGTCGTCCAAAGGAATGCAGCGGATAGTTGCTTTTGTCTCTTCTTTGATCTTTTGTTCTGTCTCTGGAGTGCCGTCCCAGTGAGCATAAACGAACATGCTGTTTTCGATTTGGGTTTTGAAGTCTTCCCAAGTGTCAACTTTAACAGTTCTTGATTGACGGAAGTCGAGAGCTTTTTGGAAGATATTATTTTGAATTTCTTCAAGAAGATTTGTGATATAATCTTCGATATTGTCGATTGTTGTGTTGCTCTTTTCGAGAGTGTCGCGGCGAGCGATTTCAACAGAGTTGTTTTCAACGTCGCGAGGACCAGCGGCGATACGTACAGGCACGCCTTTGAGTTCCCATTCAGCGAATTTGAAACCAGGTTTTTGAGTGTCGCGGTCGTCGAATTTAACGCGCATTCTTCTGCTTTCGAGATGTTTTTTCAAGTCAGCGCAATAGTTGAGAACTGCTTCTTTTTGTTCGTCTGTCTTGTAGATAGGAACGATAACCACTTCGATAGGAGCGATTTTTGGAGGAAGTACGAGACCATTGTCATCAGAGTGAGCCATGATAAGAGCACCGATCAAACGAGTTGATACGCCCCATGATGTAGCCCATACATATTCCAATTTATTTTCTTTATTCAAATATTTAACATCGAAAGCCTTAGCGAAGTTCTGTGCGAGGAAGTGAGAAGTACCAGCTTGGAGAGCCTTACCGTCTTGCATCATAGCCTCGATACAGAATGTCTCTTCTGCGCCAGCGAAACGTTCGTTAGCAGATTTGATACCGCGGATGACAGGAAGAGCCATATATTTTTCAGCGAATTCTGAATAAACGTCGAGCATCTTACGTGCTTCTGCCAAAGCTTCTTCACGAGTAGCGTGAGCTGTGTGACCTTCTTGCCACAAGAACTCAGCTGTACGGAGGAAAGAACGAGTACGCATTTCCCAGCGAACTACGTTAGCCCATTGGTTGCACAAGATTGGGAGGTCGCGGTAACTCTTGATCCAGTTACGATATGTATCCCAAATGATTGTTTCAGAAGTTGGACGAACGATGAGTTCTTCTTCCAAGCGAGCGTCTGGATCGACGACTACGCCAGCGCCATTAGGATCGTTTTTAAGACGGTAGTGAGTTACTACAGCACATTCCTTAGCGAAACCTTCAACGTGGCTAGCTTCCTTGCTGAAGAAACTCTTAGGAATAAACAATGGGAAATACGCATTGACGTGACCTGTATCTTTGAACATTTTATCGAGAGCATCTTGCATAAACTCCCAAATTGCATATCCGTAAGGTTTGATAACCATACAACCTCTAACAGCAGAATTTTCTGCTAAATCAGCTTTACTAACAAGATCATTATACCACTGGGAATAATTTTCTTTACGAGATGTTAATTCTTTTGCCATCGTTTTTTTGGTATAGTATTTGTATATTTTTCTGTGTGCAAAAATAAGAAAAAATTGCATGTGTTTATAATTTTAAAGACTATAAAAATGAAGCATTTAAAATTTTTTATCATCGCAGCCGCAGCATTGCTAACATCCTGTTCAACAAGCAACAACGTCATCAAGGATGATGCCTATTATTCTCCTTACGACAGCGACAGCAAATCAGGCAAAGAATTAGTGGTTTCATACGATGGAACATTTAACACATCAAAAATAAGCAGCAGCTCACAATATGATTATCAATCATATTATAGTGAAGACGCAACACAAAGTCCAAAAACCGAACCTGTTTACGAAAAGATAGAAACAGTCACCGACACCAACGGCGTTGTTTACACCACAACAGAAACCTATTATGATAACAGCTACCTGGCTCAATCTGGCGGCGGCTATCTCGAAGACAACTACGATTATTATTACGATGATGACGAAGAAGACAGCAACTGGAACACCAGCGTTTACTTCGGCATAGGATATCCTTATGGCAGCTACGTAGGATTAGGCTGGGGCTATCCTTATTACTCATCTTATTATTATAATTGGTACTACAACTGGTGGTGGGATCCATTCTATTACAACTATTATTACACACCTTATCCATACTACCCAATATATCCAGTATATCCACATCATCCTGGCGGCCATCATCCACATCATCCAGGTGGCCACGGCCCTCATCATCCAGGTGGTGGCGGCGGATTGCACGTAGCTGGCAACAGCAACATCAGACCAACATCAGCCGGACTCTCAACAAACGCCAGACCATCAGGTGCAGCTCGCCCATCAGGCAATGGCATGAGCACAACAACACCAAGAGTTTCTGCCAACGAAAGAGTTTCAAATGCTCAAAACAGATATAACAGACCATCAAGTGCAGGTTCATCTTCATCAATAAGACCTTCATCGTCTTCAGAACGTAAGTCATACACACCTGCTAACAGCAACCGTCAGGTCCGTTCCAGCTCTGAATATGTCAGACCTAACTCAAGTTCTTCAAATACAAGAAACAACTCTTCATCTTCATCTGTAAATGTAAGAGTCAACAGCAATAACGCAAGAACTACAACAAACAGCTCTAACATAAACAGTTCAAGTTCAGCACCAAGAAGCAACAGTTCAAGCATCAACAGAACCAGTGGCAGCAGCTCTTCAAGAAGCAGTTCAAGCATCAACAGAACTAGCAGTAACAGCAGCTCTTCAAGAAGCAGCGGCAGTTTCAATAGCGGCAGTTCCAGAAGCAGCTACGGCGGTGGCAGCAGCAGCGGAGCAAGAGTCGGCGGAGCAAGACGATAAAAAACCATTGTTATGAAGAAGTTATTGTTGATATTATTGGCAATAGTGCCTTTCTGTGTCAAAGGACAAAACATCAATGATGTGTTTAACATTTCCGCGACATATTATCAAGGCACAGCCAAAAGCGCCGCAATGGGCAATGCTATGGGAGCAGTAGGCGACGACTTTTCAGCCATCAGCATCAACCCTGCAGGATTGGGCTTATTCAGAAAACAGACATTCGTATTCACACCTTCAATATTAACAACACATACCAAATCCAGATATTACGGCGATTTGGCCACCGACTCAAAAACAAAACTATCAGTAAACAACTTAGGTATGGTCGGCGTCAACAGCTCTTACGGAAATATCGTCAACTGGAGCATCGGCATGAACAGAACCAACAACTTCAACAACCGCATTTATATTGATGGACTTAATTCTAACAATTCATTATTAGATGCGTATTTCACCGAAATGCTTGAAAACAACATCCACAACGAAAACTTATTGGAACAATATTCTCCGAGCTATATCTTCCCAGCCTGGGCCACATGGCTCTTCGACTTCAACAACGACGGATTTTCCACAATAGTTCCAGAAGGCAACTTACGCCAATACAAAGGCGTCAACTCATGGGGCGGCACCAATGAATGGAGCGTAAGCTCAAGCATCAATCTTGGCGACAAGATATACTTAGGCATGTCTGTCAACTTTTACGATGTAAAAAACAGAAAGATAACAGAATACAAAGAAGAATTTGAATTCGAGGGCGAGCAGCTGTCATGGATGCAACAAGAAGAATTATTAATTGAAGGCAACGGCATAAACTATAAATTAGGCATCATAGCATTCCCTGCCAGATGGTTAAGAATCGGAGCCACATTCCATTCCCGCACAATGTACGATTTAACGGACAGCTGGAGAACAAAAACAGAATCATGGGAAGCCATATTCACCACCCCAACATCGCAGTTCTATTATTCAATGATAGCGCCACGGAAAGCCGGAGCTAACGCAGCATTCATATTCGGCAATTTCGGAATGTTGTCTATCGACTATGAATACGTAGATTATAGTTCAATAACATTATCATCCATAGACTACGACTACGATTCATACAACGATATGATAGAAAACACATTCAAGCCAACCATGAATCTCAGATTGGGGGCCGAATGGCGATATCAGAACAAGTGTTTCAGAGGCGGTTATTCATTCTACGGAAGTCCATACGGAATAAAGTCTAATGACGGCTACTACAACTACCACAACAGAAATTCAATATCATGCGGCTTCGGTTACACACAGCATCCTTTCACCATCGACATAGCATACGTCTATACATTCCAGAAACAAGAATATGACATGTATTCGCAATACACCGATTATTACGATATACTAATCGCACCAAATGTAGTCTATGAAAACTTCAATGCACACAATTTGCTAGTAACATTCAAACTAAAAATATATTGATAAATAAAAAAAGGTTCGCGATTGCGAACCTTTTTTTATCTTATTATTTTATCAATCAATCATTGTTATACATTTCAACGATACCCTTGACGATTAAGATACGACCGCAGTATTCGCAAACGATGATTTTCTTGTGCATACAGATGTCGAGTTGATGTTGTGGAGGGATTTTGTTGAAACAACCGCCGCAAGCGTCACGTTCGATTTGAACAACTGCCAAACCATTACGAGCGTTCTTTCTGATACGTTTGTATGCAGTGAGAAGACGTTCTTCAATAAGTTGTTCACTATCTTTTGAACGTTGCATGAGTTCTGCTTCTTCTTTTTCTGTTTCTTCAACGATTGATGACAACTCGTTTTTCTTGAGTTCTAAATCGCTTCTGCGTTCTTCAAGACGAGCATTTGTTTCATTCAAAGAAATCTTTATCATTTCTGATTTCTTTGTGAAGTCGTTGATACGTTTTTCACAAAGTTGAATATCCAATGATTGGTATTCGATTTCTTTTGTCAATGATTCGTATTCACGATTGTTGCGAACATTGTTTTGTTGTTCTTCATATTTCTTAATGAGAGATGTTGCTTCTTTGATTTTGTTTTTGTAATCAACGATGTCTTTAGCATATTTTTCCAACTCTTCATTATATTTTTCGATACGAGTTTCCATACCTGCGATTTCGTCTTCAAGGTCTTGAACTTCAAGAGGCAACTCACCACGAATGATACGGATTTTGTCGATCTTAGAATCAACTTGTTGTAAGCTATACAATTCGATAAGTTTTCTTTCAACAGTGATTTCTACTTGTTCTTCTGTTTCTCTGAATTTATTTTCCATATATCTTAAAAATTTATATTAAACAAAGTAATGAACTGAGTTAGTTTTTACGCTCGAAATTTGGACTGCAAATTTAGGATTTTTTTTGAGAATAATATCAGCAAATAATTGTTTTGTAAACTGTTCTGTCTCAAAATGTCCAGCATCAACGATAAGTATCTCATTATCAGCATCAAAAAAATCATGATATTTCACATCTGCTGTAAGATAAACGTCTGCTTTGCAACGTTTTGCGTCATTTATCAAGAAAGAACCGGAGCCACCGCAAAGCGCAACCCTTCTTATAGGTCTGCCTAGCAATTCAGAATGACGTAAAGCAGGAACATTCAGCCTCTCTTTTACAAAAGCTAAAAACTCTTTTTCCGTCATTTCATTCTCTAAAACACCAACCATTCCGCTTCCAATCTGGACGTCATCTTCCGCGCTGTTCTGATGAAGAATCTGCAAATCTTCAAGACCGAGATTTTCCGCCAAGACTCTATTAACGCCAAGATAACTATTATCCAAATTAGTATGCATTGCTGCAATGGCAATATCGTTTTTTATCGCCTTTGTAATAATTCGTCCGATAGTATTGTCTGTCAAGATATTTTTCAATCCTTTAAAGATCAAAGGATGATGACTTATGATTAGATGAAATGAGTTTTCTATCGCTTCATCAACGACATTTTCAGTAACATCAAGAGTCAATAAAGCCTTATCGACCAAAGCATTAGCATCACCAACCAAAAGTCCAGAATTATCATAATTTTCCTGCCAATGCAAAGGCGCTACTTCTGTTATATAACTCAAAATCTCTGAAACTTTATTCATCTTTGAAATTTTTCGCTAATATACGATTTTTTATCGTTTAATGGTTTGTTTACACAAAAATAATTTGTACATTTGTTGACTTGTTAAAATTATGAGGAGATTATTATTACCCATATCATTCATCTACGCTTTTGTCTTATTTATAAGACATAAATTGTACGATTGGGGCATATTGAAATCAAGAAGTTTTAACACCCTCAACATTTGTGTCGGCAACCTTAATTTGGGAGGCACAGGCAAGACTCCTCACATCGAATATCTCATCAGACTCTTATCAGAAGAATACAGAATCGCAGTATTAAGCCGCGGTTATGGAAGAAAGACAAAAGGATATATCTTGGCGAACGACAGCCATAATCACAACGACATTGGCGACGAACCGCTTCAATACCATAAAAAATTCAACAACATTATTGTTGCCGTCGATGAAGACAGATGCGATGGTGTGACAAAACTTCTTAAAGAAGAGAATCCGCCTCAACTAATTCTCTTAGACGACGCATACCAACATAGAAAGATAAAAGCAGGCTTAAACATTTTACTGACTGACTATTACAATCTCTATAGCAACAACCATCTCGTTCCTACAGGAATATTGAGAGATATAAAAAAAGCAGCTAACAGAGCCGACATCATCGTAGTAACCAAATCACCTAACGTCATTTCTCCATATAACAAGAAAGACGTTGAAAATTCATTGAAGCCTCTCCCCCATCAGAAAGTATTTTACTCTTATATCGATTATCTAGATTTCAAACCATTCAGCAAAAGCAGTCACGAATTCGACATCAAAGATGCCAAGACTGTATTGCTTTTCTGCGGTATCGCAAATACATATTCTTTGGAAGATCATCTGAAAAGAAAATACAACACGGTGGCTAAAGTACAATTCAACGACCACCATGACTTTACCGAAAAAGACATCGATATGGTAATTGAAAGATACAATAGTCTCATAGGAAAAAGCAAGGTGATAGTAACGACAGAAAAAGACGCAATGAGATTGATAAACTCTTCATTGATTGACAAGTTCGATAACATTCCTGTTTACACTATCCCAATCAAAGTCAAATTCCATAATGAAGAAAGCAACAACTTCGACGATGAGATTATAAGATATGTTAAAGAAAATTCTATTGATGATATAAAATTGTAAAATGATGTCGGCGGAAAAGAAGATTTATTTCATCACGGATTTACACTTAGGCGTACCAACACTTGAAGACAGCCACGAAAGAGAATTGAAAATGATTCGTTTTTTAGATTCGATAAAAGACGAGACGGAAGCGCTCTTCCTCATGGGCGATCTCTTCGACTTCTGGTTTGAATATAAGACAGTAGTGCCTCGCGGTTACGTGCGACTACTAGGAAAACTGACGCAGTTCATCGACGAAGGTATACCGGTTCATCTCTTCGCAGGCAACCACGACCTTTGGACTTTCGACTATCTTCAAAAGGAAGTAGGAATTCAGCTTCATCGCGAGCCAATGACGATGACACTTAAAGACAGGACTTTCCTCCTCGTTCATGGCGACGGCAGAGGTCCTGGCGACAATGGATACAAATTCTTGAAACGTGCTTTCGAATGCAAGATAAACCAGTTTCTGTTCAGATGGCTTCATCCTGACCTTGGAATCGGGTTGGCATTGAAATGGTCGCATAATCACAGAGTGAAGAAATTAAAGAAAGAAGCCGAAGGCAATTATTACTCCATAGTAGAAGACACAATATTATACAAATACGCTCAGGAATGCGCAAAGGAAAACCCGAATATAGATTACTTCGTATTCGGTCATCAGCACAAACCGATGCAATATAAAGTCGATAACGGCGCAACTGTGACAGTAGTCGGAAACTGGATAAGAGATTTCACCTATGCCGTATTCGACGGAAATGAAATGAAATTATTAACATTTAAAGAATAATAGGATTATTATAATTACGTTATACTAAGGCTGCTGACTTTTGGTCATTGGCCTACGATATTAAAGAATAATAAACAATTAAATAATAAGCAATCATGGAAATCACAAATTCTTACATCAAAGAAAACGAAAATCGCTTCTTAGAAGAGTTATTCGGTTTGATTCGCATCCCTTCAATCAGTTCACAAAGTGAACACAAACAAGATATGGTTAAATGTGCTGAATATTGGAGAGACAGCATCTTAGCAGCAGGCGCTGACAAAGCTGAAGTCATGCCAACAGAAGGCCACCCAGTTGTTTACGGCGAAAAGATCATCGACCCAAAACTTCCTACAGTTTTAGTTTACGGTCACTATGATGTTATGCCTGTTGACCCAATCGAATTATGGAACACCGACCCATTTGAACCAGTCATCAAAGACGGCAAAATCTGGGCACGTGGCGCAAACGACGATAAAGGTCAAGCATTCATGCATGCAAAAGCATTCGAGACAATGGTAAAGACAAACACATTGCCATGCAACGTTAAGTTCATGCTTGAAGGCGAAGAAGAAATCGGTTCAGGCAGCCTCTCAAAATGGATTGTAACTAATAAAGATTTAGTCAAGGCTGACATCATCTTGGTTTCAGACACCAGCATGATTGACCACGACACTCCTTCTATCACAACAGGTTTACGTGGCTTGGCATACTGGGAAGTTGAAGTAACAGGTCCTAACGCCGACCTCCACTCAGGATTGTTCGGCGGCGCTGTAGCTAACCCAATCAACACATTATGCGAAATGGTTGCTAAAGTCATGGACGAAAACAACCACATCACAATCCCAGGATTCTACGATGACGTCATCGAAGCAACAGCAGAAGAACGCGAATTGCTCAACATGGCTCCATATAGCGAAGAAGAATACAAAGCAGGCGTCGGCGTCACAGCATTACGCGGCGAAAAAGGCTACACAACAATCGAAAGAGTCGGTATCCGTCCAACATTCGACCTCTGCGGTATCTGGGGCGGCTACACAGGTGAAGGTTCAAAGACAGTTCTTCCTTCAAAAGCATACGCTAAAATCTCTTGCCGTTTAGTCCCTAACCAAGACCATGAAAAGATTTCTGTATTATTCAAAGAATATTTTGAAAGCGTAGCACCAGAATACGTTACTGTTAAAGTTACTCCAATGCACGGCGGTCAAGCTTACGGATGTCCAATCGACTTGCCAGCATACAAGGCAGCTGAAGCAGCATATATGGAAACATACGGCAAACGTCCTATCCCAATGAAGAGCGGCGGCAGTATTCCAATCATCTCTGCTTTTGAAAAAGTTCTCGGTCTCAAGTCAATCTTGATGGGATTCGGCTTAGGTTCAGACGCAATCCACTCACCTAACGAAAACTACAGAGTTGACCACTTCTTCAAAGGAATCGAGACTATCATCGCTTTCTATCAACATTTCGCAAAGATTTAAGACAACAGACTACGGTCAACAGACAACAGACATTGTCCACTAATAAAAAGGGATGCCACTGATTGTGACATCCCTGATTTTTTAGCCTACGAATTTAAATTCACAAATTTTCACGAATTCACATGAATTATTAGCGTTCCTCTCGCCAAGTCGCAGAGCAACGCAGAGAATTAATTACTTTGCGACACTTTGCGCCTTTGCGAGAAACTTTAGAATTTTAAAGAAACATCCTTGGGATTGCAGCATTCCCGTAGAGACGTCACCCCGTGGCGTCTTTAAAAAAAAGAATTCCTGCAAAATAATGTTTAAAAAAAATCAAAGCGCCGAAGGCGCAACAGAAATGCGTTGTGTTTTTCTGTCGTACCTTCGGCACTCTGATTGATATCCGGTCTTTATCGCAGGCATTCCGCGCTATGCGCTTCATACCTGCCTAGGAACTATCGTCCCTTACGGGACTCTATTTTTAGAATTTTAGAATCTTAGAATTCTAGAACCTCAGAAATGGCAAATAAAGTCAACAGACAACCGTCAACAGTCCTTGAGTATGCGTCACTAGTGCATGACTTTGTTTTACTTCTGTGGAAAATGTCTGTTGTCTGTTGACTTTGCAAGCCGAAGGCTAATAATATCAAAACCACAAGTATTCTCATACTTGCAAAGATAAGAAAAAATCACAAAAAAAGGACGTGATAAAAAATCACGTCCCTTAATTTTCAGTTGTCAATTTTCAACTTTCAATTGTCAATTTTCAACTAAAAAAGAAGAGCTGCCTTTCATTAAAAGCAGCTCCTATAACTTTAGACTTTAGACTTTAGTCTTTCGTCATTATTATTCATAAATGTTTCTGATTGAAACACCGTTATTAAAGTTTTCGATACCTTGTTTCAAGAAGTTAACGAAAGCGTCTTTATCCAAATCGTAAGCACGTGGGTCGACTAAGAGCTCGCCATTGTGGCCCATGAGGCAGTAGTATGGTTGAGCGTTAGTGTTGAACTTAGAGATTTGGAAGTCAGCGTTAACACGGCCGATAGATTTCTTTTCTTTACCGTCAGCGCCGATGATCCATTCTTCTTTAGGAAGTTTTGTTTTGTCATCAACGTAGAGAGCTACGATAACATAGTCGTTGCGTAACATTTCGAGAACGCGTGGGTCGCTCCATACGTTAGCTTCCATTTCGCGGCAGTTAACACAGCCGTGGCCTGTGAAGTCGATGTAGATAGGTTTGTTTTGAGCTTTTGCGCAAGCTAATGCTTGGTCATAGTCATAGTAACCTTTGAGACCGTGAGGCAAGTGGAAGATGTCAGCGTATTTAGGTTCTTCGCACAATACTGATGTAACTTTTTTGTCAACTTGTTCTGTTTGAACAGAGAGGTTGTTCATCTTAGCGTCAACGAAGTTGATAACCTTTGTAGCATTTTCTTGGTTAATTCTGTTAAGGTCGAAGTCCATAGTTTGTTGTGGTGGCAAGTAACCTGATAAAGCTTTAAGAGGAGCACCCCACATACCTGGGATCATATAAACTACGAATGTGAAGACGATGATACAGAGGACGAGACGGAATACTGACAAGTGGTGTACGTCAGAGTCGTGAGAGAATTTGATTTTTCCTAAGAGGTAGAGACCCAACAATGAGAAACATACGATCCAGATAGCGAGGTAAACTTCGCGGTCTAAGAGACCCCAGTGGTATGTTTGGTCAGCAACGCTTAAGAATTTGAAACCGAGAGCGATTTCAACGAAACCGAGAACAACTTTAACAGAGTTGAGCCAGCCGCCGCTCTTTGGCATGTTTTGTAATAATGATGGGAACAATGCGCATAATGCAAATGGAAGACCGAATGCCATAGCGAATACCATCATAGTGATGATAGGAGTCCAGACTTCACCTGATGTTGATTTGATAAGAACTGTACCAACGATAGGACCTGTACAAGCGAAAGATACGAGAACGAGAGTCAAAGCCATGAAGAACACGCCACCGAGACCTTTGCTGCTGCTTGTCTTGCTGTCTGTTTTGTTAACCCATGAGTTAGGTAATGTAAGTTCGAAAGCTCCGAAGAATGAAGCTGCGAATACCATGAATACTACGAAGAACAAGATGTTAGTTACCCATGATGTTGAGATCCAGTTGAAGATGTCAGCTGTAACGCTGTCACCACCAAAGATCCAAGTGATCATGATGATAGCTGCGATTGGCAATGTGTATAAAGCTACGATGAAAACGTAGTACATGATAGCTTTGAAACGGCCAACAGCTTTGCTTTCGTCACCGTGTAAGAAGAATGACACCGTCATAGGAATCATAGGGAAAACGCAAGGTGTCATAAGAGCTGCGAAACCCCAGATGATAGCTTCGATAATCAAAGCGAGGAGGCTTTCACCGCCAGCTTGTTCTGCATCAGCGTCTTTAATAACAGCAGGTTCACCGAGTTGTACTTCAAATTCATATTCAAGTTGAATACAACTTTCTTTGCAAGTCTGACCTGTGATAACGCCTGTTACAGTTGCTGCGTCTTCTATCAATTTAACTCTTTGTGTGAAAACAGCTTCATTTTCAAAGAAATGTTCGTCGATTTCAAAAATGTCACTGTAATGAACTATAGCTTTTGGTTCTGTAACGCCACCTTGACGTTCAATGCCGAGAGTATCGATGAATTCGAAATAGAGAGGCATTGGTCCGCCAAATGGAGTGTTTTGTGAATAAAGATGCCAACCATCTTCAATTTCAGCCTTGAATACGATGTTGTATTCATTCTTGTTTAATTTCTCTGTTTCTACAGTCCATTGTACTGGTTCAAGGATTTGTGCTTTAGCAACAAAAGGAACCAACATGACTAAGAAAGTAATGAGTCTTAAAAACTTTTTCATGATTAGTTTGTTGATTTATTATAATTTAATTGATTTTTCTCCTCAATAAAAAAAGTGTGCAAATTTAAGAAAAAAATTTAATGTTCTAAATCACATTGAAAAATAACTTTGGTCGAGTTAAGGATTTTAACCTTATCGTTAATTCTATATCCTACAACCCACATAATCACATCATTAGAATCCACCATCAGCCAAACATTCTGTTTCTGATATGCGGAAAAGCCTAAGTCGTTGAAAAAATCGCTCAATAATTTGGAGCCTTTCATTCCCAAAGGACGGAATCTATCACCTTTTCTCCATCGTCTGAATCTTATCGGGAATTTTATCTTATCCATATCAAACTGAGCAGCAACAGAAGAATCTTTTATCAGTTCAAAACTCTCGTCTTTGTTATAAGAATTTAGTCGCAGAGACACAGAGTCGCAGAGTCGTAGAGTCGCAGAGTCATCGTCACTTTGCGTCTTTGCGTCTTTGAGTCTTTGCGTCTCTATAACAATTTCCTCCTCTTCTCCCCTCTCTTCAAAAATCTCAATCTTATCTTTCTGCACAAATGCCTGCAGTCTTGTGGTCTTGTAGTCTTGTAGTCTTACATTGTCATTATAAAACACGGCACCTGACTTTCCGTTCTTCATCGCATCGAACATCGACTCTGCCTGATAGAAATTAAATCCATATCTTCGCACCCATTCGAAAAGCAGCTGCTTGCCATTGACGTCTTGAAGGAAATATTTATTTTCGACAGACCGCGGGAAAGCGGTCGCCGAGCTTGTCGAAGCGCCGAGTATTGTGCCTTCGACAGGCTCAGGCACCGACTCGATATTTGAAAGTTTCTCATCGACAAGACTTCTATACAAATCATTTTCCGATGACAGGCAGTTTATAGAGAAGTTAAGACTTTGACGAGCGTTGCATTTCATCTCGTCAAAAACAGGGATTATATTATGGCGTATTTTATTTCTAAGATAAATGGTCTCTTGATTCGTATAATCTTCGACCCATTGAATACCATTATTTTTAGCGTATTCTTCTATTTCATTTCTGTTAGACCAAAGCAAAGGTCTTATGTAGAAATCGTTTTGCGGCTTCATACCTTTGAGGCCTTTGATGCCCGAGCCGCGGAGAAAATTGATGAAGAATGTCTCAATCTGGTCGTCGCCATGATGAGCAAGAGCGACCTTATTGAAATTGTGAGTTTCTTTTAACTCTTTGAACCAAGAGTAACGCAAGTCACGGGCAGCCATCTCGATAGAGAGAGAATTCTCTTTAGCATAAGATTCTGTATCGAAATGCTTAATAAAAATAGGTATATTGTTTTCCTTGGCGAATTCTGTCACGAACTTCTCATCACGATTAGAATCCTCGCCACGAAGATGGAAGTTACAATGAGCGAAAGCTAGCTGGCGGCTGGCTGTTGGCGCTTCGACAGGCTCAGCGACCAAAAGTTCTTGTAGTCTTAAAAGAAGTTTCGCCAGCACCATTGAATCGACGCCGCCGCTGATGGCCAGCAGAATTCTGTCATCCTTATCGATGAGATTATGTTTCTCGACAAAACTCTTAAATTCTTTTAACATAATATTATTTGCTCATGAAATAAACAATAAGAAAGCCTATGCTCAATCCCATTGCGCAACACAACAGATATATCAACATCTTCTTTGGAGTAAGGCCTTCGCCTTCAAGAATCTCATCGATTTTCTTTTTCACAACATCGCCCACCTTGACACTTTCATATTCTTCTGGAAGTGAAAACTCAGACTCCTCAAATGTCATGTCACAATCCTTGACAGG
Source organism: Bacteroidales bacterium (assembly GCA_045655965.1). GTDB lineage: Bacteria > Bacteroidota > Bacteroidia > Bacteroidales > F082 > Limimorpha. The sequence continues at coordinate 159,926 of JAZOQH010000034.1, read as the reverse complement.
CTGCGGTCTCTTTTCAAAATTATAATCCAAGACGTAATTATCTTCGAGGATAAATCTTACGGATGTTGGCGCTTCGACAGGCTCTACTTGTTGTCTTGTTGTCTTGTTGTCTTGTTGTCTACAGAAAATCATAGCCCTCTTACCTTCATTCTGCTTCAACAACACTTCAGTATCATCAATGGTGATATAAGCTGTTGGCGCTTCGACAGGCTCTACTTGTTGTCTTGTTGTCTTGTTATCTTGTTGTCTTATAGAATTAAAATAAAGCACCAGCAACGAAACCGCCATCGAACTTAAATCTTCGTGAAGTTCAACGATGATATCACCATCAGACAACTGATAAATCTTAAACTCCACATCAGGAGCGAATGAATTTGGATATAATTTAATCCAGTCTTTTAATAAGTCTTTGACTTCTTTAGCCGTGAGCTGTGAGCTATGAGCTGTGAGCACTTCGACAGGCTCAGCGACCATACACTGACCGCTGACTGCTGACCGCTGACTGCTAATTCTAATATAATCCATAAATCATTTCTTGGTTTTGTTTCTTCTTTTATCTACGGAGAATCCGAATCCTCCGATTTTTTCTCCCAATGAATAATATTTTCCGTGAGAGTAAGCAATGAGGTCTGCTTGGTTGAGTTGGAATTGTCCTGTGCTTGGGTCGAAGAATTTTGTATCTCCGTTTACAGCAACGACATTAGCTATGAACATATCATGAGAACCGAGTTCTTTCACCTCCACTACCTGACATTCGATATTAAGCGGCGACTCTGCGATGAGAGGCGCTTTCACGACCTGAGCCTGTTCTGGAGTAAGATGCATCTCTTTAAATTTATTGTAGTCGCGACCAGAACGCACGCCGCACCAGTCGGTAGCTTTAGCGAGTTCTTCTGTTGTAACATTAATTACAAACTCTTTAGTGCGTGATATTATCTCATGTGAGTGACGTTCTTTACGAATCGACACATAACACATTGGAGGGTTTGTGCAGATGGTACCAGTCCATGCTGCAGTCATGATATTATAATTTTCGGGACTATCGCCGCAGCTCACCATCACAGCAGGCAGCGGATAAATCATAGTACCCGGTTTGAAAGACATTTTCATTTTTATATTTTTTGCAAAAATAAAAAAAAGGCAAAAGGACAAAGACTAAAGGCTAAAGATTTTTTTAGTGATGAAGTGATGCGGTAATGTAGAGACGTATCAAATTACACCATAAAAATAAAATAATATGTAATTGATGCGTCTAAATAATTAGGAATGTGGAATTAGAAATTAGGAATGATTTTTTGTTGAAAAACAAAAGACGCTGAGTTTGGCAGTCTCAGCGTCATATATTGTGTTTTTTTGTTGTTATTAGAAGTCGTAATGCAAGCCTATTCTGATGTCTTGCGAGAAATTAGGATCCTCATTGCTAAAAGACACATTATTGGCTAACAGCAAGTTAAGATTAAGTCCTTTGTAAATGTTGAATTTTAAAGCAACAGGTATCAATCTTAGTTTGCATACCGATAAATCTGTTGATATATAAGGTTTTTCGATAGTATTTTCATCAGCGAAATAGTAATTAGCGATATTGATGCCGCCTTGAGCGTATAATCTGAATCTTTTTAAAAACGGTTTGTTAATGAAATAAGGGCAGACATATTTGACATGCAGTCCTATCTCCATCTGGTCTTCGACGCCCATCTCTTTCAATTTTTCAGTGCTTATGTTATATGGCATGCCTTGCATATAAGAAAGGCCCACGCCTATGTTTTTGTATATATAATATGTTGCTTCTGGATTGATTATAAAGCAAGTCATGTCGTCTCCAACATTTACGCCGATTGAGATTTTTTTAGGTTCTTTATCTATGAAATCTTGAGAGTTAGCGTCTTTTGCAATGAATGTCAGCAATACTGCAATAATTAAAAAAATTTTCGCAATTATATACGTCTTTACACTAAAAATAAAATTTTGTCTTATAAAAATAAAATCCAGAAGACATAAATCTTCTGGATTATCGAAAAATACCTATCTTTGCATCGCCGCACAACCAATCATATATAAGAAAAAAAATATCGTGCGGTAGAAAGGAGTTGATATGCAGAATCTATCTGACTTTCTAAAAGATAGGATAACAATTTCGTTGCGTGATTATCTTAATGGTATAAGCAATGATTTGATTTATGTCCGTTCTTATTGGAGAAGACGTAGAGTTAAGCGTAAATAATCTCCATAGAGGGTGCCCAACACCCTCTTTTTTTGTATTATACATCATTTCAAAATCACGCAACAAAACCTATAAGTTCTATATATCTCAATCTGCGGTTCGTATTCGATAGTAGTATGTCGAAACGTTCACATTCATTTATGTTTCTTGTATTGAACTTGAATACGAACTCATCAACATATCGTTGTAGATGTTTCTTCGATGTATAGTGATATATTCCGTACAAACCACGTTTCATCAAACCCCAAAAGCATTCAATCGTGTTGGTGTATATATTTCCGTTCACAAACTCATTTTCCTTATGTTTTACCGACTTATGTACGTAATGTTTATGAACGTTGCAGTATCCTTTCCATTCATCTGTGTAAATGGTTGCCTTTGTGTCTATCGTGTCTAATATTATAGGCATCAGTGTCGTTGATTTGGCGTCGCTTATCACTCGTGACACCAATTTTCCGTTACGTTCGACCATTCCAAGTACAGGCGTCTTTCGTTTCGTGCTACGACCTTGTGTTCCTTTCTCATCAGAACCTTTTCCTTTGTTGCGTTCTCTTCCTCCGACATATGTCTCATCGATTTCAACATCATTTGACAGCATCTGTCGGTTTTCTTGTTCAAAGCATTTTCTGATGCGCTGTAACATAAACCAACCCGTCTTTTGCGTCACATTGATGTCCTTTGACAACTGAAGTGATGAAATTCCTTTCTTGTGTGATGTTATCAACCATATAGCAATGAACCATTTCTGTAATGGAATTTTGCTATTCTCGAATATCGTACCTGTCTTTACATTGAATATTCTGTTAGTGTTCTTACAGCGATAACCACGAGAGCACTTGTAAACCTTTGACTGCGGATCGAATGGTGATATGACTATACCGTTCCATCTGATACGTTCGAGATATTCGGCACATTTTTGCTCATCCGAAAATACACGCATCAATTCAAATAGTGAACCAAAATTCTTGAATACTACCATATCAATGTCATTTTGATGGCGTAAAATTACGAAATGACCATCATATCCGCAAGTAAAAAAACAAGTTATTTTACTGATATACAGATATTTGTATTTTTTAAATAATTTGTTAAAGGTTTGAATCGTTTTAGTATATTTGAAGTGTAAAAATCATTCACATATGAATTATAATTTAGAAGAAATTCAAAAACAAGAAGAACGATTAAACAAGTTGCCTAGTGGTTCAAAAGTACTATACGAAGATGAAGAATACACTTTCCTTTCATTCACACGACATGAAATAACACTTAGTGAAACATGTCCAAATACATCAACACCAGAAATAAGTTATTGTATTATCTGTGATTTGCAAGGTAAAAATGGAGAAACAATCGAAGTGTTTTCAGATGAAATATTAGTTATTAATCCTTGAATATTTTATCACCGATTGATGGACATAAATTCCATCTTGTTTTGAAGAAATACATTAAACTTCTATTCGTATCGACAATTATTTTGATTTTATCCAATTTTGATATATAATCTATATTGTCGTTTTGAAGTATACTTTTAATCAGATTATAAACTCTTTGCTGTGCATCAACATCATTTTCGGTTTCAAATCTCCAACAATAACCCTTAACTATATCATACTCCAATCTTTCTTCTTCGGTAAAACCTCTTTCAGGTGCCCATTTGTTGAAATGCTCTTCGTATTTATTCTCATATTGTTTTTTCTCGCCCATCTATAAATTATTGTTTTTTTATCTTAACTCTTTCTATTTATATATTCCCTAATTGAATTCATCTCTGAACTTTCCAATGCTTCCAATAGAAATATTGGTAAACCTTTGAATATTTTACTCTCATTCGTAGCACTATTCCAAGAACCCCACCTGCCGTTTGTTTTAACACGATAATATCTACCTCCCTCTGGTCCAGTTTTGTGTTGTCTTGGATTTCTTTGTTTGTCTTTATCTTCTTTTTCTATTTCTTCATCAGAATCATCTTTACTAGCAACATTATCCTCATTATAAATCTTTTCGAGATCCTTTAACAATGACTTGTCACAATTCTTTAAAGGTTTAATGCCTTTCTTGTCAAGTAAGTTCTTTAATTCTGTTGAATGGATACATTTTTCGACTGAAATGTAAGGTTTACCCTTCTTTGGATTGATTATCTTATAGAATACGACATGGTGACTTTTCTTGTCAACATACATTTTGTGACTATTGGAATTGTATTCAAATTCATTGGGAAATATTGAATCTATATGTTCCTTTTGTTCACCTACTTTCTCACGAAGATTTTTCTTGAAAGAATTACTTATACCATCAAGTTCATAACTCTGATACTTATGACCATCTGATTTTCTTTGTTTACGAACATATTCTCTATGTTTTCTAAAATCTTCCTTTGTATCATTTGTAAATGTTACTTTCATTAACCAAACAACATATTTTTTATCTCGTTAACGTTAACTCCCTCATAAATGATTTTACCTTCTCTAATTTCATTAAGATATTCTTCATTTTCATACAAGAAGTGAGTTACACCTTGTTCCTTGAGTTTTTCAGATATTTCAAAATTGACATCATCATTATGAAGAATCTCATCAATTTCTTCGCAAGTATATCCACCACCAAGCGATTCAAATAAATCTTCTTGTTCTTCCGTCATTAATCCTTGACATTCGCTTAAAATATCCCTTGTCCAATTGTCCTTGCCTAATGTTTCGAGAATATGTTGTACAACATCTTCATTGTGAATGTGATGTAACAACTTACAGATGCCTTGTTCCTGCTGTTTGTTTAATTTTTCCATATGTTTAAGATTTATATTTTATACACTATAATATAACAAAAATAATGAATAAATTAATGTGAATGATGAAAAAAATGTTACCTTTGTATTGAATTTTACAACAGATGAACTTTAGTGTAAAGTTGTATATAGTCGCCAAAATTTTTTTCATAAGGCATTTTATTTTAAGATTTATTAATACCATAACACACCAGAACTCATTTTATTGTCGCAATTGTAATTTGATAAATTAATATATGATGAACCAATGTTTCTGACTATAGCTAATCTATTTCTATAAAACGTTTTGTCATATATGGCTAAACATCCATAAAACCCTGTGAAAGATATACTTGACGTGCAATTATTCCAGCCAGGGTGCATAGCTGCAAGAGTTTTAAACATAATAACACTTTTGCCTCTACAATCATTATCTTTAAACAACGTGACGCATAATGCTCTTGATGGATCAAACGTATTCGTGTACAACGAATCTTCTAAAATACTGCTCGCCATTATTCAATGTGATATCCATTCTGTAATAGCCAGCGTCATTAATAAAGAATGTAGCGTAATCGGGGGTTGAGAAGACATTTTCTCTGTCAATATAAACACCATTGGAATCTTTAATGACAATATGAGCTATTCCCACATTATCGTTAAAGGTAATAGTTAAAGTGTGACCTGTGATGTCAGCGGAAATGGTTTCGGAGCGGAATTCAGAACCATTGACCGTGGTTTCTTTTGTCAATAAAATATTCACCCCTTCTTTTGAGTAATTTTCATTTGCTCCTGCAATTATCCCTAATTGGAGCAAAGCAATCAATGCGATGTATTTTTTCATTTTAATTTGATTTAAAAATTTCATCACAAAGAAAAAGAGTAATCGCTCAGATGTCAAGGAAATAAATGGGGAATTTTGGGGAGTTTTTAGCAAATCAACTAATTAAATCACAATATAATAAGCAATTTATCGTGTATTTTTCAGTTGTTTCAGTTAAGGAATTTATCTTTTATATACAAGAACAAATCATGGTCCTCATCTACGTTCATAAGCCTTTTTATCTTATTCAATCTATTCCATATAGTCTTGCGGTCTTTGCCCAACAGATACTGCAATTTGCCTTTTTCAACATTTAAGATAAGCAGACAGATTGTGTAAATGTCATTTTTATTCAGACCGGAAAAACTGTTATGCAATCGTTCTGAGATATTGTCAAGATGCTTGTCTGCCGAATCCAAAAGCAAAGCAAGCTCATCTTCTTTCAGGCATGAAAAATCGTTGTCTTTTCTATTGACTATCTTCTTGCATATTTCCGAAGCATAATAGGCTTCAACGTTAACATTCTTTTTGCTTATTCTTGTTTTTATTCTATCTATTTCTTTTTTCTGTTTGTCTATTATCTTGTCTTTATTGTCGTTTGCTATCTGATATTCGTTTATCAGCTTTTCTTTCCGGCTTATGATGCTGTTTTTGCTTTCTATATCTTTAGTACGATTATCTATCTCATTCTTGAGTTCATCATGCAGTTTCCTATGATTATACCTAATATATGTTAATGCAGATATTACTACAACTATGACAACAAAGCTAATTGTTATTGTATTTCTCCTGGCCCTTGCCTTAGCGATAGCGTTTTCTTTTTCAGTTTTCCTTTCATTGTATTTATTATAAAGAACCTGAAGTTGAGATTTGTCAACTTCTTTATTTATATTGTTAAAAAATAATTTTAAAGACAAATTATCATAATATGCTTTCTTTTCATAATTGCCTAATGAATCGTAAATTGCAGAAAGTGAAGTAGTAAATGCAATTTTTTTATTTCTAATGCTATCAACCAAACTTTCCTCTAAATAATAAAGAGCTGAATCGTACGATTGGTCATTGAAATATAAATTTCCTATGAGACAATGATATGAATATTTTACATCTTCATTAGTAATTTTATTCAGGTTGTTTCTTAATATCATAAAAACACTGTCACGTTCACCTTTATTAAAAAACATAATTTGAGCAATGCATTTTTCAACGTCTAATTTATTGCCCATATCATTGCTCGTTTTCAATGATTTGTTATAATAATACAAAGCGCTATCAGCATTATTCTGCAATAAATATGAATTTCCTATATTTTTTAATGTTTGCGCTATTGAAAGATCATTTTCAAGGATATTTGTATAATGCAATGCTTTTTGATAATTACTTATAGCTATGTTGCAATAACTTTCATTATAAAATATTTGTCCCAATCTCGTATATATCAACGAAATAAACCTTATCTTTTCGTAATCTTCATTATTGTCAACAGACAACGGACAACAATCAACAGACTTCTTTCCTTTAGACTTTAGACTTTTGTCATTAGCCATCATTTCCTCCATAATCTCCAAGGCAATGAGATAATGCTCGCAGGCACCGACAATATCGTCGCGTTCCGTGAGACCAACAGCGTGGTAGTAATGCGCTTTTGCAGCTGTCAGCTGTCGGCTTTCAGCTATCAGTCTGTTTCCATCGTCAGCTTCTTTGTCAAACAATCTCCATCGCTGACCGCTGATAGCTGACGGCTGATAGCTATCAAAGAATTCCATCGCTGCTTTGACTTCGTTGAAATTATATTGAGGAAGGTAGTTTTTATATAAGGAGTCGGCGATACGAATCTGGGATTCGTAATAGTCAACAGACAACGGACAACAGTCAACAGTCCGTGAGTATGCATCACTAGTGCACAATGTCTGTTGACTATTATCTGTTGCCCTCTTGTGCACAAAGTCTGTTGTCTGTTGTCCGTTGACTGTTGTCTTATTAAAGCCAAAGGCTAATAATATAAAAACTATAATTATTCTCATAATTGCAAAGATAGAAAAAAATAAAATGACCTCAAAAGTTTTTGCCCAAACTTCTGAGGTCACTTCCCTTGTAGTCTTGTTGTCTTGTAGTCTTAAAAATCAGACTGTCAAGATATCTTTGACTTTCAACTCACAGAGTTCATCGATTTTCTTAACGTATTTATCTGTAAGTTCTTGTATTTTTTCTGTAACCATTTTAACTTCGTCTTCTGAAACGCCTTCGTCTTTAAGTTTCTTAGCGTCATCGTTAGCGTTACGACGGATGTTACGGATACCTACCTTTGTTTCTTCAGCGACTGTCTTTGAGCGTTTAGCAAGGTCTTTACGACGTTCTTCTGTCAATGGAGGAACGAGGATGCGCAAGAACTCGCCTTCGTTTTTAGGGTTGAAGCCCAAGTTAGCAGCCAAGATAGCTTTTTCAATAGCTTGAAGTGAACTTTTATCGAAAGGTTGAACGATGATTTGACGTGGGTCTGGTGTACCGATGTTAGATGTTTGTTCAATAGGAACGATTGTTCCATAATATTCTACCTTAACACCTTGTAACATTGCAGGACTTGCCTTACCTGCTCTGATCTTCTGAAACTCGTTTTCCATGTGTTTCATGGTGTTTTCCATAGTTTCAGTTGCTTCATCTAAAATAAATTGAGATTCGTCTGTCATAATAAATTCATTTTACAGCACAAAAATAAAAATTTTTCTTTTATATCAATATTATTTTGTCACCAAAGTTCCAATTTCTTCTCCGTTAAGAACTTTTAACAAATTGCCTTTGGTGTTCATATCGAAGACATACATTGGCATATTGTTTTCTTTACATAATGTAAATGCTGTCAAATCCATGACTTTGAGGTTTTTGCTGTAAGCCTCATCGTATGTTATATGTTCGAATTTTGTTGCTGTAGGATCTTTTTCAGGGTCAGCTGTGTAGATGCCATCGACGCGTGTTCCTTTTAAGATGATGTCGGCTCTAACTTCAACGGCTCTCAATGCTGATGCTGTGTCTGTTGTAAAGAATGGATTGCCAGAACCGCCTCCGATTATGACGACATTACCTTCTTCCAACAATTTTATTGCTTTGGCACTGCTCATTGAATCAGCGATACGGTCAATGAAAACGCCTGACAACAAAGCTGTCTTAACGCCTTTCGACTGCAATGTTGACTGTAATGCCATACTATTGATAACCGTTGCCAGCATTCCCATATAATCGCCTTGTATTCTGTCCATGCCTTTGCTTGCGCCTTGCAATCCGCGGAAAATGTTACCGCCACCAATAACGATTGCTATCTGTGCCTGTTTTGATGCTTCTGCTATTTCTTCTGCATAGTCGTTAAGACGTTCTGGGTCGATGCCATATTGTTGATTTCCCATCAAGGCTTCGCCGCTTAATTTCAAAAGTACTCTTGTGTATTTCATATCTTATATTTGTTAAACCTATTCAAAACCAATATCCTACATTAAAGAAACCGACCAAACCGGAACATCTATTAGAACCTGTCAGACTTATTTCTATAGGTCCAGCCATTGTCTTCATTCCTAATGTCAAACCGCAGCCCAAAACGAAGCTGTCATCGGCGAACCAAATATCGTAATTATTTGCGACATATCCGCCATTAAAATTAATTATACCATAAATATTTTTATAAAAATTGCACTGCCACGATATTTTCCCAATAGCAATATGATTGCCATACAGTTGCGTAAACTTCAATCCATCGAAAGATATTATGTTATCGAAATATTTCATGTGCGACTGTCCGCCAAGGAAGAACTGATAACTGAGCGGCGGTTCATTCTCCCCAATCGAGGTTCCCAATGTCGCTCCTAATTTCAAGGAGTTCTTCTCTCCCATCGCAATGGCTCCATCGAGGTCACATCTTACCACAAAAGAGTTGCGCATACGCGAGCCATCTTCCAGCTCTACGACAGGCATGATATATTTACCATTGAGATTCAACTTCCAGCCACGTGATGCGAATGTAGGAGAATCTTCATTGTCGATATGATAATTCAAATACGCATAAGAAATGAAATCATAATTATCAGCATCAACAACATGAATAAGATTATCTCTAAGATGAACATAGTTGGCCACGATTCCCGCTCTCAGCTGACGCTCAAGATTTGGCATAAACTCCATAAACAAATCCATCTTATTATCCTGGACGCTATATGAGTTGTTTATCACCTTATCATCATATTGATTCATGAAAAGACTTATCACAGAAAAATCCGTTCCATATTTGAACTTCTGCGACACATTAGAATGGAATCTAAGCTTGAAATATGGATCCTCCGCTATATTGATATCAGCCGACAATGTTGAACGTTTCGGAAAATTCAATACGTTCTTCAAAGTTACGTTAGTCAATATTCCAATACCATAATCGGTGTCATAATGCGCTACTATCGAAACCGTTTCCACCTCTTTTTCCTTGCAATGCAAAACCAAGTTAACGCCTTTTGCAGCAGGTTTGAATTCATACCATATATTATAATAACCAGTGGCATAAATTCTCATTATCGATGTTTCAATATCTTTGAGAGCCATCATTGTAGGATAATTCTTGGCGAATGACTTTCTGACGAAACTCGAATTATCCTCGCTGACGCCTTCTATTTTAAGAGACACCACATAAACAGTGTCGAGAGGTCTCACTTCTGGACGTTCTATCTCATAATCACTGATATTCTTTATAGAATCTGCCAGTCGCTTTAGTTGAGGCAGTTTCTCGCGTGCTGCTTGTTCTCCCAAAGCTATGATGGTGTCATAATAACTGAAATCCATCATTCCATATTTGACGAGTTCAGGTTTGATATAAATATCGACATTTTCTTTCGCTCTTGTATAAGCATCAATATCAGTCATAGCTATCATCTGGTCCAAAATTATCGCCATAGAATTAAGTTCCTCTTTTTTATGGAAGTTACGCTGCACATCGACACCTATTATAATATCGACGCCTTTTTCGCGCACGTTAGGAACCGGGAAATTATTTCTAAGTCCGCCATCTACAAGCAGACGTCCATCGACTTCCACTGGAGCGAAATAGAATGGTATTGACATAGAAGCTCTTATAGAACGCTGCAGATTACCTTTTGTCATTTCGTACGCTTCAGCACTTTCTATATCGGTAGCCACGCATAGAAACGGCACCGACAACTCATTATAATCTCTGATTTTATAAACCGGTGAAGTGAGACGCGCCAGAAGGAGATTTATCATTTCGCCATCATAAATCGACGACTTCATCTGTATTTTTTTACCTCTGAAAGGGAATGTCGCAAGATAATGACGGTCGAGCATCTTATCATCGACAGAGACATATTTTTGAGGTATGGCATCCGACATTATTACGTCCCAATTCTGATTACAGACAAGTTCCATCATCATTTCCGGAGAATAACCAATGGCATAAAGACCGCCTATAATGCTACCCATACTCGTTCCAGCGATGTAATCTATTGGCAGACCAGATTCCTCTATGACTTTGAGAGCGCCTATGTGAGCGAATCCCTTTGCTCCACCACCGCTCAACACGAGTCCTACTGTTGGCCGCGACAATGAATCAGTTTTTTGCTGCGCCACTGCGTTATGGCAAAAGACAAAAAATAATAGACTAAAGACGAATGGCAAAAGACTAAAGACAAAAGCCTTGTTCTTCGACACTCTACTATTGACCACTAACTGTTGACTGTTTACCATAACTTTAAACTTTAAATCATCCAGTTTACCTTACAAAGTTATAATAATTTTGTTTAAAGTATGATAAAAATAAGAAGGAGCCACCGTTTTTCACAGCAGCTCCTTATCTTTAGACATTTGTCTTTAGCCTTTCGTCTTTATTCAATTACTCTTCTCTTCCGTGACAGTTTTTATACTTCTTGCCGCTGCCACATGGACAAGGGTCGTTTCTTCCGACTTTCTTCTCAACATGAATTGGTTGTGTCACCTGACGTTCTTGTGTGTTACTGTGTGACTGTGCCAACAAGTCGGTGCGTTGTTCTTGCAACTTGCTTCTGTCAATAGCTCTTGCTCTTTGTTCTCTTACTTGATTGTTGTCTTGCATTGGAACGTCGGCACGCATCAAGAATGAGATAACATCAGTATTGATTTTCTGAATCATTTGCTTGAACAAATTGAATGATTCGAACTTATAAATCAAGAGAGGATCTTTTTGTTCATAATGAGCATTTTGTACAGAATGTTTCAATTCATCCAATTCACGGAGGTGTTCTTTCCATGACTCGTCGATGAGACCCAATGTAACAAATTTCTCAACTGCCAATGTAATCTCTTTAGCTCCGTTTTCAACGGCTTTCTTAAGATTAACAACGACATTCATGCTCTTCTTACCATCTGTGAATGGGATGAGAATATTTTCGTATTGTGTGTTTTTATGAACGTTTTCAATTACAGGCAATGTCTTTTCACCGATGATACGAGTCTTGTTATTATAAACTTCCAATGCTTTTTCGAATAATTTATCTGACAAGACATCCAGTTTAGCGCGTCTGAACTCATCTTCTCCGAATGGGAGATCCATACCCATTGTTGAAAGAACTTCCAATTTAAGTCCATAGTAATCATTGCCTTCTTGAAATTTCTCTATCAATGATTCGCCTAAATCGTACATCATATTATTGATGTCTATTGAAAGACGCTCTCCAAACAAAGCGTGACGTCTCTTTTCATAGATAGCCTCACGTTGTGAGTTCATAACGTCGTCATATTCGAGGAGGTGTTTACGAGTTCCAAAGTGGTTCTCTTCAACTTTCTTCTGAGCTTTCTCAATTTGTTTTGTAATCATTGAATGCTGAATAACCTCGCCTTCCTGCAAACCGAGTCTATCCATGAGAGGAGCGATACGGTCTGAGCCGAACATACGCATGAGGTCGTCTTCAAGTGATACGAAGAACTGTGAACTACCGTTATCGCCTTGACGACCAGAACGACCGCGCAACTGACGGTCAACACGACGTGACTCGTGACGTTCTGTACCGATGATAGCGAGACCGCCAGCATCCTTGACGCCAGGTCCCAACTTGATGTCGGTACCACGACCAGCCATGTTAGTTGCGATAGTAACTGTTCCTGGTTGACCTGCATCCTTAACGATTTGAGCTTCCTTAGCGTGTAACTTAGCATTCAAAACGTTGTGCTTGATACCTTTACGTGTAAGCATACGAGAAAGAAGTTCTGAAACTTCAACAGATGTTGTACCGACGAGAACAGGACGTCCTTCTTCGACGAACTCTTGAATCTTATCGATGACAGCATTATATTTTTCACGTTTTGTCTTGTAAATCAAATCTTCAGCATCGATACGAGCGATAGGTTTGTTTGTTGGAATTACAACGACATCCAATTTATAGATATCCCAGAACTCGCCTGCTTCTGTCTCAGCAGTACCTGTCATACCAGCAAGTTTGTGATACATACGGAAGTAGTTCTGCAATGTGATTGTCGCGTAAGTCTGTGTAGCTGCTTCAACGTGAACGTTTTCTTTTGCTTCAACAGCTTGGTGCAAACCGTCTGACCAACGACGGCCTTCCATGATACGGCCTGTTTGCTCATCGACGATTTTAATCTTGTTATCCATGATAACATAATCAACGTCTTTTTCAAACAAAGTGTAAGCCTTAAGAAGTTGTTGTACAGTATGTAAACGTTCTGATTTTTCTGAGAAGTTACGTAACAATTCTGATTTCTTGATAACCTTTTCATCGTCAGAGAGTCCGCTGCGTTCGAGTTCAGCTATTTCACTACCGACGTCAGGCAAGATGAAGAATGAAGAATCGTTATATGCTTTTGTAAGTTCGTCGATACCTTTTTCAGTAAGGTCAACGCTATGTAATTTTTCATCGATAACGAAATAAAGTTCATCGTCGATGATATGCATATTCTTTTGTTGTTCTTGGAGATAGAAACCTTCTGTCTTCTGCATCAAAGCTTTCATACCTTCTTCGCTCAAGAACTTAATCAAGGCGTTATTTTTAGGAAGACCTCTGTAAGCGCGGAACAATTGGTTTGCTCCGTGATTTTTCTGTTCTTGTGTTGCGTTAGGGTCTGTTAATATTTTTTTAGCTTCAGCGAGACATAATGTCACGAGGCGTTTCTGTGCTTCATAAAGTTTCACTACGTCAGGTTTCAAGGCATCGAATTCCTGATGGTCGCCACGTGGTGTTGGTCCTGATATAATTAAAGGTGTACGAGCATCGTCGATCAAAACAGAGTCAACCTCGTCGACGATAGCGAAGTGATGTTTGCGTTGAACCAATTCTTCTGGATGACCAGTCATGTTGTCACGCAAATAGTCGAAACCGAATTCGTTGTTAGTACCGTATGTGATATCTGCGAGATATGCGTTACGACGTGCTTGTGAGTTAGGTTCATGTTTGTCGATGCAATCCACTGTCAAGCCGAGGAACTCATAGATTGTTCCCATCCACTCGGAGTCACGTTTTGCAAGATAGTCGTTAACAGTAACGACGTGAACGCCACGACCTGCGAGAGCGTTGAGATAAACAGGGAAAGTAGCTACCAAAGTCTTACCTTCACCGGTTGCCATTTCAGCGATCTTACCTTGATGCAATACTGTACCGCCAAGAATCTGGACGTTATAAGGAACCATATCCCAAGTAACAGTATTACCGCCAGCGATCCAGCTATTGTTATAATAAACTTTATCGCCTTCAATGTTGATATGATCGAATTTTGCTGCGAGTTCGCGGTCTAACTCAGTGGCTGTAGCTTCCACTACTTCATTTTCCTTGAAACGTTTTGCTGTTTCTTTCAAGACTGCGAAAGCCTCTGGCATAATTGTGTTGAGAGCTTCTTCTATCTTCTCAAGTTGTTGTTTCTCAAGTTTATCTACTTGTTCGAAGATCTCGTTTTTCTTTTCAAGGTCGAGATCATCATTTTCGGCTTTCAGTTTAAGTTCTTTGATACGAGCTTCATCTTCAGCAATATAATTATTTATATATTCTTTAAACTCAACTGTCTTATGACGAAGCGCATCAATATCTAAATTTTTAATCTTTTCGTAAGCTTCTAATGTTTTATCCAAAATCGGCTGCAAGGCTTTATTATCACGCATTGCTTTGTTACCGAATAATTTAGCAAAAAATCCCATATATTTATTTTTAATTATTTTTCAAAATTCTCAATTCCTAATTCCTAACTTCTGATTCCTAATTTATCAAATGTCGTGCAAAAATAACTATTTTTTATAATATTTATATAATCTTCTAACATGAAAATCAAGATATTGTTCAGGCGATGGCGCAGGCGACATTCCTATCTTTCCATTTGTTCCGATAATCACATAGTCAGGGAATGTCCTAACATGATATTTTTCAAGAAGAAGTATCTCATTTTCAAGATTTAACAATTTCCATTTGTAATTTTTCTCTTCAAACAATTTCTCGAAATCATCAAAACTTTCTTTTGTTGCAATTGTCACAATTTGTATAGTATCCTGCCACTGATTCGAAAAATCCTTTAACAAATCAAACTGATAATCTGTCATGGATGAAATTTTATTAACGAACTGGACAAGAAGCATATTATCTTTATAATCAGCAAGTTTCACCACATTGCCATTTTCATCTTTTAAGGAGAATTCTGGAGCTTCAGAGTTAAAAGAAAGACGGTTGATTTGTTTTACAATATTGTCAACAACTTCTTTATTCTTATGATTTTTAGTATTTTGCGCAATATCTTTCAACTTATTATGAACAGCCACTCTATCATCCTGAAACTCATAAAACATTCTTTTAAGATTATATGCGACAATCAATTCAGCGAGGTTTTGATTTTCTGCCAAAAAGACATCTTTTCCTTTCAGATAAGTCATGAATCTGCCATAATCCTCATAAAGCATATACCTCATCTCAGAAGGATTGAACAAGTTTGATGACAGATAATTTGCAAATAATTCATGAAAAAGATTCATATAAGCCGGATTAGAATACAGGACCTCTTGCTTGTTAAAATATTGATTCACAACTTTTTTACCATTATCATTATTGACAACCATCTGAATTGCCGCCTTACGATAACGAATATTATCTTTAACGAAATCTGATTTTATTTCAGGGATATTCCTTTTAATAGCGACATCAAGAGTATCAAGGAGAGAAAGTCTGCGATTTCTATAAAGCTGGTTGAAATTATTGTAAATAAAATCATCGATAATCATATTTGAAATATGATATTGACTATATAATTCATCATCATTGATGTCAATGATTTTTAAGTTCGGATTTTCACGTTCGAAATAAGAGACATTTTCTTTTTGTTCAGGAATTGAAATTTCCAATTCATAAGTGGCGTCTGGTTTTATCAGCAAATCAATACGCTCAAGATTTACAGCGACTTGAGCCATAGTAACATCACTTATTTCTGCTTCAATCAAAAAATCACCTTTGTCATCAGATTTAGTTTCACAAACGAGATTCTGCTCATATGTCAGCATATCGTCATATGTCAGCAGACGAACAAGAGCGTTAGCTTCATTGACTTTTCCTTTTATCTTAACATTTTGAGAAACAGCTATATTAGATATAAGAAATAATAATATCAGCGCAATTATTGATTTATTCTTTTTCATTTTATTTAGAAGATTTTGTCACATCATCGCAAATCACAGAAGGGACGAACTCCACTATTGAAGCATTGTGCTTCAGCAAATCACGCACGACCGTTGAGGATACGCAGCGAAGATTCGGTTCAGTGAGGAAAAACACCGTCTCAATCTCAGGATTTATTTTCTTGTTAGCCTCAGCTATCGTCGTTTCATACTCTAAATCGACGGAACCACGAAGCCCTCTTATTATGTAATTCGCTCCTACCTCTTTACAGAAATCTACGGTAAGGCCTTCGTAACATGCCACCTTAACCTTCGGACAATCAGCGAAAACATCTTTTATCCATTGCATTCTCTGCTCCAAAGTGTAGGCATTTTTCTTCATTATGTTATAACCTATCGCAACGATTATCTCATCGAAAATAGGCAACGCTTTTAATACAATATTTTCATGACCTTTTGTAATTGGGTCGAATGAACCTGAGAAAACAGCTTTTTTCATTTTTTATTTTTTAAGTCAACAGACAACGGTCAACAGACAACAGTTTTTGTTTATAATTCTATTAAACATTCCATCATTAGTCTTTAGCCTTTAGTCTTTAGACATCAAAATCGACAATATTTCATTTTCCAAAGACAAACGAATTGACGAATATGTTTTTTCCAAAAATTCGTTAACATTATCTTTATTTAGCAGATATACTTTTGATATACCTTCTTCTTCCTGAGGTTTTGGTCTGAATTCATCGTCAGAATTCATCAAGAACCAAGAAGTCTTTTTAAGAGTCCATTGGTTATTAAGAAGATAACAATGGAACGTTGAAGGAAGTTGTTTTATTATGGAGAGATTTGACAAAGCAGTTTCTTCACGCACTTCGCGCAAAGCAGCCTCATCTGGAGATTCATTTTTTTCAATATGACCTTTCGGCAAATCCGGTATTCCGTTCCTTTCTATCGCCGCGATGGCGTTATTAATAAGGACTAATCCGCCAGCCGCTGGTGCAAAACGAAATATTTTTTTTATAACAGCTGCTAAAACATCATTATCCGCATCATTTATCTCGAGATTTTCATCACTTTCATCAAGCCACTTTTTCACCCTATCAAACGTATTCTCAAACACTTGAGTCGAATATACGCTATCGTTTATATCAGCATCCAATGATTGTTCAAAAAAATTTCTGCACACTAGCGTCCTATTATTGCAAAAAAGTCTATACATTTGCCAAAAATTTAAAGGTTAATTTTATGAACGAACAAGAAACATCAATGGCTCTTGCCAGTTTTCTTTTGCAAATTAAAGCAATTAAATTGAATCCTGCAAATCCTTTTACATGGGCATCAGGATTAAAAAGTCCTATCTATTGCGACAATCGCGTAACATTGTCATATCCACAAGTTAGGACATTCATCCGCGAGGGTTTTGTGAAGATGTGTTTAGACAAATTCGGCAAACCGGATGTAATCGCCGGCGTCGCTACAGGTGGTATTCCTCAAGGAGCTTTGGTAGCACAAGAGTTAGGATTACCTTTCGTATATGTACGTTCCGAGAAAAAGTCACACGGCATGAACAACCAAATTGAAGGCATCATCAATAGCGGACAATCAGTTGTCATCATCGAAGACTTGGTATCAACAGGAAAATCAAGTTTGAACGCTGTTGAAGCATTACGCGAAAAAGGCGCTATCATCAAAGGCATGCTCGCTATCTTCACTTACGGAATGGACGTTGCAGCAGAGAACTTCAAAAACAACAAATGTGAATTATTCACTTTGACAAACTACAACGCTTTGATCCAAAAAGCAGCAGAAGAAAGATACATCAGAGAAGATGACTTAACATCTTTGATGGAATGGAAAAACAATCCACAAGCGTGGAGCGATGCTAGAATGTAATTCTTAAGACTATAAGTCAACAAGACTACAAGACTACAAGCAGAGAAGACGTATCAATGATTCAAACATATTACTCATTGATGCGTCTTTTTTTAATATCATAAAACATTAGACTATGATTTTCAAAAGCAATTGGGCTAACAATAAACGCTCTGAAAAAGAATTGTTCGAATATATAGGCGACATGAACAACATTCCGGCAGTCTTGCCAGAACAAGTCGTTGACATCACTGCCGACTACGACAATCTAGCATTTACCATACAAGGAATGGGCAAGGTTGCGCTTCGAGTAAGCAAAAGAGAAGCAAACAAATTCATACAATTAGTACCAGAAGGGAAAGTGCCTTTTCAATTCTCATTGAATATATACATAGAAAACAATGATACAGATTCAGCATCAAAATGCCACTTTGAGATAGACGCACAACTCAATCCACTGATGCAGATGATGGCATCACGACCACTGCAGAATCTGGTGAATATGATGGCTGAAAAAGCGGAAACCGTTTAATTAGAAATTCAGAATCTCAGAAATTCAAAACCTCAGAATATTTTTTTGAGATTCTGAGGTTCTGAGTTTTTGAGTTTCAAACAAAAGAAATTTCCTTTAGATCACAAACGACTTCACGGTCGTTTTTTTCTTTTAAGATGAGACGTCCGAACTGGTCGTAACCGATGATCATCATTTCTTTCACCGTACCTTCATGCTGGTAAAATGACCATTGCTTGTAGCGATACAGGTATTTTATATAATCGTTGGCTGTTGAACTTTGGCTGTTAAACTTTGATTGCCGGCTGACAGCTGATAGTTGACAGCTGATAGCCAAAAGCATTTTCTCCAAATCATAATCCGCTCCTGTTATCATCTTCATTGAAATTGGATTAGGAAGATTTTCATTGAAAGATTCTTGGTTGACGTTAAGTCCGATTCCGATTATCGACGTTCCTAACATCATTCCTTTTATCTCGTTTTTAATCAAGATGCCAGCGATTTTCTTGTTTTTGAAATAAATGTCGTTTGGCCATTTTATAAAGAGATGTTCTTCCGGAAGATAATTTTTCAAGACGTTTATCATAGCGACAGAAACCATCTGAGTAAGTACAAACTGATTTTCAGCTTTAAGATAACTCATGTCGAGAGCTATGCTGAAAAGAAGATTTTTGCATGCTTCACTTTCCCAAACGTTTCTACCCTGCCCTTTTCCAGAAGACTGAAAATCCGTAACAACAATATTATCTGTAATATCAGCACCTTCTTCGAGAAGATTTTGAAGATATTTATTAGTAGAGTCTATATTTTTAAAACGAATGATTTTCATATTGCAAAGATAGCGTTTTTTGTGTCAACAGACACAGACAACAGGCAAGAGATTTTGTCCTTGACCTTTGTTGCTCTTGACCTTTAACAATCAAAAAAACTTTTGCCTTTTGCCTTTAGTCTTTAGTCATTTTTTATTATCTTTGCACAAATTAAAATTTATTAAAATCATGAGAGTTAGACACGAGTCAGATAATCCTGAATTTGTAGTTTCAGCCGTTGTTGAAGCTATGCAAGAACTTAAAGCAAAAGACGTTGTTTCATTAGACTTAAGAGATATTCATTCAGCTGTAACAGACTATTTCGTCATCTGCCACGCCCAATCAAAGACACAGGTTTCTGCCATAGCAGACAAGATCATGGACGATCTTCGCGACAATCACAAAGTAAAGCCTTACCACTATGAAGGTTTTGAAAATGCGGAATGGATTTTGATTGACTACATCGACGTAGTAGTTCATGTCTTCTTAGAACCTAAACGTGAGTTCTTCCAATTAGAATCATTATGGGCTGACGCTGAACGGACTTCTTACGAAGACTAAGTTTAACGTATAAACAACTAATTTAAATGGAGAATAACAATTCATTTGGAAATTTTTCTAACAACAAAAAAAACGACAACAAACCAAAAAAGAAATTTAATTTCTTCTGGATTTATGGAATTTTAGCTCTTATCTTTATCGGTTCAACCATATTCAGCGGACCAAAATCTGCAGAGGAAATCGACAAAGGTAAATTGATAACCTTACTTAAAGACAAAGACATAGATAAAATCGAACTCGTCAATGGCGAGATCGCTGAGATTTATCTTAACAGTAACGGTCTCAACAAATATTTTCCAGAACATAAGTCTGGAAGTTTCAAACCAATGCCAGACTATACCATGCGTATAGCTTCCGTAGAGCGTTTTGAGCAAGACATTGAAAACGCGCAGGAAGGTTTTGAAAACCCTATCTATCCTACAGTGGTAAAACGCCACAATTGGGGTTCCGAGATATTCTCATGGATATTCCCACTCATCTTGATAGTAGGATTCTGGTTCGTTATAATCAGGATGATGGGTCGTAATGGCAGCGCCGGCGGTGGCGGCAACGTCTTCAATATCGGCAAGTCACAAGCCAAATTATATGACAACGCTTCTGATGTTAAAGTGACATTCAAAGACGTAGCAGGTCTCGAAGAAGCAAAAGAAGAAGTTATGGAAGTCGTTGACTTCTTGAAGAATCCAAAACGTTACACAAGATTGGGCGGCAAGATCCCTAAAGGTGTTTTGTTAGTAGGCCCTCCTGGTACAGGTAAGACATTATTAGCCAAGTCAGTAGCAGGCGAAGCTAACGTTCCATTCTTCAGCATTTCAGGTTCCGACTTCGTAGAGATGTTTGTCGGTGTCGGTGCTTCACGTGTTAGAGACTTGTTCAAACAAGCTAAAGAAAAATCACCAAGTATTATATTTATAGATGAGATTGACGCCATCGGTCGCGCTCGTAGCAAAAGTCCAATGAGTGGCGGCAACGACGAAAGAGAAAGCACTCTTAACCAACTCCTTACAGAGATGGATGGTTTCGGTACCAACTCAGGTGTCATCGTTATTGCAGCTACAAACCGTGCTGACATCCTTGATAAAGCTCTTATGCGTGCTGGACGTTTCGACCGTCAGATTTACGTAGAACTTCCAGACCTCATCGGACGTAAGGAAATATTTGAAGTACACATGCGTAAGCTTAAATTAGCTGACGATGTCAACATCGAATTCATGGCAAAACAGACACCTGGATTCTCTGGAGCCGACATCGCCAACGTATGTAACGAAGCTGCTCTCATCGCAGCACGTCGCAACAAGGAATCTATTGAAAAACAAGACTTCCTTGATGCCATCGACCGTATCGTAGGCGGATTGGAAAAGAAAAACAAAGTCATCACAGACTCTGAAAAGAAAGTGATAGCATTCCACGAAGCAGGACACGCCACTACAAGCTGGCTCCTCGAATTCGCTCATCCACTCGTAAAAGTGACAATAGTTCCACGTGGCAAGGCATTAGGCGCAGCATGGTATCTCCCTAACGAGAGACAGATAACAACCAAAGAACAGATGTATCACGAAATGATAGCTACACTCGGCGGTCGTGCAGCAGAACAAATCATATTCGGACGCATCTCAACAGGCGCTCTCAGCGACTTGGAAAAAGTCACAAAACAAGCAATGGCAATGGTAGCTTACTACGGCCTCGACGAAAAGATTGGCAACAGAAGCTATTATGACTCAACAGGTCAGCAAGACTATTCATTGACAAAGCCATTCAGCGAAAAGACAGCAGAGATAATCGACGAGCAAGTAAGCAAACTCATTAAAAGCGCTTACCAAGAAGCTCTTAAGATATTGAACGAAAATGTTGAAGGATTGAAACAACTTGCCAACAAACTCATCGACAAAGAAGTCGTGTTCGGCGATGACCTTGAGATGATTTTCGGCAAACGTCCTTGGGTGAAAGAAGAGATTGACTTCCCTAAGAAAAGTCAACAGTCAACAGACAACGATCAACAGACTGACAACAATGTTGAGAAAAATGACAATGTGTCAGAAGAGACAACTACAGAAGATAACAACTCTGACAACAACAATTAATAAATTTTAACAGCAATGAATTTTCCTTTCGGCGGATATAAAGATTGTACCAGTAAAGAGCAAATTCTTGCGAAGGTAAGAAGTGCCATCTTGGAGAAAGACGAGAAACATTTCTCGACTATAAATCTTCAAGATGACACTTGGAAACCTTTCAAGGAAGAAGACGGCGACGAATTCACTTTCATCGAACGTTTCAGAGAAAACGGCGGCATCTTTATGTACTTCGAAGACATGGAACAATTCAAGGAAGCGATGAAGCAATTCACAGAAGAGAACAACTGGATTCCATTGCTTACCACAAGTCCAAAAATCAAAGAGATATTTGCTGATACCGACATAGAAATTTCCGACGATTACAGAAACCCAGAACGCAAGAAAAACGTCAGCATCATCGACTGCGAATGTATGATAGCGCAGACTGGCAGCATCATGGTATCGGACAACACCGCAGGTTCAAGAGCGGCATATTCTTTTGCCGACACCTTACTCATCGTAGGACATCCTTCACAGATAGTAGCAAAGATGAAAGACGCCTTCTGGCTTATGAAGGAGAAATACTGCGACGACCAGCCATCCGGAATGACGATAATAAGCGGAGCCAGCCGCAGCACCGACATAGAGAACCAGCTCGTCATAGGAGCCTTCGGATGCAAACAAGTAGCACTTTTTTTAGTAGAAGAATAAATTAGGATTTCAGGAATTGAGGAATTAAGGACTTCATCACTTCATTACTACATTACTTCATCACTAAAAAAAAACTTGTGGTCTTGTAGTCTTGTGGTCTTGTAGTCTTTTTATGTATCTTTGTAAACAAATAATTCTTCTTTTATGAAAAGACTCTTCTACATAATATCAATCATCTTTTTCTTTATGTTGTTTTCTATTTCATGTCATAGGAACGCAAATCAAGATTCTATAGAAAGATTAGATAAAGCTCAATCATATCATAACGAGGCTGTTAACTTGTATAAAAATGACAGTTTAGAACAATCTTTATCTAAGTTCATTGACGTTCTTAGTTTGATAGAAACATTGCCTGAAGATATGACAGAAGAAGAAAAACATTTGGCTTCTAAAACATATTCTAATATTTCACGTATTTGTCTATCAAAGTTAGAAAATAATATTGAGAAGATTACAATACAAAGAGCTCTCTATTATCAGAATATTTCTAAGGAAATTGATACGAATGTATTTTCTAATATATGTTTGAAAATGGCAGGTTTGTTTCAGTCTGCAACAGCAACAGACTCTACATTATATTATCTCAATATGGCCGAACCTTACGTTGATAGCACTTATAATAACGGTTCATTATATCTTTTGTCTTTGCACTTACTATCGACAGTATATTATTATCAAGAAAAATATGATTCATGTTTTCAAGTGAAACGTAATATGATTGCATTCAAATGCAGACGGGGATTGGAAGCCAAAAGAGACTCCATGACATTAGGAATACAGATGTTTCATTCGCCTTATATGCTTCAGTCAAAACCATATTTGTTAAAAGTGCTTGAATATGAAAATGATGATGTTACGATTGGTATGGTGATGATGCTATTAGAGAAAATATATGAAAAAGAGAACAATTTAGATAGCATAGCTTTTTGTCAAAAATATTACAAGCCTTACGCTCAGGCAGAAATAAATAGAGTGTTGACCACAAATAATTTTTTCGAATTATATGATGATTATGCAGAGAAACGTGATGCCAAACTTGCGGATTTACGAAAGCATAAAGAGAAACGAAAAAGAATGTCGATAATATTAATAGCGGTTGTGGTATCTGCATCAGTTCTGTTTTTCATCTTCAGAAAAAACAAGATGAAATTCAACAAGCAGAATGAATATTTCAACAATATAATAGCAGACAATAAATTCAAACATTCGTTGGTAGATGGCAAGATTAAGAAGATGAATGTGGAACTTCGCAAGAAAGAGGAAATCATTAAAGCAAAGGATTTGGAACTTGATGAAATAAAGCAAAGAATGGAGAGAATGGAAAATGCTCCTAATATCGAATCTTATTATAAATCCGATATATGCCAGAAAATACTCAACAGAAAAGTCACCGACTTCTCAGCCCTAACCAACGAAGATTTTGCTTTGTTGATGCAAGCAGCCGACAAACATCTGAACAATATCACGGTAAGAATTAAGGGAAAATATCCTAAGATAAACAAAGATGACTTGTATTATATATGCTTGATTCTACTCAATATAGAGGAAAGCAATTTGCAATATTTATTAGACAAAAACCGTAAAACAGTTTGGTCTAGACTATGTAAAATCAAAATTAAGTTTGACTTGGAAAATGGTGATAATATTTTAATCTTTATTATGAAAAATTTTATCCATTGATTTATATTTACACTAATTAAAACATTGATTCTAAAAAACATAAACACAACAATACCACAAAAAGTAACAAAATAACTCTTGTTAATTCAATTTAATGTATATAGTTTTGCGTCATAATTTATTCATAATTAACAATCATAATTTATGACAAGAAAATCATTTTTCGTTTTGTTTTTATTTGTTTTTATAGCATTATCTGCCAATTCCCAAATTATAGATATAGAACCTTCTTGGGAATTAAATCCAACGGGCGATCCTCCATGTGACGATGTAGAAAAAGTAGTTGCTAGTCTGCTGGAAATGAATAATGGCGATTTTGTTGTTTCAATTGTTCCTCTTTATCCAGGTGGTGAGGCAAAACTTGTGAAGTTTGATCAGAATGGCAATATGTTACAGGAAACCATATTGCATTATGACGAAAATTATGAAGTCGCTACCATTCTGCTTGATGAATGGAATGGTACGATGAATGCGTTCATGATACTTTGCAATATGACGGAGAACAATGCAGTCATCATGCATTCATACATATTTGAAGATGTTACGACAAGCGAACCAAAGGAGATATGGAGAAAAGAGTTTACGGAAACTCGTGATCTTAGAGTGTACTCTGATCGTGTTTTAATAGATAAAAACGGCTGCAGAACTTTTATGTTTGAATTTTCAGAATATCCAATTGTTACACCTGTTGATTATTATCCCATTATTTTAAAAATTGACGCAAATCTCGATATCGTTTCAGAAAAGGAATACGAAAGTGAAGAACTGAATAATAGCAATATGCCATATTGTTGTTTTACATACAGTGCGGATTCGACACAATATTATTATGTGTCATATAACAGTACAGAACATCCGTATGGTTATTTTATGAATGTCTTTGATATGGATTTAAATCTGACAGAACAGATACCATTTGTTTCAGATCCTCCTATAGATCTTCAGTCATTCGACGGAAACTGGAGTCAAAACCCTTATGATGGAAAAATCTATGGTTTAGGAAATAAATATGACATATACACACTGAAAGACAGATGTGCGTTTAAAATAGATGTTGAAAACAATAAGGTAAATTGTTTGAGGCTAACGACTACACCGGAAGATGTTCGTGTGGATAATGCTGTGGGAACAAATCTATGCTTCATGCCCAATGGCGATATTATTGGACAAGCGGCTTATAATACCGATTTATGGTTTCAATTTAAACCGGATGGTTACTGGATTTATATGCCTGTCTTCGACTCAAATATGAAAAAGAAGTCGGAATGGTATTACACTATGGGTATAAATTACAATCAGCATATATTTAATATTTATCCTACAAAGGACGACGGTGTTATTTTATTGGGCCGAATACGATTTGAGATGGGTGGAGATCTCTTTTGGGAGCCATATATCGTCAAATTCCCCGCATCAGCATTTGATCCTGATAACATAGAAGAAGCGCACGCTCATGGTCTTCATCTTGCTGTCGCTTATCCAAATCCGGGCGGAGATGTCTTGAATATAAGAACAGGTTTGAGAAATGCTGTCTTATCAGTCTATGATATAAACGGAAGAAAAATCCACGAACAGGAAATAACAGACGACGTCACTTCAGTAGATGCTTCTAAATGGCAAAGTGGAACCTACATCTGGAAATTAGGAATGTGGAATGAGGAATTAGGAATGAAGGAAATTGAAACGGGGAAATGGGTTAAATGAAGAAATTCAGAAACTCAGAAGTTATGTCAACAGACAACAGTCAACAGACAACAGACTTTGTGCACGGTGCCTGAGCCTGTCGAAGGCACAACTCTCGGCGCTTCGACAAGCTCAGCGACCGCATACTCAAGGACTGTTGACAGTTGTCCGTTGACCGTTGACCTTAGCTGCCATTTCTGAGGTTCTAAAATTCTAAGATTCTTAAATTCTAAAAAATAGTGCCGAAGGTACGACAGAAAAAATCAATCACGATTCTGTCGCACTTTCGGCGCTTTGATTTATTTTAAAATATTGTTTTGCTGGAATTCTTTTCTTTAAAGACGCCACGGGGTGACGTCTCTACAGGAATGCTGCAACCCTAAGGATGTTTCTTTAAAATTCTAAAGATTCTCGCAATGGCGCAAAGTATCGCAAAGTAATTCTCTGCGTTGCTCTGTGTCTTTGTGAGAGATAAAAAAGCGCTTCAACAAGTTCGGTAGGTCTTGCTCATGGCTTGCGGCTCGATGCTCATCGCCCCAGTGCGTTAGGGATTGGAGCGGCATCCTTTTGAAGCGCAGCGGAAAAAGATATAGCGGAAAGCCCGACGGCGGAGCTGGAAGCGGAGACGGAACGCCCAAAGAAAGTTTATAGTTGAGAGTTGAGAGTTTATAGTTAATAGTAGTTGGAAGGTATAGTTTAAAGTTGATATTGTAACATTGTCACTTAAAACCGACCTCTTGCCACTACTCTACACTCTACACTCTACACTCTACACTCTACACTTTCAACTAATCTTGAGTTTCTGAATTTCTTGTATCCCCAAAAACTTGTAGTCTTGTAGTCTTGTGGTCTTGTTGACTTTTTTCTTATCTTTGCGCCTTATTAATTTATAAATCTATTATGAGAAAATTAGTCTTTACCTTAATGATTGTTATGTCATTTTGCGGTTTAGGTTTCGCTCAGAATGTCATCGAAGCTGAACTACAAAATGCACTTAACCAAAAAGGCGATGAGATGATAAGTGTCAACATCATCTTGAAATCGCAGATGGATTCAGAAAAATTAAAAGCTTGCGCTGAGAAAACAACCGACAAACAAGTCAGACGCAACATTATGATTGACGAGCTTAAGCTCTTCTCTGAAAAAGAACAACAAGAAATCATGTCTATCCTCCAAGCTGAGGCAAAAAGCAACAGAGTTGCAGACATCAAAGGTCACTGGTTGGCAAACTACATCAACTGTACAACAACACGCGATGTGATATATCTCCTCGCTCAACATCCTGATGTAATGATGATTGGCTACAATCAAGAGAAATATCTCCTATGGGATGAGAAAGCAGAACCTGTTGAAATTTCAAGAGACATAGTCATTGAAAATGTCACTATGGTCAATGCCGACGACGTTTGGGCTATGGGTTACACAGGCGATGGCGTTTTGGTAGCTGTCATCGACACTGGCGTCAACTACAACCACGTTGACGTTGCCGACCACTTATGGGACGGCGGCGCTGAGTTCCCTCACCATGGATACAACACATATTACAACAACAACGACCCTATGGATAATTTCGGTCACGGTTCACACTGCGCTGGTACAGTTTGCGGTGACGGCACATCAGGCACCAAGACCGGCATGGCACCTAATGCCACTCTCATGTGCGTCAAGGCTCTCAGCGACGAAGGCGCAGGAACAGTTGACCATATCAACAACGGTATGGAATGGGCTATTGAACATCAAGCTGATGTCTTGAGTTTGTCATTAGGCATTCCTAATTCAACAACTACAGAAAGAACAATTTTACGTCGCACTTGCGTCAACGCATTGAACCTCGGCATCGTAGCAGCTATAGCAGCAGGTAACGAAGGTAACATGCAATGGCAAGCTCCTATTCCAAACAACGTACGTGTTCCAGGCAGCTGCCCTCCACCATGGTTACACCCAGACCAAGCCGACGTCAACCCAGGTGAATTGTCATGTACAGTTTCTGTCGGCGCAGTCAATTACAACGATATAGCAGCAGCATTCTCATCAAACGGTCCTGTAACATGGCAAGAGACAGAATTCGCCGACTATGCATATAACCCAGGCATCGGTCTCATCCGTCCTGACGTATGCGCTCCAGGCGAAGGCATAGTATCACTCGACCACAGCACCAACAACGGTCACATCGGAATGAGCGGAACATCAATGGCTGCACCATGCGTAGCTGGCATCATGGCTCTTATGTTAGAAAAGAAGGCAGACCTCACTCCTGCTGAAATATGTATGATATTAGAGACAACAGGCGTGAAACTCACAGATAAGAAAAGCAACGTTACAGGCTCATCACGCGTCGACGCTTTGGCAGCTATCGAAGCTATCGACAACGGCGACTTCCTTTATGTAAGCCATAAAATCAATGACGACGAAAGCGGCAACGGCAACGCTAACATCAATGCAATGGAACAAGCTAATCTCGACGTCACTTTCACTAATAATTCTGAAGAGTCATACAGCAACATAAAAGCTGTCTTAAGAACTAACAATATTTTGGTAAGAGTTGACGACTCTATCGCAGAAGTAAACAACATTGGCGCTAACGAGACAATCTCTATCGTTGACGAATTCACTTTCACCGTTGACGCAACAGCATCATGCAGAACATTATTAGCATTCGACGTTTGTTTCTACGACTCCGACGACGAGTTAGTATCTACAGTGAGAGTGCCTGTTTTTGTAAAAAGTTCAGACGTACAAGTAGCATCCATCATAATAGAAAACGATGACAACGGCAACGGCATACTTGAAGAAGGCGAGACAGCAGACTTCGGCGTTGTGCTCAACAATATGGGCAATGAGTTGGAAGTAGCTTTCGACGCCACATTATTATGCGAAGATAGCGACATCACCATCAACACCAGCGAGGCACGCTTCAACTCTATCGGCAGCGAGTCATCAGCAGTAGCATTCTTCAACGTCACATTATCAGGAAACGTAAGCGACGTATTCAGCATCCCATTCATCTTGAATATCAAAAACGAGTTCATGACAAAAGAGTTAGAATTCACATACTCTAACGCATGTAACATCATATTTGAACTTAAAGACGACTACGGCGACGGATGGGACGGAGCAGCTCTCATAGTTAAATACAGCGACGGAACACCAGATGACGCTTTCACAGTATCTAACGGAACTTCAAAGACATACACCAGACAAATAGGCACTGGAGTCGAGGTGTCACTCGAATGGGTCAAGGGCTCATGGGACTTAGAATGCAGCTTCATCATCAAGAGAGAAAACGGCGCAGAGATTTACAGAAACGGCGGCTCATTGAGCAACGGATTCCTCTTCTCATGGGTCAACGACTGCTCTATCGTCAATACAAGCTACGAAATGTGCGAACCTGCACAAAACCTCACCAACAACACAGAAGTTGATGCTAACGTCAACATCTCATGGGAAGCACCAGCAAACGGCGAAGCTATCGCTTACGAAGTCTACCGCGACTCAAGATATATGGGAACAACAGAAGAGTTCTCATACACTGATGAGACAGTAATTGGCAGAAGCATTTACACATACAGCGTAAGACCAGTATATGAAGAATGCTTCGGTACATTTGAAAATATCGAAGTATCATATTTCGACAGCGTATGCGAAGAACTCATCAACGTTAATGTTTCAATTTATCCTAACCCATCAAACAGCGACTTCAACATCGTATGTGAAAACATGACAAGAGTTAAAGTCTATAACGTTATGGGCGCTATGATTTCCGACGAACAAGTCAGCAGCAGCAAATATGTTGTAAGCGGACTCGAATCAGGAATCTACTTCATCAACATTGAAACAAACGACGGCAACGTAACACGTAAGGTTGTGAGATTCTAAGACTACAAGACTATAAGACTACAAGACTATAAGTTAAGGGCTGCTCATGAAGATAATGGGCGGCCTTTTCTTTTAAAGACGCAGAGACGCAAAGTCACAACAGAGACTTTTCACTAATAAGTTCTAGAATTCTAAAGTTCTTTCAAATAGGATTTCATCACTTCTAAGTCTGTTCCCCAGTATTTATCATTCTTTTGAGCGTAGCGTAATATTCCAGAGCAGCCCATTTCTGTGATAAGATAATCGAAACTAGCGATGGTGTATGTCTTTTCCAAATCCACACTTTCATATTCTCCGGTCTTGGAATTCACTATTTTAAGATCAGAGATACGACGCTTGCCATCACCCACATGCGAGAAAAGATTTTCCTTATCCAGAACGACAGGCGTAGGCACCGATGCATCAACTTCATAACTCATTCCTCCAACTTGCAGGAAAGCGCCCGACTCATAAGGCAGCATGCTCACAGAGAACTCCATTGCATCGAGCAGCTGCTGTCCTGTCATGGTAGCAGTACAAGCGAGATTGCCGAAAGGCATGACGGCAAGAATATCGTTTATTGTCACCTCACCCCTCTTTAAACCGGCGCGTATACCACCTCCGTTGATAAGAGCGACGTCGGCGCCGGTGAACTCACGGAAAGCATCTGCAATAAATTCACCTATTCCCGTCTGACGCACCCTGACGAGTCTCCTGCCATTTTCATCATAAATATCCAAATCCTTATCCAAATAACCGACAACCTTCTGTCCAGATATCTCCACTTTCATCTTGACGCTATCAACGAAACACTGTGTAGCGACATCGACAAGAGATGTGTCAGATTCAATATTTATCAATCGCGACGACAAGCTACCATCAGCATTGATACTCATCACGCCTATGTTTTTAAACAAATATCCAGACGAAGTGAGCAGCACTTGATTACCGTCTTTATCATTCACCCAACGCTCCTCTATGACATGATGATCATGACCATCTATAACGGCATCGAGACCACTAGTTTCTGTGATGAGGCTTATAGAATTTGGGATATTTCCGATTTGTCTAGAATCGCCGAGATGAGTGAGAGCCACCACATATTCCGCACCGTTGTCACGAGCCTCGTCGATGAATCTCTGAGCGTTGTCGTAGAACTCATAACGCATGAAACTATATAAAGGATTAGAGTTCTCGTCGCTGAGAGTCATCACAGTGCCACTCAATGTAGTAGTGAGGCCAAGATAAGCCACATCGATGTCGCCATAATTAACGATATGATATGCAGGGAAAGGATATTCGTTGGTTTGTACGTTCTTCAAGTTAGCGCATACAACTTCAGCGTCGAGAGCGTCAGTGAGGGCAAAGAGCTGTTTCATTCCATAGTCGAGTTCATGGTTGCCAAGTGCCACCACGTCATACCCTACCTTATTCATTATATCAACCACGAGCTCGCCCTCTGAAGCAGCAGCTATCACGCCACCGCTTGCGAAGTCGCCGCAAGAGACCGTAGTCACGAGCTCCGTGCTATCGAGCATTACATCACGCAGAGCGACAAGTTTAGAATAACCATCAACGGCACAATGCACGTCGTTATCGTAGATGATGACTATCGGCTGCTGGTTTCTGGCTGTTGAACTTTGAACATTAGCCTTTAGCCTTTTGTCTTTAGTCCTCTCAAAAGAGTCGCATGACGAGAGCAGCGACATTATGATTAGTAGTGATATCAGTTTAAGTTTCGACATATATTTACGCTATTACAATTTTATTTTACAAGTGATACCATAATGATTTAAACATTAGGTTACAAATATATGGAAAAGACGCAGAGTTTTTCAATTAACAAATTCTAAAATTCAAACAAAAAAAATCCGCTACTTTTCAGTAACGGATTCTTTTATTTATTGGACGCGATAAATCGTCGTCTATATTAAGGACGCAGCAAGCCACGTCCCTACAATTTTCAATTGTCAGTTTTCAACTTTCAATTACTCAATATCCCATGTGCTTCCGCTGTTCAATAAGTCGTCAACACATTTGATGCTTGATTTTGCTGTTTCGTTTTCGATAACGCCGTCCAAGCATTGGTTGTATGTTGGAGCTTCAACGTTACGGATAACACCTATTGCTACTGGGAATTCAGGTGGTGCCATGTGAGCCAACATCATGTGGATACCAGTTGTCTTTTCTGTTTCGTCGTGTACCAAGATGTCTGCTTCTGTAACGCCGTTTTCACCGATTGTAACAACTTCAAGACGGTTGCCGTTGAGAACGATACCTTTGTCGCGGTTCTTACCGAAGATCAATGGTTTGCCGTGGATACATTTAACTTGCATATCGTCACGTACTTCCTTAGCTGTGATGTTTTCGTGGATACCGTTTGAGAAGATCATACAGTTTTGAAGAACTTCAACAACTGAGAGACCATCGTGGTTCTTAGCTTGGTGGCAGATGTCTGTAAGTTCTGCTGTGTTGACGTCAACGCCACGAGCGAAGAATTTACCGCCAGCGCCGATTACGAGTTCACCAACGTTGAATGGATCTTCGTATGTTCCTTGTGGAGATGTCTTTGTGACTGTGCCACGGAATGTACATGGTGAGAACTGACCTTTTGTCAAGCCGTAGATACGGTTGTTGAAAAGAAGGAGGTTCATGTCGATGTTACGACGTACGGCGTGGATGAAGTGGTTACCACCGATAGCTGTACAGTCGCCGTCACCTGTGATGACCCATACAGAAAGATTAGGATTAGCAAGTTTCACACCTGTAGCGATTGCTGCTGCACGGCCGTGGATGCTATGGAATCCGTATGTGTTCATATAATATGGGAAGCGTGAAGAACATCCGATACCTGAAACAACAACGATATCTTCTTTTCTCTTTCCTAATTTTGGAAATACGTCTTCAACAGCTTTCAAGATTGCATGGTCGCCACAACCTGGGCACCATTTAACTATTTGATCGCTTACGAAATCTTCTTTTGTAAGATTAACAACCTGATTGTTATTCATATTTTCCATAGTACTTTCTTATTTTAAAAGGTCATTAAACTTATTTTCTAATTCGGCTGTCAAGAATGGCAAGCCTTGTACCTTATTATATTGTTCGTAGATATGTCCAGGGTGCTTCATGCGTAAGTAGTTAGCAAATTGACCTCTGTTCATTTCACAAACGACGATCTTCTTATGACCGCTCAACACTTGTTCTGTGTTCTTTGGAAGTGGAGAGATGTGACGGAAGTGAGCGTGTGCTACTGACTTGCCTTCAGCGATCATCTTTTCAACAACTGAAAGAACAACGCCATAAGTGCCGCCCCAGCTTACTACGAGAAGGTCAGCGTTAGGGTCGCCGATGATTTCTTGTTCTGGGATGTAGTTTGCTACGCGGTTTACTTTTTCTTCACGGAGCTCTGTCATGAGTTCGTGGTTTCTTGGGTCGTGAGAAACGTTACCCTTGCCGTTTTCTTTTTCGAGACCACCGATGCGGTGACGTAAGCCTTCTGTTCCAGGGATAGCCCATTCGCGGCGTAATTTTTCTTCGTCACGGCGATATGGTTGGTAATCTGGGTCGTTAGCTTTTGCGATTGGAGGAACGATTGCTGGAAGGTCTGCAACTCTTGGGATACGGAAGATTTCTGTACCGTTACCGAGAGCACCGTCTGTCAATAAGATAACAGGTGTCATGTGTTCCAATGCGAGTTTACAAGCTTCGAATGCTGAGTAGAAGCAGTCGACTGAGCTCTTAGCTGCCAATACGATGAGAGGAGCGTCGCCGTTACGGCCGTATAAAGCTTGCATCAAGTCGCTTTGTTCTGTCTTAGTAGGAAGACCTGTTGAAGGACCGCCACGTTGTACGTCGATGATGACGAGTGGAAGTTCTGTCATGACTGCGAGACCGAGGGCTTCTGATTTAAGAGAGAGACCTGGACCTGAAGTTGTTGTCACTGCCAAGCAACCAGCGAATGAAGCGCCGATTGATGATGTGATACCAGCGATTTCGTCTTCAGCTTGATAAGCCTTAACTTTTAAGTCTTTATGTTTTGTAAGTTCAACCAAGATGTCTGTTGCAGGAGTGATAGGATATGAACCTATGAACAATTGGCGGCCTGAACGTTCGCTAGCTGCCATGAGACCCCATGCTGTAGCGACATTACCAGAGATGTCGCGATATTTTCCCTTAGGAAGTTCAGCTGGTTGAATACGATATGTGTTAGCAAAGATTTCGAGAGTGTCAGCATAGCTGTAACCAGCAGCGACAACAGTCTTATTTGCTTCAATTACCTGTGGCTTGTTTTTGAATTTTGTTTCGAAATAATGGTTAAGCTGAGTAATGTCGCGGTTGAAGAGGTACATCACGATACCGAGAGCGAACATGTTCTTTGACTTAAGCATTGACTTTCTATCCATTCCGAAGTCTTTCAAAGCTTCCATTGTGAGTGATGAGATAGGAGCCTTGATAACTTTATATTGGCTGAGAGTATCATCTGTTGTTGGGTCTGATGTGTAACCAGCTTTCTCGAGAGATTTGTCAGTCAATGAATCGACGTCGAAAATGATTGTTGTACCTGGTTTCAACCAGCGCATATTAGCTTTGATAGAAGCTGGATTCATTGCGACCAACACATCACAGAGGTCACCTGTTGTGTGTACTGGTTTATGACCGAAGTGTACTTGGAATCCTGATACGCCAGAAACAGTACCTTGTGGAGGACGAATTTCTGCTGGATAATCTGGGAATGTAGCGAAATCGTTACCGGCAAATGCTGTTGAGTCTGAGAACAAATTACCAGTCAACTGCATACCGTCTCCAGAGTCACCCGCAAAGCGGATAACTACCTGTTCGAGTTCTACAACTTTTGATATTTTTGTCATAGGAAACTATATTAATGTTGTATTAATTTTGTTTGTTCAAATTTTCTGCAAATGTAATTATTTATTGTATAGAGAAGCAAAAAAAATGAACAAAAATAAAAGAAAAAGTTTTTTTTATTTTTTCACTTTTTTTTTGAGCTACATACCGATTATCTTTATATCTTTGCAGCAAATTCAAAATTAAATTAAAATAATTATGGCTTACAAAATTTTAGACAATTGTGTAGCATGCGGTACTTGCATTGATGAGTGCCCAGTTGGTGCTATTTCTGAAGGCGACATCTATGTAATTGATGCTGATGCATGTGTTGGCTGCGGCTCATGTGCTGGTGCATGTCCAAACGATGCTATCGTCGAAGATTAAGAATTAAAATTTTATTCGTTAAAAGGGGAAAAAGCTCGGCATTTCTGTCGAGCTTTTTTTATTTTAGGTCAACGTACAACTGACAACAGTCAACAGACTTTTTCCACAAAACGCTAACAACAAAAAAAAACGCGTCAACAATCCTATTATAAGTATTGTTGACACGTCACTACTGATTGCTGACGGCTGACAGCTGATAGCTAATTTTCAATTCCCTCGTCAGCCTTATCAATATTCTCTTTAATCTGATTCATGACCTTATCCAAGGCAATCAGATCTTCTTCTTTTATATTGTTCAAAACATTTCTCATCATGCCGATGGCAACCTCTGTGGTTCTGGCTTTCAACTTCATCCCTTCTTCTGAAACTACAATGTTATTGACACGGCGGTCTGCTTTGTTGACCTGACGATAGACGAGACCTTTCTTTTCTAATGAATCAATGAATTTTGTCACCGAATTCTTGTCTTTCTGAATTATGTCGGCTATGGCTTGCTGCGACATCACTTCGGCATCCCACAAGATATCCATGACAAGATATTGTTCTGGAGTGAGGTTTATGTCGTTACGACTAAGTTCTTTGGCAAAATATTTTATCAAAGAACAATTGACAATGTTAATGTAAACTGCAATCTTTTTTATTAAAAGCATATAGTTTTATTTTTTTAGTGGACTATTAGGTTCGTTTGACATCATCCTATACTCGACCATGTCTGTCACTCTTGGCAGGTTTCTGCTCGCAAAAAGCGTCGCTTTGCCAAGCGGTGTCAGCACCATCTGAGTTCTTCTATGTGCTATGCCTCGCGCCAAAATCCGTGCCACTCTTTCCGCCGACATCATTTTTTCTTCATCCCGCGGCGTCTCCCCTTGCGGACTGCCATCAGCTGTCAGGGCTACATTACGAATATTGGATGCCGTGAAACCTGGAGCGAAGATCATAACATGCAGTCCGTCATACAGATGTTCGATACGCAATGTCTCTAAAAAACCTCTTACCGCGAACTTAGAAGCAGAATAGGCAGTACGTGCTGGAAGTCCTACATAACCTGCCGTAGAAATGACTCCTACCACAGTTCCCTTACTTTCAAGAAGATAAGGCAAAGCGTATTTCGTGCAATAGACCGTTCCCCAGAAATTGGTATCCATCAGCGACTTCATCACCGACAGATCCATGTCCTTAAAAACCGCTCTCATAGAAATGCCGGCATTATTGACAAGAACATCAATCTTACCAAATTTCTCCATAGTCTTCTCGACAAGATTCTTGCAATCATCTTCTTTAGTGACATCAGTCTTAACACACAAAAACTGTTGACCGTTGACTGTTGACCGTTGTCCTAATTTCTCTGCTATTTTTTCAAGTTTGTCGATTGAACGAGCAGCGAGAACCACATTGGCACCTAACTCCATAAAACGAATGACAGAAGCCAACCCAATTCCTGAGCTGGCTCCTGTGACTATAACAACTTTGTCTTTATAGAAATTTGTCATATTTTATTAATGTATTACCAAATAGCCATATCTGGTATCACATCTGAGTCGTACTTACCTTCTGAAAGTTTCTTCTTGACATCTGCAAACGCATTCAATGTGTAGTTGACATCTTCCAATGTGTGAGCAGCTGTAGGAATAATTCTGAAGATAATCATACCTCTTGGAATTACCGGATATGTAACGATAGAACAGAAAATCTTGTAATTTGTTCTAAGGTCTAAAGCAATTTGTGCTGCTTGTTGTTCATTACCCGGCAAGAAGATTGGTGTTACACATGCTTCAGCAGGTCCGATTTCGAAACCTAAGTTACGGAAGCCATCTTGCAAAGCGCGTGTAACAGTCCATAATTTCTTACGTAACTCATCGCCTTCTGCGCTTCTGATGATTTCGAGACGTTTCAAGCAACCTTCAACGATTGGCATTGGCAATGACTTGGCGTACATTTGGGAACGCATGTTATAACGTAGATAATCAATAACATATTTAGGACCTGCAACGAAACCGCCGATTGTTGCCATCGATTTAGCGTAAGCACCTATATAAAGATCGATTTCATCCATAACACCGAAGTGTTCTGAAGTACCACGACCTGTTGGTCCCATAACGCCGAAACCGTGAGCGTCGTCGATGAGGATACGGAATTTATATTTGCTCTTCAAAGCTACGATTTGATCCAAGATACCAAGAGCGCCTGTCATACCGAATACACCTTCAGTGATGAGCAAGATACCGCCGCCAGTCTTTTCAACTATTTCTGTTGCACGTTTAAGCGCTTTTTCGCAGCTTTCAATATCATTATGTTTAAAGTGGAATGATTGTCCGAGGTGGAGACGTTTACCGTCGATGAGACAAGCGTGTGCTTCTGAGTCGAAGACGATAACGTCGTGACGTGTTGTCAATGCGTCGATTGTTGAGACAATGCCTTGATATCCGAAGTTGAATTCGTAGGCAGCTTCTTTTCTTTCGAAGTCAGCGAGTTCTTGTTCAAGTCTTTCATGGAGGCGTGTGTTGCCGCTCATCATACGAGCGCCCATAGGATATGCCATACCCCATTTAGCAGCAGCTTCCGCGTCAGTCTTTCTGATTTCTGGGTGATTAGCCAAACCTAAATAGTTGTTCAAACTCCAGTTCAATACGTCAACGCCGTTGAAACGCATGTGAGGCCCCAACTCACCTTCTAATCTTGGGAAAACGAAATAACCGTGTGCACGGTCTCTGTATTGACCAATTGGACCACCTGAGTCCCTTGCTATTCTTTCAAAAATTTCCATTTTATTCTTAGTTAAATTAGATTTTCATTTTAGCTGTGCAAAAATAGTAAATATATTTACTTTACCAAATTGATTTAATAAAATATTTTATCATTTTTTGATATGGTTTTAAAAATTGTTATATTTTTGTGCCTCGAACAAAAGAAACGACATAAAATGTGATCAGTGACTGTTGTCTGTTGTCCGTTGATTGTCGTCCATAAATACAACAAAATGATAAACTTCAAAGACAAATATGCACTCGTTACCGGTGCCAGTTCCGGAATAGGCGCTGCAATTGCCAAACAGCTTTCCAAAGAAGGTTGTAACTTATTCCTCACAGGACTTGACAAAGGACAATTAGAAGAGATAAAGAAATCATGCGAAGCGCAAGGTGTCAAGGTCTTCGCAAAAGAAAGCAATTTCGCTGAGTTTTCAAGCATAGACGATTTCGTACAATTTGTCAAATCACACAACACCAATATCGACCTTTTTGTTTTAAACGCTGGCATTTCACAAAGAGCAAAAGCATTTGAAACAGACTTCGAGACCGACCAGAAGATAATGCAGATCAATTACTGGAGTTCGGTATATCTCATCAAACAGTTTAAAGACGAGATCGTTAACTCAAAACATACTAGCATCTCTGTTACCACATCGCTCGCAGGATTGTTCGGCTTCCCATTAAGAACATCATACTGCTCATCAAAACACGCCTTGTTCGGTTTCTTCGAGTCAATGGATCTGGAATACGACAACGTAAGCGTAACATTCTTGATTCCAGGAAGAATCAACACCAATATCAGCAAGAGCGCTCTTCTTGGCGACGGACAACGTTACGACAAAATGGATCCAGGTCAGGCGAAAGGTCTCGACGTTGACAAAGCAGCGAAAGTTGCAGTAAGAGCTATCAAGAAAAAGAAGCACAGAAAACTCATCGGAAAATACGAGCTGCTCATGGCACATATTAATAGGTATATTCCAAGTCTGTATTACATACTTTCCAAACATATTTCACCAACTTAATAATTAAAGAAATGAAAGAAAAAATCATATGCGGTATTCAACAAGTCGGCATCGGCGTTGAAGAATTATTGGAACCATGGAAATGGTATAACAAAGTGATGGGCTTCGAGATGAAGATATTCGACGACGAAGGCGTTGCCGAACGTATGCTTCCTTACACAGGCGGCAAACCACAACCAAGACGCGCTGTCTTGGCGTTCAACCCTCGTGGCGGCGGCGGATTCGAAGTATGGCAGCCTAAAGGAAGAAAAGTGAAATATCCAGAACGCCCGCTCATGCTCGGCGACTACGGCATCAATATCTGCAAGTTAAAAGCTAAAGACGTCGACAAGTCATTCGCTCATCTAAAAGCAAACGGCGCCACAATGCTCAGCGAGGTATGCTCCTCTCCTTTCGGATTCAAGCATTTCTATTTCAAAGACCCATGGAACAACATCTTTGAAGTAGAACAAAATGACTACGCCTTCATCGATGACAACAACAAGACAAACGGCGGCGTCAACGGAGTCTGCATCGGAGTAAACGATATGGAAAAATCCATTGAGTTCTACGGCAAGCTATTAGATTACGACACAATCGTAGGTGATGTTACCTGCACATTCGATGATATAAAAAACATCAACGGCGGCAATGATGAATTCCGTCGCGTGATGCTGAAACGCTCAAAACCGATTCAAGGTCCGCTTTCAGATATGATGGGTGACTCTCATATTGAATTAATCCAATGTAGGGACGCGGCATGCCACGCCCGTACAGGAACATTGGAAAACAGATATTGGGGCGACCCTGGCTACATCCACCTCTGTTTCGATGTTCGTAACATGGATTGCATAAAAGAAGCTGCAGAAGCATTGGGACATCCTTTCGTATGCGATGGCGGCCGCGACTTCGACATGGGAGACGCCAACGGACACTTCACATACGTGGAAGATCCTAACGGCACTTTGATAGAATTCGTCGAAACTTTCAAGGTTCCTGTCATGAAGAAATTCGGCATTTATCTCAATCTAGGCGACAGAGACGACTACAAACCACTTCCTAAATTCATGACGAAAGCTATGAGATTTAGCAAGATTAAACCAGAGAAGATTAAATAAGAATTCTAGAACTTTAGAATTTTAGAACTTTAGAATTTTAAAGGGTGCCTTCGACAAGCTCAGGCACCTTTTTTATTTCCACGAATCTTTACTCCACGTATCGCAAGTATCTGCACGTATCTTTCTTCTGAGGTTCTGAGATTCTGAATTTCTTAGTTTTAAAAACAATAAAAACCTCCCTTCAACGTTTCCTCCAAAAAACTTGTAGTCTTGTAGTCCTGTAGTCTTGTTGTCTTAAAAAAATGAAACATCTTGTCATAATCGGAATAATCTTTTTAAGTTGTCTTTCATTGAAAGCACAGAACAAATATCTCCCGTTAAAAGGAAGCATCGTTTCTACCGACAGCCTCTCTCCTATTCCTGATGCTCATATTTTAAGCGAAATCTCATATTACGGAACGACATCCGACACAAATGGCAAATTCGCCATGCTCGTGAAAAAAATCGACACTTTAAGAATTAGCAGCGTTGGTTTCGTAACTAAATTGATTCCTATTTATTACGATAGTGTTGACGCCAATAATTTCAATATCCTTATGCAAAGAGACACCGTAATGCTGCAAGATGTCGAGGTTTTTCCTTATCTTGACAATCTCACTGTTGAAGAAATCATCAGCAAAATCCCAATTGTATTACCCAAGCAAGTTTTGTATGAAAACGACATTGACATCAACATACAGAATTATTACTATAACAAAACCAAAGACATCCCTAAAATCAGAGCCATTACATTTGTACTATATAATCCTATAAAAAAAACATACGACCGTTTCAACAAAAAGGAACGACTCAAGAGAAAATTAGAGAGAAACAGAAAGAAGTATTTGGAGTCAGAATAATGTATTAAAATTTCTTCTGAGGTTCTGAGATTCTGAATTTCTTGGCTTTAAATCGGCGAACTATTCTTAAAAGCTATTCCGGTAGTATCTTCATAAATGCCAGTCCGCAAGAATCCAATTATACTATCGACAATCTGCGTCAATGGATTTTCCACTTTCGCCATTCTTTTACCGTAATAAACATATTCATCAAGACAGACTTCATCATGCGGTTTGAAGGTGTTTCTTCTCATTTCACGTCTCACAACAACACTTAAATTATATTCGCAGTTAGCATTATGCATAATATATTGTTCTGCATTTGCCTGATGATTGGTAATTCTCAATGAAGCCTGTAAAAAAACATCATTTCCTGACAGTATTGTCACCAATCCATATTTACTAGCTCCAGGTGTATCCGGAATTCCTAAAGCTATTCTCAAATCTGTAATAAAACCCTGTGGATTTTTTATACCGACATATTTTTTTGCAATTTTCTGCAAATTAGTTATCGCCACCTCGACATTTATATTTATATTTGCGGAACCATTCGCTTGAGAAGGATTGTGAGATTGACTCCCCTTATGAAAGTTCAAGCGAGTGGTTTTTTTATTTTTATCTTCTCCCATAACAATCTGCATTTTAATACATTTTCTACCAACATCATCATTCCATGAAAACGCAACGTCTTCATACAAGAATGCACCTTACACCAATTAATCATAAATACAGAAAAATTCACCAGAAAAAAATGACATTTTCTGTTTCACAAATCATTTTCATTGGTTTTTGATTCTGCAAAATTAACACTTCGCTTTCGAATAAAAAAGTTAAAAATTGTTAATTTTATATCCACGAATCCGTAAAGGCTCCACGTATCGCAAGTATCTGCACGTATCTTTCTTCTGAGGTTCTGAATTTCTTAGTTTTAAAAACAATAAAAACCTCCCTTCAACGTTTCCCCAAAAAACTTGTAGTCTTGTAGTCTTGTGGTCTTGTAGTCTTAAAAAAATGAAACATCTTGTCATAATCGGATTTTTCTTCTTCTGCTGTCTTTCCTCAAAAGCACAGAACAAATATTTCCCGATATATGGAAGAATTCTTTCTGCCGACAGTCTCTCCCCTATTCCCGACGCTCATATCTTAAGCGAGATGTCTTATTACGGGACGACATCCGACATCAACGGCAAATTCTCAATGCTCATAAGAGAAAACGACAGCCTCAAAATCAGCAGCGTCGGTTTCGTGACACAATACATCAATATAAAATACGACAGTATCGATGCCAACAATTTCAACATTGTCATGCAAAGAGACACTATAATACTGCAGGAAATCGAGGTGCTTCCTTATCTTGACTATTATACCGTGAAAGAAATTACAAGCAAAATACCTGCTGAAAAGCCCTATATAATAAAAGGTGTCAACGATAACATCGAATCTGTCTTATATCAAAAACCTAAGGAAATTCCTGACGACAAAGGAATCCTCAGCCCTATTCAGACTTTGTACAATCGTTTCAACAAAAAGGAACGATTTAAGAGAAAGCTAGAAAGAAACAGGAAGAAATATTTGAATGATTAGGCTGGGTTGGCTTCTATCTTCTGAACCTTGAGCATAAAAACTTTAGTCCTTAGTCCTTTGACCTTTGTCTTTTTCTGGGCGTTCCGGCAAAGCCGTCGGGCTTTCCGCTATATCTTTGCTCGCTACGCTCGCAAAGGATGCCGCTCCAATCCCTAACGCAGAGAGGCAACTCTAGAAATTGGTGCGTCTCAAAAAAAAAAAGAAGGTCCAAAGAAATTCTTTGGACCTTCTATATTTCTAAAATTCTAGAGTTCTAGAATTCTAAATTTCTATAATTAGAGACCTAATTTAGCTTTAACGTCAGCTGTGATATCGATTGCGTTTTCACCGATGAAAACAACAACACCAGCTGTTTTATCTAAGATGTATGTGAAACCTTTTTCTTGACCAACTGCATTAACAGCATTTTGAACTTTCTCGATGATTGGGTTCAACAATTCAACTTGTTTGCTTTGCATTGCCATTTCAGCGCTAGCTTGGAATTCTTGAATTCTTGTTTCGAGATCAACTATTTCTTTTTCTTTTGATTGACGGATCAAGTTTGACATTGTAGCTTGGTTAGCTTGATAGTCTTGAAGTTTGTTTTGGTACTCAGCTGCCATTGCTTGTAATTCTGATTGTAATTCAGCAGCGTAAGCTTGAAGGTCTTGTTCTACCTTAGCTGTTTCAGGCATGATTTGCATGATTGAACCTGAATCGACGTGACCGATTTTTACTGATTGTGCATTAACGCCACAACTAACACCTATTGTTAATACAACAGCGAATAATAATTTAACTAATTTTTTCATTTTTATAATTTTTTATTGTTCTAATTTTCTCGTGCAAAGATAATAATTTTAAGTATTGTATGTGTCAATAAATTTGAACTTTCAACCTTCAATTATCAATTGTTTTTCTTTCTGTCTTCACGACGGACTGTCTGCATTACATTGCCGATTTCATCGAGTACATCATCGCTGATGTCATTTTTCTCATTACAATATAACATTGTTGTTCCTGATGCTTTATCAAAAACGAAAGCATAGTTTTTCAACTGAGCCAAAGTATTGATTGCATTGTATACTTTTTCCTGAATAGGTTGGATAAGTTCTGCTCTTTTTGAGTACAACTCACCTTCTGGTCCGTAGTATTGCATTCTAAGAGCTTCAGCTTCTTGACGTTTTGCTGTGATAGCCTCTTTTTTCTTTCTCTTTTGGTCTTCTGAAAGGAGCACTGATTCAGCTTGATATTCTCTATCCATTTCTTGTGCTTCTTGGAAAAGTTGTGTAATCTCTTTTTCCCATTGCTTTGAAAGTTGATTGATTTCTTCTTGAGCATCGCTATACTCTGGAATATTTTCCAAGATATAATCTGAATCAACGTATGCTATTCTTTGATTTTGCTGAGCACTAACTGTTGTCATTCCCAAGAATAACATAAATGCTAATAATAAAAATGATCTTCTAGTTTTCATATTCTTAATATTTTAATTGTTATACATTATATAATTCTATTTGTTCATTATGACTTATGAATTACAAATCAAGCATTAATCAATAGAACCTCCGATAGAGAAGTGGAACTGGCTCTTGTTGCCGCCGTTAACACCAGGAATGTCGTCGAAACCATAACCCCAGTCAATACCGAGCATACCGAACATTGGCAAATATATGCGGAGACCGATACCAGCTGAACGATATACGTCAAATGGGTTGAAGTTTTCTACGCCGAACCAGTCGTTACCTGCTTCCAAGAAACCGAGTGCATAGATTGTTGCTGTTGGGTTAAGTGAAAGAGGATATCTCAACTCCATTGTGTATTTTGTAAAGATATTACCGCCAAAGTCTTCATCAATATAATAATTAGGGGTAAGTCTGTTGTTAGCATAACCACGCATACCGATAATTTCTCTACCGTCGAAATTGTAGTTTGAGAGACCGTCACCACCGAGATAGAATCTTTGGAACGGAGTGATTCCTATATCTTGATTATAACATCCGAGGAATCCGAAACGAACTCTTGTCATGAGAACGAGTTTGTCACAAAGTTCGTTGTACCATGCAAGTTTGAATTTCCATTTATGGAATTCCACCCAACGATACATATTATCTTCGCGTTCTGCTCTATTTTCTTCACCAGGGAAGAGTTCATTATAATCTTTATTTGAGAATGCTGAATAAGGAGGTGTCAATTCTAATGAAAGCACCAATTCTGAACCATAACGAGGATAGATAGGCTGGCTTACTGAGTTACGTCCAATACTGATATTGTAACTTATAACATTGAAAAAGCCATTACCGGAA
Source organism: Bacteroidales bacterium (assembly GCA_045655965.1). Classification (GTDB taxonomy): domain Bacteria; phylum Bacteroidota; class Bacteroidia; order Bacteroidales; family F082; genus Limimorpha. Next base: position 114,976 of record JAZOQH010000034.1, on the reverse strand, counting down.
CCAAAATTAAATATTGAAGCATAATTTTTCAACTTATATCTCATCAGGTTGATTCCGTGATATACGGTGAAGTAATCATCCGGCCATGTCAAACGTTTGCCTAGACCGAAAGAAATACCTGTTGTCTTAAATGTTCCGTAATATTCACTTGATTTTTCGAATTGTGTTGCGTATGTTGAATGATATATTGACGCAGTGAATGAGTTAGGTTTCTTTCCTCCTAGCCATGGTTCTGTGAATGAAAGTCCGTAGTAAAGGTATTGCGTACCATAAGTCTGCACTCTCAAAGAAAGTTTTTGGCCATCGCCGCCTGGTATTGGGTTCCATGCACCTTTCTTGAACATATTTTTGAATGAGAAGTTATTGAGAGTCAAGCCAAGAGTAAGGATAAGGCTACCATAGCCCCAACCAGCAGACAATTCCACTTGGTCAGATGATGTTTCTTCAACGATATATTCAATGTCAACAGTTCCATCTGTAGGGTCAGGTTGAATATTAGGATTCAATGTTTCGGCATTGAAGTAACCTAAGGCAGCTAGTTCTCTTGTTGTTCTGATAACATCGCTTCTGCTGAAGAGCTGACCTGGTTTAGTGTACATTTCGCGAACCACAACATGGTCGTTTGTCTTGGTATTACCTTTGACAGACACTTTTCCTATTGTAGCCTGATCGCCTTCATACATTCTTATTTCCAAATCGATTGAATCGTTTTCAACTCTAACTTCAACTGGTTCAACATTGAAGAATAGATAACCGTCGTCCATATAAATTGAACTGATGTCGTAGCCGCCTTCGTTGTAAGTAAGGTTGGTTTGCAGCAACTCCTTATTATATACATCGCCTTTATGGATTCCTAACACTTTGTTAAGAAGAGTTGTGTCGTATTTTGTATTACCCACCCAATTTATATCACGGAAATAATATTTGTTTCCTTCATCAAGTTTGATTAAGATGCCTATATTTTTATCATCAATTTTGTATATAGAATCACCTATAACTCTAGCGTCGCGATAACCGTTTTGATTATATTTCGCCACGATATTATTCTTATCATCTTCGAAATTCTTTTCGATATATTTAGACGCTTTGAAGATACGTACGCGATAATTGTCAAAGAAATAGTTAGTTAATCTTGTAAAACCTTCTTTTGGTTTAAATCTTACAATATCCCATAATGTATTATACACTGTAGGTGCAAGTGGATCGAGAGGGTCAAAATTGCCTTTAACCTTTGTTTCTTTCATTGCCTTACGCACCTGATTGTCGGTCATCTCCTCATTGCCATCGATAACGATCTCAGAAATGCGAACTTTTGAGCCTTTATTGATATCAAGGATAAGATTTACGTAATTGTCGCGAGTGGTATCATTTTCTGCCCTTACATCAACGATAGCATTATGGAATCCTTTATCATAGAAATAATCTTCAATGATTCTAGTTGTTTTAGTGTAAGTATGCTCAGTTGCAACGTCGCCACGTGTAATGTTGATTTTCTTTCTAAGTTCTTCAGCCTCAGATTTCTTAACGCCTTTAAAAGAGAATTTAGAAATACGTGGACGTTCTTTAAGGTCAATATTGAGGAATATTTTCTTACCGATTTTGGTTGTGCAAGTGATAGAAACGTCTTCAAACAGGCCTTGATCCCACAATTTTCTGATTGCGTTGGTGATTTTATCTCCTGGGACTTCAATTGTTTCACCAGGCTGTAATCCTGATATCATCACAAGCACCTGAGGATCTAGATATTTTACGCCAGAAACGGTTATACCGCCGATTTCATATTCACGAGGAAGCGAATAGTCTATTTCAGACAAATCGTTTCCCACTTGAATCTGAGCGGAAACGTTAGCGTTGAACGCCAATAATAAACAAAAAACGATTAATAATTTATTTATGTATTTATACATCACTATTTATTTTCTTTTAATTGTTCACTTGTTTTACCAAATCTACGTTCACGACTTTGATAATCGACGATGGCTTCATACAGGTCTTCCTTACCAAAATCAGGCCACAATTTATCAGTAAAATAAAATTCAGAATAAGCCAATTGCCATAACAAGAAATTGCTTATTCTTTCCTCACCGCTAGTTCTGATAAGCAATTCCGGGTCAGGCATATCATTAGTTTTCAAGAAATTAGAAAAACATTTCTCGTCAATTTGTTCAATATTCAGCTCTCCTGACTTAACTTTTTCTGCTATACTCTTGGCAGCCTCTGTTATTTCCCATCTGCCAGAATAGCTCAAACAAAGTGTAAGAGTCATTCTGTCGTTATTCTTGGTTTCTTCGATGGTTTTCATCAAGGCATCATAATTATATTTTGGAAGACGCTCCAGATCGCCTATAGCATTAAGGCGTATATTATTATCGTTCAATGTCTTCAGCTCTTCAAATATTGTCTTGGACAACAACTTCATAAGAGCTTCCACTTCTATTTGCGAACGATTCCAATTTTCTGTAGAAAATGCATATAAGGTAAGATTCTTGACGCCAAGTTCGGCACAAGCTTCAGAAACAGCGCGAACTGAGCCCACACCATTCTGATGTCCAAAAATACGCATCTTACCCTGTCCCTTAGCCCATCTGCCATTACCATCCATAATGATCGCGATATGCTGAGGAAGTCTTTGTATATCTATTTTTTCTTTATAAGTACTCATACCTTGTTTCGAAGTATCTAAAACTAGTTTTTATAAACCGGAATGACAGGCATTCTTTCTAGGCAAATTAAATCTGCACAATATGGTCAATTGCAATGTGCTGAACCAATCGCAATTATATCCGAATCCGCTTGTTGTGCCATTACCTCTTTGCATTCCAGGCTTGTAAAGACCTGAAGGGTCTGTATAATTCACGCCTTCAACAATAGCTTGATTTTCAGGATACAAACCATGAATATCGTCAATATAATCCGTAAATGTCTTATGCATTGTCCATTCCAAAGTAACACCTAATCTTTCGCTCATGCTATATTTAAGGCCAATACCAAAAGGAATTGAAAAACTATATCCGTTATAAGCCACTCCTTCAGTTTGCAAAGGTCTTAAAGCTGTGCCATCAGGAGCATAGGTGTCAAAAGTGAACATAGAAATACCGCCACAGATATATGGGGTGAAATAATCTCTGTTACTTCCTGTCCAATAGTCAAAGAAATTAAACTCTGCCATAAGAGAAAAATCATTCAATTTGGAATTGAATGCAAGACCTCTTTCAGGCTTAAAGCCTATCTCTGCATCTGAAGCTTTTAAATTAAGATTGGAATACTGAAATCTGAAGACCCAACGGAAGTTCTCGTAATATTTAACGACTGCTCCTAATCCGTAATCACTTTGGGCAAAGTGCTTGCTTGGATTTATGTCGCCGATGTAATATGACAAACCTCCTGAAAAACCGACCTCAATTATCTGTGCCTGTGACTTTTTAGGCATAAAAAAAGATAATGCCAAAAAGAAAAATATTGCTAAAAACTTATTCTTTCTCATCAAATTATTCACTTTTCCCCTTGATTTAAACGCCATTTACGCAATAAAACAAGAATTTACAAAATTACGATAAATTTGTTAATTTATTATATTTATTTAAAAATTAATTTCTCAAGTCATTTCCCCAGAGAAGCTTTTTCCTTATCGTTTCAAAAAAGTTCTCATCAGGCATTCTTATCATGTTAAAAGTAAAGTCAGTTTTTTTAATTTCAATATTCATCGACTTGTCTGCCAGCACAATACGTGAGTCCAATCCAAGAGCGAAAGTATCACATCGACCTCCGACCTTAATTTTAACATTGCTTGTGCCTGGAATAACGACAGGTCGCACGCTTAAATTGTGCGCAGCTATTGGTGTTATCAAAAAGCTATCTGCATTAGGCGTCATAATAGGACCACCAACACTCATGGAATATGCAGTAGAACCTGTAGGTGTTGCCAGAATTATGCCATCAGCCCAATATGTATTCAACAGCATATCATCGATATAAACATCTACAACTATCAGAGAACCATTATTTTTACGACAGATACTTATTTCATTCAACGCATAATTGATACCATTGAAAACATTCGCTGCGTCATCAATCTGAATCAACGAACGTTTCTCTATATCATAGTTGCCGGATATGATATTTTTCACCGCCTCGCTCGTTCCCTGAGGCGACACACTCGCTAGAAAACCGAGTGTTCCTGTATTGATTCCAAGCACTGGAATTCCGCTATCGCGAATCAAAGGTACAGAGTCTAATATAGTTCCATCTCCGCCAAACGAAAACATAACATCCACTTGATTCCTAATATCTTCAGAAGTATTAAAGAAAGTGAATTCATATGATTCATCAAAACAATGCTTTATATCTTTCCAGAAAGGTTCATAAACCAATATATCGACATCCGACTCTTTTAAAAGTCGTAGCACATCACGCATAAGATCATCGTAATCAGCGCCGAAAGCCTTTCCATATAATGCTATTTTCATATCCTTCAATTTTAAAACATTAAATCGGAGCAACAAAATGTATAAACAAGCCTGTCTCTCCCATATCATTTATTCCATATTCAAGGCGAAGCACTTTGTCATAATACGTTACAAAATCCAAGCCCACACCTGTTCCAAAGATAAATTTATTGTCCAAGAACGATGTCGGTTTCTCCGGTATCTTCCATGAATATGCAAAATCAAAAAACACATTCGCATATAATGCAAAGTGAATCTTTCCAAACCTTTCGTTCTTTATCAAAGGCAGATACCTTGTCACAGGATTCAATATGGCAAATTTCAAGTTGTTTTTCACCAAGGCAAAATTCATCGCATCAACGACATACAACTCATATGTCCTGACATAATCATTTTTATACCCCAAGCCCTGATTAAAAAAATATGGAGCATCATAATCATTAGACATCTTCAAAGTCAAATTCGAGGCCCAATACCATCGTCCTTTTATCGGCTGATACCAGTCGGCTGTTATTTTTCCATACAACACATCGGGACTTGTCTCAAAAAAACCGAATCCGAACTTCTCGACAAGCAACTCAAAATAATGACCGCTCAAAGGATAATTTTGTTCATCGCGATAATCATTTTTATATGTCGCTGTCAATGCAAAATATTGGAAACGATTTCCTTCCGAATTAGCAAAATCAGAATTCAAATACGAGAGAGTATCGTGATACAAAGTATTGTTGTAACTAAAATTAAAGAACAACTTGTTACGATGTCCGAAACGATAATAAGGCTCAACGAAAGCAAATGCCGACTGTCTTGCAAATTCATTTTCGCCATTGAAATATAAAATCTTGTTATATTCCGTCAGATATGAAACCTCTTTATCTCTTTTGTAGCCCGCACCAAATTTAAAACCAAATGTCTGTTCATCTGTAACATACGGAATATCATACGACAAAGCATAATTTTGGTTATATCCAGAAATCAGAGTCAAATTCAAGTCATTTTTCATACCAAGAAAATTCTTGTACTTCATTTCGAAACCATAACTGAAACGAGTGATATCGTTCGCCTCATACCAAGCATTGAGGTTACGATCGGAATATGCAACATAAGGATAAATCCACAGATACCATCTTTCAGTGACATCTATCTGCAACACAACACCTTTATCGTTCGCTTCATCTGGTTTCTCTTCAAAAGTCACGAAATTAAACAATGTTGTATTTAAAATGTTTTCATGACTTATTTTCTTCTCTTCTTCCCACCTAACAACATCAAGAGTATCGCCAACAGAGAATGTCAATTCCCTAAGTATGATTGACTCTTTTGTCACCTCATTACCTTTTATAACGACATCAGACACAACGACATAATCATTTTCATCACGTTGTGCATTCAGTATGAAAGGCAGTAATATCAATAAGAATGACAAGAGTCGTTTCATAAAACAAATATTAATCTTCCATCATATTGCAATAATCAGTGTAACGCCAATCCGCGATAAGATTTTGTTCCACTGCATCTTTTATTGCGCAATGAGGTTCATGAAGATGGGTACAGTTAGAGAATTTACATTCATGCATAAGACTACGCATTTCAGGGAATCGCTGAGCCAGCGTCTCTTTTTCCATATCATACAAGCCAAACTCCTTAATACCTGGAGAATCGATTATATAACCCCCAAAAGAAAGAGGGAACATCTGCGAGAATGTTGTTGTATGTTTACCTTTTTCGTGTACTTCAGAAATGTCACCGACTCTTACATTCAAATTAGGATCGAGTCTGTTGATGAGCGCCGACTTGCCAACACCAGAATGGCCTGAGAACAGATTGACTTTATCTTTCATAATCTCCTTCAGTTCATCGCATTGGAATCCAGTCTTAGCAGAAAGCATAAACGAATGATAGCCAATATTTTTAAAAGTAGAAATCAAATCTTCAGCAATTGCCATCTGCTCTTCGTCATACAAATCACATTTGTTAAAGACGATTGTCACAGGAATGTGATAAGCCTCAGCTGTAACCAGGAATCTATCTATGAAACCTGTTGAAGTTCTTGGATGAGCTATTGTTGCCACCAATATTGCCTGATCGATATTAGACGCAATAATATGCGATGCCTTCGAAAGATTCACCGACTTTCTAACTATCACATTATATCGTGGTAAAATCTTGTTAATCACGCAGGTATCTTTGTTATTTTCTTTTTCGTAAATAACTTTATCGCCCACGGCAACCGGATTAGTGGTTCTCAATCCATCAAGGCGAATCTTGCCTCTCAGACGACATAAAACGACCTCACCGGCATCATTTCTTACTTCGTACCAACTTCCCGTTGATTTAATTACAACTCCTTCTTGCATTTATGCTTATTTTGCGCAAAGGTACATATTTTTATTTTATAAATATAAGTCCGTCACAACTTTTGATAACGTTTTCCTGGCAAGGCAGCAAGCACACCATCAAACTCAAGAGAAAGCAAGATTGAAGCGATCTTAGTCGGCGACAACATCGTCTCAGTCATTATTTTATCCAGATATACAACATTCTCATTACCAAACACATCCATCACTTTCTGTTCATCCTCGCTGAAGTCACGGAACATACGCATTTGTTTTGCCGGCACTTTTTTATCCTCATTCCAACGCATTATAGACCTAAGGTCATCTATATCAGTCAGGATATTAGCTTTGTTTTCCTTTATTATCTTGTTGCATCCTTCGCTATAGACATCACCTATTTTCCCAGGAAATGCGAACACCTCTCTATCGTAAGTATTTGCTATTTCAGCAGTTATGAGCGCTCCTCCTTTGGTAGCGCTCTCCACGACAATAAGACAATCTATCATCCCGGCGACAATCCTGTTACGCTTCGGAAAATTCTCTCTGTCCGGTTCTGTACCGCTGATATTTTCCGTAAGCAAACATCCGCCACTATCAATTATCTTCCTCGCAAGTATCTTGTTCACCGAAGGATAAATAGTCTGAAAACCATGAGCCAAGACCGCCGCCGTATCAAGATTATTCCTCAAAGCAGCGTTATGCGCATAAGTGTCAACACCATAAGCCAAACCACTTACAACAAGAGCATTATCACATCTAAGCTGTTCTACAATTCTCTCCGTTAACATCTTGCCATAATCGGTGATGTTTCGCGTCCCGACAATACCAACAATTTTCTCAACATTCAGGTCGGTACCGCCTTTACAATATATTATTATCGGACTATCGTAACAATGCTGCAAACGCTTCGGATAATCAGGGTTGAGATAATACAACACCCTAATTCCATTACGCTCCACAAAAGACAATTCTTTCTCTGCCCTCGAGATAACATTCTGCGACACAATAGATTCCACACTCTTCTCACCTATCCCATGAATAGCCAAAAGACTCTTCTTTTTCTCACGAAAAACAGCCTCAGCACCACCACAATACGCAATCAACTTCTTACCATTAACATCACCGATGCCTGGTATCAAAGTCAACGCAATCTCATATAATAATTCATAATGCATAATTCACAATTCATAATTTTGATTTATAATTCCAAGTGCAAATATAAAGATTTTATTTTACTATAAATCAATGATTTATGTTAATTTTTATTAGGAATTAGAGGGATTCATCTTTCCCCTCTAATCCCTCTAAAAAAAGTCGTATCTTTGCAAAAATTTTAAAAAGTACATTTTGGGGAAGAATATATTAATATGTCCGTTGAATTGGGGATTGGGTCATGCCACTCGTTGCGTCCCTATAATTAAAGGTCTTTTGGATTTAGGACAGAATCCTATCATTGCAGCCGATAAAGCACCTTTGTCGTTTCTTCAAAAAGCATTTCCTGAGTTAGAGATAATAAAACTTCCTGGTTTCGACCCTATATATAGCAAAGGCAACTCTCAGGTTTTCAAACTATTGACATCATTACCAGGTGCTTATTCCGATTTCAAGAAAGAACATCGTGAAATAGAAAGCATCGTCAAATATCATAACATCGACGCTGTCATTTCCGACAACAGATTCGGATGCTGGAGCGAAAATGTCCATTCCGTTTTCATGACTCATCAACTTCATATCCAGACTCCTAACTTTTTCAAATGGACATATCCTATCATCAATAATATCAACAACAACTACATCAAGCATTACGATGAACTATGGATTCCTGACAACGAAAACGAACCTTCACTTTCCGGAATATTGGCTCATCCCGCTGATGTCAAGATAAAGACTAGTTACATAGGAATGCTCAGTCGTTTCTCATCTGATATTCAAGATGATGAAAAAGATATCGACTATCTGGTGATATTATCTGGACCAGAACCACAACGCACCATTCTTGAAAACATAATCGTAAGGCAAGCTCATGAAGTGGAAGGCAGAATCGTGATTTTAAGAGCAAAACCTAACCAAAACGACTTGCCATACAATATCCCTGAAAACGTCACTTTCTTCAATCATGCCGATGACGATTTCTTCGTTGAACTCATCGCCAAATCGAAAAACATCATTTGCCGCGGAGGATATTCATCACTGATGGATTTGATAAGTCTCAACAGAACAGCATATCTCATCCCTACTCCAGGACAGACAGAACAAGAATATCTCGCTGATTATCTTACAAAAAAAGGATTATTCGATAGTTGCAGACAGAAGAACTTCAAACTTAAGAACGTCAATTGCCAACAAACGAACATCAACAATCATTTCTCAAAAGTGAACGAACACCTCGAGGATTTTTTAGAGAATTGGTTGAATAGTTTTTAAAAAAAATTATTTTTGCAAAAAATTAAATCATTATGTTACTTAATTATGTCGTTTGGGATGTAAATCCTTATATTTTTCACATTGGCGAGCGCCCTATCGCATGGTACGGACTTTTATGGGCAATGGTTTTTCTTGTCGGTTATTACATCATGAAAAACATTTACAAGAGAGAGAAAATCGGAGAAGAACAACTTGACAAATTATTGATGTATATGTTGGTTTCCACTATCGTAGGAGCTCGTTTAGGTCACTGTCTCTTCTATGAACCAGAATATTATTTTTCCAATCCAATCAAATTCTTATATGTATGGGAAGGCGGACTTGCCAGTCACGGAGGAGCAATAGGAATTTTGATTGGACTTTACATTTATGCAAAAAAAGTCAACAAACCATACATCTGGATTTTGGACAGAATCGTGGTACCGGCAGCTATCGGCGGTGCCTTTATCCGTATTGGAAATCTCATGAACTCAGAGATTTACGGTCAACCCACAACGCTTCCATGGGGATTCAAATTCGTGAGAGATTATCCTATAGGAATGCCAATAGAAAACATACCTGCATGTCATCCAACTCAGATTTACGAAGCGCTCTTCTGCGTGGCGGTTTTCCTTTACCTTTTATACGCATATTACAAACAAGACATGGGCACAAAACGTCCAGGATTCATGTTCGGAATGTTTCTTATTGTTGTCTTTGGTTCAAGAATATTGATTGAATTCATTAAAAACCATCAGGTTGCATTTGAAGACAATATGGTTTTAGACATGGGACAATGGCTCAGCATTCCATTCGTAATTGCAGGTATATGGCTTGTCTTCTTCTACAAGACTAAAAAATCTTAAAACCTATAAAAACGTAATTTAAACAGGGACTATCATTTTTATGTTAGCCCCTGTTTATTTTTTGTTATAAAACTAATTTTACTTAATTACGATTTTTTCTGTAAATACACTACCTTCTTGTAATCTTATTCTGACGAAATACACACCTCTAGTCAAAGCACTTACGTCAATATTTTCAAAGTCTGAATCCTGCGACTTGAGCATACGACCATCTATACTATAAACTGAAACGTTCTCACATTTATGTTCATCTGCCAATTTAAGAACCAGTCTGTCATATGCAGGATTAGGATACAATTCATACTGACGATTAAAGCCATCTATTTCTGCCACATCATCATCTGTAAGAGACTTTTGACCAAATTTCAGAGGATAATAAGGAATAGTGCAGTAAGCCATCTCGGTGATTGTCACTGAAGGATCATGCCATGATTCGTCATGTTTTTCAACATAAAGTTTCATCCATCCATAATAACATTCAGCTCCAACTTTATGTATCAAAGCTATATGATAATCATTTCCATACGTCAATAATTCCACATAGGTTGACCATTTTTTAATGCTAGATAATGAATCATTAAAATTATATGTAAGATGTCTCACACCCCAATAATCTTTACACTCCAATACCCCGAACCCACCATAGATTTCTCTTATAAATTTAACATCCCATTCATTATCATAATTTATATCTATATATTCTATATCAACAGGATATATAACACTATCAGGTTCAAAATCGATATAGATTATTGTTCCTTCTTCCTGTGAGAAGAGATTACCGCAGAACAAACTTATTAACACTGATAGAAGTAAAGTTTTTATTTTCATATTGTTTCCTTTCATTTTTCAGTTCCGCAAAGTTTATAATTTAATTTCAGAAAAGCAATAGTTTTTAAATATTTTTATTAAAAAATCAGGGGGGTAAATCATTGATTATCATATAATAATAAAAAAGAGCACCACTTTAACAGCAGCGCTCCAAATTTATAATCTTATTGTCTTATCAGAACAAATACATGAACTTGCTGAATTGTTCTTCTAATGTTTTTTCCAATTCCACTTTGAGTTCATAACGTGAATTTCTTGAAGCAATGTTGCTCATTTCGTTGATCATAGCAAGATTCTCACGGATTGTCTCTGCATAATATGGAACGAATCTAGCGTTCAATTCATTGAAATAACGTAAGTTATCAATACAATTTTCTGAAATCTTCTTAACGAGAGCATCACCTTTTTCTGTTGCACCTGCTACGTAATAAATTTCAGGATATGCCAACATATAGAAGTCGTATGGAATCTTTTCATCTGGGAAGAATTCAAGACATCTGTCAAGAACAGCAACAGCAGAATCATTTTGACCTCTATTGACAAGTGACTGAGCAAGACGCATATATGCTTGCTTTACGAACAAAAGGTTACGACGGCTTTCTGGGTCAACAGTAACACCTTCTTTATCAAGGTTACCCCAACGGATATCGTCGGCCATAAGCAATTCATATGAACCTTCAATATAAACGCCACCTGCATCTTTATGATAGTCAGCAGCCAAAACTGGAATGAAACGATGTGACAATCCTTCTTGATGTAAATATTTGTCAATACCCAATACATTCTTGATATCGCTCAAACTTGTGAAATAGACAGCACGTGTCCAATCGTTTGTTGCCATAAAGTCAAGAAGCATCAAGTCGTTCTTATAAAGATAATTAACGCTTTCTGGTATTCTCCAAACTATTTCATCAACTATTTGGTCTTTCATGCTTTCTGGAACGATACCGTTACGCACAACAGCTTCTTTATCAACTGTTATCTTAAGATTACGAGCTGGCAAATAATTAGCCTTGTCGCCAGACATCAATGAGACTTTTGTCTTGACATTATCACTCTTGATGAATTCAATAGCGTCTTTAAGTTCTACCGGACCTTCAAAAACTTCTTGGATGAATACAGGTTCGTTAACGCCATTGTCATATTGTTCTGGTGTTAAAGAAAGAGGAAGTCTCTCTGACTCATATTGTTTACGTCCCATTTGGTGAACGTACCAATAACCTGAAGAAAGCATATAGTTACAAACTCTCACATCTGTACGATAACCTTCAACTTCCTGAACATACCATAATGGGAATGTATCGTTATCGCCGCGAGTGAAGATAACCGCATTTTCAGGAAGATTCTTGAGATAGTTTTTACCCCAGTCTAAAGCAGAAGTCTTTTCTGCACGATTGTGTCCTTCCCAACCTGAAGCAGCCATAACTGTTGGAACAGAGAGACATAAGACGAATGCCACTACAGAAACAGCCATTTTATTCTTCATGAATTTCTGCAACATTTCAACAACGCCCAAAAGTCCGAATCCAATCCAGATACAGAATGCATAGAATGAACCAGCATAAGCATAGTCACGTTCACGTGGTTGATATGGAGTCTGATTAAGATAAATAACAATTGCAAGACCTGTCATGAAGAACAACAAGAATACTACCCAAGAATTCTTGATATCACGTTTGATATGATAGAAAAGACCTATCAAACCTAAAATCAAAGGCAAGAAGTAGAATTCTGTGTGACCAGAATTTGACATTGACTTAGGCAAATTATCCTGATTACCAAGGCGTGCATTATCAATAAAGCCGATACCGCTCACCCAGTTGCCGTTTTCAATCTCACCATGACCTTGAATATCATTCTGACGACCAACGAAATTCCACATGAAATAACGCCAGTACATATGATTACATTGATAACCGATAAAGAACTTGATGTTTTGTGCAAATGTTGGGCGCAAAACTGTTTCTTTTGTTCCGTCAGACTTCTTCATAGTGACCGGAACCATCTTAGATTTATCGATGTATTGATTATAAGTGCTTATATATGATGGCTTTGTGCCATTCCACATACGAGGGAATAAAGTCATTACATTATCATCATAGATAGGGTCTGTTCCTTCTCTTTTATCTGTGATGACATATTTTCCTTTTGCTTCATCTCTAACATAAATAGGGCTGCTGCTGTTAGCGTCGTAAGGCTTTGCCATATAATATGGACCGTAAATGAGTGGCCAGCTGCCATATTGTTCACGTTTGAGGTAAGAAAGCATAGAAACAGCTTCACTTGGTTCATTCTCATTAATAGGTGTGTTAGCGTTAGCACGAATAACGAGCATAAAGAATGAAGAATAACCTATTAATATAAACATGAAAGAAAGCACAGCTGTGTTAAGTATAACCTTCTTATATTTATTTGTGAAATAAATTCCAGCTACGATAAGTGCAATGAGAAGGATGAAATATACAACAGTTCCAAGGTTGAAAGGAGCGCCGAGAGAATTCACGAAGAAAAGCTCGAATTTTCCGCATATTGAAACGATTGCAGGGATAAGAATCACCTGAATGAAACCGACGAGAATTACGGAAATAATGCCAGCAACGATGAAACCTTTTGTTGTAACTTTCTTATATTTCTTGAAATAAACAATGTAAACCACAGCAGGGATACAGAGAAGATTCAAGAGGTGGACACCGATGGAGAGACCGATGAGATAAGCAATAAATATGATCCAGCGGTAGTTAGTAGGTTCGTCAGCGACCTCTTCCCATTTAAGGATAGCCCAAAATGTAATTGCTGTGAAGAGCGATGACATAGCATAGACCTCACTTTCCACTGCGGAGAACCAGAATGTATCAGAGAATGTATAAGCGAGAGCACCGATAACGCCAGCTGCCAATACATTAAACTTATTTGCTGTTGGAGAATCTTCGCCATCTTTCATCAAAAGTTTTTTTGCGAGAAGAGTGATGGTCCAGAAAAGGAATAAAATCGTAAAACTACTGCACAAAGCAGACATTGCATTTATCATTAATGCCACCTTTGTGACGTCACCGAAGGCAAAAAGTGAGAAAAATCTGCCCAACATTTGGAACAAAGGTGCTCCTGGAGGGTGTCCAACTTGCAATTTATACGCCGTTGAGATGTACTCGCCGCAGTCCCACCAACTGACGGTAGTCTCCAATGTAAGGAAGTAAACAATGGTTGCAATCATAAAGACGCACCATCCTACAATGTTGTTTAACTTTTTGAAATTCATTAGTATATGAGTTTTATTATTATTCTTTTTTATATTAACTTAGAATTTGCAAAGATATTTTATTTTTTGATTTAAACAAGTTAAAAAATCTTAATATTAATAGGTATAAAAAAAAATTAAAAAATTTTCATTTTTTTGTTGCGCGTATTAAAAAATGTTATATCTTTGCACTCACATTCAAGATACGAAATAATGATTGTCGAATGGTGTAATGGTAGCACTGCAGATTTTGGTTCTGCCTGTCAAGGTTCGAATCCTTGTTCGACAACAAAATTATAAATTGAAGACCTGCTACGGAATGTAACAGGTTTTTTTATTGCCATAAAACAATGATAACAAAGGAACAAATAATCGAATTAGCATCAGAGGCATTAGAAAGTACAGACCGTTTTGTCGTTGACATTACAGTGTCTAAAAGCAATGTCATTTCAATTTACATCGACGCCGACAGTTCAGTCACTATCGACCACTGCGTTGAATTAAGTCGTTTCATCGAAGGCCGCCTCGACAGAGAAGTCGAAGATTACGAACTCAGCGTTTCTTCAGCCGGCATCGACTACCCTTTGTTAAAACATCGTCAGTTGAACAAATATATCGAGAAAGAACTCGAGATAACATCTTTTGAAGGAACAAAGAAAGTATATAAGCTTTTATCGTTCAACGAAGAACAAATCAACGTCCAAGAAGCTGTGATAAAGAAATTGGGCAAGTTGAAAAAGATTGTTTACACAGACGCTAGCGAATTGCTTTTCAAAGATATTAAAGAAATTAAACCATACATTAACTTTTAAGTTTCAAATTATATGGAAATATTAAACTTAATCGACACCTTTTCTGAATTTAAAGAATTCAAAAATATCGACCGCGAAGCTATGATGCACATCATTGAGGATGTGTTTAAAGCAATGCTCGCAAAAAAATACGGCAGCGATGAATATTTCAACATCATTGTCAATATTGATAAAGGTGTTCTCGAAGTGTACCATAATCGTATAGTAGTTGAAGATGGCGAAGTGGAAGATCCACTCAGCGAAATCTCTTATTCAGACGCTATCAAGATCGAGCCTGACTTCGAAGTTGGCGAAGAAGTTTCTGAAGCAGTTGACATCAAAGACTTCGGCAGAAGAGAAATTTTGGCTATCCGTCAAAACCTCCAAACAAAAGTCATGGAGTTTGAAAAAGAAAACATCTTCTTGAAATATAAAGATAAAGTTGGTGAAATCATCACAGCAGAAGTTTACCAAGTATGGCGTAAAGAAATATTGATCGTTGACGAAGACGGCATCGAATTGGTACTTCCTAAAACAGAACAAATCCCTTCAGATAACTATAAAAAAGGTGATACCATCAGAGCTATCGTCAAGAGCGTTGACAACAAGAACGGTTCACCTGTCATCACATTGTCTAGAACATCAGAAATCTTCTTGCAACGTTTGTTTGAAATGGAAGTTCCTGAAGTTTATGACGGTTTGATCACAATCCGCAAAATCGTTAGAGAACCAGGTCAAAGAGCTAAGATCGCTGTTGAATCATACGACGAACGTATCGACCCTGTTGGAGCATGCGTTGGTATGAAAGGTTCACGTATCCATGGTATCGTAAGAGAACTTCGCAACGAAAACATCGACGTTATCAATTATACAACAAAAGCAGACCTCTTCATAACAAGAGCTTTAAGCCCAGCTAAGATTTCTTCTATCGTTATCGACGAAGCTAAGAAATTGGCTGAAGTTTATATGGAAAACGACCAAGTCAGCCTCGCTATCGGTAAAGGCGGTTACAACATCAAATTGGCAGGTAAACTTACAGGCTATGAAATCGATGTTTATCGTAATACAGAAGAAGCTGAAATGGAAGACGACGTTGATCTCAAAGAATTCGTTGACGAAATCGACGAATGGATCATCGACAGCCTCAGAAACATGGGCTGCGACACAGCAAAGGCAGTTTTGGCTTACACAGCTGACGAAATCGCAACACGCGCCGACCTCGAAATCGAAACAGTAGTTGAAATTCTCGACATTCTCAAAGCAGAATTCGAAGACGACGACCAATAAGAATTAATTAATAAGTATTAACATAAAAAAAATTGTATGTCCGAAGATTTAAAGAATAACATCAGATTATCAAAAGCCGCCAAAGAATTCAATATTGGTATTAACACAATCATTGAGTTTCTTGGTAAGAAAGGCCACAAAATAGACTCATCACCTAACACAAAACTTAACGGAGAAATGTATGCCCTTCTCGTTAAAGAATATCAAGGTGAAAAAGAAGTTAAGAAAAATGCAGACCAACTTGGCGATTTCAGCTATAAAGGCCAAAGCATCACTGTTGAATCAACAATAAAGGATGAAAACAAGGACTTGGAAGAAGAGGAATTGTCAATCCGCACCAACAGCGTCGTTGAAGAAAAGCCTAAAGCTGTTGCTTCTGAAAAGAATATTGAAAAGAAGAAACAAGCTCAAGTTGAAACAAAACCTGAGATAGTTGAGGCTCCTAAAGCAGAAGTCAAAGAGGAAGTCGTTGCTAAACAAGAGGCTTCTAAAGAAACTATCAATGTTGAAGTTAAGGCTGAAGTAAAAGAAGCTGCTAAAGATTTAGCAGAGTCTATTAATATAGAGCCTAAAAAAGATAATAATTCGGACAAAAAAAATAACAGCGGCATACAAATTACAGTGGTAGGCAAAATACCATTGGAAGACAAAAAATCTAAGGACAAAAAAGATAACAAAAACAACAAACATAACAACAATAACAATTCTGTTAAACCTGTAAACAAACCACAGGAAAAACAGAATGTTAAACCACAACAACCACAAGTTGCTAAACCTGAGGTTAAAGCTGTGCAACCACAAGAAAATAAAAATGCTAACGTTGCTCAGAACCAACCTAAGGAAGAAAAACCTATCAACTTCATCCCTACTCAAGTTAAGAAGTTGGAAGGTCCAAAAATTCTTGACAAAATTGAGTTACCAACAGAGCGTAAACCTAAAGCTAAACAACCTGTTGCAACATCAGGCGATGACAACAAAGGCTTCAACAAGGACAAGAAGAAAAAACGCAAACGCATTGGTACAGAAGGAAGCGTCGCTAATTCAAACAACGACAATTCTAACAACAAGAATATCAGCAATAGCAACAACGCTAACAGCAACAACAATAATAGCAACAAGAACAATAACAACAAACCAGGTGGCGGCAGACCTAACGACGACAAGCGTAATAATGACAAACGCAAGAATGACAAGTTCAAGAAGCCTGTCAAACCTGTTGTAGAGGAAAAAGTAGAGCTCAGCGACGAAGAAATCCAAAAACAAATTAAGGAAACTTTGGCTCGCTTATCACCTCTCGGCAAGTCAAAGACATCAAAACACCGTCGTGAAAAACGTCACAACATAGCCAATGAAATGGAGGAAGAAAGACTCCATGAAATGGAAGAAAAGAAAATCCTCAAGGTTACCGAGTTCGTTACTGCTAACGAATTGGCAACCATGATGAATACACCTGTAACAAAGGTCATCTCAACATGTATGAGCTTGGGCGTATTCGTTTCTATCAACCAACGTCTCGACGCTGAAATCCTCGCTTTAGTAGCAGAAGAATTCGGATTTAAAGTTGAGTTCATCAGCATCGACGTTCAAGAAGCATTGGCAAGCAACGATGAAGAAGACAATCCAGAAGATCTCATCCCAAGAGCTCCTATAGTAACAGTTATGGGTCACGTTGACCACGGTAAGACAAAACTTTTGGACAGCATCCGTAATGCTAACGTTGCAGCAGGCGAAGCCGGTGGTATCACACAGCACATCGGTGCTTACGAAGTGACAACAGCATCAGGCAAGAAGATTTCATTCTTGGATACTCCTGGTCACGAAGCTTTTACAGCTATGCGTGCTCGTGGTGCTAGTCTCACCGACGTCGCTATCATCGTTATCGCTGCCGACGACAGCGTTATGCCTCAAACTGTTGAAGCTATCAACCACGCACAGGCAGCTAACGTTCCTATCGTCTTCGCGATAAACAAAATAGACAAACCTACAGCCAACACTCAAAAGATTTACCAAGAGTTGGCACAAATGAATATCCTCGTTGAAGAATGGGGTGGCAAATATCAATCACAAGAGATCTCTGCTAAACAAGGTCTCAACGTTGACAAATTGTTAGACAAAGTATTGTTAGAAGCTGAATTCTTGGATCTCAAAGCAAATCCTAAGAAAGCTGCTAAAGGTACTATCATCGAGTCAGCATTGGACAAAGGCCGTGGTTATGTAGCTAAAATCATGGTTCAGGATGGTACACTTAAAGTCGGCGACATGGTTCTCGCTGGAACAACATACGGCAAGGTCAAGGCTATGTTCAACGAACAAAATAAAGCTGTCAAATCAGCTGGTCCATCAACTCCTGTATTGATGTTAGGTCTCAACGGCGCTCCACAAGCTGGTGACAACTTCAACGTATTCGATGATGAAAAAGAAGTTAAGTCAATCGTATCACGTCGTCAACAATTACAAAGAGAACAAGGTTTGCGTACACAAAAACACATCACCTTGGACGAAATCGGAAGACGTATCGCTATCGGCGACTTCAAAGAACTCAACATCATCGTTAAGGCTGACGTTGACGGTTCATCAGAAGCATTGGCTGACTCATTGTTGAAACTCTCTACACCAGAGGTACAAGTCAACGTTATCCACAAGTCAGTCGGCGCTATCAGCGAATCTGATATCTTGTTGGCATCAGCATCAAACGCTATCATCGTTGGTTTCAACGTACGTCCTACACTTCAAGCAAGACGTCTCGCTGAGAAAGAAGAAATCGATATTCGCCTCTACTCTATCATCTATACAGCTATCGAAGAAATCAAGTCAGCTATCGAAGGTATGTTGGCTCCAGAAATCGAAGAAGTTGTTACATGTAACATCGAGATCAGAGAAGTCTTCAACATCAGCAAGGTCGGTCGTATCGCAGGTTGTATGGTTCTCGACGGCAAAGTCAATCGTCAAACCAAGATTCGTATCATCAGAGATGGCATCGTAGTTCACACAGGTTCATTAGGCTCATTGAAACGCTACAAAGACGACGTCAAAGAAGTCAGCGCCGGTTTCGAATGCGGTTTGAACATCGATGGCTACAACGACATCAAACCTGGCGACATCATCGAAGGCTACACTATTAAAGAAATCAGTAGAAAACTTTAATATAGAAATTCAGAATCTCAAAAATTCAGAATCTCAGAAACTAAAAGAGTCATAGAATTCTATGGCTCTTTTTTTATTTTTATAGACGAATCAATGTGTATTTATTTTATATGTAACATTGATAAGTTTCAACTCTGTCCCTCTAATCCCTCTAAAATTTCACTGAAAAAATTCTTATTTTCACTGATAAAATACATTTTTTTTTATAAATTTGCGCTCTCTTAAATTTAAGGACAGACATTGTAGAAAATGATAAAGAGTTCGGCTTTTTCTTACGATGGATTTATTATAAATCGAACTCATTTTTAATTAGTTAGGATATAGATTAAACATTTACATCAAAGCGAATAGAGAAAACACTTTTAATTAATTATTGATAAAAATGGTATTCTTATAGAGTATCATTATTTGTCTTTTATATGAATATAAATTCAATTCACTTATATTTATAAATTAATCATTAACATTTATGAGAAAATTTTTAGCAAGTTTGATGCTTTTGGTCCTGATGGTACCATTCGCATTGCGCGGTCAAAATGTTGATTTCACTCAACAGTACCGTATCAAATCAATCTCAACAAACAAGTACATCAACGTGTTCAACAACACAATGCACAACAGTGGTGCATTCGGTGGCGTTGGCGTTGATGATTACGCAGAATCAAATGCACAAATCTTCACATTAGAAGATGCAGGCAGCAATCAGTTCTACCTTCTCTCAGCAGACGGTTACTACGTAAAATGCTGGGAATGGAATGTTGACGCTTACAGCACAACTGACAAAACAGCTTTACAAATGGTTGACGCAGGCAACGAAACTTTCTACATCAAGAACTGCGACAACTACAAATACTTCAAAGTTGAATATGTAGCAGAAGGCGGCGAAACATTTATCTACGGCGACTGCACAGGTTCATGCCAAGAAACATGGGCACTCGAAGTTGTTGAAAACAACGAAGAAGGCGAAGGCAACGAAGGTGAAGGCAACGAAGGTGAAGGCAATGAAGGCGAAGGCAATGAAGGCGAAGAAAATGGTGACGATTCAGTCGTTTTCTTCTATGACTTCAACGACGGCACTTTCAACGGCATGACATCAATCGACAAAGACGGTGACAGCTACGAATGGGTAATGAACCCAGGTAGCGGTATCGACCAAACAGATTGTATCTCTTCATGGGCATACCTTGGTTTCAATCTTAACCCAGAAAACTATATAATCACAACATCAACTTACACTATTAACGATGGTGATTATTTAGAATGGTACATCAGCACAACAGACCCATCCTATTATTCTGATGTTTACGGTGTTGTTATTTCTACAGACGGTGAAAACTTCCAAGTTATTTTGGATGAAGCCTTCGAAGCTCCAACAGAAGGTTTTGAAGTAAGAACAGCAGACCTCTCACAATACGCAGGTCAAAATGTTCATATCGGATTCGTTCATCACAACTGCAGTAATATTGCAAACGGTATCCGCATCGATAACGTTAAGTATGTAACAGTATCTGGCAACGAAGGTGGTGAAGGCAATGAAGGCAATGAAGGCGAAGAAGAACAACCAGAACTCGCTGAAATAGTTCTCGGTGACGGAACAGAAAACACTTCAGTAGCTCCTTTCAAAAATGCTAACAACTACACATGGGTTGAAACAATCTACGCAAAAGAAGAAATCAACTTAGCATTTACAATCAATTCTATTGCATACAACTGTGCAACATACAATGCTGGCAATGGTTACACACTCACAGCTGACGAAATCAAAGTTTACATGGGTGAAACAGAACAAACTAACCACCCTACATCAGCTGACTGGGTTGCAGAATCAGATCTCACATTGGTTTATACAGGAACTAACATCCTCCTCGGTGAAGAAGAATGGGAAACATTAGTTTTAGACACTCCATTTGAATACAGCGGAACAAAGAACCTCGTTATCGCAGTTTCTAAGAGCTCATCATCAACAAACAGTGCAATGAAATGGAACTACACTTCTGTTGAAAAAGCTAACTGCTATCGTTCAGACAACACAAACACATCATACGCACAATATCCAGCAAACGCTAACGGCACAACAAACGGCAACAGACCTAATGTTAAAATAGCTTATAGCAGTGCTTCAGAAGGCGGTAATGAAGGTGGTGGAGAAGTTGATCCTGTTGTTGCTGAAGGCGACACATGGGAAAACGCTATCGAAGTTACATCATTCCCATTCACATCAACACCTGACTTCGCTAACTTGAATAACGACTATTCATTGCCAGGTCTCGGTGAAGATGGTAAAGACGCTGTTTACAAACTCACAGTAGCAGAAGAAACAACAATCAACGCTACAATTGAAGGCGCTGACGGCAAAATCGCTTTATATGCTGAAGACTTCAACGGTGAAGATGGTCCTGGCACAGGCAACTTCTACATCCCAGGTGAAGAACCAGAAGTACCAGAAACAAATTCAACATTCTTCTATGACTTCAACGACGGTTCAATGGAAGGCTGGAGAACAATAGACCAAAACCAAGACACATATACTTGGGAAATTTCTGACGGTATTATCCAAACAGGTTCAGACGGCTCAAAATGCCTCTTCTCTATGTCAACAAGTTTGCAACCTAACGACTACGTTGTTACAACTTCAAAATATGCTATCAGTGCAGATTCAGAACTCACATTCGAAGCAAAAGCTGACAACAAATATTATCCAGACTACTACAGCGTAGAAATTTCAGAAGACGGCGAATGGTTCCTCACAATCTGGGAAGAATATGCACCAGAAGCATACACAAACAATACAGTTGACCTCAGCAACTATGCTGGTAAAGAACTTTACATCGCATTCCACCATTACAACAGCAACTACTGCGGTGGCGTTTTGATTGACAATGTTAAATTATCAAACGGCAACGAAGGCGGCGATGACAACGAAGGTAATGAAGGCAACGAAGGTAATGAAGGTAATGAAGGCGGCGAACAATTAGCAACAAGTTTCTTATTCGACTTCAACAACCAATCATTCGAAGGTCTCAGAACAATTGACGCAGATAATGATGGTCAAAACTGGGAAAATGAAGGTACAAGCGCTTAT
Organism: Bacteroidales bacterium; assembly: GCA_045655965.1. Classification (GTDB taxonomy): domain Bacteria; phylum Bacteroidota; class Bacteroidia; order Bacteroidales; family F082; genus Limimorpha. The sequence continues at coordinate 92,556 of JAZOQH010000034.1, read as the reverse complement.
GGTTATATAGGTTACGACCAAACTCCTTCTATTATGTCATTTTCATGGAAATCTGGTGTTGGCACATTAACACCTGACAACTACGTTGTAACAGAACAAGCTTATTCAATAACAGAATCATCAGTTGTTACTTTAAGTGCAAAACCAGCATCAGCATACGACTGTGCTGAACATTATGGTATTGTTGTTTCTGAAGATGGTGAAAACTGGACAGTTGTTTTTGAAGAAACATTATCTTCAATAAATTGGGCAACTCCATCAGTTTCTCTCAGCGAATACGCTGGCAAGAATCTTTACATTGGGGTCCGCCATTTCGATTGCACATACATATATTATATCGTAGTTGACAATTTCGCATTATCAAACGGTTCAGCTAAGAGAAGCGACAGCAAGACTATCGAAATGACAGTTCCAGCTGGCACATACTATCTCGCTGCATCAGCAACAGAAGCTTTCACAGTTAGCATCGACATCGTTGACAACGACGACAACAATGATGATGACAACAACAATGGTCTTAACCCAGTAGCTCAAGTTACAGCTGTTGAAAACGGCGCTAACGTTGACGTAGCATGGAGTTGGGAAAGCAGACTCGCTATCTCTGACGCTAAGACACGCGAATTCAGACGTATCAAAGAAGGCGATGAAGTTTCATACAACTTCCACAGCTACAAATTGTACAGAACAGACGGTGAAAACACAATCGTTCTCGCTGACAACTTAACAGAAGCTACATACCAAGACGCAACATGGTCAGAAGCAACTTCAGGCTCATACAAATGGGGTGTTGCTGCCATGTACACAGCAGAAGAAGGCAGAAGCCGCGAAACAGTTGAAATCCTCAACGAAGGTTTCGAAACAGCTTATTACGTACTTCCAGAAGGTTGGACAAACTACTCAGAACCAGCAACAGCTAATATTTATGGCAACATCCAAGTACAAGAACAACTCTACACTTATATGGCATGCACAGGTTCATATTCAGCATTCCAAGTAGGCAGCTACGCTGACAATGGCTCATTGTACTACTTAGTAACTCCAGCTATCGATTTCTCAACAACAGTTAACCCAACTATCAGCTTCAACTACATTTCTCCAGTATGGGCAGGCGCATTCAATAATGCATACGTAATGTACAGCGAATCAGCAACAGGTCCTTGGACAACAGTTTGGGAAGGCACAGCAACTGACATATGGGCAGAAGCTTCTGCAAGCTTATCAGAATGTGCAGGCAAGACTGTTTACGTTGCATTCTGTGTTTTAGAAAATAAAGCATGGGGCGCAGGTTTCGACAACGTTGTTATCTCAGGTGAAGCAACAGACGGTCCTATCCCAGTAGCATCAGAAATCGTTTGGTCAAACAGCATCGACAAAGACATGACTACTACAGTTGACGTTAACATCACATCTGATGACAACTCTTCAGTTGCTGGTACAACAGTATCATTAGTAAATGTTAACGAACCAACTTACGTATATGAAACAACATTAGACGCAACAGGCAAACATACATGGACAGACTTCCGCAAAGGCACATACGAATTAACTATCGCTTTAGACGGTTACTATTCATGCGCTACAGCTGAAATCATGGAAATCATGGATGCTACAACTATCAATTGTACATTAGAAAAGATGCCAGAACTTATCTCTGGTCTTTACGTATCACCAACAGCTTGGGCTATGTGGGACATCTCTGGCAGTGCAAACTTCAGCTTCGACATCCTCCTCGATGGTACAACAATTGAACAAAACTATGATGGTATTAACTATCAATTTGATGTAACATCATTAGTTGAAGGTCAAGAATACAAGACAACTGTTATCCCTCACGATGGCAGCAACTCAATCATGGAATACACATGGACATACAGAGCTTGTGACAACTTCACTGGTGTAACAGACTTAGCAGCTACAGTTGAAAACGGCAACGCTGTCATAACATGGACACTCCCTGTATATGAAAACTTAGACCCTGTCTATGAATTCACATCAGACTTCGACAATGGTTCACTCTACGGATGGAGAACTATCGACGCTGACGGCGACGGCAACGACTGGAGAAACACAGCAGAATTCGTTAACCAAGGTTTCGGCGTTAACAACACATACTGCGCAGCATCATTGTCATACGACAACGAAGACGGCGCTTTGTGGCCAAACAACTACCTCGTGACAGAAATCAAATATTCTATCACAGCTGATTCTAAACTTACATACAACATCAGTTCACACGATAGAACATACGACGAAGAGCACTATGCAGTAGCAGTTTCAACAACAGGAAACAGCGCTTCAGATTTCAGCATCATCTTTGAAGAAACATTGAGCGCAGGTGAAGCTGCTTACGAAGGTTCAACACAAGGCGAATGGTTCAGCAAAGAAATCGACCTCAGCGCTTATGCTGGTCAAGACATCTACATCGCTTTCCGTCACTACAACTGTACAAACATGGCATGGATTAAGCTCGACAACGTAAGTTTAACATCTAATGCTAAGAGAGACGAAAACGGCGAATGGTTATTCTACGACTCAGGCGTTAACGAATCAGCATTCGGTTTCTTCGATTATGGCACAGGTGAAGCTCAACAATTCAACTGGGCTATCATGTTCCCTGGCGACCTCATCACTGCTTACAACGGCAAACAATTAACAAAGGTTTCTATCTATGTTTATGAAGCTCACGAAGGTGCATTCAGCATCCACAAAGGCGGCGAAGCTGGTCCTGGCACTTTAGTACACGTTCAAACATACAATGCTACAGCAACAGGTACATACCAAGAATTCGAATTAACAACACCTATAACTATCGACGCTTCAGAAAACCTCTGGATCCACTTCTCAAATACAAACGGCGGTTACGTAGCAGCTCACTCAGTTGACTGCGGCGATCCTAACGGACGTTGGATTTCAGATGACGGCGGTGCAACATGGTACGACAGCTCATGGTACGGCGAAGGCTGGTACGGCACATGGCAAATGCGCGCTTACGTTGAAGGCGAAGGTTCTGGCAACGACAACAATGGCGTAGCTAATGCAGAAGTACTCGGCACAATGATTTATCGTGACGGTCAATACATCACAACAATGCCTGCTTCAACAGAAACATACGTTGACACTCAAGCTACAGACGGCGACCACGAATATGCTGTAAGAGTTGTTTACGGCGGCGCTAGCGACGTTACATACTACGCAATGTCATGCCCACAAGAAGTTAACGTAACTATTGGCGGTGAATGCGCAGCTCCAGAAAGACTCTTCGGTCAATATAAATACAATGAAGACGGTACATTCGGCGCTGAATTGATTTGGCCTTATGCACAAGCTACTTCAGAATGGTTATACTACGACAACGGCGTTAACCAAGATGGTATCGGTGGTCCAGCAGAATTCTACTGGGGTGTTATGTTCCCAGCATCTTCTCTCAACCCATACGATGGCACATTCTTGACAACAGTTTCTCTCTTCGACTTCGCTCAATCAGAAGGTGACATCAACATCTACTACGGCGGCACAACAGCTCCTGGCACATTAGTACATACTCAACCATACGTTGGCAACGGCACAGGCGACTTCTTCGAATTCGAATTGACAAGCGCTCTCCCAATCGACGTAACAGAAAACCTCTGGGTTGTATTCTCAACAAAGAACGGTACTAACTATCCAGCATCATGCTGCGCTGACTGCGGCGATCCTAACTCACGCTGGATCTCAATGGACGGCTCAGCATGGGAAGACGTCGCTTCTTACGGCTTATACAACACATGGATGATTCGCGCTATGGTTTCAAACGAAGTTAAAGGCGAAGTTTCAACACTCACAGCTATCGACTATGAATACACAACAGGCGAAGGTACATTCTCAGCAATGGGTGCTTCAAGAGGCGAAACATTCGAACACTATAACATCTACCGTGGTACTTCAGCTAACAACTTCGAACTCGTTGGCGAAAGCACAGAAGGTACTTACTTCGACGAAGTTGAAGCTGGTACATACTACTACCAAGTAACAGCTGTTTATACTAACAACGGCGAAGAATGTGAATCAGAACCTGCAACAGCACACGACAACGCAGAACAAAACTACGTTATCGTTGAAGTTACAGCTATCGATGAAAACGGCGTTAACGGCATGATGGTTTATCCTAACCCTGCTAAAGACAACTTGAACATCACAGCTGAAGGTATGATTAACATTACAATCACCAACGCTTTAGGTCAAGTCATGTATGAAGAAGAAGTTGTTTCTGACAACCAAATCATCAACATGGCTCAATACGAAGCTGGTGTTTACATGGTACGTATCACAACAGAAAACGGCGTTGCTGTAAAACAAGTTACTGTTGTAAAATAAGAATTCTAGAATTCTAGAACTTTAAAACTCTAGAATTCTAAATTTCTAAAATTCTAGAGTTCAAAAAAGGGCTGCCGAAAGGCGGCCTTTTTTTGTTTAAAAAAAACTCCTAATTATTTCATTATTTGAAATTTGTTTCTTAAATTTGCGACCTTTTTATAACTTTATTATTTTACTGTTTAAAATCTATTTTCTACATTTTTTTAGACAATTATCATTTACTTAAATAAATTTAAATTATGAAAAAGTTTTTACTTAGCTTAATGCTTTTGGTGATGTTTGCACCATTCGCATTACATGCCGATGAAATTATGGTCGGCAACGGAACAAGCAACACCAACATGGCTCCGTTCGGTAATGCTTACGTTTACTCTTGGATGGAAATGATCTACCAAAGTAGCGAAATCGGACAAGCATGTGACATCACATCTTTGTCATTCAAATGCGCAACAACAGGAGCTTTTGGTACTATGACAGTATCAGAAATGAATGTTTATCTCGCAGAAGTAACAAAATCTGAACTTGCTACAGGCAACTTCACACCTGAATCAGACCTTACATTGGTTTACTCAGGCACTAACGTTGTTATCGGTGAAGAAGAATGGGAAACATTAACATTAGACACACCATTCTCATACAGCGGCAACAACAACCTCGTTATCGTTATTTCAAAAAGCGCTAACGGTAATAACATGAACATCAGATGGACTAGCGATCAAATAGCTAGCAGCATCATGTTCGACTTCAGCGACTCAGAACCTAACGCTGCTTTATTCCCAAATGCTAGCGGCTACACAGGTGGCAATGGTTACCTCTTCAACCAAAGACCTATCGTTAAGATTGGAACAAACGGTGAAGGTGGCAACGAAGGTGATGAAGGTGATGGTGAAGGCGAAGGCGAAGGCAACGAAAACCAAGGCACTCCAACTGACGAAATAGTTGTAGGTACAGGTTCAAACACAGGCGCTGATGCTCCTTTCAAAACCACATACAAATACTCATGGTTTGAAACAATCTACCCTAAAGCTGAGTTATGCGAAGCTGGTACAATCTACTCTATCGCTTACCACTGCGCTACAGTCAACAACAATGGTTACACTCTCTCAGACGTTGACATCTATCTCGCTGAAACATCAAAGAACATCTATTCTTCTTCATCAGACTGGACTCCAGAAAGCGACCTCACTTTGGTATATTCTGGCAGCAACGTTGAATTAGGTGACGAAGAATGGGAAACATTCGTTTTCGATACTCCATTTGAATATAGCGGCAACAACAACCTCGTTATCGCTGTTGGTAAAAAAGCTAACACAACAACTACAGCTTCAGAACTAAAATGGTACTACTCAGCTATAGACGATGGCAATGTTTTATACACATATAGCGACAACTACTCAAACTACGGCGATTATCCAACAGGTGCTGGTTATGACCCAAGTTACAAAAGAGCTGACGTTAAAATAGCTTACACTCCTGCTGAAGGTGGCGACGATAACGAAGGCGGTGAAGGTAATGAAGGCGAAGAAGGCGAAGAAGGTGAATCAAATGTATTATTCTCATACGACTTCAACGACCAATCAATGGAAGGTTGGAGAGCTATCGACCAAGACGGCGACGGTAAAACATGGGAAGTCAATATGTCAAATGGTATGGATGCAACTTCATGCCTCGTTTCTCACGCTTATTCTGGCGGATACCTTGAACCAGACAATATTGTCGTAACAGAAACATCTTACACAATTTCAGAAAATTCAGAATTGTCATGGTATGTAGCTTCTTTACATAACAGCTACTGCGAAGAACATTATGCTGTTGTCATTTCTACAGACAATGAAACATTCACAAATGTTTGGGAAGAAACATTACCACTTTCATATACTTCAGACAGAACATTAGACCTCAGCGCTTATGCTGGTCAAACTGTTTATGTTGGTTTCCGTCATTATAACTGTACAGGTTATGAAGCAACTGGTTTATTAATCGACAATGTTGTATTAACTGGCGAAAGCAACAACGAAGGCGGTAACGAAGGCAATGAAGGCGAAGGCAATGAAGGTGAAGGTAACGAAGGTGAAGAAACTGTTGTTTTCTTCGATGACTTCAACAACAACGACATTAACATCGAAGGCTGGACATCAATAGACAAAGACGGCGACGGCAACGGTTGGGTAATGTCTCCAGGTGCTGGTATAGAATATTCAAACTGTATTTCTTCATGGGCTTGGATGGGAAACAATCTCACTCCAGAAAATTATTTAATCACAACATCAACTTACACTATTAACGATGGTGATTATTTAGAATGGTACATCAGCACAACAGACGCATACTATTATAAAGATGTTTACGGTGTTGTTGTCTCTACAGACGGTGAAAACTTCACTGTTTTATTAGATGAAACTTTTGCAGAAGGAACACAAGGTTTTGAAGAAAGAACAGCTGACCTCTCACAATTCGCTGGTCAAACTCTTCACATAGGATTCGTCCACTACAACTGCGGAGGTGCTAATGGTGCTAATGGTATTTGGATCGACAACGTTAAGTATGTAACAGTATCTAACAATGAAGGCGGTAACGAAGGTGAAGAAGATCCAGAATTCGCTACAACATTCAACTTCGACTTCAACAGCAATTTAGAAGGCTGGACAGTTATCGACGTTAACAACGACACTTACACATGGGAAATCTCTGACGGCATCATGCAAGTTGGTTCAGACGGAACAAAATGTCTCTTCTCTTTATCAACAAGCTTACAACCAAACGACTATGTCGTAACAGAATCAGCATACTCAATCACAGAAACTTCAACACTTTCATTTGAAGTCAAGACAGACAACAAATTCTATCCTGACCACTACAGTGTAGAAATTTCAGAAGATGGTGAAAACTTCACAGTCGTTTTGGAAGAAAATGCTCCAGAAGCTTACACAACAAAAACTATCGACCTCAGCGAATATGCAGGTAAAAACCTCTACATCGCATTCCACCACTTCAACAGCAACTACTGCGCTGGCGTTTTGATCGACAATGCAGTATTGTCAGCAGAAGGCGGCAACGAAGAACCAGAAGAAGCTGAAGGTGACACATGGCAAAATGCTATCGAAGTTGCTTCATTCCCATTCACATCAACACCTGACTATGCAAACTTGAACAATGACTACACATTACCAGGTGAAACACAAGACGGTGCTGACGCTGTTTACAAACTCACATTCACAGAAGAAACAACATTCAACGCAGCTATCGAAGGCGCTAACGGTAAATTAGCTTTATACGCAGAAGACTTCAACGGCGAAGATGGTCCTGGCGCTGAAAACTTCTACGTAGTAAACAATGTTGATCCAAACGCTCCAACATCATTCTTCTACGATTTCGAAGATGGCAGCTTAGCTGATTTCACCACAACAGATAATGATGGCGACTCATATTCATGGTACGTCTACGAATATGGTATCGATGGTAACAGCCTCGCTTCAGAATCATATATCATCGGTATTGGTGTTCTTACTCCAGACAACTACATCTACACAACAGAAAAATATGCTATCACAGCAGAATCAGAATTAACATACAAAGTTTGCTGGAACTTTACAGAATATTATTCAGTAGTTGTTTCTACAGACGGCGTAAACTTCACTAATGTATATGAAACTGAATTACCAGATAATGGTGTTGAAGAAAAAGTCATCGATCTCAGCGCATACGCAGGTCAAATGATTCACATCGGTTTCCGTCACCACAACTGTTCAGATGGTCTTCGTCTCTTAATTGATGATTTAAAATTATCAGACGGCAATGAAGATGATGACAACAATGACGATAACAATGAAGGCGGTGACGACAACAACGATGACAACAATGGTGAATTTGCATCTAACTTCTCAGAAAACTTCAATGCATACTCAGGCAACGTATCAAACATTGACGGATGGAGAACATTCCAATATGATACAGACAACTATAACTGGATAACAGGCAACACATACGGCATCGCTGGTCCTGACAACTCAACATGTATCCACTCAATAACATACGCTGCTGGTTCATTAACACCAGATAACTTCATCGTTACAACATCTAAATATGCTATCACTTCAACATCAACATTCACATTCGATGTAAGTCCAATGAACTATGATTACATCTATGACAAATACGGTGTTGTTGTTTCAGAAGACAATGAAAGCTGGACTGTTGTATATAGTGAAGAATTCAATGAAAACTCAGAAGAAGGTTATGTTACAAGAACAGTTGACCTCAGTGCATACGCTGGTAAAAATGTTTACATCGGTATGCGTCACTACGACTGCAATGGTGATTGGGGAACAGGTGTTTTAGTTGACAACATCGTTTTATCAGACGGTGCTAAGAGAAACGGTGGCAACACATTAGCTATGACAGTTCCAGCTGGTACATACTACCTCGTAGCATCAGCAACAGAAGCTTTCACAGTAAGCATCGATGTTGAAGGCAACAACGAACCACAAATCGCTAAGGTTACATTCGAAGTTGAAGTAATTAACGCTAACTCAGCTAAGACAACAGCAAGACCTAACGAATTTACAGCTGAATATCACTACTCAGTTTACGAAACAGCTGAAGTTGAAGCAGCAGGCGGCGTTGAAGCTATAGCATTAGAACTCCGTGAAGACGAAACTCCATATACAGAAGTTGACGTTTGGACATGGGAATGGTTCGAACCAGAAACAGAATACTACATCATCGGTACAGCTATGAATGCTGCTGGCGAATGGGGTCCAACAACACACGTTGTTTTCACAACTCCAGAAGCTGAAGAAGAATATGATGATGCTGAAGTTACTGTTGAAATCAGCACAATCAACGCTACATCAGTTGTTGTTAACACAACATCAAACGAAGCTACAGTAGAATATCACATCGGCGCTGTATCAAAAGCTATGTTCGACTACATGGGTGAAGACGTTATCGTTGCAGCATTACAAAACGACGGCATTCCTTACACAGGTAACAACGAACATACTTTAGGCAACCTCAACGCTGCAACAGAATATTACGTAATCGTTACAGCTAAGAACGCCGGCGACGAATGGGCTCCTGCAACAATCGAATCATTCACAACATTAGAATCTGATCCAGAACCACAGATCGCTGAAGTTGCAATCGAAGTTGAAGTATTAGGCGCAACATCAGTTAAATCTACAGCAACACCTAACGAATTCGCTGTTGGTTACACATACTCTATCTTCGATAAAGCTGAAGTTGAAGCATCAGGCGCTGACGCTATCGCTGCTGAATTACAAGCTGAAGGCATCTCTTACACAGAAGTTGACGTCTGGACATGGGAAAACCTCACACCTAACACAGAATACTACTTCATCGGTACAGCTCAAAATGCTGCTGGCGAATGGGGCCCAACAACATCAGTTTCATTCAAGACTGACGAAGACGGTTTAGTAGAATTGAACAGCATGGTTTCAATCTATCCTAACCCAGCAACATCTGTAATCTACGTTAAATATGATAGCAATGCTCAAGTAAGCTTATTCGACATGACAGGTCGTTGCGTTAAAGCTACTGAAATCTCAGGCGATGCAACAATCAATGTTGAAGACTTAGAAAAAGGCATGTACATCGTTAAGATTCAAGATGGCGACAACACAATGATTCATAGAGTTGTTGTTAAATAATGACTAATGACTAAGGTCTAAAGTCAAAAGACAAGAGGCTGCTAAAATCTTAGCAGCCTCTTTTTTTATAAACGCATCGCGTTATTTTCATTAGTTATGGAAGTGATGGCAGTTTTAGTAGTATTGTTAGTTTTAAGTCATGGCAGTGTTGTTAGTTATTTTAGTTTAAGCATTTTTAGTTATGGCAGAAAAAAGCTTGTGGTCTTGTAGTCTTGTGGTCTTGTAGTCTTTACAAAAGTCTTTCTTTAATTATCTTATCGAGTTCAGCCTTTGGCAGCGCTCCTTGTGTCATCATCGGCTGTCCTTCCATAGGGATGAACAACATTGTTGGAATGGAGCGTATTCCGAATGCCTGCGACAGTTCTTCTTCTGTCTCGGTGTTTACCTTATATATATAGATTTGTCCATCATATTCCTTGGCGAGTTCTTCAAGAACTGGAGCTAACATCTTGCATGGACCGCACCATGATGCATAAAAGTCGATGATAGCAGGCTTGTCGCCTTTATATTTCCATTCAGTAGGATTCTTTTCATAATCCATTACCTTGTTTAAAAATTCTTCTTTGGTTAAATTGATTGTTGTCATTTTATTGTCTCCTTCACTTTTCGTCACCTTTTGAGAAGCAGCTTCCATGACTGGAAGCTGCATAATCAAAAACATTAACATTATTTTAAAATTCATTGCTAGGCGCTTTTAGGAACTTATTTTCCGAGTTTTTCTTCTACTTTCTCCTTACTTAATTTCTTGGTGCAGAAGAACCAGTCGTAGCAGTGCATGTCTTCATCTGTGCTTTGCATTCTTTCTTTTGCCACGCCGCATGAACCTGCTGTTGGAACGATGACTTCATCACCTGGACGCCAGTCAGCTGGCATAGCTACTCCGAAGTTGTCGGCTGTCTGTAATGCTACCAACACTCTCATGATTTCGTCGAAGTTACGTCCTAATGCGAGAGGATAGTACATGATAGTGCGAATCTTGTCGAATGGGTCGATGAAGAAGACCGCACGTACTGCTGATGTTGAACTCTCACCTGGTTGAATCATACCGTACATCTTGGCAACATTCATTGTAATGTCTTCGATGAGAGGGAACTTGATTTCCATATCTTTCATGCCTTTCCAATCAATCTTTTCCTTAATGGTGCGTAACCATGCGATGTGGCTGTATAAACCATCGACTGAGAGACCTACCAATTGTGTGTTGAGTCTTTCAAATTCGCCTGCTAATTTGCCGAATGACATGAATTCTGAAGTACATACTGGAGTGAAGTCGGCTGGATGGCTGAATAAGATTTTCCACATTCCTTTATAGTCAGATGGGAAGTTGATTTCACCTTGTGTTGATTTTGCTACGAATGAAGGAGCTTTGTCGCCAATTCTTGGCATTACGTTTATTGTTGTGTTGTTTGTTTCCATTTTATTACTGTTTTAATTTGTTTGTTTTTAATTTTATTTTTTTACTTTTGTCATTAGCCTTTCGACTTTTGCCTTTAACCTTTCGTCATCGGCATTTGTTCATTTTGACATTGCAAAAATAATACGAGAAAGCATCATAAGTCAAACAGATATTTTCTATCTTTGTATCGATTTTATCAATTAAGCTTTGAGCAGTGAGTTATGAGCAGCGAGAAAGTCAATTACAATAAGAGATGACTTTCTTATTAACAAACAACAATCTGCTCTAAGCCCAAGGCTCATAACCCATAGCAAAAAAATATGACATTACAACAATTAGAATACATTATCGCGGTTGACAAATACCGTCATTTCGTGAAGGCAGCAGAATCATGCCACGTAACACAATCCACTTTAAGCATGATGATTCAGAAGTTGGAACAAGAACTGGAGATAAACATTTTCGACAGAAAATCACAGCCTATCGCTCCTACTGAAGTCGGCAAACGTCTCATTGACCAGGCGAAAGTCATTCTTTATAACGCTAAACAGTTTAAGGAATTGGCGATGACAGAGCGCCAACAGGAATCAGGAAAGGTCGTTTTGGGCATCATCCCTACAGTAGCGCCTTACATCTTGCCTAAGCTGTTTAACGTGCTTCAAGAGAGAAATCCTAACATCAACCTTCATGTCAAGGAAATCACCACGGCAGAGATAATAAATCAATTGGAGAAAGCGGAAATAGACATGGCATTGCTGGCGACCCCGCTCAACAATCCTAATTTCCTGGAGATTCCAGTGTATTACGAGAGATTCTTCGCGTACGTCTCTCCTACTGAGCCTTTATATAATATTATTAAGGAGTACGAGATGAATCATATCCCGACTGAACATCTCTGGGTCTTGAAAGAAGGACACTGTCTGCGTAACCAAGTGATGCGACTCTGCGAATCCGACTCAGGTTTCTCAACAACATACGAGGCAGGAAGCATCGACACATTGATAAAGATCGTCGATACCAACGGAGGCTACACCATCATTCCAGAACTGCATATCGACTTATTGACTGAACAGCAAAAAGCAAACGTCCGCCCTATCGTCAATCCAGAACCTAACAGAGAAATTTCTTTAGTTGTGAGAAACGATTACGTCAAGGAAAGACTTCTCAACGTCATAGCGAAGAATATCTCCGATACCATCCCAGAAAATATGCTCGATGAGAGACTGAAGAAGTTCTCGATAAAACTTTAGCATCCACGAATCAGCACGAAATTTCACGAAATTGTAGAGACGTATCAATGATACCTATTAATTTAAACAAACATTGATGCGTCTCTAAAAATCATACATCTTGTATCACACGTATTTTTCCGATTCCCGTCTCCGATTTCCAATTCCCGTTTACAAGACGTATCAATGTTTTTTTTATTTTTTTGCAGGAATCATTGATGAGTCTCTACAAAAAACCAATTCCCGTTTACAAGACGTATCAATGTTTTTTTTATTTTTTTGCAGGAATCATTGATGCGTCTCTACAAAAAAACCAATTCCCGTTTACAAGACGTATCAATGTTTTTTTTATTTTTTGCAGGTATCATTGATGCGTCTCTAAAAAAAACAATTTCCGTTTACAAGACGTATCAATGTTTTTTTTATTTTTTTGCAGGTATCATTGATGCGTCTCTACAAAAAACCAATTCCCGTTTACAAGACGTATCAATGTGTTTTTATTTTTTTGCAGGAATCATTGATGCGTCTCTACAAAAAACCAATTCCCGTTTACAAGACGTATCAATGTGTTTTTATTTTTTTGCAGGAATCATTGATGCGTCTCTACGTTGATTTAAGAATATTATTTTAATTTTGCAGAAGAATCAAATACATAAATTATGTCAGACCTTTATAAAAACAAATATCGCATCTCATCTGCACGTGCTCAATGGCACGATTACAATGGAGGTTGTTATTTCATTACAATTTGTACAGATAATAGAGAACATTATTTTGGAGAAATCAAAGATAATAATATGATTACCTCCTTGATTGGTAATCATGCTGTATTATGCTTCAAAAGAATAAACGACAAATATGATGATGCTAAGATTGTTTCATTTGTTGTTATGCCCAATCATGTACATTTAATCATTTTTGTTCAAAACAATATTTCTACAGAAAACAACAATCGAAATACGGAAGACAATATCAACATAAATGAAAACATGAGAGATATCGCAAAACGATGTGGGAGATTATCTTATATCATATCCGAATACAAAAGGCAGGTTACAAGATATGCGCGCAAATACAACATCACATTTGCATGGCAAGATAGATTCCATGACAGAATAATTAGAAATCAAGATGAATACCTCTCTAAAATAAAATATATCGAACAAAACGTATCCAATTGGAAAGACGATGAATTATATTAATATCCCCATGTAGAGACGTATCAATGATACCTATTAATTTAAACAAACATTGATGCGTCTCTAAAAATCATACATCTTGTATCACACGTATTTTTCCGATTCCCGTCTCCGATTTCCAATTCCCGTTTACAAGACGTATCAATGGACTACAAGTGGAGACGCTACTGTTAAAGTGTCGTCTCTTTTTTTAGTAATTCAGGATTTTAGGGGACTCCAATAATTTTCTAAAGTTCTAGAATTCTAAAGTTCTAAAATTCGTCCCGCGTTAGGGATTGGAGCGGCATCCTTTTGAAGCGAAGCGGAAAAAGATATAGCGAAAAGCCCGACGGCGGAGCTGGAAGCGGAGCCGGAACGCCCAAAGAAAGAAATTCAGAATCTCAGAAGTTTTTAGTGATGTAGTGATGAAGTGATGTTTTTTTACCGAAAAAACAATTTCGTGAAGATTCGTGTAGTTTCGTGGATTTTATTTAGTGTATAAAAAAACTCCGCGTATCTCATGTATTTACGCGGAGTTTTTTCAAAGCTCAAAGTTCTGAGTTCAAAGTTCTGAGTTCAAAGTTCATTGATAACTTTCATCAGTTGTTCTCCCAAACCAATTGTGTAACCCTGTGAGATGAATACAATCTCGTTTTGTGTGTTAGCTACAATGAATATTGGAAGATTTTCACTTTGAAGTCTCATGTTAGCTACAACTTCTTTCAACATCTTGCCGTCTTCAATACCGAAAGTAAGGTTTTCTGGAAGACCTTGGAAGTTCTTCTTTTCATAGTTCTTCTTATGTTCTTCATTTTGGAATAAGAACACAAAGCTTCTACCCCACTTATCCAATTGATCTTTAACCAAAGCGATGTCTTGCATTGCGTGTGTTGTTGGCTCGCTGCCACCGTCCAAGAGACCGAGTACATAGAAGCCACGGCCTGTTGTCTGCAACAAACTCATTTCTTCAGCTTTGTCAACTGGCATATATCTGTTTTCAGAATTGAAGTTGCCGATAATCTTAAGACCTTTCTCAGGTTCTCTCATAACCAACTCGATATTTGTTGTCTGATCTGACTCGATATTGAAGAATGTCATACGAGCGAGGACGCTACCGTCAGAGAGACGTGTACCTGTTGTCAAGACATAGTAGCCAGGGTCTAATGAGAGACCGTTTTTGAATAATGTAGAATATTGTTCGCCAACATCCATACCAGGGTCTTTAGCATCGTAAGCAAGCAAGTCGAAGTTAGTTCCGTCGAATTTCTTGATAGAGAAATGTGTGTAATAACGGAGGTCTGTCAATGCTCCAACTGGTTTGTATGTTGCCATCAAAGTACCTTGACGTGTAGGAACGACATTAGCAACACTTTCTTCTTCAAATTTAACGTCAATCCAATCTTTGCCTGCAAGATATTGAACCTTGCCTGTGACCGGGTCAATACGTGATGCGATACCGAGTGAACGTGCCATTGACACGAAGAAGATATTTCTTGAGCGTGAGTCGGTGATCATTGACTTCAAGACACTTGTAGGTGCCATAGGAATGTTACGTGCATTCAACTCATTCTTAATAACGATATTTTCTTTAATCCAATCGACGAGTGCTTGTGGGTTGTTTCTGAACTGTTCAGCTTGTTCTTTTGCGAAGTATTTTGAAAGCTCTTGTTTGTAAGGTACAAGCATTTCGTTAGAAACACGTGGATTCAAGACATAAGCATTGTAAATATCGCCTTTACCTTTAGGAGAATAGTCGAAGTTATCTTTCAGTACATCAAAAGAGATGTCACGTAAGTCTTTGTCGCTAATTTCTTTAAGAAGATTCAATGCTATTCTTGCTCCGCCTTTATCGTCGGCATATTGAATGAAATCCATGATGGTTTGGTAGTTACCCCATGATTTTTCTATCAATGTATTGACTTCTTTATCTTTAAAGTTTCTTGGGAAAGAAGCGATATAAGCATTTCTTATAGAATCTTCGTAAGCGAAACGGCGGTCGTTTTCAGCGCGCATTTCTGGTGTTACGTTAGGCATCTTAGCTTTTTCTGCTGGAGGAGTGATGTCGTATTCAACCATCATCTCATTGCCATAGGTGTTGTCGAGTTTAACAATAATCTCGTTTTTCTCACCGAAAGACATCTCTTGGAAACCGAACTTACCATCTTTAGATGCATAAACGAGCATATCACCTTTACCTGCTGTCATCCATGTCTCACCATTAGCATCTGTTTCTTTAACAGCGACGGTACAGAATTCAGCATAGTTATAAATCTTAAACTCAACTCTAGCATCTGCAACAGGATTATTTTCTACGTCAACGACTTTGATAGTCATCTTAGATGTTTCTGCATAATTGTAAACCACGTTGATTTCAGTGTGGTTAGGTGTTACATCGATAACTTCTTCTGGTCCGTAGTAACGGCCGAACACGCGAGTGTGAAGAAGGAGACAACGTGAAGCAGGAGCGTTGAACCAACCGAGGTTAAGTACTGGTTCTGGTTCGCAAGCACCGAGGAAGAACCATTCGCCATCGACGTATGCTTCAACCCAAGCGTGGTTGTCGTCACAGTGAGCCCAACGAGGAGTATAGACCTGACGTGCAGGGATACACATAGCGCGCAATGCTGCTACCAAGAATGTTGACTCTTCGCCGCAACGACCCCAAGAAGTCTTCACTGTTGCAAGAGGAGAACTTGTTCTAGAGTCAGAGCCTTTGTAGTTGGCTTTCTCGTGGCACCAGTGGTTGATTTCCAAAACTGCCTCATACATAGACAAGTCTTTCACTCTGTCTTTCAACTCTTGATAGAACACGAATCTTGACTCGTCTAAGTTTTCGTTGTTGATTCTCACAGGAACAACGAAATGATTGAATTCTCTTTCAGGGACACTCTTACCCCATGGCATCTCTTCTTTAGCTGTGTATGATGCCAAGATATTCTTATGATAGAATACGCCAGGGTAATCAGTGATGTCGCTGAGTGGCATATATGCATATAAGAACTGTAATGCTTCTTTTTCTTTTTGAGGCATTTCAACATTTAAGACATTGAACAAGTCGCCATTTGGGAGTTGTGCCATTTTTTCTTGAAGGTCTTTTTCAACCTCAGCGCGTTGTGTTGCATCTGAGATAAAATGGCCTCCACCATTGGAACATGAAGACATGAAGCCAATAACGAAAATGGCTATCAATAAGTTCTTAATCTTTCTCATCGTCATAATTATTATAATGAATATTTAGCTGGTCTTTCAATACATTCGCTACGGTCTGGGCCGTATGATACGAGTGTGATAGGAACGCCAACATAATCTTCAATGAATTCGATGTATTTGTTAAGTTCGCGAGGGATGTCTTTTTCTATCTTTTGATTCCATCCTTTGAATGATTCCAATACTGGAGTCATTGTTTGAGTACATGCGTCGAAAGGCAAGTAATCAATTTTCTCATCTTTATAGTTGTAAGCTACAGCAGCTTTGATTTCTTCGAAATCGTCCATAACGTCAGACTTCATCATCATGAGGTTAGTGACGCCGTTGAGCATTACAGAATATTTAAGAGCTGGGAGGTCGAGCCAACCTGTACGACGAGCGCGTCCTGTTGTAGCGCCGAACTCATGTCCGTTCTTGCGGAGTTTCTCTCCTACTTCGTCGAACAACTCTGTTGGGAAAGGACCTGTACCAACACGTGTACAGTAAGCCTTGAAGATACCGAATACCTTACCTATTCTGCTTGGAGCAACGCCGAGGCCTGAGCAAGCGCCAGCTGCTATAGCTGATGATGATGTTACGAAAGGATAGCTTCCGAAGTCAACATCGAGGAGTGTGCCTTGTGCGCCTTCTGCAAGAATACGTTTGCCTTCGTTCAATGATTTGTTGATGAAATATTCACTTTCGATAAACTTGAACTGTTTCAAGAATTCTACAGCCTTGAACCATTCTTCTTCATATTTGTCGAATGTCATGCCATCGAGAAGAAGAGTTTCCATATCGAAATTGAGGTTTCTGATTTGGTCGAGATGGATATTCTTTAATCTTTCATAACGAGCCTTGAAGTCGTCAGAAGAGATATCACCTATACGGAGACCACGACGAGCTGTCTTGTCTGTATAAGTTGGTCCAATACCTTTTAATGTAGAACCGATTTTATTCTTTTGCAATGCATTTTCGTTTGCAGCATCGAGAGCGCGGTGTGTTGGGATGATGAGATGTGATTTGTTAGAAATCAAGAGTCTGTCTCTGATGTCAATTCCGCTTTCTGCGAGCTTATCAATTTCATCTTTGAAAATCTTAGCATCGATGATGACGCCGTTGCCGATGACGTTGATACATTTTTCGTTGAAAATACCGGAAGGAATTGTATGCAAGACAAATTTCTTACCGTCGAACTCGATAGTGTGACCTGCATTTGGTCCACCTTGGAAACGAGCTACAATATCATAATGAGGTGTGAGAGCATCGACGACTTTACCTTTACCTTCGTCGCCCCACTGCAATCCGAGAAGCAAATCAATTTTTGCCATAATTACTTATTGATTTTTAATATTTTACAAAAAACAGGCTAAATATCACTCACGATTCGGAGTGCATACGGGTAGGTATGTGTATTTAGCATTCAAAATTAGTAAAAATCTCTGTACAATTATGAAAAAAATTGTTTTAAAATGAAAAATATTACTAAGTGATTAACTTTCAATGTTTCTTTCCAATCTGGTAACCTTATTAACGAGTTTCATCTTTCTCAACTCGCCGATAACTTTATCCAATTGTTCAACATTATTAACATAAAATGACACTATTGCATCGACCATTCCGCTCTCGCCTTTCATCTTGACAGAGCAAAGGTCAAGTTCCAGTTTTTCATTCATCATAGCGAACAATGAAGAACCGAATCCTTTTTTATTGACGCCTGATATCTTCAAGGTAGCCATGAAAGCAATGTCTTCGCTGAATTTCCATTTCGCCTTCACTATGTTCTTGCCATAACGCGACATAAGGCTGATGGCTTTAGGACAATCCGAACGATGTATCTGCAAAGGCTGGTTAGGGAACGAAATAGCCACTACATCGTCGCCTGGAATAGGATTACAACAGGTTGAAATGGTGTAGCCCATATCTGTTTTCTCTTGACTCTCAACATTGCTATTATTTTCCTCTGGTTTAGCAGTTGTACCTGCCAGACCGAAAGTAAGTATCTTTAACAAAACATTTGACGAACGACGTCCGTTGTTGAACAATGGCTCTATATCTTGATATGTTATTTTACCCAAGGCTACATAATAATACAAGTCGATACGTCCAGCGAGACCCACTTTTTCAACTATATAATCAATGTTCTGCCTGCTGAAATCGACATTGAAATTCTTGAAGAACTCTTCCAGTCTTCCCTTGCCTTTTTCTTTAAATGTCCTTCTATAGTCTTTGATTCCAGCTTTAAGTCTAGACTTCGCTATTGATGTGACCAGATATTCAAACGATTTCTCTTGCGGAATCTGGAATTCAGAAGTAATGACTTCCACCTGATCGCCCATATTAAGGACGTAATCCATCTGGACAAGTTTCCTATTGACATTAGCACCGAAGCAATGGTTTCCGATTTCACTGTGAATCATGTATGCGAAGTCGAGAACGGTAGATCCTTTTGGAAGATTCTTCATCTCGCCTTTTGGAGTGAAGACAAAAATCTCGTCGTTGAAGAGGTCTAGCTTGAAACTATTGAGGAACTCTATCGCAGAAGAGTCGTCGGAATTGGTCAGATTCTTGACATTATCGAGCCAAGAGATAAGGCTGTTCTTGTCATCTTTATATTTAAGGTATGCCATCAAGCCGCGCTGAGCAATGATATCCATTCTCTGAGTTCTTATCTGGGTCTCTATCCAGTTGCCCTGCTGACTCATAAACACAGCGTGAATAGATTCGTAACCATTTGTCTTAGGGAACGACAGCCAGTCTCTAAGTCGTGCGTTATTAGGACGATAGAACATTGTCAGAACACCGAATGTCTGCCAGCACTGTATCTTCTCCAATTCGAGAGGACAGTCGATGACGATTCTAAGCACATAGACGTCGTATATTTCTTTCAAAGAAAGTTCATATTTATGCATTCTCTCCCATATGCCGCTCTGGCCTCTCTCGAGAATCTTCACCTCAGCTTTGATGCCTATTTTCTCAAGTTCTGCTCTGATAGGTTTCGCGAACTCTTCCAGTTCAGCGATCTTGCTTTCCCTTATTTCGTCAAGTTGTCTTGACACTGAATCATAGACCTGAGGGTTGATATATTTAAGGCAGAGGTTTTCGAGTTCCATCTTCACGGCATAGAGACCGAGACGATAAGCCAGAGGCGCGTAAAACGACAATGTCTCCGATGCGATCTTAAGCTGTTTATGATGCTGCATCGACTCGAGCGTTCTCATGTTGTGAAGTCTGTCGGCAAGTTTCACCAAGATAACTCGGATGTCTTCCGACATAGTATTGACTATCTTTCTATAATTTTCTGCCTGGATGCTTTCAATGCTGTTCTGAAAATCGATGCCTTCTAGTTTAGTAAGACCTTTGACCACACGAGCCACCTTAGGTCCGTACTGTTCGCAGATATATTCTTCAGTATATTCTGTATCCTCTACTACATCGTGCAGAAGAGCGCTGACGATGGAAGTAGTACTCATTCCAATTTCCTTTGCCACGATGATTGCTACAGCTATCGGATGAAAGATATAAGGTTCGCCCGATTTGCGTCGAGCGTCTTTATGTGCTAATGCGGCAAATTCATAAGCCTTCTTAACAAGTTCAATATCAGATTCATCTTTTTTCACTGTCCATGCATCAAGCAACACTTCAAACTGCTTGTCCATTTCCAGTTGTTCTTCTTTGGAATAAGTATCAGGATAATTCATCGTTTTCAGCATTTGAACCCGCAAAGTTAATATGCTTTTTTCCTAAATGCAATAGGGAAAGTGAAAAAAGTTTATAGTTTATAGTTTATAGTTTATGGTTTATAGGAATAAAAAAACAGAATCCCATTTCTGAGATTCTGAGTTTTTGAATTTCTAAAATTCTTTAGACTTTAGACTTTAGTCTTTTGTCATCAAGCGTTAACGCTTGCCATATGTGCGATAAGGTCTAATACCTTATTTGAATAACCGATTTCGTTGTCGTACCATGAAACGACTTTTACGAATTTATCTGTGAGATATACGCCAGCGTTAGCATCGAAGATTGATGTGAGTGTGCAGCCTAAGAAGTCTGATGAAACGACTGCGTCTTCTGTGTAACCGAGAACGCCTTTGAGTTCACCTTCTGAAGCTTCTTTCATAGCTTTGCAGATAGCTTCTTTTGAAGCAGGTTTTTGGAGGTTAACTGTGAGGTCAACAACAGAAACGTCCAATGTAGGAACGCGCATTGAGATACCTGTGAGTTTACCGTTCAATTCAGGGATAACTTTACCAACAGCTTTAGCAGCACCTGTTGATGAAGGGATGATGTTGCCTGATGCAGCACGACCGCCACGCCAGTCTTTCAATGATGGACCGTCAACTGTCTTTTGTGTTGCTGTAACAGAGTGAACTGTTGTCATCAAACCGCTTTCGATACCGAAGTTGTCGTGTAAAACTTTAGCTATTGGAGCCAAGCAGTTTGTTGTACATGAAGCGTTAGAAACGAATTGAGTTCCTTTAACGTATGTTTTTTCGTTAACACCACAAACGAACATTGGAGTGTCGTCTTTTGAAGGAGCTGACATAACAACGTATTTTGCGCCAGCTTCGATGTGTGCTTGTGCTTTGTCTTTTGAGAGGAACAAACCTGTTGATTCAACAACGTATTCTGCTTCTACTTCATTCCATTTCAAGTTTGCTGGATCTTTTTCTGCAGTGATGCGGATTGGATTGCCATTGACGATGAGAAGGTTTTTCTCTACGTCGAAGTCTATTGTACCGTCGAATTGACCGTGCATTGTGTCATATTTCAACATATAAGCTAAGTAATCAACTGGACATAAGTCATTGATACCTACTATTTCAATGTCATTACGAGTTTGAGCAGCTCTGAAAACGAAACGGCCTATTCTACCAAAACCGTTAATACCAACTTTAATTTTTGCCATACTTTTTATAGTTTTTATAGTGTTTAAACAAATCAAAAATATTATATGTTTTTTAACCCGCAAATTTACTTATTTTTTAAAAATATTTTTAAACGAGTTCAGATTTTTTTTAAAAAAATTTATCGACTTTTCATACAAACGTCAGCACTTCTCTACACCATATTTAAATTAAAAAAAATATTGCCTTGTAGTCTTGTAGTCTTGCGGTCTTGTTGACTTTTTTTATATCTTTGCAGCAATATGGATAAGATTAGAAACTTTTGTATTATAGCTCACATCGACCACGGTAAGAGCACATTAGCAGACAGACTTTTAGAGAACACTAAGACATTATCACAGAAAGAGTTAGTCAACCAGGTTCTCGATGATATGGATTTGGAACGCGAGCGCGGCATCACCATCAAGAGCCACGCAATCCAGATGAATTATGTAAGAAACGGTGTCAACTACACCTTGAATCTCATCGATACTCCCGGTCACGTTGACTTCTCTTACGAGGTGTCACGTTCCATCGCAGCTTGCGAAGGTGCTTTATTAGTCGTCGACGCCACACAGGGTATCCAGGCTCAGACCATCTCCAACCTCTATATGGCGATGGACCACGACTTGGAAATCATCCCTGTCATCAACAAAATAGACATGGACAGCGCCAACCCTGAGATGGTGGAAGACCAGATCGTTGACCTCATCGGCTGCGAACGCTCCGACATCTTACGCTGCAGCGCACGTAATAATATAGGTATCGAGGAAATACTCGAAGCTATCATTGACAGAATCCCTGCTCCTAAGGGCGACCCTAACGCTCCATTGCAGGCTCTCATCTTCGACTCAGTATTCAACTCATACCGCGGCATCATCGCCTACTTCCGTATCTTCAACGGAACAATACGCAAAGATGAACTCGTAAAATTCTTCGCAACGAAGATGGAATATCAAGCCGACGAAATAGGCGTGCTTCAGTTGAAACAAGTTCCTAAAGACGAACTCTCAGCCGGCAACGTAGGTTATATCATCTCCGGTATCAAGACTTCTTCAGAAGTTAAAGTTGGTGACACCATCACTCACGTCGAGAATCCTTGTCTCCAGCCTATCGAAGGTTTCGAACATGTCAAGCCAATGGTTTTCGCAGGTGTATATCCAGTGAGCGCCGACGATTACGAAGAGCTCCGCGCTTCTTTGGAAAAATTACAGCTCAACGACGCTTCATTGGTTTGGGAACCTGAGTCTTCAATAGCTCTCGGCTTCGGTTTCCGTTGCGGCTTCTTGGGTCTCCTCCACATGGAAATCGTACAGGAACGTCTCGACCGCGAATTCAATATGGACGTTATCACCACTGTGCCTAACGTTTCATTCAAGGCTTATCTCACCGACGGCGAAGTAATCGACGTTCACAACCCTAGCGGACTTCCAGAAGTGACTAAACTCGACCACATCGACGAGCCTTTCATCATCGCTGAGATCATCACAAAGAACGAATACGTCGGTTCTATCATGAAACTCTGCATCGACAAACGCGGTGTCCTCATGAATCAGGTCTACCTCACAACAGACCGCGTCGAGCTTAAGTTCCAGATGCCTTTGAGCGAAATCGTATTTGACTTCTACGATAAATTAAAATCTATATCAAAAGGTTACGCTTCTTTCGACTACCACATCGCTGGCTATCAACAAGCAAGTCTCGTCAAATTGGATATCATGTTGAACGGCGAAGTAGTTGACGCTTTGTCAACATTGATTCACCGCGACAACGCATATTCTTTCGGACGTAAGATGTGTGAAAAGTTGAAAGAGTTAATCCCTCGTCATCAGTTCGACGTTGCAATCCAGGCTTCTATCGGCGCCAAGATCATCGCTAGAGAGACTGTACGTCAAGTTCGTAAGGACGTTACAGCAAAATGTTATGGTGGTGACGTCAGCCGTAAACGTAAGCTCCTCGAAAAGCAAAAAGCTGGTAAGAAGAGAATGCGTCAGATTGGTAGCGTAGAAGTTCCACAATCAGCTTTCCTTGCTGTTTTGAAACTTGATTAAAAGACGCAGAGTCACAAAGTCGCAGAGTCGCAAAGATATAGACGTCATTGTAAGAGATGGCGTCTTTTTTTGTCTACAGACAACAGACTTTGGGTATGCTTTTTTGAAGTCACCGAGTTGCTGAGTTGCTGAGTCTATAAGTCAGGGTCAGGGTTCAGAGTTCGGAGTCCTTTCAGCAAGACATCTACTGGTAAATTCAACTTTGAAAAGGCAAATAGTTTTTTACCTAAATCCTTAAGCGATGCTCCTATATGAAAAACATCTTCATTATCAATTATAACAAATCTATCGTGTATATCTTTGACTGTTTGTATTTCAATTGCTGAATATTGTTTATTATGTCGTTCTAAATCTAACTTTAATTGATTGCTAATTTTATCAGTATATATTGTTGCCATAACACCATCCTTTCTTTTATCAAGCATCGTCAATACGGATTCGTCAATATAATTATCAATAACAATTATTGATTCATTTGCTATTTTTATCAAATTCGAGACAAACTTGTAGGCTTCAAATATTTCACCTCCATAAAAAACACCTTGAACTGGCGGCATTGACTTCTGAACAAAATAATTTATCTGTTCACTTATCTCTTTCAATTGAACATCATGATTATATAGTTTAGTATCAAATTTGTTTTCTATATAATCAATCCTTTGATTTATGGAATATCCTTTAAGCAAATTATTTTTAAGTATGTTATTTGCCCATTGTCGGAAATGAATTCCAATCTTTGTATTGACTCTAAATCCAACAGAAATTATAACATCAAGATTATAATATGTAATATTTCTGAGCACTTCCCTATTCCCTTCAATTCGAACTGTTCGGAAATTCCGAATAGTTGAATCCTTGTCCAGTTCATTCTGATGATAAATACTCTTAATATGTTCACTAATATTTGCTTTGCTTGATTGAAACAACTGAACAATCTGACTCTGGGAAAGCCATACCATATCCTCATTCAAAACGACTTCAATCTTAACATCATCATTAGCTTGATATATTACAAGTTCGCCTTGAAGACTTGTATTCTGTTTTGTACTATTCATAAGCTTTATTTGATTCTTACTGCAAAGTTATAATCTAACAGAAGAAACGTCAAGACCTTTTCACATGTATTTTACATTATCTTCTCACTTTTTACGTTTTTCCAGGATTTATTAAGAAATTGTGTTAATGTTTTTTAAAGTCACCGAGTTGCTGAGTTACTGAGTTACTAAGTCTATAAGTCAGAGTTCAGTGTCAGAGTTCAGAGTGCGAAGCACGGAACCACTGCATTCATGACCGGAATGATATAAAAAGTGCTGAAGGCACGACAGAGACGTTTTTCTGTCGCACCTTCAGCGCTGTGTGCAATTTAAAATTGAAAATTGAAAGCTGAAAATTAATTTTAAACTTCAAACTGACCGCTGATAGCTGATAGCTGACAGCCAACTTTCAGTTTTCAATTATTATAATTGTGTACCTTAAACTTCAAGTCTTTCTTCTTCTTGTCTTCTGGTTCGAAGATTATAGTCTTTGTCACGTTTGGAAGTACGTCGAAGAAGTTTGCAGAGTACTCACCTTGTTCAGTCGTTGAAACGAAGACGTCTTTAACAAATACATTTGAGTTGAATTCAAGGTGATATTTTCCATCGACGAATGTGACTTTAGGCTCGAGCTGTGTCTCAATGAAATTCATGTCTTTAGGATATTTGAAAATATGAATTTTCTCGCTCAAGACAGTGTCGTCTTCCATGAATATAATTCTTGCATAACAGTCAGACTTCATCTTTTCAGTCATATTGATAGCAATATCTTTAGGGAAACGATAGCAGCTGTTAGCTTTAACGTCAACGACTTCAGAGAATGCGAACATCTGATTTCCGCGCATGTCTTCAACAACGATACGGATACGTCCGTCGATGTCGCGTTGTTTATCGTTGCAAATCCATAATTTGTAGTTGTCGTTTCCAGCATCATCGAGACCTAATAATATTGGAGCATACATCTCGCTGAGTTTATAATGGAAAGCTTTTTTATTTCCGAGATAATCTATAGAAGACCATGATATTGATGTCCAAGCATCGTTGAGTTGCCAATAGAGAGAACCCATGCTACGAGGACGTGAGCTGCGTTGTGCTGTGATAGCGATGTCCATTCCGTATGCCTGTGAGAGCTGACTGAGATAAACGTAATCTTCAAAGTCTGAAGGTTCGCCGTAATATTTCACGACATGATCCATAATGAGTTTCTCACCTCTTGCATGTTTTTGATGAGCCTGAATAACTTCATTATTGAAATCAAGATTATTGTCAATTATTTTCAGCACTTCCATCGAAGGATATGACTGATAGCCGAACTCGCTGTTGAAACGGCCAACTTTTTCTCTATATATTTCGTAAGGGAACTCGCCCCACCACACGCCCCAATAGTGGACGTCGCCTTCTGTGAGACTTGCTGCTCTACCCCATCCGTTCTTTGGAGAGCTTGGCCAATAAGGTCTCGACTTATCATTAGTCTTAACGACTTCATCCAACATCTCTTCGAAGAGTTTGTCGTAGCCGTCTTTCATTTCCTTGTATTCTTCATCAGACCAGCCCATTGAGTTCTGCCAGCCCCAGTTGTAATAACCCTCGCTGATTTCATTGTTGCCGCACCATAATGCGAGAGACGGATGATTCTTATATTTTATGACATGTTTTTCAGCTTCTTCTCTTACATTATTAATATATTCATCGCTGTAAGGATAAGTAGAACCAGCGAACATAAAATCTTGCCATACGAGGATACCAAGGCTGTCGCATATTTCGAAGAAATAGTCAGGAGGATAGATGCCGCCGCCCCATACACGAAGCATATTCATGTGAGCGTCGCCAACACATTGTTCGAGAAGTTTTTGAGTTCTTTCTTTAGACATCCATGAAGTAATCATGTCTTCTGGAATATAGTTAGCACCTTTCATATATAAAGGTGTACCATTAACTTTGAAATAGAAAGCAGTCCCGATGCTATCAGGTTCCTCAACCATTTCGATTGTACGGATACCCATTTCGATATCCTTTTCCTCTATGATATTTTCATCGTCGAGCATCTTCACATTGAAAGAGTACATATTTTGTTCGCCCAATTCATTAGGCCACCATAAGTTAGGATTAGCCACTTCAAATGGGAAAGAGAAATAGTTGTTACCTTTTTCAAGTTGTACGGTATTGTCGAAAATCTTCACGTCGTTTTGGAATAGCTGCAAAGTGACATCATGTTCTCTGTCAGCTTGAATATAAGTCTCGAAACACAATTCAGCCTTGTCTTCTTCAATAGCAGAAGTGATGATTGTTGCAGAATTCATTGTTGAATGAGTCCAGGCTTTGAGATAAACAGGCTGCCATATTCCCATGTTCATATAACGAGGAGCCCAGTCCCATCCGTTCTGATAAGCAGCTTTACGCATGACTGCATATTTCTCAGGAAAACGAAGAGGATAAGTCTCAATCAAGCTATCACGTACCTTATCAAAAGGATAGAATTTAATCTTGATATTATTAGCTTTTTCTTTCAAGATATCATCAACATCGCAAGTCCATGTACGGAACATATTGTCGGCATAGAACAAATGTTTGCCGTTGAGCCAAACATCAGCGTAAGTGTCAAGACCTTCGAAAACAAGTTCAACGACATCTTCATTCATGATGCCGTCTTCAGCATCGAAGTTCATAGTATAGACCCATTCACGTTGAGGAATCCAATGCAGTTGAGTTTCAATATTGCTTTGATAAGGATGAGGAATCAATCCGTTTTCATACATATCAGCGATGATGACTGAAGGCACATCGACTTCCATATTAATATTTAAGGTGTCGGTAGTGACATTCCATGAATCGTTCAACTCTTGAATCAAAGGGTTGCTATGTTTTTCAGCACATGAAAACAGCATCAAGAAAACTGCTATAAAAAGTAAATTACGAATCTTCATCAGGATTGTTTTTATTATATTCAGTTTGTAAAATTAATGTAAAAATGTGTAACAAAAAATTGTTACACATCATTTTTAACTATTTTTAACAATATTTAACATTTCCTTAATAAGTGAAGGCGAAGACACTTTCCAGCACATAGCAGCGCCAGTGTTGTCAACTTTCTCAGGATAAAGATTTTGGCAGTAATTATCGACATCGACAGTCAAAGAAGCGTGACAATTTGAAACACCTGTCTCGTTGATAATCTTCATAACATTATTAACATTTACGCCGCCGCCTGCCATGATTTTAATTTTATCACCATATTGCTGCTGCATCTTGGCAATCATTTCAATACCATCGGCTGCTTTAGGCTTACATCCTGAAGTAAGCACTTTATCGAAACCTAATTCAACCAAAATCTTCAATGCTTCGAGAGGGTCGTTACAAGCGTCGATAGCGCGATGGAATGTGAACTTCATGCCCTCGCCTGCTTTCATCATCGCCTTGATTTTTTCGACATCGAGGTCGCCGTTTTCAGTAAGAGCGCCGATAACAACGCCTTCGTAACCGAGTTCTTTTATTAAAGCGATGTCGATGCACATCATCTCGAGTTCTGCATCATTATAAATATAATTGCCAGAACGAGGACGGATGAGGACTCTGACAGGGATTTTCATATCAGCAGCGACTTTTTTCAAAGTGCCGTAAGAAGGTGTTACACCACCAACTTCCAAAGATTCACATAATTCAGTGCAGTGTGCTCCGTTTTCCTGAGCATTAATCACTGATTGATAACCATTTGTACAAATTTCTATTCTTATCATTGTTGTTATTTTTTTTGTCAACGGACAACTGTCAACAGTCAACAGACCTTGTCCTATTTATTATTTTTTTATTTTACAAAAATAAGATTTTTTTGCTTTGAGTAATGAACTTTGAGCAACGAGTTTTTCCTAAAACTTGTTGTCATGTGGTCTTGTAGTCTTGTAGTCTTTTTGTATCTTTGCAAAAAATTAAAAAGCGAGATGATTTATCCTAAAGATTTTGAGAATAAGATTGGATTTGTGTCTATAAAAAATAGACTTAATGATTTATGCATCAGTGATATGGGAAAGGAATTCGTGGAGAAGATGCGATTCAGTTCCGACATCAGCAGAATCAAGACACGTCTCTCGCAGATTGAAGATTTCCTTTCGCTTTTGCAAAACGGTGTCCCTTTTCCGGTACGCGACTACAACGACTTACGCTCCGACTTCAGACACTTAAGCATCGAAGGCACTGTCATAAGTCTCGAAAGTCTTTTTGAATTAAAACCGACACTGTCAGCCTTATCATACGTCTTAAACTTCTTCAAATCAGAATCATCAGACAGAGTCAAGTCGCTCAAGTCTTTGGCAGAAGGCATTGATATTGACAAACATATCTTCTCTGAGATAACACGTCTCATCGATGACAAAGGCGAGATGCCCGACAATGCATCCCCTGAACTCGCAGAGATACGCCGTGAGATAAGAAGGAAGCAGTCATCCATCGAACGCAGGATGCGTAAGATACTCACCGAAGCCAAGACAGCAGGTTGGACTGACAGCAGCGCCGAACTGACAATACGCGACGGACGCCCTGTGATTCCGGTGAAAGCTGCCGACAAAAGAGCGCTGCGCGGTTTCATACACGATGAGTCAGCAACAGGTCAGACAGTATATATCGAACCAGCAGAAATCTTCGATACCAACAACGAAATCAGAGAGTTAGAATATGCAGAGAGAAGAGAGATAAATAAAATACTTCTCGCCTTCACACAACTGCTTCGTCCTGAGATTCCAGAATTACTCAAAGCATGGAACCTCCTCGGACTCCTCGACTTCATCCGCGCTAAAGCTTTATTATCTAATGAGTACAAATGCGTCATCCCCGAGATAAACGATGAACCAATGTTCCTCTGGCGTCAGGCACGTCACCCGCTACTTGAACAAAAGTTAAAATCTCAGGATAAACATATAACACCATTAGACCTAAACCTCGACAAAGACAACAGAATACTCGTTATCTCCGGACCTAACGCCGGCGGTAAGTCAGTTTGTCTCAAGACCATAGGTCTCGTGCAATATATGCTCCAATGCGGTCTCGCCGTACCAATGGAGATAGACTCAAAATGTGGTATCTTCCACGATATGTTCATCGACATCGGTGACTCCCAATCTCTTGAAAACGATTTGAGTACTTATAGCTCTCATCTTCTCAACATGAAAGAGTTGCTCAACCACTGCAACAAACGCACATTGTTCTTGATTGACGAGTTCGGCACCGGTACAGAGCCACAACTCGGCGGTGCGATTGCAGAAGCAATATTATTGAAACTTAACGAGAGGAAATCTTTTGGTGTTGTAACGACACACTATGCTAATTTAAAATTATTAGCCGATAATCATCAAGGCATCGTCAATGGTGCGATGTTGTTCGACACCAGGTTTTTGCAGCCTCTTTATGTGATGATGACAGGAAAACCTGGCAGTTCGTTCGCATTCGAAATCGCAAAGAAAATCGGTTTCCCTCAAGAGATACTCGATGACGCTGCTGAGATTGGCGGCAAAGAACATCTCAACTTCGATCAACAGCTCCAACAACTTGAGATTGAAAAGAAAGAAATACGCAAGAAAGAATTTGAATTGAAAGTAGCCGACAACCTTCTTAATGAGGTCGTCACAAAATACAAGAACCTTCTCAGCGATTTAGAGAAGAAGAAAAACACTCTTTTAAAAGACGCCAACAAGGAAGCGCAGTCGCTCATCGACAAGGCAAACGCTAAGATTGAGCGCACCATCCGCGAAATAAAAGAGGCACAAGCAGAAAAAGAACGTACCAAGGAATTACGTCAGGATTTGAAAGGGATGAAACAGCAACTCGAAGAAGACGCTAAAGTCATTTCCAAAAATCTTAAGATTGAAGAGAAAGAGAAGAAAGACGAACAAGATCTTCAAGTCGGCAATATGGTACGCATCAACGAGATGGAAATCGTCGGAGAAATCGTCGTCATCAGCGACACCGACCTCACCATCGAATTCGGCAGCGTGAGACTCAGAACCACTGCCGACAAAGTCGTGAAGATTAGCAAGAAAGAAGCGAAGAAATCTATAAGCAACCCGACATATCTCCGCAAGGCAATCATGGAAGACATCAATGAGAAAGCTGCTAACTTCAACCTCACTTTAGACGTGAGAGGCATGCGTGGCGAAGAAGCTTTGGAAGCAGTTGCCAAATACATCGACGATGCTTCTTTGTTAAGCATCAAGAACATAAGCATCTTACACGGAAAAGGCAACGGAATCTTACGACAACTCATACGCCAACAACTCAGCAAGATGTCATGCGTACAGCAGATGCAAGATGCAAGTCTCGAGACCGGAGGCCACGGTATTACGAGAGTGACGTTGAAGTAAGACTATAACAATCCACTAAATTGACACGAAATATCACGAATATTTTTTTCGTGTCTGTTTAGTGTTTTTTTCGGAAACTATATGTTTCAAGTAAAGTTTAATTTATTTCTTTACAAATCGTTTTATGATAAATTCTCCATCTGATTTTATTCTGACAAAATAAACTCCACCATTTAAGTCCGAAAGATCCAGCGTCACAAATTGACTACTCGACATCTCAATGTCTTGACATCTTCCCAAGGCATCGAAAATACAAATTTCTTCAATATTCATTTCAGACTCAACAAACAATTTATCACCAACAGGATTTGGATAAATATCAAGAGGACTTGATAAAGTCATCGATTTAATCACATAATTTTTCCATGGATAATGCTCATTATATAATTCAAGAGATTTGCCAGGAACATAAATCACCATATCATCAAGGCAACCATCAAACACACCGGATTTTGCTAATGGCAAAGTTTCCGCACAACATTTTATACTTGTAAAACTAGAACAATTACCAAAAGCAAAAAAACCTATAGTTTTAATACTATGAGGTATCTCTATAGTCTCCAAATTCACACAATTTTGAAAAGCATAATCTCCGATATATGTTATATTTTCGGGAATCTCAATATTAGTCAAGCCGGCACAATTCTTAAATGCCAAATCACCAATAAATGCCACATCATTGGGAATAACAGTATTCCTACATCCCACAATCAACTGATTATTTGAAGTTTTAATTATTGCATTACAATCATTTCTACTGTCATAAACAGAATTACCACTTTCTACCAATATGCTTTCCACATCATTACAAGAAACAAATGCCTCATCTCCTATACTTTGAACACTATTGGGTATCAATATTTTCGTCAATCCTGACGCATAAAAAGCCCTGTATCCTATTTCAATCACACCATTGGGAAGTTCGACATCAACCATGATACCCTCAAAAGCATAACTTCCAACAGAAACGACATCATTTGGAACCATGGTATTTTTACAAGCCTGCACTAACTTATTAGTTGCCGTTTCCATTATGGCATTACAATTATTCCTACTATCATAAACAGTATTTTCACTATCAACAATAATGCTTTCCAATTCATTAGAATAACTAAAAACACCATAACCAATATCTGTTACAGATGCTGGTATAGCAATGGTTTTCAATGAATAACATTTTGAAAAAGCGAAATATTCTATTGTTTTCAGATTATCATGAAAATCAACGATTTCCAATGATGAACATCCTGAAAAAGTTGCATTTTTAATACATTTAACATTTTCTGGTATTGATATACTTGTCAATGACAAACAATTCATAAAAGCCCAACTGCCAATAGATTCAACGGTATTAGGCATTGATATATTTGCCAGATTCGAACAATCTCTAAAAGCATTATCGGCAATTTGTGTAACGCTCTCCGGAATTTCTACACTCGTAATCCCCACTTTACCCATAAACGCACATTCACCAATGCTAACTACGTTAAACTTTGTTCCCGAAATCATTACAGAAGAAGGGATAGTTACTTCTACAGAATTTGCCGAACAAGTTGTACATACAACAGAACATTCAGCGGGATACAAACTACTAACAGTAAATCTTAAACTATAGTCATCACAATTGACGTTTATTGTGTCACCGACATTTTGCGCACACAAAATCATCGACATTAAAGTCATTACTATCAAATATAATATTTTCTTCATAATTTTATACTTACTGAGACCATTGCAAATATATTTAAAATCTTTATAAAAAAAGAACCCCAGAAAAATTTCCGAGGTTCTTATTTCTAAAGTTCTAAAATTCTAGAATTCTAAAGTTCTTCTAATGTCTTCCACTGCGTCGAGTTTTTCCCAAGCGTAGAATTCTACGTTCTTGTAGATTTTGCCATCTTCTTTGAAAGTGTCTTTATCTTCGTAGAACACTTCAACTTTTTCCATTCTGCAGTCGCGACCGAAGTGACCGTAAGATGCTGTTGGTTCGAAGATAGGATTCTTCAATCCGAATCTCTTTACGATAGAATATGGACGAAGGTCGAAGATGCCTTTTAATCTTTCTGCCATTTCAGCATCGCTCATCTTCTTGCCGTTAGCGTCTTTAACGTGTGAAGTTCCATTTGTATTGATGTAGAAACCAACAGGTTGTGCAACGCCGATAGCGTAAGCTATTTGTACGAGAGCTTCATCACATGCGCCTGAAGCAACGAGGTTCTTAGCGATATGACGAGCTGCGTAAGCTGCTGAACGGTCGACCTTTGAAGAGTCTTTGCCAGAGAAAGCGCCGCCGCCGTGAGCACCGCGACCGCCGTATGTGTCAACGATAATCTTTCTACCTGTTAAACCAGTGTCGCCATGAGGACCACCGATAACGAACTTGCCTGTTGGGTTGACGAACAACTTCATATCAGGTTTGAAAAGAAGTTTCACGCGTTGTGGCAAAAGTTTCTTCACTCTTGGAAGAAGTATTGTTCTTACGTCATGTTCGATAGTGCGAATCATAGCCTCATCATCAGCGAGGAACTCATCATGTTGAGTTGAGATGACAATTGTATCTATGCGGAGAGGTTTCCAATTTGGACCATACTCTACTGTCACTTGTGATTTAGCGTCAGGACGGAGATATTTCATCTTCTTGCCTTCGCGACGAATCTGTGAAAGTTCGTGCAACAAGATATGTGACAATTCTATTGTAAGAGGCATATAAGAGTCGGTTTCTTTGCAAGCGAATCCGAACATCATGCCTTGGTCGCCAGCGCCTTGTTCTTCTTCAACATTACGTTCAACGCCACGGTTGATGTCTTGTGACTGTTCGTGAATTGCAGAGATGATACCGCATGACTTGCTGTCGAATTGATATTCAGCTTTGTTGTAACCGATGCGTTCGATAACGCGACGAGCTGTTTTTTGGATATCTACATAACCTGCAGATTTGACTTCGCCTGCGATGACAGCTAGACCTGTTGTCACCAATGTTTCGCAAGCTACTTTAGATTCTGGGTCTTGACGAAGCATTTCGTCTAAGACAGCGTCAGAAATTTGATCGGCCACTTTATCTGGATGGCCTTCAGAAACTGATTCGGAAGTGAAGTAATAACCCATAACAAATTAAATTTTTTCGTTTTAAATAAATTAATTTGCGGAGAGTTTGAGATTGAAATAGAAAGGAAAAAAACATTGTTTTAGCATTTTTTTCTTGTGGTTGCAATCAATCAAATCTTTCCACGTTTTTGAGGGTGCAAAGATACAACAGTTTTTTCAAATCTGTATGCATTTTTTATAGAAAAATACTATTTTTGCAAAAAAATAAAATAAGCATGTCGATAATAGTTCAAAACGTAACGAAACAATACGATACACAATTGGCACTCAATGATGTATCGTTGACTATAGGTAAAGGTGAAATCGTCGGATTGTTAGGTCCTAACGGTGCCGGCAAATCCACATTGATGAAAATCATCACCTGTTTCATCCCACCTACCCAAGGAACAGTAAGCGTTGAAGGATACGACATCTGGGAACAATCGATGGAAGTACGCAAGCGTGTAGGCTATTTGCCAGAACACAATCCTTTATATTTAGATATGTATGTTAAAGAATATTTAGGATTTGTAGGCGGCATCCATCATCTTAAAGGTGAAGCATTGAACAAACGCATCGACGAGATGATAGAGATGACAGGATTGGGCGTTGAGATGCACAAGAAAATCGGTGCCTTGTCGAAAGGCTACAGACAACGTGTTGGACTTGCCCAAGCCATGATTCACAACCCATCAGTGCTTATTCTTGACGAACCGACTTCAGGATTGGATCCAAATCAATTGATCGACATCAGAAATCTCATCAGAGACTTAGGCGAAGAGAAGACTGTTTTATTATCGACACACATCATGCAGGAAGTCGAAGCACTTTGCGACAGGGTTATTATTATTAATAAAGGTGTAGTTGTCGCAAACGACAATATAGAGAACCTCACGAAGGAATCAGATAACGTTTTAGTCGTTGAATTCGACGGTGAGGTTACGATGGAAATGCTGAGAAGCATAGTCGGTCTGAAGCAGGCGAAAGCCATCAAGGGCAACCAATGGATTTTGGAATCGAGGGCCGATTTAGACATCAGGCAAGACCTTATGAGATG
The DNA here is from genome assembly GCA_045655965.1 of Bacteroidales bacterium. Taxonomy (GTDB): domain Bacteria; phylum Bacteroidota; class Bacteroidia; order Bacteroidales; family F082; genus Limimorpha. The sequence goes on along the minus strand of JAZOQH010000034.1, from coordinate 57,086 downwards.
GGCGCTCAACAACAATATAATTATAAAGAGCATGCAGAGAGAAGAGACCAGCATTGAAGAGTGTTTCCAAAGACTTACTAAATAAGTCAAGAGGCTTGAGATATGAGTCAAGAGCCCTCTACCCGCGGCACATCGTTAAAAGCAAAAAAAAATCTTCAGAAGTTGTTGTTTTATAAGAAAAAAAGTTTTAATTTTGCACCCGTTTTATCATAGTAGAAAACAAATGTTGAATTAACAGCATAAATTATTATTAATCAAATGGATACATTAAGTTACAAAACAGTTAGTGTCAACAAAGAAAACGCCAACAAAAAATGGTACATCGTTGACGCTGAGGGCCAAATTCTGGGTAGATTAGCTTCAGAAGTAGCACAGGTCCTAAGAGGTAAGAGGAAGACATGCTTTACTCCCCACAGTGATTGTGGCGACAATGTCATAATTATCAATGCCGAGAAAGTCGTCCTCACCGGCAACAAATTAACAGAAAAGACTTACGTTCACCACACAGGTTATCCTGGTGGACAAAGATTCAGAACTGTAGAAGAGCAATTAAAGAGAAAGCCAATCGCAGTTCTTGAACACGCTATCAAAGGAATGCTTCCAAAGACAGTTCTTGGAAATGCAATATTCCGTAATTTGTACGTTTATGCAGGTCCTGACCACAAACATCAGGCACAGCAACCTATTGAACTTAAAATCAACACCAAATAATTATCATGGAAGTAATCAACGCTTTAGGTAGAAGAAAAACTGCTGTTGCACGTATTTATGTAAAAGCAGGTAGTGGAAACATTACGATTAACAAGCGCGACTATAAGGAATATTTCCCAACAAGTATCCTTCATTACGTTGTTGAACAACCTTTAATGTTAACAGAAACTCTCGGTCAATTCGACATTAAAGTCAACCTCGATGGTGGTGGTATCAACGGACAAGCTGAAGCATTGCGTTTAGCTATCAGCCGTGCATTATGCGAAATCAATCCTGAATATCGTCCTATCCTTAAGGCAAAAGGTTTAATGCGTCGTGACCCACGTATGGTCGAACGTAAGAAACCAGGTCAGCCAAAAGCTCGTAAGAAATTCCAATTCAGCAAACGTTAGTCTATCAAAAGGCAAGCATTTGTGTTTAGTATCCAAATTGCTGAGATCTGTTAAGCTACTCAGCGATTGCATCAGTGAAAGTAAACATTTTAAAAAATTAACACATGACACAAGTAACATTCGAACAATTATTAGATGCAGGTTGTCACTTTGGACACTTAAGAAGAAAGTGGAATCCAAACATGGCTCCTTACATCTTCATGGAACGTAATGGTATCCATATTATAGACTTGTATAAAACACAAGCCAAAATTGACGAAGCAGCTAATGCAGTACGTCAATTAGCAAGATCAGGTAAAAAGATCCTCTTCGTTGCTACAAAAAAACAAGCTAAAGACATCGTTGCTGAACTCGTTAAGAAAGTCAACATGCCTTACGTAACAGAACGTTGGCCAGGTGGTATGCTTACCAACTTCACTACAATCCGTAAAGCTGTTCGCAAAATGGTTAGCATCGACAAAATGATGGCAAGCAGCACATACAACAACCTTTCAAAACGTGAACGTTTACAAATCGAACGTGAACGCGAAAAATTAAACAAGAACTTAGGTAGTATTGCTGACCTCAACCGTCTTCCAAGCGCAGTATTCGTAGTTGACGTTATTAAAGAACATATCGCTATAGCAGAAGCTAGAAAACTTAACATCCCTACTTTCGCTATCGTTGATACAAACTCAAACCCTAACCTCATCGACTTCCCAATCCCAGCTAACGATGACGCTTCAAAATCAATCGAACTCATCATCAGCAAAATGGTTGAAGCTATTGAAGAAGGTTTGACAGAACGTAAAAACTCACGTGATAAAGAAGACATCATTGAAGACGAAATGATGGACGACGAAAACGTAATGGAAAACAAGGGCGACGAAGAAGAAAAAGAAGAAAGACGTCCAAGAAGACCACGTAAAGCAGTTAACAAAAAATAAAAACCTTTAACACAATTTATTATGAACATTACAGCTGCTCAAGTTAACGAACTTAGACAAATGACAGGCGCAGGTATGATGGATTGCAAAAAAGCTCTCGTTGAATGCAATGGCGACCAACAAGCTGCTATCGACTACCTCCGTAAAAAAGGTCAAAAAATCGCTATGAAAAGAGCTGACCGCGAAGCTACTGAAGGTTGCGTTATTTCAAAAGCAACTGAAGATAACAAATTCGCTGCTGTCATTATGTTAAACTGCGAAACAGACTTCGTTGGTGCTAACGCTGACTTCGTTGGTACAACAAAACAACTCCTCGACTTCGCAATTGAAAACAGAATTAAAGATATCGAAGCTCTCAATGCTGCTACAATCAACGGCATGACACTTGAAGCTATCGTAACAGACCTCACAGCTAAAACTGGTGAAAAAGTTCAAGTTGGTAAATATTTCGCTATCGAAGCTGAATACGTTACAAACTACAACCACCAAGGCAACCGCCTCGCTACTATCGCTGGTTTCAACAAATCATTCGATGGTATAAACGAAGTTGCTCACGAAGTTGCTCTTCAAATCGCTGCTATGGATCCAGTCGCTATCGATGAAAACGACGTTCCTCAAGCAACAAAAGATAACGAATACAATGTCGCTATCGAAAAAACAAAACAAGAACAAATTCAAAAAGCTATCGAAGTTGCTTTGAAAAAAGCAGGTATCAACCCAGCTCACGTTGACAGTGATGACCACATCAACTCAAATATGGCTAAAGGTTGGATCACAGAAGAAGACGCTGCTAAAGCTCGTGAAATTAAAGAACAAGTCGCAGCAGAAAAAGCTGGTAGCCTCAATATGACAATGATTGAAAACATTGCTAAAGGCCGTCTCGCAAAATTCTTCAAAGAAAACTGCTTACTCGACCAAGTATCACTCATCGCTGACCCTAAAACAGTTCGCGAATACATCCAATCAGCAGATAAAGAAGCTACAGTTACAGCTTTCAACCGCGTAAAATTAGGATAAACTTATCCCTAATAATATAAAAGAGACGATATGAATCGTCTCTTTTTTTTTATCTAATCTTTATATATACTCTCTAAAATATGAAAAACATGGAACAATTATTTAAAAGCATATTAGATCAAGACAAAGCTCCTATCGTTGTATGCAATATGGACTCTATAATTGTTTATATGAACCCTTCTGCTATTACACGATATAAGAAAGACTTGACAGGCAAAAGCCTAAGAAATTGCCATTCGGCATCCGCAAATGAACAAATGAACAAATTGCTCGAATGGTTCAGCAAAAATAATAATAACAATATAGTTTACACCTTTCGTAATGATGATGAAAACAAAGATGTTTACATGGTCGCACTGCGCAATAATGCAGGCAATCTTATAGGTTATTACGAAAAACACGAATACAGAAATAGAGAAACAGCAAAACTCTACGACATATAAAATTTATAACATTGACGACATAGACGTTTCGTTATATTTACTAATCAAAATGTTAGACCTTTTTATGCATAAATATGCATAGATTATTTTCTATATTTTTTTCATAAAAAACAATATATTTGCAAGCGAATTATTAGTAAATACAAAATAAAGCAACAAATACCTTTATGAAAAAAATACATACAGTAGCTATTCTGCTACTTATTATTATTACTTCTTGCATCGAAAAAAAACATCACAACATCTTCTCCCCTAAGTTCAAGAAGACACGCGAGATGCTGACCAACAAAGTCGATAGTGCACTCTACAACCTATTAGATATAAAAGATTCCATCAACACATATTACAATGACCCTTATCTCGTAAACGAATACCACATACTTCTAGCAGAAGCACAATTCAAAAATCAATACAAACAATCTAACGATAAAGAAGTAGAAAAGGCAACAAAGTTCTACGACAGCTTGTTTAACATTTATAAAAATGACAAAGACTTGTCATTTCAAACGGCTAGAGCTCACTATTATAAAGCTGTAGGAGAAATGGAAGAAGACAATATCATTGAAAGCTGCGAGGATTATTTGATTTCTCTCAAAATAATGAAAAACTGCTTTAAAGCAAAAGACCTCAACTACGAAAAAAACAGATTCATCGCTCTTATCTATACGCGACTCGGCACTCTATACTCCGATGAATATTACTTCGACATTGCCCTCGACTATTACCACAACTCTTACCTTTTCTTTAAATATATCAGCGATACAACCTCTTACCTCTATTCTTCCGCACGAATCGGTAAGTCGTATCAGTCAATAAATGAAATGGAAAATGCTAAATTCTGGTATAAAAACACAATCTCCGAAGCTTCTGAGAAAAACTACGTCTATTCAGATTACGCTAAAAGAGGTCTCGCACAGATTTATTTCGACGGAGGTGAAGTGGATTCGTCTGTGAATATTGTTAAGGAATTGATTGATATCTCCGACGAGAAGGACAAATATGTATACGAGCATACTATGGCAGAGATGTACCTCAAACTTAACCAACACGATTCTGCCTTGTATTATGCCAAACAATCTTTTATCCACGGCAACAAATCAACAAAACTGGTTTCAGCCAAGATGATTTATGAAATATATAAGTCATTGGCAAACTCCGATATGGATGAATCCAGCTTCATGGATAATAAAGTCCATCCTAAAGGAAGAGACAACACCGACATCAAAATACAGATGGCTTCATTATATGATGAATATAAATCCGACTCAACAAAAGTCAAAAGATATATAACTATCATAGTCTCCATCCTGATATTTCTTGTAGTGCTTACCATTAGCTTCTTAAGAATAATTAACATAACAAAGAAAATCCATAAAGAGACATTAGACAAAAAAGACGAAATCATCAAAGACAACGAATGGAAACTTTCATTGATTGAAGGAAAAATAAAAAGCTCTAACGAAGAATTACGCCATAAAGAAGAAATTATTAAAAGCCAGGAGACAGAAATAGCCAACATCAAGAGCAAGATAGACAGCCAAAACAAAGCCGATCTGGAAGCTTATTACAATTCTGATATATGCGTCGAGATTTTCAAGAGAATCAAAGAACTTGAGACACGCAATCTCAAAGCTTCTGAACTAATTCCACTCAACGGTAACGAACTTATACTCCTACTGCGCTCCGCCGACTCAAATCTCAACAATTTTATCACGCGACTTTCTAACAAATATCCAGAACTCAAAAAAGATGATTTCTATTGCATCTGCCTTATTATACTTAACATCGACAAATCATTCATACAATATTTCTTGAACAAAAACCAAAGCAGCATCTGGAGAAGATTCGATAAGATACGTAAAATAATGGATATCGGAATGAATGAAAGTCTGTTAATCTCATTCATTAAAGAAATGTAAAATCATGAAGGTATAAGATAAAATATATTAACCATAAGCATATTCTTATTTTATTGTTTTTAAGTATGTTAATTTCATTTTAATCAAAGCTTATGGTACTTGTAGAAGACCGGAAAAATTCGGTCTTTTTTTGACAAATATATTTTAATAAAAAAACTCAGAACCTCTAATTTTTGAGATTCTGAGTTTTTATAGTTTTGAGACGCAGCAAAATTCTCGAATTTTGATACATCTCTACAATTATGCATTATTTCTTGCTCCAAGTTGTTCCTTCTTTTCCGTCTTTCAAAACGATGTCTAAAGAAGCGAGTTTGTCGCGGATGATGTCGCTGGTTGCCCAGTCTTTCTTAGCGCGAGCTTCTTTTCTGATGTCGATGATAGTCTCCATCAAGCCATCAACTAAACCATCGTCACCGCCTGCTTCAACATCTAACAATCCTAAGATATCGAATACAAATGATTGGAACAATTGTTTTAACAATTCTAATTCTTGAGCGTTGATCTTAGCGTTGCCGTCTTTAACTGAGTTGACGAGTCTTACTGCTTCGAACAAGTTAGCGATAACGACAGGGCTGTTGAAGTCGTCGTTCATTGCGTCATAGCAAGCGTCCATGATTTTTTGTACGCCCAACTCTTCAGCGCCTTCTGTTGCGTTGATTCCCTTAACTATCTTAGCAGCTTCCATCATACGTTTGTAGCCTTTTTCAGCAGCCTGCAATGCTTCGTTAGAGAAGTCGACAGTGCTACGATATTGAGCTTGAAGCACGAAGAAACGTACTGTCATTGGTGGATAAGGACGTTCCAAAAGTGGGTGGTTGCCTGCGAAGAAGTCTTCGAGAGACATTGCATTGCCGAGAGACTTACCCATCTTCTGACCGTTGAGAGTGATCATATTGTTATGCATCCAATATTTGACAGGCTGTTTGCCGCCGTTTGATGCCATTGACTGAGCTATTTCAGATTCGTGGTGTGGGAAGAGCAAGTCCATACCGCCGCCGTGGATATCAAATTGTTCGCCGAGATATTTGCAGCTCATCGCTGAACATTCAGCATGCCATCCTGGGAAGCCTTCGCCCCAAGGAGAGTTCCAACGCATGATATGTTTTGGCTCTGCTTTCTTCCACAATGCGAAGTCGGCGCCGTTTCTCTTCTCGAGTTGGCCAGCGAGTTCGCGAGTGTTGTTGAGCAACTCATCTACATTACGTCCTGAGAGGATACCGTAACGATATTGTTGGTTATATTTTTCAATGTCGAAATATACAGAACCGTTTGATTCATAAGCGAGACCTGCGTCGAGGATTTTCTGGATCATCTCAATCTGTTCGATGATATGGCCAGAAGCATGAGGTTCGATTGAAGGACGTAACACATTAAGTTTATCCATGCTTACATGGTATCTGTCTTTATAATATTGTGCCACTTCCATTGGTTCGAGGTTTTCGAGGCGTGCCTTCTTTGCGATCTTGTCTTCGCCTTCGTCAGCGTCGTGTTCAAGGTGACCAACGTCGGTGATGTTACGAACGTAGCGCACTTTATAGCCGAGATGTTTGAGATAACGGAACACGAGGTCGAAAGTGATTGCAGGACGAGCGTGACCGAGGTGAGCATCACCATAGACTGTTGGACCGCACACATACATTCCTACGTGAGGAGCGTTGAGAGGCTTGAATAACTCTTTAGTACGAGTTAAGCTATTGTATATAAAAAGGTTATTTTCCATTGTTACATTATTTTCAATATTATGCAAAGGTACAATTTATTTTATTTATATAGGTACAAAAATGATGTTATTTTTTCTCTAAAAATTCTTCGATTTTTAAATTTAATTGTTTACATTTGCGAATTGATTAAAACATTATTAAGAATCTATTAACAATTAGTGTTATGTATAATAAATTTCAAGAATATCTACAAAAGGAATTAGCTCAAATTGAAGCTGATGGTTTGTACAAGAACGAACGTATAATTGAAAGTCCACAAGGTGCAGAAATCATCGTAAAAGGCAAAAAATGCTTAAACTTCTGCGCTAACAACTACCTCGGATTAGCTGACAATCCACAACTTATCGAAGCAGCTAAGAAAGGTTTGGACGCTCGCGGCTTTGGTATGGCTTCAGTACGTTTCATCTGCGGCTGCCAAGACTTGCACAAACAACTTGAAGCAAAGATTTCAGAGTTCTTCGGCACAGAAGACACTATTTTATATGCAGCATGTTTCGATGCTAACGGTGGTGTTTTTGAACCATTGTTAAGCGCAGAAGATGCTATCATCTCAGACGCTTTGAACCACGCTTCTATCATCGACGGCGTACGTCTCTGCAAAGCACAACGTTTCCGTTACGCTAATGCTGACATGGCCGACCTCGAAGCACAACTTCAAGCAGCAAAAGACTGCCGTTTCAAATTAATCGTAACAGACGGCGTATTCTCAATGGACGGCAACGTTTGTCCTTTGGATAAGATTTACGAACTCGCTCAAAAATATGACGCTATGGTCATGGTTGACGAAAGTCACTCAGCAGGCGTTGTCGGCGTTACAGGTCGCGGCGTTACAGAACGCTTCAACTTGAAAGGCCAAATCGAAATCATCACCGGCACACTCGGCAAGGCATTCGGCGGCGCAATGGGCGGTTTCACAACAGGTAAGAAAGAAATCATCGACATGTTACGTCAACGCTCACGTCCTTACTTATTCTCTAACTCAATGGCACCAGGCTTAGTAGCAGCAGGTATCCGTATGTTCGAGATGATGAGCGAGACTAACGAACTTCAAGATAAATTACATGCCAACACAGACTATTTCATCAGAGAAATGGTTGCTAAAGGTTTCGACTGCAAACCATCAGAGTCAGCAATCTGCGCTGTTATGTTGTACGATGCTCCTCTCTCACAAAAATTTGCAGCACGCATGCAAGACGAGGGTATCTTCGTCACAGGCTTCTACTATCCAGTAGTACCTAAAGGACAAGCTCGTATCCGCGTTCAAATATCAGCAGCACACGAAAAAGAACATCTTGACAAATGTATCAACGCATTCGTTAAAATCGGTCAAGAATTAGGAGTTATAAAATAAATTAACATCGGCAGGGTTATTTTATATACCCCTGCCATTTTAATTTCATTGCTATGAAAAAGATTTTAATTGTCGGTTCCGGCGGACAAATCGGAACAGAATTAGTAAAGAAACTTCGCGGCATCTATGGTAACGAAAACGTAGTAGCCAGCGACTTACGCCAACTCACAGGTGAAATAGTTGAAACAGGTCCATTCGAAAGAATCGACTCAACCAATATGATGCAAATCATTGAAGTAGTGAAGAAATATAATATCGACACTATCTATAACCTCGCAGCTATCCTTTCAGCAACAGCTGAGCTCAACCCAATGTTGGGCTGGAACGTAGGTATCGGCAGCTTGGTTAACTGTCTCGAAATAGCTCGCGTCTTCGGATGCGCTGTCTTCACACCTTCTTCAATCGGTGCTTTCGGACCTAACACACCTAAAGACATGACACCACAGGACACAATCCAACGTCCTAACACAATCTACGGCGTAACAAAAGTAACAGGCGAATTATTGAGCGACTACTACTTCACACGCTTCGGTGTTGACACACGTTCCGTCAGATTCCCAGGTTTGATCTCTAACCTCACATTGCCTGGCGGCGGCACCACAGACTACGCAGTTGAAATTTTCTACTCTGCTGTCAAAGGCGAAAAATTCATCTGCCCTCTTGAAAAAGGTACATTCATGGATATGATGTATATGCCTGACGCATTAGACGCTATGGTTGACATCATGGAAGCTGACCCAAGCAAACTCATCCACCGTAACTCATTCAACGTTACTGCAATGAGCTTCGACCCAGAAATCCTTTACAACACAATCAAGAAATATATTCCTACATTTGAAATGGAATACAAACCAGAACCTATCAAACAAGCGATTGCCAACTCATGGCCAAACAGCTTAGATGACAGCTGCGCTCGCAACGAATGGGGATGGAATCCTAAATACGACCTCGACAAGATGAGCGTCGATATGATTGAGACATTAAGAAAAAAATTGGTGCTTTAAAAAGCACCAATTTTTTTTATTTCTTTTCTTTTATCCAAGTCTGTGATCTTCCAACCCAACCTCTTTTATCGAGAGAGCCTCTTAAAGTGATTGTGTTGTCTTCCTTGTTATAATAAATCTTGGCATAATAGGTTTTCTTTGATTCTGGTTCGTAAACAGTACCGTTTTTCAACATGCCTTCTTCTTCCTGCATATCTTTAACGATTACCAAACCTTTATTAGGGCTGTCTGGATTCTCTTGGCCATTCTTGAAAGCCTTGATGATTTGTCCGTAATAAAGTCCGTCTTCACCTTGATAAATGTTTACGAGTGCTTTTATAGCTCCTGTCTCATCATCTACAGTGTACCATTCTCCGACGATTTTGTCAATTTGTGCCGATGCAAACATCGAACTGAAAACTAATGCTAATAATAAAAAATACTTCTTCATTGCATTTAAATTTTGTGGTTATACAATAATTTGATTAATAATGTCTTCTTATTTTACCCATGTCTGCGAGCGACCCGAGAGTACGTCTCTACAATTCCTAATTCTTCAACAACTCTTCAATAACTTCAGGATAGTGTTGATATTCTAGTTTATGAATCTTAGCCGCTAAGCTGTCAGCAGTCTCACCTTCTTCCAAAGCAACCTTTGCCTGGAAGATAATAGCTCCGCTGTCGTAACATTCATTAACATAATGAATCGTTATGCCAGAAAATTCTTCCTTAGCTGCAACAACTGCTTCATGAACGTGTTCGCCATAGAATCCTTTACCGCCGTATTTTGGCAACAAGGCTGGATGAATATTGATAATCTTATTAGGGAAAGCTTCGATAAGATGCTGTGGCACAAGCCATAAAAATCCTGCTAAAACAATCAAATCAATGTTTTGATCCAAAAGCTCTTTGCTGAAATCCTCGCTCTTGAACTCTGCTCTGCTGATAATCTTACATGGAATTCCAAGATTCTTAGCTCTTTCTATAGCATACGCATTAGGATTATTACAGATTACATTTGCAATTTCAACTTCTGGATTTTCTGCAAAATATTCCGCTATTCTTTGTAAGTTGGTGCCTCCGCCTGAGACAAAAATCGATAATCTTTTCATATTTATTTATTTTAATTTTTCTTATTAATTATTTTCACAACTTCATCAGGTTCCATATCAAACCAGATAATATTTTCATCACCTGATTTCGTTTTCTTTATGTCAAAATGTTTTTCATTTTCCAAAGATATATCATATGATGAAATAAGTGACAATCCTTTTATAGTTTCTTCATTTTTATTTCTTAATACAACTGTTCCATCTGCTTCGATAGTATATTCAAGTGATTGCAGCTGCCGTTGATACGTCATGTAATCCGCAATAGTTGTCGGAAGCAAATAATGCTGTTTTTCCATATCAGATATTTTTTTCAAAGCATTATTAAATCCTTCTTTTGCGACATATTTGCCATCTTTCATTTCCCAATAACCGCGTTCTTCTTCAACCCATGCAGGATAAATATGTGTGATAAACACATATCTATAATCAACGATTTTATCCAACACATCCTGACTAAAATAATAATCCCACGCCCAATTTCCTCCTGGTTCCATAGTGTATGGCGTCGACCAAAGCAGCAATTCCGGAAACAAAGGCAAGTTGCTTACTTTTGGAATCGGGAGAGCATCGCCGAAACCTGGATATGGTCTAAACAAATTATTTTCAAATATATATTCGCTGAACGGACGTGGCATTATCTCTTCATATGAGGAATTAAATAAATACTTCACCCCATTTGTCTTCCATAATTCATAAGCGTAATATGGCGAGGATGAATCCAAACCATCGCAAACCATATTCTCACGATTGCTCAATTTGCTGTTATTATAACCATGATCAATCCATGATGGAGATGCAAAATTCTTTTTCATGAACGACAATGCTTCTGAGAGATTCTCTTGCGTTGTTGTATATTGTTCTGGAGTATGCAGACAAATATCGAAGCCTTTATCCCTCAATTGTTCAAGGAAGTCGAAGAATAAAGAATCTGTCATTATCGTGGAATGAAGTCCAGGGAAGTCATTATTTTTCTCGTAATTTGTCACCGAATCCGGATTGTTGTAGAAGACACTTTTAGTGACAGGAATATTGTAATAAGCGAAGCCGCCGATTGCATCTTCAATATTTTCAATTTCCTCGCTACCGAAATATGTAGCACGATGAGTTCTGATATCAGCCCAGTCAGCATGTTCTGTCCAGATAAACGCCGATTCGTAACCGTTCATTATAGGCATGATACGCGGAAGCATAGTCTTATCTGTTAATGAAACATTGAAAGACGAATTAAGATATGCCCCTTTTTTCATGGCTGTCGATGAATTGTCGATATAATAATTTGAAGTATCAAGCAATTCATATCTAATCAAAAGATGGTCGTAATGATAATCAGAATTGACGTATGCGATAGAGTTCTTAGCATCAAGCTGAATTGATGAAACATTTTCAGGACGATATAGATTCAACTGTTTTTCTTCAAGATTAAGCGAAAAGCCTTCTTTATCCAAATAATACACATCCTGATAATTTACAGTATCGACAAAAGGGTTTCTTCTATAAACTGTAAAATCATCATTCGTAAAAGGAAACACCAATGACGATTTAAGAACTTTAACATCTTTCAGATATGTAGATTGTAAATAAAAATTAACATTAGGGTCATTATCTTCAAAAGATATTGTCAGTTCTGTTTCAACGATTTTATTCTCATTTTTAAACTTAAATATATCTTTATTTTCATTGACATCTGCTAACAATTCCCAGTCAGCGAATTGAATTTCAGTAGTATCGTCATCAACAATCAATGAATAAAGCATTGAAACAGGTTTCGTCACATCATTCAATTTATCATCAGCAAGGACAATATTTCTTTCTTTTTCTGAATATAAGATATTAAGAGTATTCGTCTCGCTTATATTCTTCAAATCTTTTGGCAACTTATATTCTTTTATTTCGTCAACAAAAGCAGGAAGATTATAATATTCGAAAGAAAAGCTGAAATCGTCGACATAGAAATGTTCGCACTCATCATTCAAGATATAGCAATTGAGTTTTGAGCCTTTGAGAATATCATTAGGGACATTAAATTCAAAATCAGATCTATACCATTGATTCTCTTTAACAAATCCATCAGAAAGAGGGAACGACTTCCATAAAACGTTTTTATTTCCATTTTGTACGGAGAGAACCAGTTTAGCATTCAGTTTTGCCTCCGACTTAACCATCATGTCAAAGTAGAAGATGGCGTTTCTATTTCCGATGCTGTCATCCATCTGCATATCAAAGCCAAAGGCATACATTAAATCGGAAGGACATTCGCAGATATTGTTTCCAGAAAAAGCCGATGAATCTTTTTTTATATATTGTTTTTTCCAGATTGAATTCGTGTTTTCTTTTTCAAAATCGTTAAAGAAAGTATGAATATTTTGTGAATATTTATTTTCATTTTTATTATGAGAACAGGAAGAAACAGACGCTATTATGATGAAAAAGAGTGATAAAATTAATATTTTCTTTATAAAATCAATCATAATATTTTAAATCCATTTTCTTGTTTACAATCTGTAAAACATTGGCAATCATTGCTTCAAACGTATAATCATCACCATATACCTTTATTGGAGCAATATTTGCAATTCGTTTGGAAATATACTTAAAAAAACGATTGAGAGAGAAGATTTTTCCCGACAAAATTATAGCATCGATTTCGCCTTCCAAAGTTGCATAATGTGAACATATCTCTTTGCTTATCTGATAAGCCATCGCCTCCATTATATGTTTTGTCTTTATGTCATTATTCTTAAAACGTTCAGCAATTTCATCCAAAGAAGTTGTTCCCAGATAAGAGGCGAATGTTCCTTTAGTGTTAATAAGTTTTAACATCTCATCTTTAGGATAACATTTTATAAAAAGCATATCGACAATATTAGAATTCGGCAATGTTCCTATTTCGCGCAATCCCATTGGGCCGTATCCCGCAAAAGCCTGATTCACATCTATTATTTCCCCTTTCTTATGAGCTGCCACCGATACGTTTCTCTCGCTTACATGACAGAATATAATATTAAGGTCTTCATAATTTTTATTAACAGACTCCGCATATTTTCTTGAGAGATATTTATGATGCAATGCATGAAACAAAGATTTCCTTTTCAAAGAGACATGAGGAGAGAATGATGCAATATCAGAGCGCTCGTCAACAGAAGACGGCTCAACCAGAAAAGACTTCACGTTGAGACTATTTGCTATAGTGAACGCCATCATTCCACCAAGATTGATGATATCATTACCTCCTATCCCATCAATCAAGTCGCCTATCATATTTTTATCTATTTGATAGACGCCAGACTTACAAGGTTTCAGCAACCCACCTTCTGCTGCAACAAATTTTATTGATTTAAGATTGACGCCATCTTTACGCAATCGGCTCATAACGGCATCACGTCGAAATGGAAGTTGTTCTATGTTATTTTCAAACAGGATGAAATCCTCTTCCGAATGATTTATCTCACATTGATAAACTATTTTCCCATCCTCACCAACTGCTACTTTAGTCGAATGCAATTCCGGACATATATATAAAATTGCCACTGCCATATTTCTTTTGTTTAACATTTGATAAACAACATAAGGCAGGATTTGTTTTAGACAAAAAAAAGACGCCATAAGGCGTCTTTTATTCTTTATCAGTCAACATTGTCGTGGAGGAACGAATTGTTCTCGCTTATACCATTATTCTTATTAAAAGAGAGGTTTGACAATTCCTGTTCCTGATTATCCATCGATATATTGATTCCTCTACGCATATATGCAGGTTGATTTTCGAATTTCTCGATATTAGACATCGACCTGAAATTCATTGTGAGAGATGTAAGTCGTTCACGACGAAGTTTTTCTTGCTTACTTATTTCATTTTTCTGTTCTGTCTGCACCTTATGTTTGACCATTGTCTCTGTTTCAGCGCAATCTGTCACATAAGATTTTATTCCGAAATCCTCTTCATCCTCATCGGCAGCAAAAGGATTTTTATGTTTGGTGACATGTGTTATTGTTGATTCTGGAGTTGCATCTCTGTCGCTGCCTGAATCTCTTGTTGAAGAATAGTTGTCATTAGAGTTACGTTCCAGCACATCATCGTCTTCGTTTTCCTCGAGATGATGGACCACTTTCCTATCTTCAGATTTATTAGGCGCCGAAGGTTGAGGCATTTCAATTTTTTTCTCAACGACATGAATTTCTTGTTCTTCTGCAACCTTCGCTTCTGTTTCCACTTCAGTTTTTGTTTCTGTTACAGGAACTATTTTTATTTCAGATTCTATCGTTGTTTTTGCTTCTGATGCAGGGATGACTTTTATTTCAGATTCATTTGCATTAACTTCTGGAGCAGGCACATTTGTTTTAGTTCCAGTAACGGTCTTATACAATTCATGGATATTCTTAATCTGAACGTCATCTTGTGTATAATATTCATCATAGTCGAAGCCTGTTGCAATAAGTGTTACGCTTATGCCGTCGCCTATCATTGGATCTTCGCCGTTACCCCAGATAACATCGGAGCATTGGCCTGTCTCATCCTGGATATATTCAACTATCTGAGTCACCTCATCGAGTGCCACCTCATCAGATCCTGACGCAATATATACGAGAATATTTTTAGCGCCTCTGATGTCGGAGTCGTCGAGGAGAGGAGAATGCACTGCCATTTCAGCAGCTGCTAAAGCTCTGCCCTCACCTTCTGCATAGCCGGAGCCCATGATAGCCTTGCCGCTGCTACGCATAACGGTGTTGACATCCTTAAAGTCGACGTTGACATAACCTGGCACTGTGATAATTTCAGCGATACCTTTGGCAGCAGTCTTGAGCACGTCGTCAGCTTTTTTGAAAGCCTCAGACAGTTTCATATTACCATATTCATCACGGAGTTTATCATTGCTGATAACGAGGAGAGCGTCAACATATTTACGCAATTCAGTGATACCATCGAGAGCCTGTTGATGGCGTCTTTTGCCTTCGAATGAGAAAGGCATTGTAACGATACCAACTGTAAGGATATCAAGTTCACGAGCTACGGATGCCACAACAGGAGCTGCTCCAGTACCTGTTCCACCGCCCATACCAGCAGTGATGAAGATCATTTTGGTGTCGTCGGAAAGTATTTCCCTCAACTCTTCTATTGTCTCCATTGCAGCGCTGCGGCCTTCGGCAGGGATGTTACCAGCGCCGAGAGTACGTTTGCCAAGATGCACCTTTGTTGTCACCGAGCTTCTCTCAAGAGCCTGATAGTCTGTATTACAAAGTATAAAATCGACGCCTTGGATACCTTCAGAGAACATGTGGTTAACAGCATTGCTACCACCGCCTCCGATACCAATAACTTTGATGAAGTTCCTTCTATTCGTCTCCTTAGGCTCGAATTTAATCATATCAGTCATGTTTCAAAATTGTATTTTGGTTATCAATCTATATCTTCTTGTCTAAAAAGTCCTGTACGGTTTGAAAAGTTCGTAATGATTCCCCTTATATCAAAACCTCTTTTCTTAGCTGGTTTTTCAGGAAGTTCTTTTTCTGTGTCATTTTCCTGGACTTGGCTTACTGTTTCCTTTTTAATTTCTTTATTAAGTGAAGCCACTCTGTTAATATCGTTTTCATATTTAGCGAAGCCCTCTAAAACGAGTCCGATACCAGTTGAATACATTGGGCAAGAAAGCTCTTCTTTATCTTTAGCAAGGCTTTCGTTAGGATTACCCAATCTTACTTCCATGCCAGTCTTAAATTCAGCGAGTTGAGCTATATGTTTCATCATTGAGCCACCGCCTGTGAGCACAATACCAGTAGCGAGCTTATGTACTGAGTTAACTTTTTCAATCTCGAACTTAACCAAGTCGAAGATTTCTTCAAGACGAGCCTGGATGATATAAGACAAGTTTTTGAATGATATTTCCTTAGCTGGACGGCCATGGATACCAGGAATTGATACCACTTCATCTTCACTGTTTTCCATCGCTACTGCCGAGCCGAATCTCACCTTAATCTCTTCTGCCTGTTTTTTAAGTATTGAGCATCCCTGACGAATGTCATCTGTGATAATGTTACCGCCGAAAGGTATCACTGCTGTATGACAGATTATAGAATCGTAGAACACAGCGATGTCTGTTGTACCACCACCTATATCAACGATAGCCACGCCAGCTTCCTTTTCATCTTCGCACAACACTGCTGATGCTGATGCTATAGGCTCGAGGAACATATAGTCCATTTCAAGACCTGCGAGGTTGATACAAGTCAAGATGTTTCTAACAGCTGCTGATTGTCCGACAATAATATGGAAGTTAGCTTCTATCTTATTACCCACCATACCTCTTGGAGTCTTGTTACCAGTAGTCTCTCCATCAACGAAATATTCTTGAGGGATGACATTGATAATCTCTTCGCCTGGTGAGGTTCCGATTCTGTACATATTATTTCTCAAGTTGTAGAGTTCTTCATCAGTGATAACAGTATTGGCGTTTTCACGGATAAGCATACCACGATTTTGAAGGCTCTTAATATGATGACCTGCAATACCGACATTCACGCTCTTGATCTCAATCTTTGACTGTTCTGATGCCTGAGCCACAGCAAGCTTTATGGCATTAACAGTCTCTTCGATATTAATAACCATTCCTCTCTTGACGCCGGTTGACTCAGCCTTACCATGACCGAGTATCTTTATCTTGCCATTAGAATCTTTTTCTCCAACGATACAAGCAATTTTTGTAGTGCCTATATCAAGGCCAACTATATAAACAGGTTCACTCATATTTCTTTTATTTTTTGGTACAAACTACTTGATTTTTATAATTTAAATTTATCTCTTTATATTTATCCAGTTCAGGATTTCCTTGCATTCTATCGAAGAAAATCTGCATTTTAGCGAGTTTTTCCCCAATATCATTTATTTCGCCAAAGATAACAATAATATTAGTGATATTCAAAGAAAAAATATAATTTTTCTTATTATCTCTATATATTTGTTTGACGCAATTTCTCGAGTATTCATCAGCCAGCACAGCCTTCATAAGACGGTACATATCTGGCAAATCGGTATCGGCATAAGTCTCATCAGAAACATTTCCCAATTTATCCACTGGGAAGTTAACATAACCGCTTCCCACCAGAAGCTGTTTCACGTGAGAGTTGTTTGTCGGGAACACATTGCCTTCCGAATCGAGGTAGACAGATTTGCCTTTAGTGTTATACACGCGCATTATCGGATCGCACTCTGTAATCTTAATATCGAGGACAGACTTAAGATTTATCTCCGCCTCCACGTCGATAATCCATGGATTCGCATCCAGCACATTGACGACAGAATCCACTGGAATCATAATAATCTGCTTATTGTTGACGGTATCACAAATATCGAGCACTTTTTCATGTGTTTTTTCATAATCGACGAAACCGTTTTCACCATTTCTCACGATATTGACATTTACATCTTTAAGGCTATCATGAAAATGTTCATAAACGAAATAAACCGACAAAGCTATGAGCGATGCCAAGGTGAATATCAATAATAATATGTTCAATACCTTTCTCATGATTTCAGCAGTGTTTCAATTTGTGGCACGAATCTGTCTATATCGCCGGCTCCCATTGTCATTATGAGTTCCGGTTTTATTTTTCTGATAGTATCGATAAGTTCTTCCTTGCTGCATATCTGTTTTTCCTTGCAGCTGACTTTTTCGAGCAACACAGATGATGTCACTCCATCGATAGGTTTTTCGCGAGCCGGATAAATCTCCATCAGAAGCAGTCTGTCGGCGAGCGACAAAGCCTCTGCGAACTCGTTCATGAAGTCGCGTGTCCTTGAAAAAAGATGCGGCTGGAATATCAGTGTCAGTTCTCTTTCAGGATATATGTCACGTACAGCCTTCAGCGATGCCTTGATTTCTTCAGGATGATGTGCATAGTCGTCAATATAACACACTTCATCATTTCTAAGTCTTATATCGAAACGGCGCTGCACTCCTTGAAATGCTGCAAGTCCTTCTCTCACAGTCTTCATATCGACATCAAGCTGGAAGCAAGTCATTATTGCCGACATCGCATTCATCACGTTATGACGTCCGAAGAGCTGCATCTCATATTCTCCGAATTCGAGACCTTCTTTTGTCACTACGGAAAACTTCGTCATTCCGTTTTCTATCCTGATGTCACGTGCCATCACGTCGGCGTCATCGAATCCGTAAGTGAGATATTTTCTATCAGTCTTTATATCAAGAGCGCTATTGTAGATAACCACGCCTTCTGGCATTGTCTTATTGACGAACTGTGAGAAGCCTTCGTTAAGCTGTTCCTTGTCACCATAGATATCCAGGTGATCGGCGTCAATCGAAGTGACGATGCTTATGTATGGATTCAGCTGAAGGAACGAGCGGTCGAATTCATCGGCTTCCATCACCACGATTTCATCGTTCTCATCACCTATGATGACATTACTGTCGATGTTCTTGGCTATTCCACCTACGAATGCCGACATTTTCTTACCGGCATAATTCAAGAGATGAGTTATAAGAGCCGTCACCGTTGTCTTGCCGTGGCTTCCTGCCACCGCGACGCTTCTGCACTGACGAGAGATATCGCCTAGCACTTCAGCTCTTTTTATTATCCTGACATTCTTCTCACGAAGGTAATTAAGTTCCAGCGAGTCGCTAGGTATTGCCGGTGTCAGCACCACGAAATCGACATTATCAGGAATCAAGTCAGGATTGTCTTCATAATGAATAAGAATACCTTCTTCTTCAAGTCTCTTAGTCAATGGCGATGGTGTTTTATCATAACCGGACACTTCGCATCCTTTTTGATAAAAATAACGAGCCAAAGCGCTCATCCCGATGCCGCCAATTCCCAAGAAATATATGTTCTGTTTAGCAATCTTATTCATTTCTATGACGTTTATTTTTTGTTGATAATCATTTCTATTTGATCGACGATATCTTCTGCTGCGTTAGGCTTAGCGAATTTAGCGATATTGTCTTTCATCTCATTTTGTTTTTCCTCGTTTTCCATCAAAGAGAACACTGTTGGAAGAAGTTCTGTCTCTGTTTCAGAGTTCTTCACCATCAAGGCAGCGTTTTCCTTAACGAGACTCATCGCGTTTTTAGTCTGATGATCTTCTGCTGCTGTTGGCAACGGCACGAAGACCACGGCTTTACGCAAGAGCGACAATTCAGATATCGACATTGCTCCGGCGCGTGATATTACTACATCGGCAGCTGCATATGCCATATCCATTCTGTCGATGAAGACTGTACATTTGATACGGCATTGAAGTCCGTTATTCTTGACTTCCTCGACAGCTTTGTCACAATAATGAGTGCCTGTCTGCCAAATCATCTGGTAATCATTATTTTTAAAAGTTTCCAACATTGCCGAGATACCCTTATTGATGCCAAGAGCGCCCTGGCTTCCGCCGACGAGCAATATTGTCTTCTTGTCAGGATCGAGTTCAAAGAACTTCAGGCATTCCTCTTTTTGGTCGTCGAGTGGTTTTATATTATTCCTTAAAGGATTACCTGTAAGGACTATCTTATCTTTAGGGAACCATCTGTCCATATCGTTATAAGCGACACATATTCTCTCTGCTTTCTTAGCCACCAGTTTATTAGTGACACCAGGGAAAGAGTTCTGTTCCTGTATAACGATAGGTATATTGAGAGACGATGCAGTCTTCATCGTCGGACCGCTTGCGAATCCTCCGACGCCGACAACGACATCCGGTTTGAATCTCTTTATTATCCTTCTTGCATTAATCATGCTGCTAAGGAGCTTGAAAGGGAAGCTCAGATTATCGAGGGAGAGTTCTCTTTTGAATCCGCTTATCCACAGACCTTCTATAGGATAGCCAGCCTTAGGCACTCTATCCATCTCCATTCTGTTTTTAGCACCTATAAACAAGATGTCAGCTTGAGGGAAACGTTTCTTCAAGCAATCAGCTATTGCTATGGCAGGAAAGATATGTCCGCCTGTGCCGCCGCCACTAATTATTATTTTGGGTTTGTTCGAGTTCATGCATTCTCTCCTTTTTCTTTTCTATGTCTTTACTTACACTTAATATGATACCCAGCGCTATTCCTGTAAACAGCATCGAGCTACCGCCTTTGCTAATGAACGGCAGAGGCTGACCTGTAATTGGTATATAGCTGACTGCTACGCCTATATGGACAAACGCCTGTGTCACTATAAGGGCTGCCAGTCCGAATGAGACGTAGCCTCCAAACGATCGCGGTATGGCCTGCATTATCATGCCTGCCCTATATAGGAGTATCAGGTATAGTATCATAACGAAGACTCCGCCTACAAGACCATATTCCTCTACAATAATAGAGAAGATAAAGTCAGAATATGGATGTTGGAGGAAATTTCTCTGTGTGCTCTTTCCTGGCAATTTACCAAAGAGACCGCCACTGGCCACCGCCAGTTTAGCTTGGATATCCTGTGAGTTGTTCATAGCCTTCAATCTCTCAGCCTCAGTTCCGTCCATTCCAGGCTCATCACCCACGAAGCTTTCAAATCTAGACAACCAAGTAGTCGTACGTCCCGCATCATCGTCGAAAGATTTGACAAGCATATAAATGCCCAGGCCTGCGACCATAACACCTACGAAGATAGACAAGTATTTAAACTTCACCTTACCGACAAAGATAAGGTATAAAGACACCATACAAAGAATAGCCGCTGTTGAAAGATTTTCTGTAAATATCAGACCAACAGTAAGCATTATAGGAAGGAAATAAATAATCGACACTTCTTTGAGGTCGAGTTCCCTATCCTGATTCAGCGCCAGCGCTCTTGCCAGATATCCAATCAGCGTCACCTTAGCAAGGTCACTAGTCTGGAACGATACTCCAAATATATCTACGACACGACTTGCGCCATTGATATTTTCACCTGCAAATGTTGTCACCAACAACAGAGGCAACACTAAAAGCAATGCAAAAGAAAATATTTTTATATAGAACCTATAATTACCAAGATATACGACATATAAGGCGGCCAATCCTATAAGCAATGTCACGGCATGACTCATCAGCGCTCTCGTAGTGTCGCCATCATATCTCATATGCGCGACTCTCTCCGAAGAGCTGTAAAAAGCCAACAATGATATCAACGACAGCAGGGCAACCACCATCCATATCACCTTATCACCTCTGAACAATTTATTAAACCAGCTCATCTTTATTTATTTCAAAGTATTAACACATTGCTTGAAGAAATCGCCTCTTTGAGCGTATGACACGAAATCACCTTTTACCGGTGTAGCTGGAGAGAACAACACATTATCACCTGCTTCTGCCATTTCATGAGACAGCTTCACAGCTTCCTCTATAGAATGACATTCTACGATATTGTTGTTTACTATATTATCAAAGACTTTATGGAATCTATCTACATTATCACCTATGCAGACTATAGCCTTAACATATTTCTTAACTTGTGGGATAAGGTCGTCGCAATCGAAATTGTCGGAACTTGTTATCCATATAACTGTTTCACGAACATTGTCGAATGAAAACCAAGCTGCTTCGTTAGAGCATGCGCCTGAATCGTCATAATAATTCACGTTTTCAATAGTATCGACGAATTCGTATCTGTATTTTATTTTTTCACAGTCACAGAAAGCTTGTCTGATGCTTTCCTTTCTCATCTGACTCATTTTTGAAGAAATTGTCGATGCTGTTGTCATCGATGCTGTTCTTCTACCCTGTCTTGCCAATTGTTCTAATGTCATATATCAATGTGTTGTATATTGTTAAACTTATCTTATTTTCAATGTTAAAATAGCGAATGCTGCTAGCATTATGCTTACGATCCAGAAACGGAATGTTATCTTTGATTCATGATAAAGGCGATGAGAGCCTTTGAAGAGCACCTTGCATCCTGGGTCATTTTTCTCGACCAATGCGAGTGATGTTCTGTAGTGGTCATGCACCGGAGTTCTTTTCCACAGACGTTGTGACACGCCTTTTTTCTTTCCCATTTTGTAATATGTCTTCTGCAAAATCACAGAGAGGCTTTCCCAGAGGAACACTCCGCATATCACAGGAAGAAGCAACTCTTTATGTATTATCACTGCTGAGACTGCAATGATACCGCCTATTGTCAAGCTGCCTGTATCACCCATGAAGATCTGTGCAGGATATGAGTTATACCACAAGAATCCTATCAACGCTCCTACGAAGGCACACAAGAAAACGACCACCTCCTCGCTGCCTGGTATAAACATGATATTAAGGTAATCGGCCAATACGACGTGACTCGAGACATACGCGAGCACTGCCAGAGCCACTCCCATGATAGCTGAGTTGCCGGCTGCCATGCCATCCATACCGTCATTAAGATTAGATCCGTTTGATACTGCTGTCACAGCGAGCACGGTGATAATCACGAAGAAAATCCATCCTGCCCAATATTTATAAGGCTCGCCTAGGAAGTTAAAGAAATCTGAATAATTCAAGTTGTTATCCTTGATGAAAGGTATTGTAGTTCTTGTCGACTTCACGTCTGGAGTCTTCACGACAACTTCCTTGTTATTCTCTATCTTTGTCTCTACCTTTTCATTCATCACAACAGCAGGGCTGAAACGTAATGTCAAACCAACGATAAGACCAATAAGCACTTGAGCGAACACCTTATACCAGCCGTTCAAACCTTCCTTGTTCTTTTTGAAAGTCTTGATATAATCATCGGCGAAACCTACGATTCCTAATATGACTGTTGTTATTATCATCAATATCATATAGACATTCTTGATTTTTCCTATCAGGAGACAAGGCACCAATATTGCTGTTATAATTATTATTCCACCCATTGTTGGGACACCTTTTTTCTGTGTGTTGAATGGGTCTATCGACTCGTCACGCTGAGTCTCTGAAATCTGACGTCTCTTCAACAATTTGATGAAATATTCACCGAACCATATTGATATCACCAGTGAAGTTATAATTGCGAAGATAGCACGGAATGTCACGTAGGTAAACATACCAGCGCCTGGGAAATCACATTTTTGAAGATATTCGAATAAATAGTATAACATTGCTTTATTTATTTTTCGTTCAACGCCTTAGTTAGTTCTTCCACGTCATCGAAGTGATGGCGTACGCCTTTTATTTCCTGATAGTTCTCATGGCCTTTGCCAGCTACCAGGATAATATCGCCTTTCTTTGCCAGAGCAGCTGCTGTCCTTATGGCCTCACGTCTGTCTGTTATGCATAGCACTTTATTATAATATTCGCCGCCTACGCCTGCGCGCATCTGTCTTATTATCTCTTCAGGCTCCTCGAATCGTGGGTTGTCGCTTGTGATAATGAGTCGGTCGCTTCTCATCACTGCCGCTGCAGCCATTTCTGGTCTCTTGGCAGCGTCTCTGTTACCGCCGGCGCCTGCCACTGTGATAAGAGTCTCGTTATGTGTTCTTATCTCGTTGATAGTGTCAAGCACATTCTTCAGAGCATCAGGAGTATGAGCATAATCTACGATGCCTACGACGCCAGAGTCAGAATGAACCATCTGGAAACGTCCAGGAGCGCTTTGCAACTTGCTTATCTCTTTTAACAAATCGTCATCACTCATGCCTAGCAAAGATGCAGCGCCATATATTGCCAGCAAATTACTTACGTTAAACTTGCCAACAAGAAATGTAGAAATGTTATTTCTGTTTATCTTAAGTTCCATGCCATCGAAATAACTTTCCATCACTACGCCTTTGAAATCGGCATCAGTTCTTAATGAATATGTCTGTTTCTTTGCTTTAGTATTTTGAAGCATGACCATTCCGTTTCTGTCATCAAGATTTGTCAAAGCAAATGCTGATGATGGAAGATTATCGAAGAATTTCTTCTTGGCATCGCGATAAGCAGCCACTGTCTTATGGTAATCGAGATGGTCGTGAGTAAGATTTGTGAATATTCCGCCTTCGAAACGAAGTCCTGCTATTCTGTCCTGGTCGATAGCATGAGAGCTAACTTCCATGAATGCATATTCACAGCCAGCCTCCACCATACGGCTGAGCATTTCATTGATCTGCAATTGGTCGCCTGTTGTATGAGTTGAAGGAACGATAGTATTGTTGATTCTGTTCTCTATCGTTGAAAGCAGTCCGCAAGGATATCCTGCATTATAGAAAAGACGATACAACAATGTAGCGATAGTTGTCTTGCCATTAGTTCCGGTCACTCCGACAAGACGAAGCTTTTCCGATGGTCTTCCATAGAATTCAGAAGCTGCATATCCGAGAGCTTCTGCGCTATTCTCAACGACATAATATGTAACATCATCAGAAAGCGTTTCAGGAAGTCTTTCGCAAACTATCACCTTACAATTAAGTTCCAGAGCCTTGCCAATGAAGTCATGGCCATCCACCTGTGTTCCTTTCAATGCAAAGAACGCCACGTCGTCGGAACATTTTCTCGAATCAAAAGCGAGGCTAGCGACAAGTCTATCGTCCTTGCCGTGCACTTCTGTGACTTTACTATTTCTTAATATATCGTTGATCTTTTTCATTTTGCACTAAAAACTAAATTGATGACACTACCTTTTCTTAATTCAGTACCAGCTTTGACCGACTGTGACTTCACTCTTCCGTAGCCTGAGAAAGTGACTTTCCATCCCATAGACTCCAGCAATGAAACGGCGTCTGTGGCATTCATTCCTTTCATATCAGGCACCTTGCCTTCTTCGATAGCAACCGGTGTGACATAGAGCTGATCTGCTGCGGCATCGACTTTCACCCATTTCTCATTATCAACATTATCGACGAATGCCACGTTTTCATTATTGCAATATGTCAGCCAGTCATTATAATCCACCATTGAAGCATTTATAAAAGCATCGCTCTCAGGCTCATATTCACCTGTCTCCTCGACTATTCCGAGCTGTGTAGCATATATCTTTTCAGAGAGGTCTCTGAAGACAGGAGCTGATACTGTTCCACCATAATATTTTCCACCGCGAGGGTTGCTTATCATGACGATGCATGAATATTTAGGATTATCTGCTGGGAAGTATCCCACGAATGTCGCGGTATAATTTTTTCTATCGTAGCTTCCTCCTTGAGAAATCTGTGCTGTACCAGTCTTTCCTGCGACTTCAAAAGGAAGCTTGCTCAGGTTCTTGGCTGTGCCGTTAACGACTACGCCTCTAAGAAGTTCCTGCAAAGTACTGATAGTTCTAGGAGAAGCGATACGGTCGTTTATCACTACTGTATCGTATGAATATTTCACTTCTTTTCCATTGCGCACCTCTCTGACAAACTGTGGCTTGACCATCACGCCGTCGTTAGCGATTGCATTATAGAAAGTGAGTAGCTGTATCGGTGTTATCATCGATTCGTATCCGAACGACATCCATGGCATTGTCAACTTAGACCATGTCTTGTCAGAAGGATTCTTGATATATGGCGCTGCTTCTCCTTTAATCTCAAGATTCAGAGGCTCGTTGATTTTAGTGTTATAAATAAGTTCCACGAATCTTGAAGGATTATCCTTGAATATATCTTCAACAAGATATGCAAAAGCTATATTAGATGACTGTTCAAAAGCGTTACGTATTGTTGTATAACCTTTTTCGTCAGTCACACGATGAGAGTCGCGTATCGTTCTTTTATAAAAGACCTTATAGTCTGTCGTTCCAAGATGTATCTTACGATCCACGTTGAAATTAGGATCGTTTTCAAGAAGAGCCAGCATAGTCACAGCCTTGAAAGTAGAGCCCGGCTCCACGTTCTGACGCAATGCATAGTTATAAGCCTCTTCATATTTACGACTCTTCTCATTATAGCTCAAAGAAGCCATCACCTCAACCAAACCCGATTTCACGTCCATCAATACGACGCAGCCCTGCAAGGCATCATTTTCTATCAGACATTTTTCAAGAGCGGTCTCAGCCACATCCTGCAATTCAATATCTATAGAAGTATATACATCATATCCGTTTATAGGAGCCACATTGCCAGGATCATCATCTTCCACGATCCATGCGCCACCATAAAGACGTCTTTTCTTCTGGATTCCATTACGGCCTTTAAGATAGTCATTATAGGCGCCTTCCAGACCGACAGCGACTATGAGACTATCATTTTCATTTTCACGAGTATAGCCAATAGTTCTTGATGCCAGTTTGCCATAAGGCTTTTCTCTAACATAAATACGTTCACAAATCAAGCCGCCTTTATTTTGGCCATATTTAAAGATAGGAAACTGTTTAAGTCTCTTATATTCATCCAAGGTAGCCTTGTTGGCAATCTTAAGCCTTCTGGTGCCTTCCTTTTTGCCAGCATTGAAATTTACGCGGGCTGTCTTGAACATTGATATATATTCCGTCCTAGTCTTGTAATGGAACAAACGGTTCAAGCTATCTGCGAGAGCCGATACCTCCTTGTTGAAGACCTCATCTTTAACAACAATAGGATCGAAATAAATATTGTAACGCGGCACTGATGTCGCCAAAAGACTGCCATTATCAGACAATATGTTTCCTCTAGCAGCCTTTTCTACAAAATATTTATCCTCTCTCTTTTCCGCATACTCCAACAGTTCATCTCTTTCAAAGAGTTGTATATATATGATATTTGCGACAGATGGCAATGCAGCCATCACAATCATCAAATAATAAAAGAGATGTATCTTCCATGCAAAATCGTCTTTTGTCTTGCTCATCTTTCACCTCCCTCTTTTTCATAAACTATTTTTCTCAACGGAACTACAGACTCTTTGATACCCTTCTTCTCAAGTTTCCTAACCAAATTGGACTGCTTTGTATATTTCGTTATCTCTGATTTATAATAAACATATTCGACATACAGATTCTCTTCCTTTTTGTTAAGGTCAGCAATCTCTCTGTTAACATCTTCTGCCAAATAGGTATTACCGATGCACAACATCAAAAGGACAACAACATATATAAAGAAAGGGAAAAGTCTAATAAACTCATCCTTCACCAGAACATCGCCTTTCAACAGCGACAAAAAGCCTGTTTTTTTAGGCTTTTCAAGAGGCTGCACTTTCTCAGGATTTTCTTCTGCAACCTCATCCCTGGTCTCAGGTTCTTCTATTTTTTTATTAAAGTTTTTCATATCGCTCTCCTTTCCGCTACACGAAGTTTTGCGCTTCGCGCTCTGCTGTTAATCTGAATTTCTTCATCAGAAGGAACGATAGGCTTGCTTGTTATTAATTTATAAGGTGTAAGCTGATTTCCGAAGAAGTCTTTTTCCAAGTTGCCGTCGGCATTGCCAGTCTTCATGAAATTCTTCACCAGTCTATCTTCGAGCGAATGATAAGAAAGCACCACGAGTCTGCCGCCAGGATTCAAGACGTCGGCACATTGGCTCAAGAACATCTCGAGCACCTTCATCTCTTCATTGACTTCAATTCTAAGAGCCTGGAAAATCTGTGCGAGCACTTTGTTTTCAGAGCCTTTAGGAAGGAAACGAGCCACTGTCTCTTTCAATTCGTCAGTCGTTTCAATAGGTTTAACTTCGCGAGCCATCGAGATTGTCTCTGCTATCGCTCTTGCATTTCTAAGCTCTCCGTAACGAGAGAAAACTGAAGCGAGAGATGCCACGTCGTAAGTGTTGACGATATTAGCGGCATCGACGGCAGCATTCTGGTTCATCCTCATATCGAGGCGACCGTTATATCTTATTGAGAATCCTTTCTCTGGAGTATCGAACTGATATGAAGAAACGCCGAGGTCAGCGATGATGCCATCGACCTTGCCTCCGCAATAAAGCTGAAGGAAATTCTTCATATAACGGAAATTCTGCTGTATGAATGTGAAACGGCTGTCGTCGATCACGTTCTTGGCAGCGTCTTCATCTTGGTCAAAAGCAAAGAGACGACCTTTCTCACCGAGAAATTCCATGATATGACGAGAGTGACCTCCGCCGCCGAAAGTGACATCAACATAAGTTCCATCAGGTTTAATATTCAAAGCTTCAACGCTCTCTTTTAACAACACAGAAATATGATACATCTCTTTTTAATTTTTAATTAACCAATAAAATCACAATCACCTAACTTTGCAGTAAGCATCTCTGCAAATTCCTTTTCAGAAATCTTGGAATCTTCCATCTCTTTCATAGAGCGATCCCAAATCTGCATTCTATCAATCAAAGAAGTCATTACAACTTCTTTTACAAGGCCTGTCTTCTCCATCAAATCCTTAGGAATCTGGAGACGGCCGTTAGCATCTACTTTAACCATACGAGCGCCAGCATTGAAGCGACGAATCAACATCACATTCTCAGCCTTGAACGGATTCAACTTGCCAAGTTTCTCCTGCATGGCACGCCAGTCGCTCATTCCAAATAGCTCGAGACAGTCGCCAAACAGACTTGGACGAAGAACAAAACCCTCTTCAAGCGCAGCACCTAGCTGTTCCTTGAAACTGCTAGGAAGAAGTAGTCTGCCCTTACTGTCTAATTTACAATAATATTCGCCAATTGGATAATTCATTTTCAGTTCAATTTTTCAATTTGTAAAATTAGTGCATTTTTTCCCACTTTCAACCACTTTTTGCTAAAAAAATTCACTTTTTTTTCAAAAAGTTTTCAACAACTTTTGAACACCCAATAAAATCAACGGAAAACCAAAATTCAAAACACGGAATAATAGTTTAAGCAAAGAATTCTTCATCACCTCAAAAAAAGAATCTGCTAATTTCACACGAATCATTGACTCGTCTTTACTTTTTTGTATTTTTGCAATGAAAACGAGTTTATTTTTAAAAAGATTTCAAGATGAGCGATAAAGAAGCTTTACAGATTGACATAGAAAAAATCATTGGAGAGAAAGCTCCTAAATTTGCAAACAAGATTCCACGTTTTGTTTTTAGATACATAAAGAAAATCCTCCATCAAGACGATATCAATGGATTGTTACTCAGAGCTAACGGCATATCAGGCCTGCCTTTTGTAACTGAGGTCATGAAAGAATTCAACACTGGCGTCGTCGCAGAAGGACTTGATCACATCAAAGACGAAGGTCGTTTCATAATCGCTGCCAACCACCCTATCGGCGGTCTCGACGGCATCGCGCTCATCGACACTGTAGGAAAGATTCGCCCTGACGTCATAACTCCCGTCAACGACTTCCTGCTCTTCGTACCTAACTTACGTCCTCTTTTCATACCGGTCAACAAATTAGGCAGCAATGCCGATAACATAAAGATTTTCAACGAGACATTCGCTGGCGACAGAACCATCTGCTTCTACCCTTTCGGCTTATGCTCAAGAAAACAAAACGGAAAAATCATCGACCTCGAGTGGAAGAAGACTTTCATCACAAAGGCCAAGACTTATCACCGCGATATCATACCTACTCATATCACAGGAAGAAACAGCAATTTCTTCTACAATCTTTCCAACATACGCAAGAAATTGGGCATCAAAGCAAATATAGAAATGCTCTTCCTTGTCAATGAATTTTACAAGCAAAAAAACAAGACTCTCAAAATAACTTTCGGAAAGCCAATTCCTTGGCAGACTTTCGACAACAGATACACCGACAGCGAATGGGCGATGAAACTGAGAAACTTCTCATACAATCTCCCTGGCAACTGCGAACAAACATTCGACCCAGATAAAAACTATACAATATAAAGATTATGGAAAAAATTATTGACGCCGTACCAGCAGAAGATATTATAAAAGAACTAACACCTGAACGTTTCGTCAGAAAGACCAACTACGGCAACAACGAGATATACGTCATCAACGCACACAACGCCCCTAACACAATGCGCGAGATAGGTCGTCTCCGCGAATGGGCTTTCCGCGAATCTGGCGGCGGCACTGGTAAAAGCAGCGACATCGACGAATTCGACACAAGAGACGAAGCTTATTTCGAACAACTCATAGTATGGGACCCAGTAGAAAAAGAGATACTCGGCGGATACCGTTTCATATTATGTGAAAAACTTCCTATCAAAAATAACGGACAAGTCGATACTCCAACATCAGAATTGTTCTACTATTCAGACAAATTCATAAAAGAATATCTTCCATACACAATAGAATTAGGCCGCTCATTCGTACAGCCTAAATATCAATCAACAGGCAACGTAAGAAAGAGCATCTTCACATTAGACAATCTTTGGGACGGACTCGGAACATTGCTGACTTATTATCCTTCAGCTAAATATTTCTTCGGAAAAGTCACAATGTATTCTCAATTCGACAAGGCTCTCCGCGACATGATTCTCTTCTTCATGAAGAAATTCTTCCCAGACAACGAAAAGCTCATCTATCCTTATCCAGATAAAGCTATAAAAATCAAGGCAAGAAAAGCTATCATGAAATTGAGACTCGATGGCAACAACTACCAAAACAGCTACCGCACATTGAGCAAGTATGTCAGAGAACATGGCTCAACAATACCTCCATTGTTCAACGCTTACATGAGTCTTTCAGCAACAATGAAGATGTTCGGTACTGCTCTCAACGAACCTTTCGGCAATGTAGAAGAGACAGCTATCCTCATAACTATTGAAGATATTTATCCAGAAAAGATTGAAAGACATCTCATTTACAACAAAAACGAAAAACTAGAGATTTGATATGATTATAAAATCTGCCGCTTTCCTTCAAAGCAACACCAAAATCGACAAGCTCCCGACAGCCAACAAGCCAGAATATGCCTTCATAGGACGCTCTAACGTCGGCAAGTCTTCGTTGATCAATATGCTGACCAACAGAAAACAACTGGCGAAGACATCGTCAACTCCGGGAAAGACTATCACCATCAACCATTTCCTTATCAATAACGAATGGTATCTTGTCGATTTGCCTGGTTATGGTTTTGCACAACGTTCCAAGAAAGACCGCGAAGCTTGGAAGGTAATGCTCGACGATTATATCCAAAACAGAAAGAACCTCGTATGCATGTTCGTGCTGGTTGACAGCCGCATCGAACCACAAAAGATAGACCTGGAATTCATCAACCATCTCGGAGAACTGCAGATGCCTTTCTATATCATCTTCACTAAAGTTGATAAAATAAAAGAGCTCGAACTTCAGCGTAATTTGCAGGCTTACAAAGACAAGCTCGCTGAAGAATGGGAAGAAATTCCTCATATCTTCATCACATCATCAGAAAAGGAAGTCGGAAAAGACGACGTTTTGAATATGATAGACGGACTCAACGAACAACTGAAAGGAAGCTTTTAGTAGAAACTCAGAATCTCAGAATCTCAGAACTTTAGAAGAATAATCACAAAAAAAGAGACGTATCAAAATTGATACGTCTCTTTTTTTAATTTCTGAGATTTTGAAGTTTTGAACTTCTGTTTTTTTATCACTCTTCCTCAAATTGTTTTACCAATTCTTCCAATGGAATGCCAGCATTTCTTAAAGAAGCCTTGACATCTTCCACGAGTGGATCGTTAGGATATTTTTCAAGGAACAAACGATATGTTTCTTTAGCGCTTGGGATATCGTCAACGCTTTCATATACGAATGCCTTAATATACAAAGCCATCGGTGCAAGCATATGCTGAGGATATGTCTCAATCATCAAATCGACAATATCAATTGTCTTTTGAGGATTTTCACTATTGACATTCATTGAAATATCTATAGCTTTAAAAAGCATATCTGGAGCCATCTCATCCTTTGTATTTTTCTTAACGTATGCGACGTATGCATCGACCAATTCCATTCCAACTTCTTTGTTGACAGAGCCGTCAGCACCAAACATCTGTGGCTCAAGTCTAGTTATTTTTTCTGATGGTGTTTCATTGTTACATGAAGCGAAAAATACTACAACAAGCATTGATAATAATGTTAATAATCTTTTCATAACTGTTAATTTATTTAATTAATTTTTAAAAAACAGACGCATCAATGAGGGTTTATATTTAATGAAACATTGATACGTCTCTACATTTATCTTCTTCTTTTTGCTGGGAAAATCATTTTATAGTCAACATAGACATTGCCTTCTGAGATGTTGCGCAACTTGTTTTTGAGCATCATCTTACGCATAGGAGCAACTCTGTCGACATAGACTTTTCCTTCGAGATGGTCAAATTCGTGTTGTATTACGCGAGCGCATATTCCATCGAATTCTTCTTCGTGTTCAACGAAGTTCTCATCCAAATAATTGACTGTTATTTTTGATGGACGTACAACGTCTTCGTTCATATCTGGAAGACTGAGGCAACCTTCACGGAATGTCCATGTCTCTTCTGAAACCTCTACTATTTCAGGATTGATGAAAACTTTTTTGAAGCCTTTTGCTTCAGGATATGTCTCTTGGAAAGGATCTGCATCGATGACGAAAAGTCTTATCGACTTATTGATTTGAGGAGCAGCGAGACCGACGCCTTCTGAATGGTACATAGTCTCGAACATATCAGCGATAAGCTGTTGTAAACCTGGATAATCAGAATCTATTTCTTCTGCTACTTTCTTTAAAACAGGATGGCCGTAAGCCACTACAGGTAATATCATAACTTAAAATTTAAAATCTATTTTTCTTAATTGCTTCCGATTCCATATAAGACTGCAAGATGATGGTAGCGCTGATAGTATCGACGAGCGCCTTGTTCTGACGTTGTTTCTTACCGAGACCCGCATCAATCATAGTCTGGAACGCCATCTTAGATGTGAAGCGTTCGTCATGACGTTTAATGTTCATCTCTGGGAGCGCCTTTTTCAGCTGACCTATAAAAGGTTCTATATAACGACTTGATTCAGAAGGATTGTTCTGCATATCTTTTGGTTCTCCAATCACGATAGTCTCAACATTTTCTTTCTTGACATAATCTAAAATAAATGTCAGCAAATCTTTTGTTGCAACTGTTGTCAATGAATTCGCGATGATCTGCAAAGTGTCGGTCACTGCGATGCCGCAGCGTTTCCTTCCGTAATCGATTGCCATTATTCTTGCCATTTCTTAATTTTTGTTTGCAAAGATAATAAAAAAGACTTTTTACTATATTTGCAGATATATAAATTTAGTTATGGAAAATTTAAGAAATATCATAGAGAGCGCTTGGGAGAACCGAGCTTTATTGGAAAATGAAGAAGTTCGCAATGCCATTTGCGATGTCATTGAAAAGTTAGACAAAGGAGAGTTTCGCATTGCAGAAAAGATTAACGGCGAATGGACTATCAACGAATGGCTGAAGAAAGCTGTTTTGATGTACTTCCCTATCAACAAGATGGAAGTCATGGAGAGTGGCGTTTTTGAATATTACGACAAGATGCCTTTGAAGAAAGGATTTGAAGAAGCAGGCGTGCGCGTTGTTCCGCCAGCGACAGCAAGATATGGAGCCTTTATTAATAAAGGTGTGATTTTGATGCCATCATATGTCAACATCGGAGCATACGTCGACAGCGGCACTATGGTCGACACCTGGGCGACAGTAGGCTCATGCGCACAGATTGGAAAGAACGTACACTTGAGTGGCGGCGTCGGCATCGGCGGCGTACTCGAACCATTACAAGCAGCGCCTGTAATTATTGAAGACAACTGCTTCATCGGTTCGAGATGTATCATCGTTGAAGGCGTGAGAATTGAAGAAGAAGCCGTACTCGGAGCCAACACTGTTATCACAGCATCTACAAAAATCATCGACGTCAGCGGAAACGAACCTGTTGAATATAAAGGCTACGTACCAGCACGTTCCGTCGTGATTCCAGGATCATACACCAAACATTTCCCAGCAGGAGATTATAATGTTGCCTGCGCCTTGATTATAGGAAAGAGAAAAGAATCGACAGACAAGAAAACATCTTTGAATGATGTTTTGAGAGAATATAACCTCTCGGTTTAAGGCCGTAAGCTATGAGCTGCGAGCTATGGGCATATAATTCGTTGTTTTAATAGCGAACAATTTGCTCACTACTCATTGCTCATTGCTCACAGCACAAAAAATGACATAAAAAAAAGAGGCGATTTTCATCGTCTCTTTTTTGAGGGTGGAAGATGGGACTCGAACCCACGACCCACGGAACCACAATCCGGTACTCTAACCAACTGAGCTACATCCACCATCTGATTGCGAGTGCAAAGATACAACTTTTTTCTTTCAAAAATCAAGTCCGACAATATTTTTTTTTATTTTTGTTTTTCAAAGAAAAATACGATGAATAAAAACAAGATATTATCACCAAATCAGATTGCAATACAGCGTTTCAAAAAAAACGCTACAGGTGTTATATCATTGGTTTTTATAATATTATGCGCACTCGTCGCAACATTTGTTTATTTCATAATTCCTGATAAAGCGCCTTACGCCAACACTCAGATTTTAGAGATAAGCACTCAGAAACCAGGATTTGAAGTTGATATGCTTCTCGTCCCGAAACAAAATTCTGCAGAAAAAAGAGGATTTTTCGCACAAATGATGAACGGGCAGCCTTCCTCCTACCGACAAATCCCATTCGACTCATTAAAGATAGACAGAGAAAAGACCACAGTCTTCATCTATAATGCTGATAAATCATCGAATACCAACGAAGAAATTATTTCAAACCAAGAACTGACTTCTGGAAAAACATTCTCTTCCGATGAAGAAGCCACACATTATATTAATAGCAACTGCGTCGAACATAGAAAATTCATCCTCGGCACAGACCAATTCGGCCGTGATTTCTTAAGCCGACTCCTACTAGGAACGAGAATCAGTTTCTCCGTAGGTTTCATCGCTGTCTTCATGAGTATATTAATAGGTATATTGATTGGCAGTCTCGGCGGTTTCTTCCGTGGTCGCGTCGATGACCTTATGGTATGGCTTATCAATGTAGTATGGTCGATACCGACATTATTGATTGTCATCGCGATAACATTTGTCTTAGGCAAAGGAGTCGTTCAGGTTTTCATCGCTGTAGGTCTGACGATGTGGGTTGAAGTCGCTCGTGTCACCAGAGGACAGATACTTTCCGTAAGGGAGACCACATTCGTAGAAGCAGGCAAAGCATTAGGATTCAGCAATATTAGAATCATATTAAAGCACGTAATTCCAAACATCATAAATCCAATCATCGTCATTTCAGCAGCCAACTTCGCCTCTGCAATTTTGTTAGAAGCAGGGTTGAGTTTCCTCGGCATCGGCGTTCAGCCTCCAATGCCATCATGGGGCAGCATGATCAAGGAAAATTACGCTTACATCATCCTCAACGACGCATATCTAGCCATATTACCTGGCATCGCAATCATGCTTCTGGTATTGGCATTCATGCTATTCGGCAACGCATTGCGCGACGCCTTGGATGTAAAGAAATGATTATCTTCTATATTTCTTGTTACCGAAGCTTGACGACCAGCAAGCGCCGAATCTATCATAACATCCGCCTTTGACAAGATTAAACTTCAGGGAGACATAAACATCCAGGCCCTTAACGTTGCCTATTCCCAAATACGATGCTATGTTTTGAGTTCCCACCGTGATATAACCAATCCTTGCGGAAGCACCAAGATTGATGAACCTATAATCACGCAAAGTCAATGGCATGCTAAACTCAAAATATTCAGTTTCATAACGAGGTTCTATCATAAGTTGAGGTGTAGCCTCGACAGAATATTTCATCAACTTCAAAGGCTGGACAAATGTAGCATTAATATAGAAATCGTCTTTTATGTTATAATCGAACTGAAGTCTCAAGGTAGTAGGCAAGCCCACACTGAAATAATCAGCCACAAAGGATGCCATAGTATCGCCATCATAATAAGCAGCGCTCAGAAACTTCACCATATCATCAAATGATTCGACATCATTAAAAATATCTGAATCGAAAAGTATACTATCATCGCTGCGCAGACTATTATCTACAGCATTATTTTCAAAGCGAATAAAACCTACATCCATCAGAGAAACACCGACCCTCCACAAATAATTCAATTTCGGCTGCATACAAGGAGCCAGCATCCTTCTATCATCAGAGAGCCCACCTTTCTTACGTGCATACGAAAAACCAATATCAAAGGCAAAGCCCTTTCCTCTTACCAAAGAATTGTCGAATACAGATGACGACGCAAAATCGGCATTATAATTAATAGGTAAAGAATAAGCCAAATCTGCATTGAATCTATTAACAACTATAGAATCTTCATTGAATATCTCATAGTCGAGATCGTTGATATTTCCAGCAGCAGCTGAATATCCCAGCAAATACTTGACATTCAGACCGACATCAAACCTATTTTGATACCTATCATATAACTTCCTGGAATATGCCAATGCCAGTTCCGCCCATTCCATCGTTGATATGCTGGTGTTTGACGAAATATAATGACCATTAAAATTATCTTCTTCCAATCCTTTCACAATGATTTCAGGAATCTCATACGGAATATTTATTCCGCTTGTATAAACCCTAGTTTTTAAGGATAAAGCAACAGATTGCTTGCCAGATATATTATACATAAGGCGCAGCACATCGGCATCTAATGACTCATAAATATTATTGGGTCTATTTTCCTCATTACTATATGTGAGGAAATTATAATTTACACCATCAATATTATAAGTTGGAAAAACATGGTTTCTTGAAAAAATGAAAGACGACATATCAGCGCCCTTTATATATGCATAGTCGTTATATAAAGAAAGTCCTACATTAGCAACGGCTACATCAAAATAAACATTGGAAGTATTGATAAAAGCAGGGTTGGTTGACAATGAACTGGAGCCTGCATAATTGCCATTAATACCAACAAGAGACTGCGATAATAAATCATTAAAAAATAAAACAAAAGTTAAAATCAAAAATAACCTATATGGTTTAGTCATACTAGCACAAAATTTACGTAGCAAAAGTAATGTATTTTTATTTTTTCTTTACAAATTTTATTAGAAAAAAATGTGTTTTATTTGAAAAAAAATTGTACTTTTGCAACTCCTAAAAAGATTCTGCGGATGTGGCGTAATTGGTAGCCGCGTCAGACTTAGGATCTGATGCCGAGAGGCGTGGGGGTTCGAGTCCCTTCATCCGCACAAAAAAAATAATTTAATTATCAAATGAATACTACACAAACATTAAAAGGCGAACTTCTCGCCGGTATCCAAGTGACTTTAGTTAAAGCTGATTATGAAGCTGAAGTAACAAAAGCTTTAAAAGATTATCAACATAAAGCAACTATGCCAGGTTTCCGTCAAGGTAAAGTTCCTTTCGGAATGATCAAAAAAATGTACGGCCAAGGCGTTTTAATCGAAAAGATTAACCAAAAAGTTTCTGAAGCTCTCAACAATCACATCATTGAAAATAAATTAGACGTTATCGGTTACCCACTTCCTGACTTAGAACAAGGTCAACCTAACGATCTCGACACTCAAGAAGAATTGAATTTCTACTTTGAAGCAGCTCTCAAACCAGAAATCAATGTTGTTCTCAAAGATCATAAAATCAATGATTTCAACATCAAAGCTTCAGCAGAAGAAATCGACAGAACAATAAAGAGCATCCAAGACAACAATAAAGTTGAAGAACAACCAGCAGAACTTAACGAAGAACTCTTCGCTAAGATTTTCCCAGGTCAAGAAGTAAAAGACGTTGAAACATTCCGCGCAAAAGTTGCTGTCGAAATGGAAAAACAATACGTTCTCGAAGCTGAAAGAATGTTCTACAACAGAGCAGTTGACCAATTAGTAGAAGAAATCAAATTCAACTTAGCAGACACATTCCTCAAACGCTGGATCGTTGAAAACAGCGAAGGTAAAATCACTGCAGAAGACGTAGAAAACAACTACGACAACTCATACGTCAAGTCTCTCAGATGGCAACTCATCGAAGAAGCTCTCGTAAAACAAAACCCAGAACTCATCATCAAAGAAGAAGAAGTACGCAACTACGTAAGAAGCATGTACTTCGGCCACATGGATGTTGAAACATTAGACGAAGAGACTAAAAAACGTTTAGAAGACATCATCGACGCTATCATTAAAGACGACAACCAACGTCAAGGCATCAACAACCAAATAGCAGACAAGAAATTAACTGCTTACTTAAAAGAAAACATGACAGTTACAGTTGTTGACACTGACTACGAAGGTTTCGTACAAGCAGTTCTTCCTCAAGTTGAATTAGCAGGTGAAGCAAAACCTAAAAAAACTAGAGCAAAGAAAACTGCTAAAGCAGAAGAAGCACAAGAAGAAACAGCTGAATAATATTTAGCAATCAGTCATCAGCTATCAGCTGCCAGTGATGTTTTATTACTGGCAATTGGTAGCTGATTTCTATATATATAAATCACTAAAAACTAAAAAAAAGATAGCCGACTTCTAAAAAAAGTCTCTATTTTGAAACAAAATGTAAAATCGGTAGTTTATAACTAAAAAGGAAACAAACTATGAATAACGAATTCTATAAATACGCTACCAAACACTGTGGCATCAACAGTTTAGCATTGGAGAAATATACTTCAACAGTTACTAATTATATATCTCCTACCATCATCGAAGAACGTCAGCTTAATGTAGCTCAAATGGACGTATTCTCAAGACTTATGATGGATCGTATCATTTTCTTGGGCGATGAAATCAACGACTACGTCGCTAACATCATCCAAGCACAACTTCTTTTCTTAGAATCATCAGATCCTAAGAGAGACATCCAAATCTACGTCAACTCCCCTGGCGGTTCTGTATACGCTGGTTTAGGAATATACGACACAATGCAATTCATCAGCCCTGACGTCGCTACAATATGTACAGGCATCGCAGCTTCAATGGCAGCAGTCTTATTGTGCGCAGGCGCTAAAGGAAAACGTTCAGCATTGAAACACTCACGCATCATGATTCACCAACCAATGGGTGGAATGCAAGGTCAAGCATCTGATATCGAAATCACTGCTCGTGAGATTTTAAAACTTAAAAAAGAACTCTACGACATAATCGCAACTCATTCAGGCCAACCTTTCGATAAAGTTTGGGCCGACTCAGACCGCGACTATTGGATGACTTCACAAGAAGCCAAAGATTACGGCATGATTGACGAAGTCCTTATTAAGAAAGTGTAAAGTGTATAGTTGAGAGTTTAGAGTAGTTGAAAGTTTAACTTCGCACTACTCTAAACTCTACACATTAAACTCTAAACCCAAAAGCATGGCAAAGAAACAACAAGAAAACTTCTGCTCATTTTGTGGAAAAAGCGATAAAGAAGCTGCATTGCTTCTCTCAGGAATGTATGGTTTCATCTGTGACGAATGTATCGAAAGAGGTCATATCGTTGTACAGGAAGAACTTAAACATCTTAAAAAAGCAAACACTCCTGACTTTAAATTATTGAAACCTATTGAAATAAAGTCATTCCTCGACCAATATGTCATCGGACAAGATGAAGCAAAGAAGATTCTCGCTGTTGCCGTTTACAACCATTACAAAAGAATCAACCAAGAGAAAGCAGCCGATGAAGTCGAGATTGAAAAATCAAATATCATCTTAGTCGGTGAAACCGGTACAGGCAAGACACTCCTCGCCCGCTCCATCGCCAAGATGCTTCATGTGCCTTTCGCAATAGCAGATGCTACTGTCTTGACAGAAGCAGGTTACGTTGGTGAAGACGTTGAAAACATTTTAGTTAAATTGTTACAAGCAGCAGACTATGACGTAGCAGCTGCTGAAAAAGGCATCGTCTTCATCGATGAAATCGACAAGATTGCACGTAAAAGCGACAACCCAAGCATCACACGCGACGTCTCTGGTGAAGGCGTACAACAGGCAATGCTCAAACTCTTAGAAGGTACAATTGTCAACGTTCCTCCTCAAGGCGGTCGCAAGCACCCTGAACAAAAGATGATTCAGGTTAACACCAAAAATATATTGTTCATCGCAGGCGGCGCATTCGACGGAATCGACAAGTTAATCGCTAACAGAGTTGGCAGCAACGCTATAGGTTATGGCAACGACAACAAAAAACAAATCGACAAGGATAATCTGTTGAAATACATCACTCCTGCCGACATCAAGAGATTCGGCCTTATCCCTGAGATTGTCGGTCGTTTCCCAATATTGACTTTCCTCAATCCATTAGATAAAGAATCGTTAGTAAGAATCTTGAAAGAACCAAAGAACGCTATCATCAAGCAATTCACAAAACTCTTTGAGATGGACGATATCAATCTTGAGATAAAAGAAGAAGTTTTGGAATATATCGTCGACAAGAGCATCGAATTCAAGCTAGGCGCTCGTGGATTAAGAGCCATCATCGAAGCTATATTGAACGACGCTATGTTTGAGATGCCATCACAAGACAAGAAAAAACTCGTTATCAACCTTAAATACGCGATAGAGAAATTCGAGAAAAACTCAGTGTTCTTGGGATAAGAGACGCAGAGACACAGAGACGCAGAGACAAATGAGAAAATATAATAAAGGACATCACTTCACACAGTGGTGTCTTTTTTTGTAGATAACAGACCATCTAATCAGCTCACCACCCTCTCTTCCATCTCTACCTTATAACAAAAAAGAGCTCCTGAAATATCAAGAGCTCTCTTCTTTTGCCTTTAGACTTTCGTCTTTAGCCAAATAACTATTATTTAGAAACAATAAGTTTGTTTGTTTTAACTGCTTGGTTGTTTACGATTAAGCTGTAGAAGTAAACACCGTCTGTTAAGTCGCTTACGTTGATGTCTAATCTTGAACCGCCAACGTTAACATCTTGTCTGATGACTTCTTGACCCATCATGTTGTAGATAGCTACTGATGCTGATTGAGCGTCGAATGGCATGTTGTAGTCGAAGCTAACAACGTCGCGTACTGGGTTTGGATAAGCGTTGCTGAATACATTGCTGTAGTTTTCTTCAACAGAATTTGTTTCATATCTGAAGTAGAATTCAAATATCATTGGTTCACCATCTCTTTCTTTGAATGTGTATTGAACTGTAAGTTCTGTACCTTCTGGCATCAATTCCCATGTCATTGGATCATATGGTTTGAAGTGAGCACTGAATTCATGTGGATAATAAGGTAATGTCATGTCGATTGTTGACACTGGATCTACCATAACTTCAGTAGTAGTAACATTGTCTGGGAAACAATTACCGAAACAGAAATTATTACCAGCACCTTCTGTTATGCTGATAACTGTTTTTTCACAAGTTATACTTACAGCATTTTCGCCATTGTTGATAACATTCATTGCGAATTTAAGTTCGTATGCATCATCAACGTTGCCAATGATTTCGTATCTACCTGGAGTTACTTCTCCTACGTTTTCATGATTAACAATACGTTCGAATGTGATTTGTGCAGATGCCATACCAGCAAATGCTAAAAGTACTAAAGAAAGTAAAATTTTTTTCATCTTTAATTTGTAATTAATTTGTTAATAATCGTTTAATTTTTCCTTTTAATTTACCCTAAATAAACACAATAATCGTGCTATTCCTTATTGAACTTTGAACTTTGAACGAAGAACCCAGAACTTTAACTTTTGGTTCAGAGTTCTTAGTTCAGAGTTCTTAGTTCTTATTTTATAGTGTTATTGATAAGAGCATCATCAGCGAAGTTAGGCATTGTGACCTTAAGTCTTGGCTCTACTTCCATAGCGCGTCTGATAGCGAACATAGCAGGTTCGTTTCTAGCCCAGCTTCTACGAGCGATACCATTGTTAACGTCCCAATGTAACATATTGCGTAATCTTCTGTCTGAGTCGTCGCTTCCGTCCAATACCATACCGAAGCCACCGTTGATAACTTCACCCCAGCCTACGCCGCCACCATTGTGGATGCTGACCCATGTAGCTCCTCTGAAACCGTCGCCGATAACATTGTGGATTGCCATGTCAGCTGTGAATGATGAACCGTCATAGATGTTAGATGTTTCACGGAATGGAGAGTCGGTGCCTGATACATCGTGGTGGTCTCTACCCAAAACGACTGGAGCTGAGAGACGACCATCAGCGATAGCCTTGTTGAATTCAGCAGCGATTTTTGTACGACCTTCGCAGTCAGCGTATAAGATACGAGCTTGTGAACCAACGACCAATTTGTTAGCGCGAGCGCCTTTGATCCATTGGATATTGTCGTGCATTTGTTGTTGGATTTCAACTGGTGAGTTCTTAGCGATTTCTTCAAGAACGTTGCATGCGATTTCGTCTGTGATAGCTAGATCTTCTTCTTTGCCTGAAGTACAAACCCAACGGAATGGACCGAAACCATAGTCGAAGTACATAGGACCCATGATGTCTTGTACGTATGATGGATAGCGGAACTTACCTTCTGCGTTGAGGATATCAGCGCCAGCGCGGCTGCTTTCCAATAAGAATGCGTTGCCGTAATCGAAGAAGTACATTCCTTTTGCTGTGAGTTTGTTGACAGCAGCAACGTGACGGCGCAATGAAGCGTAAACAGCGTCTTTGAATTTTTCAGGAGCTTCTGCCATCATTTGTTTTGATTCTTCAAATGAATAACCTACAGGATAGTAACCGCCTGCGAATGGGTTATGCAATGAAGTTTGGTCAGAACCCAAGTCAACTTGGATGTCGTGTTCTGCTGCATATTCCCAGAGGTCAACAACGTTGCCTTGGTATGCGAAAGAACGAGCTATCTTATTAGCGCGAGCTTCGTTTACTTTAGCGAACAACTCATCGAGGTCGCTGTAAACTTCGTCAACCCAGCCTTGGCTGTGACGTTTGTCTGTTGCGCTTGGATTTATTTCTGCAGTGATTGAAACAACGCCAGCGATGTTGCCTGCTTTTGGCTGAGCGCCTGACATACCGCCGAGACCTGCTGTGATGAACAACTTACCTTCAGGTGTGCCACCTTGTTTTCTTGAAGCGTTCAAAACAGTGATTGTTGTTCCGTGGACGATGCCTTGAGGTCCGATATACATATATGAACCTGCTGTCATCTGTCCGTATTGTGTTACGCCCATTGCGTTGAATCTTTCCCAATCGTCTGGTTTTGAGTAGTTAGGAATCATCATACCGTTAGTAACGATAACGCGTGGAGCGTCTTTATGTGATGGGAACAATCCCATTGGGTGACCTGAATACATAACGAGAGTTTGCTCTTCTGTCATGTTTGCAAGATATTGCATAACGAGACGATATTGAGCCCAGTTTTGGAAGACAGCGCCGTTGCCACCGTAAGTGATGAGTTCGTGTGGGTGTTGTGCTACAGCGTGATCCAAGTTGTTTTGAATCATGAGCATGATAGCTGCTGCTTGTCTTGACTTAGCTGGATACTCTTCAATTGGACGAGCATAGATGCTGTAAGAAGGACGGAAACGATACATATAGATACGACCGTATTTTTCCAATTCTTCTGCAAATTCTGGAGCTAAAACAGCATGATGTTTAGCTGGGAAATAACGAAGAGCATTTCTTAATGCTAATCTCTTTTCTTCTTTTGTTAAAATGTCTTTACGTTTTGGAGCATGATTGACTGTTACATCATACTCTTTTACACATGGCAACTCGTCAGGAATACCTGCAAGTATCT
The DNA here is from genome assembly GCA_045655965.1 of Bacteroidales bacterium. Classification (GTDB taxonomy): domain Bacteria; phylum Bacteroidota; class Bacteroidia; order Bacteroidales; family F082; genus Limimorpha. The sequence goes on along the minus strand of JAZOQH010000034.1, from coordinate 13,146 downwards.
CTTTTTGAAAGTCATTCATATATCTATGTGTTTATTTAATTCTCTAAATATTAACTTGCAAATATAATAAAAATTAGGAATTAGGAATTAGGAATTAGGATTTTTTTTGAAGACATTGCTATAGCAATCCTCAATCAAAAATTTTCAATTTTCAGTTTTCAATTTTCATTTCCTAAATCACCATCCTTTAGGTTTTGAGATAGTGCTCCAGAATCCTATTACAGTCGTGAAAATCATGAAGAAACAATCGTATATAGGAGTGAATGCCAATCCCAAATGTTTCTCTCCCAACTGTTTCGCTGACTTATGATATATGATAACTTGTGTTATGTAATGTATCAATGCAAAAAATCCTATCACGACAAAATAATAGATCTTTCCTAAAGAAATCTCGAATGCAGCAGGAAGCATGAACAATGCTATCAATGTTGGATAATAAAGCAAACGACTTCCGAGTAAAAGTCCTAATATTCTGTTTATATTAGATTTATATTTTATTCCAGTCGAATAATGACGTCTTTTCTGACGAATCCATGTCCCCCAACTTCTTTTTGGTTCCGACTCTACTCTATTGACAGCATCGATATAAACGCTGGTATTTTTCTTGTTTGCCACTTGGCTTATGAACAAGTCATCATCGCCGGAAGGGATATTATAATGTGAAGTAAATCCTTTGTTTTTCATGAAAGTGCTCTTTCTGTATGAGAGATTTCTTCCAACTCCCATATATGTCTTCTTTGACAATGCCAGCGACAGATACTGCATAGCAATGTATAAAGTATCAAAACGTATAAGTTTGTTCAACAGTCCTTTACGTTCAAAATAAGGCCCGTAAGCCACAACGATTTCAGTATTGTTTCTATAAGCAGAAACCATCTCCTTAATCCATTGGTTTGTACTTGGAACGCAATCGGCATCAGTGAGAAGAAGCAAATCGTGTTTAGCCGATTTAATACCCATGCTAAGAGGGAATTTCTTGCCCTGGAAGAAATTGAGATTTTGAGTAAGGTTCACCAAATTGATTTTCGGGTTATTTCTTGCCAATTCCTTGAGATATTCTTCAGTCTGATCTTGAGAGCAGTCGTTAACAATAACGAGTTCAAAATCGGGATAATCCTGTGACAGGACGGCTGGAATCAAATCGAGGAGATATTCGTACGAGTCGCGAGCGCAGACAATCACGGAAACAGGTTCCATAGCGGCATTCTTCTCTTTCTTCTTATAAAATGCCAATCGTCTGAATAAAATCCAATGATATAACATTTGCACCAACCAAGCTAATACAAATAACACCAAAACGATGAATGACAACTGATTAAAATTGAAACTTATACTCACGACAATATTATTTTTTTCTAAATATTTTTTTAACGAAATCTTTGAAATTTCACTGCAAAAGTATGAATTTTTCACAGGAAAAAATAGTATATTTGCCCAAAAATTTTTATGAGATTTTCACTTGTCAAAAATGATACATCGAGCAATGCTCGCGCTGGCGTCTTAACCACCGATCACGGTAATATCGAGACTCCTATTTTTATGCCTGTAGGAACTGTGGGCAGTGTTAAAGCTACTCATATGAGAGAGTTAGAAGAAGAGGTCAATGCTCAGATCATTTTAGGCAACACCTATCATCTTTATCTTCGTCCAGGCCTTGACGTACTGAACAAAGCAGGTGGACTTCATAAGTTCAACGGATGGGATCGTCCTATCCTCACCGACAGCGGCGGCTTCCAGGTCTTTTCACTCACAGGCATCAGAAAGATGAAAGAAGAAGGCGTGGTGTTCCAATCTCATATCGACGGTTCTCGTCACACCTTCACTCCTGAAAACGTGATGGACATAGAACGCACCATCGGAGCCGACATCATGATGGCTTTCGACGAATGCACTCCAGGAACAGCCGACTTCAGATACGCGAAAGAATCGATGGAGAGAACCCACCGCTGGCTCGACAGATGCTGGAAACGCTTCGATGAGACAGAGCCTCTCTACGGCTACAACCAGTCGCTCTTCCCTATCGTTCAAGGCTGCGTCTACCCAGAACTCAGACGCCGCTCTGCTGAATACATCACCAAACACGAGGCTGACGGCTACGCCATCGGCGGTCTCGCAGTAGGCGAGCCAACAGAACAGATGTACGAGATGATTGAAGTCGTCAATGAAATTTTGCCACAAGACAAACCTCGCTATCTCATGGGCGTAGGCACTCCAGCCAACTTGCTCGAGGCAATATCAAGAGGAGTCGATATGTTCGACTGCGTAATGCCTTGTCGTAACGGACGTAACGGCATGTTATTCACATCAGAAGGCATCATCAACATCAAGAACGAGAAATGGAAATACGACTTCTCACCATTAGATGAGAACGGCACAACATACGTCGACAGAGACTACACAAAGGCTTACTTACGCCACCTCATCGTTTCTAAAGAAATCTTAGGACCAATGATTGCGACAGTTCACAACCTCGGTTTCTATCTATGGCTCGTCAAGGAAGCAAGAAAACACATTATCGAAGGCGACTTCACTTCATGGCGCGACATGATGCTGCCTAAAGTCACACGCAGAATATGATATGAAAAAACTAGACTGGTACATATTCAAAAAGTATATCGGAACGTTTTTCTTTTCTATCAGCTTGTTGATTCTCATCGTCGTGGTGTTCGACGTCTCAGAGAACATCGACAGTTTCATAAAAAACGAAGCAAGCTTTAGAGAAGTAGCGCTTCATTATTATGTGCCGTTCATACCTTATTTTATTAACCTTTTCATATATCTATTCGTCTTCATCTCCGTCATTTTCTTCACTTCGAAAATGGCAGGACACACCGAGATAATCGCCATCCTCAGCAGTGGCATCAGTTTCCGTAGATTCCTTTATCCTTATTTGCTGGCAGGCATGTTGCTCGCCATCGGCTCTTTCTATCTAGGCAACTTCCTAATTCCTAAGACCGACACCATAAGAAGAGAGTTCAAGGATAAATACATAGAGAAATTAACAAAGAGTTCCGGCTCCAACATTCACGTACAGATTGAAAAAGGCGTATATGTCTATGTGGGCAACTTCGACATAAAAAAGAAGATAGCATACAAATTCTCTCTCGAAAAGATAGAAGACAACAGACTGAAATATAAAGTCATGGCCGACAAAGCCGCTTACGACACCATCAGTGGCAAATGGACTCTCACCAATTATGTGGAGCGTTTCATCATCCCTGAGGAAAGTCTGAACCGCGGCAGAACCAAAGACACCACTCTAATACTGAAACCTCGTGACTTATATAATATAAAAGAAGAGTTTGAGGAGATGAATCTTTTTGAGATTCGCGACCACATACAAAACCTCGAGATGAAAGGCGCCGACAACACGTTGCCTTATAGAATTGAGATGCACAAACGTATAGCATCGCCAGCGGCCATCTTGATACTCACCGTGATAGGCGCAGCACTGTCGAGTCGCAAAGTACGCGGAGGAATGGGACTACACCTCGGAATAGGAATCGTCATCACATTCTCCTACATTCTCTTCATGGAATTCTCGCGCGTGTTCGCACTCTCGGGAATCTTCTCCCCTTTCATAGCGGCATGGCTGCCAAACATCATCTTCTCGATAATAGGAATCTATTTCTTCGTGAAAGCACCGAAATAATGGCTAAAGACTAATGTCTAAAGACTAATGGGAAAATGACCCCATAACTTCATTACTAAAAAAAACTTGTAGTCTTGTAGTCTTGTGGTCTTGTAGTCTTTTTTTTACTATTTTAGCAAAAAAATATTTTTGTTATGCATATAGCTATCGCTGGTAATATCGGATCCGGAAAGACAACATTAACACATTTATTATCAAAACATTTTGGTTGGCAACCTCATTACGAGGAAGTTGACAACAATCCTTATTTAAGCAGTTTTTATGATGACATGTTGCGCTGGTCATTCAATCTGCAGATATATTTTCTCACAAGCAGATTCAAACAGATCATCGACATCAGAAACAGCGGCGTTGATGTGGTGCAAGACAGGACAATTTATGAAGACTCATATATTTTCGCATCTAACCTTTATGAGATGGGACTTATGTCGACTCGCGACTACGAGAACTATCAGTCATTGTTCGAACTTATGAGTTCCTATATGCAAGCTCCTGATTTGCTCATATATCTGAGAGCTGACATTCCAACACTCGTCAGACAAATCGCGAAACGCAACAGAGCCTACGAACAGTCGATACGCCTCGACTACCTCAAAGCGCTCAACGACAAATACGAAAACTGGATCGCTAACTACGACAAAGGAAAAGTCCTTATCATCGAAAGCGACAAACTTGAATTCGAAAACCCAGAAGATTTAAGCAAGGTAATAGATAGTATCAACGCCTCACTGAATGGACTCTTTTAAGAATTAGGAATGTGGAATTAAGAATTCCTATCACCATTCAACTATAAACTATTAACTATCTATCAACTATAAACTATAAACTATCAACTATAAACTTTAAATGAAAACACTAGGAATCATACCAGCACGCTTTGCCTCGACTCGTTTCCCAGGCAAACCTTTGACAGTCATCAACGGAAAGACGATGATTCAACGCGTTTACGAGCAATCGCTTAAGGCAGAACTGCTCACCGAGGTCGTGGTTGCTACCGACGACCAACGTATCTACGATGCCGTAATCGCTTTCGGAGGAAAAGTGATGATGACATCTTCAGAACACAACAGCGGCACCGACAGATGTTGCGAGATTGTCGAGAAGGCCGGAAACCAATACGACGCTGTCATCAATATACAAGGTGACGAACCTTTCATAAATCCTGAGCAGATAAATCAGATTGCAGCTCTTATCTCAACAGAAGAAAGTCAAATAGCTTCTTTATGCAAACCTATAAAAGACGAAGATGAACTTTTTGACGAAAATGTAGTGAAGGTCGTCTTCGACAAGAATGGCAAGGCGATGTATTTCAGTCGTCAGACAATTCCATTTTTGAGGAAAGCTGACAAAAATGCAAAGTCGTGGATGGAACAAAGGACATTCTACAAACATATCGGGATTTACGCCTACAGAGTCGACGTCTTGAAACAAATCGCGAGACTGCCGCAGTCGGAACTTGAGCTCTCGGAATGTCTGGAACAGCTCCGTTGGCTGGAAAATTCTTACGAAATAAAAATGGGAATTACCGAGTTTGAAAGTTATTCCATTGATACACCGCAAGATGTAGAAAAATGTCTAAAATTCTTCAAAGATTAAAGTATTTTTCTTAAATTCGCAAACCGAAACATCCTATTATTGAAAATTTCTAATTGTATGATTATTAACTATTTGATAGAATTATTAAAAGACAATGAATGTGTAATCGTTCCAGAATTTGGCGCATTTATTTCCCAAAGACGTTCTGCTACAATCGATTATGCAAATCATCGTTTTATGCCTCCATACAAAGAGTTAGTTTTCAATAATAAGTTGACAAACAATGACGATTTACTCCTTAATTATATTATGCAAAAAGAGAATATAACTAAGGATGAAGCTCTTGACAAAATACAGAAGTTCGTAAACCAAAGCGCAGCCATCCTCGACGTCAATTTCGAGCTCGAATTGGAAGGTCTAGGCAAATTACGTAACTTCAGTGGTGACTATGTCTTTGAAACTAAGAAAGACATTAATATTCTCGGCGACGCTTTCGGTCTGACAAGTTTCAACTACCAACCTATTTTCCGTACAGAGACTTATCAAGTCATAAAGGAAAAAATCGTTGTGGAACAAAAACAGAAAAACACAGAATATTCAATAGCAATCGACAGCGTTGAAGAAGTAGCAAGCGAAACGCCATCAAGAAGAAAACCAAGCTTATTCAGAACATTCGCTTATACAACATTAGCATTCTTATTGATTTTCGTAATCAACTGGACAACAGACAAGTCAGATTCACAACTCGCAAGCTGGAATCCTTTCTTGTACTCATCTCCTAACGAATTCTTTGTAAAGGTTTTAGAGGGACAAGAGGTTGTAGAGGAAATAGAGGTTTCAGAGGTATTAGAGGAAGTAGAGATTGCTGAGGTATCAGAAGAAATAGAGGAAGTAGAGGCAACTGAAGAAATTGAAGTTGTTGAAGTAACTGAAGAGATTAAAGTTGTTGAAGCAACTGAAGAGATTGAAGTGACAGAGGTTCCTGAAATCCTGAAATCCTACTACATCATCGGTGGTTCTTTCCAGACAGAAGAAAGTGCTGAGAAATGTGTTAACATTCTTAAAAAACAAGGTTTTGAAAACGCATCTTCATTAGAGAAAAATAATAAAGGTAATATTCGTGTTTATTATGAATCATTTGCAGAGAAAACTGACGCTTTAATCCGCCTCGATGAGATTAAACGCGACTACAACGAATCTGCATGGTTGTTATTCCAAAAATAAGATAATATGGGAAAAAATAAGTTAGAACGTTTCGCTGAAAACAAGACTTTCAACAATCTTTTTGAATATTCATTTGAAAGACTTAAGAATGAAGGATTTCCATTGAAAGGAAGATGGAAACAAGATTTCTTCAAGAACGACAACCCTATAGTTTTGGAATTAGGATGCGGTAAAGGCGAATATACCGTAGGGCTCGCCCGCGCTCATAAAGACATCAATTACATCGGCGTCGATATCAAAGGCTCTCGTATGTGGGTTGGTCTCTGCCAAGCTCGCAACGAAGGTCTCGACAACGTGGCTTTCCTCAGAACTCATATCGAGCTCATCGACGGATTCTTCGCTGAAAATGAAGTTGATGAAATCTGGGTGACATTCCCAGACCCACAGCCATCAAAGGCACGCAAACGTCTCACAGGTCCTAACTTCCTTGAACGTTACCGTACATTCGTGAAAAAAGACGGCGTTGTCAACCTCAAGACCGACAGCGACCTCATGTATGAGTTCACAGTAGAGACAGCTCAAGAAGGCAAACTTCCAATATTCTACAACTACGATAATCTCTACGCTAACGACGACGATTTGGAAGTAAAGAAAATCAGAACTTACTACGAACAAATCTGGCTCGACAAAGGACTGACAATAAAATATATCAGATTCGGAATAAACAAAAAAGAGGATTAACTTAGAAGAACCTCGGAATCTCATAAATTTAGAAATTTAGAACTTTAGAACTTCGGAATTCTTTTCTGGAGTTTTTTTTATATAATAGACAACTTCATAAGAAGTCAGCACTCAAAGTTTTTTCTGAAGTTTTGATGTTTTAAGATTCTGAATTTCAAATAAAAGTCTATCTTAATTAAAAATTCTTGTTATCTTTTTTATAAATTGAAAATAAACATTAACACAAACTGTTAATAATTTCATAATAAAATGTTAAAATGAAAAAATGAGATGAAATTCTCGTATTGAAACCTTGACGTTTCTCTTAGTATGCTATAAATTTGCAGGAGAATCAAAAATACAAGCATATATGACAAAAATAGAGGAGCAGAGTTCCATTAATAGTGGAGGCGAACTTGTCGTCCAAAAAGTTGAGTCGATGATAATGGGAATAAGAGGAGAGAATGTTATATTGGATGCAGATGTGGCAGAATTGTATGGCGTTGAAACGAAAAGAATCAATGAGGCTGTCAAAAACAACCCTGATAAATTTCCAGAAGATTATATGTTTATGCTTACTGATGAGGAGTTGCAGGTTTTGCGGTCGACCAGATCGACTTCAAATATTTTGCGGTCGAAATTTTCGACTAAAAGCAGGGCGTTGCCTAAAGCGTTTACAGAAAAAGGGTTGTATATGCTCGCAACAATATTGAGAAGTAAGAAATCAATAGAAGTGACGTTTGCAATAATAGAAACATTTGTGAAGGTTAGGAAGATAAAACGCGAATTGGTTGATTTACACAATGAAACGGACAAAACATTGTATCAGATAAAATGAATCATTTCAGCGATATGCTTTCAGACATAGTTATGCCTGATTTGGAAACATCAGAAACGGAGTCTATATTGGAATTAAATTTTATAATAGGAAAGATAAAGCATACAGTTAAAAGAATCAGGAAGAATTCTAATAATGAACCTTAAAATCAAAGAAAAGAAATAGAAATTCAAAACTTCAGCACTCAAAGTTTTTCTGAAGTTTTTGAGGTTTTAAGATTCTGAATTTTTATAATAGGAGCTTGCGTTAGGGATTGAAGCGGCATCCTTTGCGAGCTTTTTCGGACAACAGACAACAGACAACAGACAACGGATTTTTTTGAGTGAGGTGGAATTTAAGCGAGCAAAGATATAGCGGAAAGCCCGACGGCAGAGCCGGAACGCCCAGAAAAAGAAATTCAGAATCTCAGAATCTCAGAATCTCAGAATCTCAGGAGTTTAGGTAATGTAATAATATCATTACGGACTACATTACTTCATCATTAAAAAAAGTTCAAAACCATTCCTAATTTAAAAAGTCGCATCAATGTTTCTTTATATTTTAGGAATCATTGATACATCTCTACTTGTAGTCTTGTTGTCTTGTTGTCTTGTAGTCTTTTAATCATCCCCCAGATTTTTCAGCATAGGCACGAATCTGAAGTCGCCATATTCTTCTCTTTTGAGGCTGCCGTCTTCTTGTTTAGTGAGTCGCAGCATAGTCTGGCAGTTTTCATTTTCCGACAAAGGAATAACCATCATGCCGCCCACCTTCAACTGATCTACTAGCGCCTGTGGTATCTCCATCGCTGCCGCTGTTATCAGAATCCTGTCGAAAGGTCCATAAGTAGGAAGGCCTTTATATCCATCTCCGAGGAACATTTTTATGTTATAACGGAATCCGGCGAGAAAAGATTTCGTCTTGGCATAAAGCTTTCTCTGACGTTCGATAGTAAACACCTTAGCACCCATATCGGCAAGAACGCAAGCCTGATAACCGGAGCCTGTCCCTATCTCCAACACCTTCATATTCTTGCTTATCTCCAGAAGACTCGACTGGAAAGCGACAGTGAAAGGTTGAGAAATGGTTTGCTTAGAGCCTATAGGGAAAGCCTTATCCTGATAGGCAAATTCCAAAAATGTAGAATCGAGGAAGAAATGACGAGGCACATTGTTGATAGCATCAAGGACTTTCTCATCGCTAATACCCTTATTCTTAAGCTCTTCCACCAGATTTCTCCGCATTCCTTTATGTCTGTAATTATCTTCCTGCATAGCCTTAATTTTATGTCGCGAAATTACAAAAAAACCTTATATTTGCGAAAAAATATTCCAATGTTGAAGATAGGAGTTTTGGGTGCGGGACACCTAGGAAAAATACATATCAACTGCATAAAACAGTTATCAGTTTATGAACTCGTCGGCTTCTACGACCAAGATGCCAAGACCGCAGAGAGAGTGTCTGCCGACATGCAAGTGAAGTGTTTCCCATCAATAGAAGAACTCATCGACTTGGTTGATGTTGTTGACATCGTCACTCCTACCGTCTCTCACTTTGAATGTGCTTCAATAGCTTTAAAGAAAGGCAAGCATGTCTTTATCGAAAAACCTATCGTCGCCACTGTTGACGAAGCCAATCGTCTTATTAAGTTAGCAGACGAAGCCGGCGTCAAGGTTCAGGTAGGTCACGTGGAAAGATTCAACCCTGCATACATAGCAGCGCGTCCTTACATCAATTCACCATTATTCATTGAGGCTCATCGTCTCGCCATGTTCAACCCTCGTGGCACCGACGTTCCTGTCGTCCTCGACCTTATGGTTCACGACATCGACATCATCTTAGACGTCATCAAATCACCTATCAAAAATATCAGCGTAAGCGGCGTTTCTATTGTAAGTCCGACCCCTGACATCACCAACGCACGCATCGAATTTGAAAACGGCTCGGTAGCGAACCTCACCGCTAGCAGAATTTCATTGAAGAATATGCGCCGTCATCGTATCTTCCAGAAAGACGCCTACATCACAGTAGACTTCCTCGACAAGAAGACCGACATAGTGAGAATCGACAATGTAGAAGGAGAAATAAGTCCTTTAGCCATGACAATAGACCTTGCCGATGGCACTTGCAAGCAAATAACTATCGAACAGCCTGAAGTGACACCTATCAACGCGATAATGACGGAATTGGAAAGTTTCAACAAAGCGATAGTCAACAACACAGAGCCGCCAGTAACTATTCACGACGGCGTTCAGGCGTTGAAAGTCTGCTATATGATTCTTGATGAAATTGTTAAAAACCAAGAAATTGTTCAAAATCATTTAAAGTAAGCAATATATATTTCTTTCTTACGTTCACTTTAAAATAATCATTATGAAAATCGCCAGACACATATTCTCTTTGCTTATCGCAGCAATGTTCGCAACAATGACATTCTCATCATGTAATGAGTTTGAAGGCAATCAAGAAATCCCTGCATATATCTACATCGACACATTTTTATTAACGACAGACTATGAATTTGAAGGCGCTGCATCTCATAAGATTACAGACGCTTGGATTTATATCGACGGCAACGTTCAAGGCTGCTATGAATTGCCAGCAAAAATACCTGTCCTAGAAAGAGGCAAACACGAGTTGAGAGTCTATCCTGGAATAAAACTCAACGGCATCAGTTCAACAAGAACCATAAACCCATTCTATCTTCCATACATCATCGAAGATTATGAATTTGTAGAAAAAATAGTCGACACAGTCCTTCCGTCAACAACTTATTACTCTCCAGATGACAGCAACATAAACTTCAGATTCATCGAAGATTACGAGAGACAAACACATCTTGAAGATACACAAGACAGCGATACAACAATCACCAGAACAGAAAGAGACTCACCTGAAAGATGGGACGATATATATAACAACTCACACTATTCAGGTTATGTTCACCTCAACTCAAACGACTCTATCACATATTTCTGCGTAGCATCAGAAGCTTACTACGACCTTCCTAATCAAGGAAATAGCATCTTCTTGGAGATAGATTATAAATGTACAGAAGTTTTCGAAGTCGGTTTATTCGCAAAAATAAGCGACGTTGAAAACATTCCATTGGTTTATGTCAACCCATCTCCTGTATGGAATAAGATTTACATCAATCTAGGTCCAAATATCACCGACAATCAATCAGCGGAATATTTCAAATTCTACATCGCTGGTAAGATTGATGATAAAGACGCTGAAGCAGAATATTATTTTGATAACATAAAACTCGTTTATCGTGAATAAGAGCAAAAAGAACAACAAGACAAAACAAACATTAAAATATGTCATTACCGACTGGTTATGTGCTATAATAGCATGGAGTTTGTTTTTCTTTTACCGCAAATTTACAGAAGACCCTAACTTCTTGAACAATATCAAGATGGTGATAGACGACTCTAACTTTATCGTTGGAGTCATATCCGTTCCTATCTTCTGGTTAGCATTATACACTATCTCCGGCTATTACAACAACGTATTCACCAAGTCACGACTCAAAGAGCTAGGACAGACTTTCTTCGTCACACTCATCGGCGTCGTGATCTTATTCTTTGCGACTATTCTCAACGACGTAATCACTTCTTATAAGTCTTATTACATCTCATTCCTGATGCTCTTCGGACTCCAGTTCACACTCACTTACATCTTCCGCCTCATAACTACTACAAGAACAGCAAGAAAGATTCATAGAAAAGAAATAGGATTCAACACACTCATCGTAGGCAGCAACGACAACGCCTGCGCCATTTACAACGAGATTGAAAATCAAGTATATTCATCAGGAAACATCTTCGTCGGTTTCGTCAATGTTTTCGACATAAAAGAATATAAATTAGCGAAACACATCCCACACCTAGGTTTCTACAAAGACGCTGCTCAGATTATCAAAGACAATGACATCGAAGAAGTCATCATCGCCATTGAACGTTCTGAAATAGAAACTATAGACAAGATTCTGGTTATCTTGGAAAGTCTTGATGTCGTAGTCAAGATTATCCCTATCATGCAAGACATCCTCTTCGGCACTGTAAGACAAGAAGCTATCTGGCATGCTCCGCTCATCAGAGTGACACCAGAATTGATGCCTGTATGGCAACAAGTCGCAAAGCGTGTCTTTGACATCGTGGCATCCCTGATGGTCATCATCATCTTTTCACCATTATACATTTTCACAGCCATCATGGTGAAATGCTCATCACCTGGACCTATTTTCTACAGACAAGAACGTATCGGCAAACACGGCGAGCCTTTCAATATGCTCAAGTTCAGAAGCATGTATATCGATGCCGAGAAGATGGGACCACAGCTTTCAAAAGACAATGACCCTCGTATCACTCCATGGGGACGTTTCATGCGTAAGACACGTTTGGATGAGATTCCACAATTCTTTACTGTTTTAGGCGGCAAGATGTCTATCGTCGGTTATCGTCCAGAGCGTCAGTTCTACATCGACCAGATTGTACAGAGAGCGCCTCATTACATCATGCTTCTCAAGATAAAACCTGGCATCACCAGCTGGGGCGAAGTAAAATTCGGTTACGCATCAAACGTCGATGAAATGGTAGAACGTCTCAAATACGACATCTTATACATCGAAAACATGAACCTTGCCCTCGACATCAAGATTTTGATTTATACAGTTTTGATTGTCGTTCAGGGAAGAGGAAAGTGATATTGATTTTTTAGGAATTCAGGGTTGTCGGTGCCTGAGCATGTCGAAGGCACAACTCTCGGCGCTTCGACAAGCTCAGCGACCTTGATTTAGGAATTCAGGAATTCAGGATTAGAGGTGCAGAGGGATTAAAGGAGTTTTTCACATCACTTCATTACTAAAAAGGTTCAGAGTTCAGGGTTTAGAGTTCAGAGTTTAGAGTTTAGAGTTTAGAGTTCAGAGTTCAAAGTTCAGAGTTCAGAGTTCAAAGTTCTTCTGAGGTTTTGAGGTTCTGAATTTCTGAGATTTAAAAAGAGTGCCGAAGGTACGACAGAAAAAATAGATCACGATTCTGTCGAACTTTCGGCGCTTTGATTTTTTTTAAATATTGTTTTGCAGGAATTCTTTTTTTTAAAGACGCCACATTTTAGAACTTTAGAATTTTAGAACTCTAGAAATTTCTAAGGTTCTAGAATTCTAAATTTCTAGAATTCTCCAGTGCGTTAGGGATTGGAGCGGCATCCTTTTGGAGCGCAGCGGAAAAAGATATAGCGGAAAGCCCGACGG
>JAZOQH010000033.1:0-82232 GCA_045655965.1 Bacteroidales bacterium | reverse complement strand
TTTTTCCTTTCCCTCCAACACTTTTGCGAAATATTTTTCAATTATTTCTAACTTTTTCGGCACGCGCTGAAAAACAGCCGGTTACACGGACAAGAAAACAGAATGACGCGGCTTTTAACCCCAAAAAAAGGGCGCCCAAGGCATTTTAAGACAGGTTTTCTCCTTCGTATAGACTAAAAAATATCACTTTTTCCGTAATTTCATACTTCAATAGATTCATCAAAGTAAAATTTACAATAATTCTTTCTGCTTCTTTTTTGCTTATTTCAGCCTTTTGAACAAATTCCTTTATTGTTATTTTTTTATTTTCGTTCAAATATCTTAATAGAAACATTTCTTCATCAGTAAAAGTAACCTTGACGTTTTGTTTATTATTTTGATATTTCCATATTTTTAAAAGAATACCATCTGGAATTATATTTTGATCTTTTACCCTTGTGTAGACCTTATAAATATTATTATGATCTGGAGCTCTATGTTTATAGTACTTACTTTTAGGAACAATTACTTCCAAAACAGTTTTACCATATACATTCCACTCTTTCGCTTTAAATTCTACTCTAGGTTGACAAAACATTTCAGCAGCAGTCTGAATCATATGCTTTTCTTCTTCCGAACGAATTCCTGAAATATTGCCATTATCTTTTACACCTATTAATAAACGTCCTCCATCTGTGTTAGCAAAAGCTACCAATGTTCTGGCAATTTTTCTACTATCTGAAATCTCAAATTTAAAATCCTGCATTTGGTGCTCGCCTTCTTCTATCAACTTTTCTATATAATGGGACATTTCTATTGTTTTTAATACCTCTTATCAATTTTGCAAAAATACGGAAAAGCATCCACATAATAAATAAAAGGAAAGATGACTTTTTAATAAATATTCGCTATATATTAATTAATAAGGTATGGTCTTTTTTTATACAAGTTATACAATATGAATAAATAATGACATTTTAGAAAGATTTTACAAACCATTTGATATTATTCTTAATTTTGTAAAATAGATTTTAACGATTATATTTTAACCATAAATAGTAATTTATCATGAATGAAACCCCTATTTTGCTTCTTACTGGATATCTTGGAAGTGGAAAGACTACTCTTGTAAACAATATACTAACAAATAAAAAAGGTATAAAATTCGCAGTTATTGTAAATGATATTGGAGAAATAAATATTGATGCAGAATTGATACAAAAAGGTGGCATTGTCGACCAAAAAGAAGACAGCCTAGTAGCTCTTCAAAATGGCTGCATCTGTTGTACGCTCCAATTCGATTTGGTCGAACAACTTAGCGACATTGTAAAATCAAACAAATTCGACTATATCGTTATAGAAGCCAGTGGCATATGCGAACCTGAGCCTATTGCTCGTACTATTGCATCTATTCCTAATATGGACGAGAAATATAGCATCCATGGACTACCTAAATTGGATTGTATAGTTACTGTAGTAGATGCTTTAAGGATGAAAAGTGAATTTGAATGCGGCAAGAAATTAGATAAAAATACAATTGAAGAAGAAGATATTGAAAATCTCGTAATCCAACAAATAGAGTTCTGCAATATCGTTCTCCTCAACAAAGCGTCAGAAGTAAGTAGAGATGATTTAAATAGGATCAAAGCAATTATCAACAACTTACAACCAGACGTTGAAATAATAGAATGTGATTATACTAATATAGATTTAGAAAAAATTATAAACACCAATAAATTCGAATATTATAAAGTAGCAGGTGCTGCAGGATGGATTAGACATATAGAAGAGACTACAAGTCAACAAGACAACAAGACAACAAGTCATGAACATGAACATGAACATGAACATGAACATGAACATCATCATCACCATGATCATGAAGAATGTCACGATGAGAATTGTCCTTGTCATCATCACCATCATCACGACCATAGCCATGGTGAAGAGTATGGCATAAGTACTTTTGTATATTACAGACGTCAATCGTTTGATACAAATAAATTCGACAGATATGTTACTTCAAAATGGCCTGAAAACATTATAAGAGCTAAAGGCATATGCTATTTCAGCGACAATCCAGATATGACTTATTTATTTGAGCAAGCAGGTGTTCAGAAAAAACTTACTGAAGCAGGACTTTGGTTTGCAACTGCGCCACAGGATGAATTGGAAGAACTTATGCGTAACGACCCTACAATCATGAACGATTGGGACGATAAATACGGTGACAGAATGGCCAAGATTGTCTTTATCGGACAACATTTAGACAAAGAACAGATTGCCAAGGATTTGGACGAATGTCTTGTTGAAATATTTTAATTAAAATATCTGAAATTCATAATCTAAAAAACTCAGAAATTTAAAATTTCTGAGTTTTTTATTTAAGATTCATTGATTACCGATTTGTGCCTCATCGAAATTATGTTTCCATCTACGATGACTCCATAGCCAATATGGAGGATTTGATTTTATTGTATTTTCCAATAATTCCGAATAACGTTGCATGATTGCGCCGTCTGGCATTTCAGAAGGAGATTCGCAGATTATTTCAACATCTATACGATAATGTCCCAATTTTTCTTTTATCACCTTATAATATAATACTGGCAAATCATATTTTCTCGCAAATCCTTCTGAGCCCCTAATGAAACCTGTTTTTTGATTCAAGAAATCAGCCACATAACAACGTTTCGGATTACTAGGATTTTGATCTGCAAGAATCATATATGCTGCCGGAATATGATTTGTTTCATGATACGACATCACTTCACGTACATTATCATGGAAAACGACTTCTGTTCCATATCGAGTTCTAGCACGATTGATAAGTTTCTCAAACACCTTATTAGTATTATGCGCCCCCACTCCTATTCCATGATGTTTGAACTGCATATCAAGACTTAACACCATCCATTCCCAATTATTATAGTGACTCGACATTAGCACAACGCTCTTGCCTTCATCATAAAATCTATTGACAAGTTCTGGATTTGAACAATAATAACGTCGCATAACATTTTTTCTCGACATAGAAATCATCTTCAACATTTCAATTCCAAGTTGAGTCAAATGCCAATAGAATTTGTTCCTTATTCGTTTTTTGTCGTCAATTTTCAAATCTTTAAAAGATTTAGATAAATTAATATCGATAATTTTCTTACGATAACCCAAAACAAACGCAAGAAATAGATATAAAGGAAACGAAATTATATACAGAAAAAATAACGGAAGTATCGATAATGGGTAAAAAAAGAGGTAAAAAGCTATTTTTGTCAGCATTTTAAAAAAATCAAATTTTCGGTGTAAAGTTACAAATATTTTCACAATATCAAAAGATTATTTTCTAAAAAAAAATTACAAAAAACAGCATTTTTTTAGTCGAATTGTTTGTTTTACATTGAAATATAATTTATACATTTGCGATATACAAACAAACTTAATTATGATAGAAAAAAATAAAATTAAGGAAGCTCTTATTTCTTACGGCATCACAGATGTGCAAGAAATAGTATATAATCCATCTTATGAAGAATTATTCGAAGACGAAATGAATCCAGAATTAACTGGTTTTGACAAAGGTGTAATGACAGAATTAGGAGCAGTCAACGTAATGACTGGCATATATACTGGCCGTTCACCTAAGGATAAATATTTCGTCATGGATGAAGTAAGTCGCGATACTGTTTGGTGGACATCCGAACAATACAAAAACGACAACAAACCAATCACGCCTGAAGTTTGGGATGAACTCAAACAAATCGCTCTCAAAGAATTAAAAGGAAGGAAGAAACTTTATGTAATGGACGGATATTCTGGCGCTAACAAAAGTACCCGTTTAAAAATCCGTTTCATCATGGAAGTTGCATGGCAAGCACATTTCGTAAAGAATATGTTCATTCGCCCTACTGAAGAAGAATTAGAAGAATTCTGCGAACCAGACTTCGTAGTTTACACTGCATCAAAAGGAAAAGTCGAGAATTACAAAGAATTAGGTCTTAACTCCGAAACCGCAGTAGCCTTCAATTTAAAAGAAAAAGCGCAAATCATCCTTAACACATGGTACGGCGGCGAAATGAAAAAAGGTATGTTCTCGATTATGAATTACTTATTACCTTTAAAAGGAATAGCTGCTATGCACTGTTCTGCTAATACAAACGAAAAAGGCGAAACAGCAATTTTCTTTGGTTTGTCAGGAACAGGCAAAACCACATTATCAACAGATCCTAAGAGAGCTTTGATAGGCGACGATGAACATGGCTGGGACGACGACGGCATTTTCAACTTCGAAGGCGGCTGCTATGCAAAAGTCATCGACCTTAAGAAAGAAAACGAACCTGACATTTACAATGCCATCAAAAGAAACGCCTTACTCGAAAATGTAACAGTTGACGAAAATGGCAAAATCGACTTCCACGACAAGAGCGTAACAGAAAACACACGCGTCTCCTACCCTATCTATCACATCGACAATATTGTTAAACCTGTATCAAAAGCTCCTGATGCAAAGAAAGTAATATTCTTGTCCGCAGATGCTTTCGGAGTATTGCCTCCTGTTTCCATATTGACACCTGAACAAATGAAATATTATTTCTTATCTGGTTTCACCGCTAAGTTAGCCGGTACAGAACGAGGCATCACAGAGCCTACTCCTACATTCTCAGCTTGTTTCGGAGAAGCTTTCCTTTCATTGCATCCAACGAAATATGCAGAAGAATTGGTCAAGAAAATGGAAAAGACAGGAGCAACAGCTTATTTGGTAAACACAGGATGGAATGGAACTGGCAAACGTATCTCTATCAAAGATACACGCGCCATCATTGATGCTATCCTTGATGGTTCTATTGAAAAAGCTGAAACCAAAACCATACCTTACTTCGATTTCAAAGTGCCAGTTGCATTACATGATGTAAACCCAAACATTTTAGATCCACGCGACACTTACGCCTCAGCAGAAGAATGGAACGAAAAAGCCGAAGACTTGGCTGGACGTTTCATCAAAAACTTCGAAAAATTCACACACAATGAAGCAGGAAAGGCGTTGGTTGTAGCTGGACCTAAGATTTAAGAAATTAAAAAGCTCAGAAGTTTAGTATAATTCAGATAAAAAAGTCGTTCAGAATCTGAACGACTTTTTGTTATTTATTACAAGTTATAAAAAAAGGACGTAAAACGTCCTTTCTTGTTGTCTTATAGTCTTGTTGACTTGTTGTCTTAATTAAGCATAACTGGCATCAAAAGCATCAAAATGTCTTCATCTGCATTTTGATTATCTACAGGAGTAATGATACCTGCTCTATTTGGTGCTGACATTTCTAACAAGATTTCTTGTTGACTAAGGTTGCCAAGCATTTCTTGGAAGAAACGTGAGTTGAAACCAATCTCCATATCGCTGCCTTCATAACTACATGAAAGTCTTTCTTTTGCTTCGTTGTAGTAATCCAAATCTTCGGCTGTTAATGTAAGTTCTTGACCAGCGATCTTGAAACGTATTTGATGTGTTGCCTTGCTTGAGAAGATAGCCACACGACGAATCGCTGACAACAACAATTGACGGTCAATAGTCAATTTGTTTGGATTTGATTGTGGAATAACAGCTTCATAGTTAGGATATCTTCCATCGATGAGACGGCAGACCAATTTGAAACCAGACATTGTAAATGAAGCATTTGTCTTGTTAAACTCGACGATTACAGTTTCATCAGCTTTACCTGACAATGAGTTTTTCAACTGGTTAATAGGTTTCTTTGGAACTATAAATGATGCAAGTGTTTCTGATTTTATATCTAATCTTCTATAGCGAACAAGTTTATGAGCATCTGTTGCCACGAAGTTAAGACCATTATTTGTCATTTCCATGAATACACCTGTCATCACTGGACGGATTTCATCATTACCAGTTGCGAAGACTGTCTTTTCAAAACCGCAAGCAAGTACGTCAGCAGGGATTTCCCATTTAGCAGCATCTTCCAATACAGGAACTTGAGGGAATTCATCGCTCTTATGACCAGCCATCTTATAACGACCTTCACCTGTTGTAATTTCAATTGCTAATGTTGTTTCATCAATATTGAAAGCGACAGGAATGTCAGGGAAATTTTTCAAAATATCGATAAGCAAACGTGCTGGAATTGTAACTTCGCCTGCTCCTTCAACCAAGTCAGGTTGAATTGATACTATCATTGTTGTTTCCAAATCGGAAGCAGTGATTTTCAATTCGTTTTCAGAAATATTAAACAAGAAATCGTCTAATATTGGCAATGTATTATTTGAGTTTATAACTCCACTAAGCGACTGTACAGCTTTTAATAATTTTAAACTTGAAAGTATAAATTTCATAATTCTTGTATTTATCAGTTTGTAAAATTACAAAAAATCATATATATGAAAGGCAGAATTTATAGTTTTTTTTCAACTATTTTTTCTTCAAAAACTTATTCTCTGTTCCATTAATCAACCTCTTGATATTCTGTCGATGTGTTATCGGGATGAATATCGCAACTGCTACTGTAAGCAACAACAGAAGGATTTTATCTGGCATCACGAAGAAGTATGTTATAAAAGGTAAAGTCACTGCTGCTGTGATACTTGCAAGTGATACATAACCAAAACAGAACAATACTATCATAAATATTCCAAGAGCAATCAGTGCTGGGATCGGTATCAAACCGAAACCAACTCCAAGTAATGTTGCAACGCCTTTACCGCCTCTGAAGCCTGCGAATACAGGGAATATATGTCCAAGCACTACAGCAACAGCCGCTATTAACGACATATATTCAGGCATCTCTATTGATGGGAAATATCCGAAGACAATTTTTGTCAAAAAAACAGCGAACCAACCCTTCAATGCATCAATGATAAAGACTGGTATTCCAGCTTTATAACCTAATATTCTGATTGTGTTTGTTGTTCCAGCATTACCAGAACCATGTTCTCTGACATCGATTCCGTAAAAAATCTTACCAATCCATACAGAACTTGGGATTGAACCCAAGAGATATGCTGACAAGACTACTATTAAAATAGGTATCCACATATTATTTTACGAAGACAGCTGCTGTCCAATTATTTTTCGTTACATGATTAGAATATGTCAAACCAAGACGTTCCGCTTCTTTAGCTATGAGAACCAAGTCTTCTTCATAGAAACCGCTAAAGAAAATCTTGCCGCCATCAACAAGACATTTAACGTATTCTTTCATATCTCTGAGAAGAATGTTTCTGTTGATATTAGCAAGTATTACATCGAATTGTCTATCATTTAAAGAGTTAGCATCACCGAGTTCAACGACGATGTCATTTTCATCATTAAGACGGATGTTATCAAGAGCATTTCTGTAAGCCCATTCATCGTTATCTATTGCCACAGTTGTAGCAGAACCAAGTTTCTTTGCCAATATTGCCAACACGCCTGTACCAGAACCCATATCAAGAAGATTAAGTCCAGAGAAATCAGACTGCAGCATAAGTTCGATAATCTGAGATGTTGTCTCATGATGAGCTGTACCGAACGACATTTTGGGTTCTATGATGAGGTCGTATTTATAAGAACCTTCCACCTTATGGAAAGGAGCTCTAATTCTGCAGAATTCGTTGATAATGACAGGTTCATAAGAAGCCTCCCATGTAGCATTCCAGTCTTGATCCGGGATGAGTTCTTTTTTCAAAAGTTTGACATTAGCAAACTGTTCCATCTGCATAATGTCGTTGAGTTCATTGTCATCGAGAGCTGGTTCTTGGCAATATGCCTCAAAACCCTCATCAGTATCCATGAAACTGTCGAATCCTATTGATCCGAGCAGTTCCATGAACATATCTTTTAAATTTTCGTTTTCTGGGTTAGTAAACGAACAGGCGTAATAATTCATAATCGATTATTTTGAAGCTTGAACTGCGATACTTACGAAATCTTCTGCTTTAAGAGAAGCGCCTCCGATTAAACCGCCGTCGATATCTTCTTGAGCGAACAAGTCAGCAGCGTTTTTAGCGTTACAACTACCACCATAAAGGATACGTAATTGAGCAGCGATTTCTTCACCATATTTCTCAGCAATGAGTGTACGGATAAATTTATGAACTTCTTGTGCTTGTGCTGGTGTTGCAGTTTTACCTGTACCGATAGCCCAAACTGGTTCATAAGCGATTACTATGTTTTCCATATCAGCTACATCGAGGTGGAAAAGACCTTCTTCTACTTGTTGTTTAATAACATCGAAGTGTGTGTTATTTTCTCTTTCTTCTAAAACTTCGCCAACGCAGTAGATTGGAACTATCTGATATTGGAGGAGTTTTGTTATCTTAGTTGCGAGAACAGCATTATCTTCGTTGAAATATTTTCTTCTTTCGCTGTGACCTACGATGCAGAAGTTTGTTCCGAGAGAGTCGAGCATCTTAGCAGAAACTTCGCCAGTGTAAGCGCCTGATTCATTTTCGTTTACGTTTTGAGCGCCGACGTAGAAACATTGAGATTCGTCAGCCATGTCTGTTGTCATTTCCAAATATGGGAATGGAGGGCAAATAACTATATCGCAATCAGGTTGTTTATCGTCACAAAGGTTAGCAATGTTTTCTATAAGGTCTTGAGCTTCTTGAAAATCGAGGTTCATCTTCCAGTTTCCAGCAACAATTTTTCTTCTCATATTCAATATTTTTTAGTGTTAAACTTTTTTACTTTATCTTTAATAATCAATGATATTTATTTAG
Source organism: Bacteroidales bacterium (assembly GCA_045655965.1). Taxonomy (GTDB): domain Bacteria; phylum Bacteroidota; class Bacteroidia; order Bacteroidales; family F082; genus Limimorpha. The sequence goes on along the minus strand of JAZOQH010000033.1, from coordinate 73,547 downwards.
TTTTTCCATGTCAAAATCATTGACATAACTTTACGTTTTATGTTGCAAATTTATGAAAAATTATCGGAAAAATAAAGAGTTAATAGAACAAAAAAATTAAGGTATATAGTTTTACATCATAACATTTCACAAATAATTTTTAACTATATTTATTTCATTTCTTAATTTATTTTAACTCAATTATAATGAATTAGTTATTACATTTGCGAAGAGAACGGAATATCACAAAATACAAAATATTTTCTTCTCATCAATATCAATTATTGTAATAAATTTATTACCTTTGCAAAAATGAGAACCATTTACAGAAGTATGGAATTTGATTTGTTTTATAATTCATTATCGAATAAGATTCAAAATAAAATCGATTATGCTTTGAATATAATTTCAGAAATAAAAATCATCAATTCAAAACTGGCAAAAAAGTTAAAAAACACAAACTTGTACGAGTTAAGAATCTCTATAGAAAACGAATATAGAATTTTATTGTTTACCATAGATAATGAAAGTTTAATCGAATGTAATGAAATTATACTTTTGAATGGGTTCATTAAAAAGTCAACTAAAGATTACAAAAAGGAAATCCACAAAGCTCAACAAATACTAAATTCTTTGACATGAAAACAATTATTGACAACGAAAAACTAAAAAGACTTCCCACTGTGGAAGATTTGTTAGAAAAGAAATACGGCACCAAGGATTCAACAACAAGAGAAGAATTTGATGCCAAGTCACGTGCTTGGTATTATGCCGAAATATTAAAAAACGCCCGTAAAGCCGCTGGAATAACACAGCAGCAACTTGCAGACAAAATCGGCAAGAAACGTGAATATGTAGCACTATTGGAAAAAGGAGAAACCGATATGCAGCTCTCCACATTCATAATGATTTCAGAAGCCGTCGGATTGAAATTAAATTTGACATATTGATATTTTCCTCAATACACTCTCACTCTAGGGTCTAAGATTCCGTATATAATATCAACGACGATGTTGATTATTATCAGCATGAATCCTATCAGAAGGACCGCTCCCATTATAACAGGGAAATCGAAGGTGTCGAGGGCATCGACAATGATGACGCCGATTCCTTTCCAGTCGAAGACATACTCAACGAAAACCGCTCCTGCCAACAAAGAGGCGAACCAGCCCGAAATGGCTGTTACAACAGGCGTCATCGCGTTTCTCAATGCATGAACAGTAACCACTCTCCATTGCTTCAATCCTTTGGCTCGCGCAGTTCTGATATAATCCATCGACAACGCTTCCAATAATGAGGTACGTGTTAGTTCCACAACGACCGCCATCGGTCTCAATCCCAATGTGAATGCCGGAAGAATAAGATTCTTCAAATCCAGATATGCGCCATTGCCATAATCGTCAACGGAATAAAGATTGCCTGTCATACTCAATCCAGTGAACGACTCCCACACGTAACCGAATAACCAAGCGACCAATATCGCTGCGAAAAACGAAGGCAATGACATTCCTATTGTTGTGACAAACAATGTCAGTTTATTCACGAAATCGGTGTTAACGACAGCTGCTAATACTCCAATAAAAACGCCTAATATCAATGCGAAGGCAATCGCTACTGATGCTAATATCAATGTGTTAGGAAACGCTTCCGACAAAATAGTACCTACCGACCTCTTGCTCTGATACGAATATCTTAAATAAGGTGTCTTTAAAACCACATCAACATCACCGACTTTTGCAAGTACGCAATAGGATTTGAAATTATCGTATTCTCTTTCGCCATCTTTATTTTCATAAAATGAAATTGGCAACAAATCGTTAAGATAATCTGTGTATTGCTTAAAGACGCTTTGATTTAGTCCGAGTTCTTCTCTTATCGCCTGAACGTCTGCCTCGTCAGCACGTTGTCCGAGCATCATTCTCACAGGATCACCAGGAACAATGTTAAACAGGAAGAACACCAGAGTCACGACACCCCAGAGAACCGCCAAACCATATAATATTTTCCTAATGATATACGATGTCATAATTTTAAGTCAACAGACAACAGCCTTCGCCCAACAATTCCTAATTACCCAAAAGTTTATTTATTTCCTCTGCATAAGGGAAATCAATTTTGCTCCATTTATCCAGTATTATTCCGTTGTTCATCAGGATAAGACCTGGATTTGAGCGCACCATCGACTTAAGTTCTAATTCGTCGCCGTAATAGACTTCATCGAACATATAATATTTATCTTGCAACTCATAAACGTATTCAGGATTTACAGATGTAATCCATAAATAATTGAATCCGTTTTCGTTAGCGAAGTCATAAATACGTTGACATTCATTAATATCCTCTTCTGTCATTTCTTCAAGATAAGGCGCCACAAAAACAAAGAGTCGTTCTGTGTCAAAAAGAATATCAGTAAAGTCATCGCCATCTTCATTCAAAATAGAGAAGCCAAGTGACTGTGTTCCACCTTCTTGTCTCTGCGAAACAAACTCCCACTGCGACATCCAGATTGAGTCGTTCCAAGGATAATTAGGAGAAATAAACTCTTCCGTCTCTCCTGTTTCTATATTCTTGAAAGTCAGGAATATCTCTGCTGGAGCAGCATCTTCAACAGGTTTCATGTCTTTGCCCACTTTCCATTCCATGAAATCTATGACAGGAAGATGACGCACATTATAAATCTCAAAACCTATAAACAATCCCATAAAAATAAATGTGAAGAGCGTCTGACCTAAAATCGTAACTCTTTTATTCACAAGTGTTTTGTTATTAAAAACAAGAGGTATAAGTATTGAAAGTATAATCAGGTTTTTGAAGAAAGTCTGCCAGTTGCTCATCTTTATCGCTGTTCCGAAGCATCCGCAGTCAGGAACGAGGTTAAGTCTCGCATCGAAGTAAGTCGTTATGGTAAAGAATATCATGAGCAGCGAAGCGCCGAGCGTAGCGAGGCGCGGCAAAAGATTAAGCATCAGACAAATACCGACGATAAACTCTGCCATTATCATCGTTATGGCAAGAGGCAGCGCCAAGTCATTGAGCCACTGTATGTCGTACGCGATGAAATAGTCGAGCATTTTGTATTTAGTTCCAAGAGGGTCAACGCCTTTGGTAAAACTACTGAAAACAAAGAGCGCTCCTACCAAGAGACGGCATAACGTCAATCCTGATCTGTTGTAAAGACTGTTAAACAACAAAGCAGCAAGTATAGGGAATATAATTGCTGCTAACATTATCCATGAAAATTCAGGGAAAAATCCGACTGCGACAGCGCATAACAACGCCCAAATAGTAATCGCAAATGAAAAGAATCCGGATTTTGTGTATTCTTTCTTCATATTATTTCTCAGCTTGTTCAGATAATAAAATCATACAGAAGACAGCATAATTGATGATATCGAAATAGTTAGCGTCTAATCCTTCAGAAATTATCGTCTTTCCGTCATGATCTTCTATTTCTTTAATTCTAAGAAGCTTCATCAAAATCAAATCTGTCATTGAACTGACGCGCATACTTCTCCATGCTTCGTCATAATCGTGGTTCTTGCATTGCATCAAATCGAAAGCTTCCTGAAGTACGCCTGAATAAAGTTCGGCAGCCTTTTGTGGTTCAAGGTCTGGCTTATCAACGACGCCAAGACGCAACTGTATGATTGCCATAGCAGAATAATTGATGATACCGATAAATTCAGGTTCTATTCCTTCATTAACAAGACGTTCTGCCTTTGTTTGAAGACTTCTGATTCTGTTTGCTTTGATGAATATCTGGTCGGTAACAGATGTGGTTCTCATTATGCGCCATGCTACGCCGTAGTCCATCATCTTTTTAGTAAAAATCTCAGTACATTGTTCAACGACCTTTTTAAATTGATTTTGTGTATCTTTCATCTTATTATTTTTATATTTTTGTAAAGATTTTTGTTTTATTATTATCAATAAAACAATCAATATTTTAAGAATGTAAAATTAAACATTTTTTGCTATGAAACTGAAGATTGGAGAGCATTTTTTTTCATGGGAGCGTCCGCTTGTGATGGGCATTTTGAATCTCACACCTGATTCATTTTATGACGGCGGTTCTCACAACAATACCGACGACGTTTTAAGACATTGTGAAAAAATGTTAGCAGACGGAGCCGACATCATCGACATTGGAGCATTCTCCTCTCGTCCTGGTTCCGAAATAATCTCCGTGGAAGAAGAAAACAGCCGTCTTCTACCCTATCTTATCGAGATACGTAAAAGATTTCCTGAAGCGATAATATCCATCGACACTTTCCGTAAAGACGTAGCAAAGAATGCTTTAGAAAATGGAGCCGATATCATAAACGACATTTCAGGCGGAATCTTCGATGAAGAGATGCTGCCTTTCATAGGCGAGACTCGTACTCCTTATATAATGATGCACTGCGGAGGCAGCATTGAATCACTGCACACCAACTTGATTAAAGAGAATCCATGCGAGATTGTCAAGTCATTTTTTGAAAAACAGATTGAATTTTTATCAAGATACGGAGAACAACAAATCATACTTGACCCAGGAATCGGGTTTAATAAAAGTAAAAAATGTAACTTCGAATTGTTAAATAACATTGACGAATACAGAACAAACAATCTTCCGGTATTGATTGGTATTTCACGCAAATCTATGATTTATAAAACATTGAATATAACATCAAAAGAAGCCCTCAACGGAACTACAGTACTGAACACCATAGCGTTGATAAAAGGCGCAGACATATTGAGAGTTCACGACGTTAAAGAAGCCGTCGAAGCCGTGAAACTTGTTAATGAACTTTGAACACTGAACACTGAACACTGAACACTGAACGCTGAACACTGAACTCTGAACTCTGAACTCTGAACTCTGAACTTTGAACTCTGAACTTTAGCTATTGGCTGAGAGCTGATGGCTGAGAGCTGATAGCTGATGGCTGAGAGCTGATAGCTGAGAGCTGATAGCTGACAGCTATTGAACTTTAAAAAAATCTTTTGCCTTTTGCCTTTAGTCTTTTGTCTTTTATTATCTTTGTTGCTAAATTTAAATATATATCATGACTGAGCTTTTTGTTAATGCATTTATACAAATCCGCGTTTGGGACATACTTGATGTCTTGTTGGTTGGTTTATTATTTTACGGATTATATTATCTCGTCAAAGGAACAACAGCCATCAAGATTTTCTTCGGCATCGTTTCCATCATTTTAGGATTGAAAGTCGTTACCGCTCTTCACATGGAGTTGCTCAGTTATATACTTGGAGCGTTCGTCAATGTGGGTTTCATTGCGTTGATTATCATCTTCCAACCGGAAGTAAGACGATTCCTTCTTGGCATCGGTAACACCAAGATTGCCGATTCATTCAAGAATCTTATTGCTGGATTAGGCTTACGTTATAAAGAAGAAGACAGCACAGATTTAAACTCAATATGCGACGCCTGCGCTTCGATGGCGCAAGATAAAGTTGGAGCCTTGATTCTACTCACACAAGAAAACAATTTGAACGAAATCATCGAGACCGGCGTAACCATCGATGCTATTATCAGCAAGCCTTTGATTGAGAATATTTTCTTCAAGAATAGTCCGTTACACGACGGCGCTATGGTCATTGCTAATAACAAAATAATGGCAGCACGTTGCATACTTCCTATCACACAGAACACACATCTTCCTGGCAGTTACGGACTTCGCCACAGAGCCGGCATCGGAATAACAGAAAACAGCGACTGCATCGCACTTGTCGTTTCAGAAGAAACAGGAAGCATCAGAATCATCAAAGCAGGAAAAGTCTATGATGTCAAAGCATCAGAGATGAAAGCCAAGATTAAAGAACTGAGCAATAAGAGAAACTAGAAATACAGAATCTCAATTATTTTTGACCACTATTCAATAGGAATCAGCTTATCTCTTCTTGTATGATAGATATATGATTCGTATGGGTCGTAGCGCATGTATCTCTCTTCAGAATATTCCTTGCCTCTTTTCATCATCTCTTTCTTGACATATTCATTCATGAAATAATCAAAAGAATATCCAGCATAGAGTTTTCCCAACATCACGGCGAAGTCGTAAAATCCGTCTATCGTAAGTCGTTGAATGTCGGCAGAGGCAATCACATTATTAAGAGTATCATAATAATAACTGCAATCCTCTACATATTCTACATAACTCTGTTCTGTATAAAGCAAGGAGCCTGTCGGCTTATCATTATTTATCAATTCAAACCAAGAATCTACATTGACCGAAGTGGATGGGAAGAATTCATAGCTATCATATCCGCAATTTGCCAGAATATATTCCATAAACTCAATCACTTCAATATGCGATAAGTCAACGACCCAGTGAAGAGAATCTGCTTTGGTATTTTCATTTTCCCAATAAGAAAGCTTCAGATTATAATCATTCAATGTGCTTTCAAAAGATGAAATCATCACATTGAAAAACTTCTCGTCATCAATCTTATTGACGATTCTTGTACGTGCATTGATAGTATCATTAATATCTTCAGGCGCTATTGAATCTAGAAATTGTCCTTGGCAATCTTTTCTTATGTTTATCTTATCCAGTTGATAAGGAACATAAAATGCCACTTCTGCGCCTTTTGTTTTCCTGACAAAATCGTATGCGAGATTAGTCTGCGTCGAACATGACGCAAACAACAGACAAATCATCGATATTATCAGGCACGCTCTTATCTTCATATTTATTCAAATAATGTCAATTGTACGCCATCATCTTCCGAGAAGAAATTCTCATCTGATTCGTTAGAAGAAGTTTTTGTTTCTGTATTGGCATTTTCCAATTCTTCAGATGTATCTTCTACGTTCTCAGCATTTTCTTCTTCAACGACTTCTTCCTCTTCTGGTTCAAATGGTTCGAGGAATGTGTAAGTAGCGACGTCATGTGTCGAGAGGCGTTTGCCTTTTGCCTTATAGCTCTTCACGCCTATATATTCTGCCACGTTAACTTCTTCGTCTTCATATTGTTTTCCAGAAGGACTATCGTTGAATGACAGCAACAGACGTGGAAGTTTATCCATATTCATTATCAGGAATTGAGCGTCAGCATGCTCACCGATGAATGATATCCTTCTGTTCAACGGTGTCTCTTCATCGATATCAAAACGCTTGATATACATGAGTTTTGTCTCGCCTTCAATATAGATAACAGAATAAATCAAGCTTGGGTCATACTTCATGATTTGAGTCATGTCGTCATCGAAGTGAGTCGAGAGGTCGTAACCAGTAAGGCGGAACTCTCCATTTGAGAATATCTGCAAAATCTTATCGTCGCCAGAGAATTCGCCAATCAAAGTACCGCGTTTGTCAGCATTGAGACGTTTCACTGTATCGTCGTACCAAATCTCGCGAGCTGCCAATGTAGAGACGCCTTCATCGCGTTTAACGATTTTGTTGATAGGATGTATCGTAAGTCTGTTACCTTGACTTGCACGACCTTTGATTGCCAAATCAGCGAAATTATATTCGAATGAAGTCTTCTTCAGTTTAGGCTGCGGACGCAACATAACTTTGATGATTTCAGCCTCGCCATTAGGATTTGCTGAGAAGTAAACCACTTTTGAACCTGGCTCGCCTTTAGTCAAGTCATAATCCTTGTCGTGAGTGATACCCTTGACAGAGAATCTCTTAACATAATAAGGAGATCCTGCTTTTCCAGAACGATAAACCATATTATATACTGTTCTATCGTCATTCTTATGGAAGACGTCGGCATGGATGATTTTCTCTGGTCCTACGAAGCATTTTGGCTGCAGCTTGGTAACCATGAATGTTCCGTTTTCGCGAAATACGATGATGTCATCCAAGTCGGAACAGTCAGACACGAAAGTATATGCGTCTTTATTTTGTTCTTTCTTAAGACCTGCCGAAGTACAGATGAAACTCTCTTCTTTGTTGACATAGAGTTTCTCGTTATTGGCTGCTACAGCGACAGCAGAGATGTTATCGAAGTTACGTATTTCTGTTCTACGTTCATGACCTTTACCGTGTTTTCTCTTGATTTCATTATAGAAATTGATGGTATAGTCAACGATATGGTCGAGGTCGTATTTTACTTTTTCTATTTGATTTTCAATATCGAGGATTTGTTCTTCCGCTTTCTTGATATCGAATTTTGAAATCTTTCTAACAGGTTTCTCGCAGAGACGGAGCACGTCATCGCGTGTTATCTCTGTCTTAAGCATCTGACGGTAAGGGTCGAATGCTCTTTCAATTTCAGTTATTTGGTCGTCCCAAGAGTCGGAATCTTTTTCCAAGATTTTATATATACGTTTCTCGAAGAATATCTTTTCGAGAGAGATATAATGCCAGTCTCTTTCAAGTTCGTCGAGTTTAATCTTAAGTTCCCAGCTGAGCAAGTCGAGAGTTCTGTCGGTGCTTTCTTTAAGAATAGCGGATATTGTTGTAAACTCAGGATGTTCGTTACGGATAACGCAGGTACATAAACTGTTAAGCGACACCTGACATTGAGTGAAAGCATAAAGAGCGTCTATTGTCTGGTCTGGAGACACGCCTGCTGCGAGATGAATGACAATCTCTGCATTGCGAGAAGTGTTGTCATCGACGCGACGAATCTTAATCTGACCCTTCTCTCCTGCCTTGGTGATAGAGTCAATCAAAGTTCCTGTAGTTGTTCCGTAAGGAATCTCAGTGATGACCAAGGTCTTCTTGTCGAGTTGTGAAATCTTAGCTCTCACCTGCACCTTGCTGCCACGAGCACCGTCGTTATATGAACGAACATCGATCATGCCGCCGGTTCTGAAGTCAGGATAGAGTTCAAAAGGTTCATCGCGGAGATATGCTATGGAAGCGTCGATGAGTTCGTTGAAGTTGTGAGGCAGAATCTCCACCTTGAGACCAACGGCGATACCCATCGCACCTTGAGCGAGCAAGAGAGGGAACTTGACAGGAAGCGTAACAGGTTCTTTGTTACGTCCGTCGTAAGAGAATTTCCATTCTGTGGTTTTTGGGTTATAGACGACGTCAAGAGCGAATTTTGACAGACGAGCCTCGATGTAACGAGGAGCAGCAGCAGGGTCGCCAGTGAGCACGTTACCCCAGTTACCCTGAGTGTCGATGAGCAAGTCTTTCTGACCGAGATTGACGAGAGCGTCACCGATAGAAGCGTCACCGTGAGGGTGATATTTCATCGTATTACCAACAATATTCGCAACCTTGTTGTAACGACCGTCTTCCAGTTCTTTCATAGAATGCAAGATACGACGTTGTACAGGCTTCAAACCGTCGTTGATTTCAGGCACAGCTCTGTCGAGGATAACGCTAGAGGCGTAATCGATAAACCAGTTATCAATCAAGCCTTTAAGAGGTATCACTCTAAAACCGCCGTCGCTCTGCTGAACGCGAACACCTGACTCTTCCTCATGAACATTTTGTTCTTCAAAATCTTTTTCTTTATTGTCTTCCATAATATCTCTCTTTACCCTACAAAATTAAAAAAAATCACGATTTCCAGAAACGTAAAACTAAAATTTCTATCAACAATAATATTAATGAAATTATGACAAATATCTTCCATAATGCTGTGTCTCTTACCACCACTTCCATCATGTTTTCAGAGTTGATTTCGTCATAATCTATTGTCGCCAAAAGATTCAATTCCTTATCTTTCAAAAGTTTCTCAACATCATCTTTCTCATAGAACGACATCTCTGATTCATTGCGATTGTCGTTCCATGCCATCGTCGAGACAAATTCATCATTTTTGTAAATATTATAAAATCCTGATGCTGGCAAATCTTCAAAGAAATAAAGATAATTCAACTTGCCACGATTCTCAACAAGAGGATATGTCTCATATAATCCGTTCTCGCTTTTCACACTTACCCTGTCATCTACGAGCAAAGTCATCTCGTTGATATTATGATATTTGTCTCTTCCTAAAGTATATGACAAATCCGACATTCCGCCGCCGATGAGAGCCATCTTATACATAAGAGGCACGAATATAGCGTGATTAGCCAGATCCGACCATTCTTCATCAAGCGTCGATGTAAAGACAAAAACGCTGCCCTTATCCACGCGGCTCATCATAATAAATGGGTCGCCGTTCTGCAAGGAAGCTATATTCAGCACATTGTTGTTTCTTATGTCAAAACGAATATGTTTATGTACTTCCGGCAATGCAGCGTTTTCAGGGAATTTAACGAAGACATCATCGAAGAAGGAATTCTTACGCGCCACATATTCTATTTTTGACGCATTATCATCCAACGACTTAGGCATTATTCCAAGTTTGTCGTACAACAAAGAATTATCTGTTTTTTCGTTATTGAAAACTACGAGACTTCCGCCCTGCGATGCAAAATCGAGCAGCGACTGTTGCATAGTAGCGTTAACATTTGCCGTTGCGTCAAGCACAATCATCTGAGCGTTATTGATGATATTCTGGTCGATGTTATATGGACTCATCGCCTGATAATTGACGAGTGCATCGCCTTCAAAAAGAAGATCTAAAAAGCTATGAGCCGTGAGCTGTGAGCCGTGAGCTGAAGATAAAATCTCAACTACATTGATAACTGGACGTACTTTCAACACAAGATTATATTCGTCATCGAATGTGATAGGAGAATCTTGGATTGAGACCTGCGCCTTTTTATCGCCGTCGCTTTCAATAACGAACTGCATATTGACATCGGAATGTGAGTTTGCGACAACATCGACTGTCGTATAAGCGACAACATTTCCGTCTAAAGAAAAATTAACAGGAAGTCCTTTGATATCGTTGGAAGTCTCATTGACGACACGAGCGTTTATCTCGTTGGTAAGATTCTTTTGCAAGACCGGCGACTGAATCCAAACGGAATCTATATAAATATTGTTTTGAAAATCAGATTTCAAAGGAAAGACGACGATTTGTATTGTTGTATCGTTTTTCGACTCATCGACTTTCATCATATTCTTTTGAAAATCGGAATAGACAAACAGACTCGCCGATTTGAAATTATTTTTCTTCTTAATAAATTCTATGCTGTTATAAATATCTTCGAATGATGCCGGAGCCGATTCTGTTTTCATTTCATTAAGACGAATCAGCATCTCGTCTTTATTCATAGGATATTCATTTATAGGATTTCTGTCGTTTGACAGAAGAACAAATTTCTGCGCTTGGTTAAGGTTCTCAACAAGTTTAACCGCTGAAGAACGAGCATCGTCGAAGAGCGTCTTTTCTGAAGAATACGACTGCATGCTCATTGAGTTGTCGATATAAACAGCGATTAGATTATCGACATTATTATTGATGGCGTTATTATTCTTTTTATAAGGATAAGCGAAAGCAACAACAAGAGCTGCGATGAACAACATTCTTGTTATCAAAACAATTAAATCTTTAAGTTTTTTTGTCTTCTTATTCTCCTGCTCTATCGTCTTTAATATTGAAGTATTGCTGAAATAAACCGTCTTATGTCTTCTGAAGTTAAAGAGATGAATAACAACAGGAATCAGCAGAGCGAAAAGCGCATAAAGCATATTAGGATAAAGGAATTCCATAGTTTAAATATTTATTACAAAAAATCAGCGACTTAAACTTGACAAAGCATACAAAGGAATAATGTCAACTTTATCTACTTTTCCGAAGTTTTCCAATGAAGAACGAATGCCATAATCAAGGTTTTTGTCTATCATAAACTGATGCAGACTTTTCATAGAACCTTTTGTTCCGGCTTTAACTTCCAATGGCACAACTTTCATATTCTTCACGACAACATAATCTATTTCTGCTTGAGTACCGCGAGAGATATTTTGCCAATAATACAAATCATGACGTTGAGACGGCGTATTATATTTCAATAATTCCAAACCAGCAACCATTTCTGTGATATGACCTTTATTAACCAAATCATTAGCCGTTCCTATCAATATCATTTTAGTAATCTCAGATTGTCCATTGACATCTTCCAAACCTAACAAACGTAGTAACAGTCCGCTATCTAAGAAGATATATTTCACGAACTTATTATTTATCTCTGCACCTAAAGGCACACCATTCGCAGCTGTATGAACAACTTGCTTTATCAATCCTGCATCTTTCAACAACTCTAATGCATTCTTCACTTTTTCAACACGGTATCCGCCTTGTACATCAGAGAACACGAATTTGTTACCTATCTGCAACGCTATGCTTCTTAAGGTTTGTTTCAGTAAGATTGAATCCACTTTTGTATCATATTTAGAGAAATCATCTTCGTATGCCAACATTATATCATCCTGCACCCGTTGACATTTCATATAATCGCCCGTTTCCACCCAGTTTGACACAGCCTCCGGCATACCGCCTACCATCAAAAAAGTTCGAAACGTCTCAACTAATTTTCCATGTAATGCCTCAAACACAGGATTATCCGGAGACGAATCGCGTATGACATTCAACCACGATTCATTACCGAGCGCCATAAGAAATTCTTCGAACGACATTGGGTACATGAATAATGAGCGGACTCGTCCAACTCCAAACGACGTCATTTTTTTCAGGGCGAATTCGAGCAAAGAACCAGCGGCAACGACGTGAAGTTCAGGATAGTCTTCATAAAAGAACCACAGACTATGGATAGCTTCGTTGCACGCTTGTATCTCATCAAAGAAAAGCAAGGTCTCACCCGGCACTATAGGTATCCCATAGAAAGCAGATATTCGGGAAGCTATATCCTTAGGTTTCAAATTACCCAAGAACAAGGATTTCACTTCCTTATCTCTCTCGAAATTAACCTCGATAAAATACTTAAACGAAGTACCTAAATTACGGACAGCCGAAGATTTTCCAACTTGTCGCGCTCCACGCAACAACAAAGGCTTATGTCTTTCTTCATTCTTCCATTCCAACAAGGACTTATCTATCAATCTTGGAAAATAACTTGTCATAACGTTCTCTAAATTTTTATGCAAAGATAATCATTTTGTAAAAAGTCAGAGATAAAAACAAGCATTTTTTGTAAAAAGTCAGAGATAAAAACGAGCGTTTTTTGTAAAAAGTCAGAGATATAGGTAGAAATCTTGTACCAGCTTCAGGAAGTAGACACTAAAAATGATTTTAGTTAAACATAATTTTTAAAAGTAGACAAACACAATATTTTTATCTTTCTTTCAATCACATCAAGCTACGTGATTGAAAGAAAAACAAAAATCTTCTCAAAGAAAAATTCATAAATCTTTTGTAACGCAATTCATAAAAGCCCCTTACAGTTTGTATGAGACCTTGAATCCGTCATATTTCAATCTGTTTGACTTCAGGTTGTTGTAGGCTGTAAGTCTTACAATGCATCCCGCCACGGTCGCGCCTGTTCCTAACAATGTAAACAAAACAGCAGTGTCTTCATTCACAAAAGGAGCCATGCCCAACAACGCTCCGCCTCCAATCGCCAATAATTCACCTGTAAGCGACTGACGTGCGTATTTGTCCAAATAATAATTCGTTTTCGCCAATTGTCCGCTTGCGGCTTCATATTCCGCGTACAATTCATCAGCACCTAACTTAGGATTTGATGTTGATTCTTTGCTGAGGTTTTCTTTGTCGGAACCTGACCCTTTAACTACGATATAGTTGCTTTGCGACATACCTGCGAATGAGAGAGTCATGAATAGTAATAAAAATATTTTTTTCATAACATTAAAATTTAAAAGGTTATACACGTTAATTATAAATTTAGCAAAGGTAACAAATTATATAAAGTATTGCTGTAAAAGTTGCTTGGTTAAACATTATTCCCATTTCTCTCCTCTGATCACTGGCATAAGATTCTGTTGGATGAAGGAAGAATAATTAGAGATATTTTTCTCTTTTTTACTCCAGATTTCGCTTGCGTCCATCAATTTGGAAACACTCATGATTTTTGTTGAAAGCAATCGTTTCTTTATAATATAGACTTCATAATCATTACATTCACAACCCAAATCAGAACCGCTGATATTGACAGTAAGCCCTAATTGATGATTTTTGAAAACTACGGATGGATACGATCTCAATCCTATTGTCATATCCTTCACCGAATAATGTTCGTATATTAAAAAATAAAAATGATTTAATATCGAACTGATATTTTCTATTTGCAATTCTTTCATGACTTTCTAATGATATAGATTCGTATTGTTTGTTTTCATTTCTCCAAATACCAGATTTTCTTCACTTCCGAGCGAATGGTATCGTTGAACTCTGTAACGTAAACTCCTTGGATTTCGTATTCTCCGTAATCTTCGTTTTTCGTCATACCTTTTGATTTCTGCTCTGCCGAAATAAAACAATTCATATAGAAATCATGTCTGAATTTAATTTTACGCCACAACCAAAGTATTCGTTTTCGTGGCAAATCATGTTTATTTAAAATCACAGATTCATGGTATCTATAATATTTCCCATCTTTCTTAACAACAACATACATTTCTCCAGCATCAACATTTTGATTTTTCACATTCTCAGATATACATCCATTTGTACATAATCTTTTTGGGAAAAGAGCAACGTTTTTTAATTGCGCAGATATTGTAAAAATATCATTTGAAGAATCTACGCTGTCCGTTGATAATCTTATATCCATAAACAGATTCTTGTCTGTTTGAGAAAAACATGAAATACTTGACAAAAACATCGTTGTCAACATTATCTTAAATAAAAACTTTTTAGCCATTCTCTTATCGTATATCTAGGAAGAATATTGATTCAATATTAATATCATATCCATATTTAAATTTAAGGCGGGTTCTATTTATTAACTTTTTTCTCTTCAATTATGGGCAGAACCGCATTATTTCCATAACTGAAGATTTAATTTAGGCAATAATATAGTTTATGGGTCAACAACTATATTATTGCCAAAGATTATATCACTTTTTGCAAACCATCTTTACTTTGTTTCCAATCATACATTGTCTGAGGATCCTGAGTCATAATGTCATAAAATAGTTTATCAAAATCCCAATAATGTCTCAAAGATAAATCTTTCAGATAATTAAACATATATGCGAACTGTATTTCATCATCAGCTTGCAGTTCCACGTTATTATCACATGTCCTTTTTTGACCTAAAAGCACCAGAAAATCAACATACGATTGAATCCCATAATCATTATAACATATCTTAATAAAATTGTTTTCAATATCATAATCAATACGAGAACTAAAATTCAACCATTCTCCAACATCTGACATTTTAACTCGCTCCCAGTACTTATTCAAAAACAACGTTATCCTTTGATAAATATCCATTGTGCTAATTATATCTTCGCAACATTCATTTGCCGTAACGACATTCATCTTTAACTTATACGAAGAAATCATTATTTCTACAGAAATTTCCAAAGGATCAGTTATATCTGACATAAAAGTATTTTTCTCAGGAAGTTTTGAAACAAACTTACAATCCAAATCTCCAATATGCCATACCATCCATTTCCTATCATTATAGAGTTCATCAAACGACATAAAAGTAACATAGTCAATATTTCTTGGTGTACAATTACCGACTTTTTTCCAACTGAACGATTTGACTCCTTCTCCTACTGTTGTATGATAAATATGAGATATTTCATCATTAGTTATCTCGGCAAAATTTGCTATATAATTCTTGTCGTATATTTTCTTAAACACGACAATGACATCTGTGCCGTATGCTTCTTGGCAATAATCCCTGCAAATGTATTGGAAATAACATTTTTTATTATCTGTCAAAGGCATTTCAAATACATCACCATTCTCCAAGTCATCAATATTAACATAATTAAAAATAGATTTTGTTTCAATATTCCTTGAACCTGTTTTAAACCAATCATATAAGAAATTGCATGCTTCAGACTCTGTCGCATTCCCGAAAATAGTCAAATTCTGATTTGTATTGTTCCGATCAGAACTATATACATACCACAATAATCCATCATAATTCTTGCCAATACTTTTCACTTCTTTTATATGATATGAGAAGTCATTTTTAACCAACACATCTATTCTATAAGGTTTTTTGGCAAAAAGATAATATGGTGATTTTATGGTGATATTTTTCTTTTCCTCTTTTGTAAGAGAACTTTTTAGTAAGTTTGATAAATCTTTGAGGTTCATAATTAATTAATGTTTGTCTATCCATAAATTATTTTCATGATTAAATTCATGATAATAACCTGGAGGATTTAACCCAAAATCAGATATGCTTGAAGTTTTATTAATTGAATTTGCGTACCTGTATTTATTTCTCAACTCTGTCCTGCAAATATAATATCTATTTTCAGATTTCGCCCTTACAAAAAAAGAAAACCCGAGAATTATATTCTCAGGTTTTCACGTTTTATATTTCTAAAATTCTATAGTTCTAGAATTCTAAATTTCATCAAACGATACCTTGAGCTAACATAGCTTTAGCTACTCTCATGAAGCCAGCGATGTTTGCACCTTTAACGTAGTCGATTGTACCATCTTCTTGTTTACCGTATTCGATGCAGAGGTCATAGATGTCGTTCATGATCTTTTGTAACTTAGCGTCAACTTCGTCTGCAGTCCAGCTGATGTGAGCAGCGTTTTGGCAGATTTCGAGGCCTGATGTAGCAACGCCACCAGCGTTAACAGCTTTACCAGGAGCGAATGGAGTACCTGATTTTTGGATTGTTGAGATAGCGCCTGGTTGGCAACCCATGTTAGAAACTTCAGCTACATATTTTACGCCGTTAGCGAGTAATTCTTTAGCGTCGTCTTCGTTCATTTCGTTTTGGAATGCGCAAGGACATGCGATGTCACATTTTACGCTCCAAGCTTTCTTACCAGGAGTGAAGATAGCTTTGCCTGGGAATTTGTCAGCCATATCTTGAACTTTGTTGCGGTTTGAAGCACGCATTTCGAGCATATAGTCAACCATTTCCATTGTGATACCTTCTGGGATTTCGCAAACGCCGTCTGGACCTGAGATAGCAACGACTTTAGCACCGAGTTCGATAGCTTTTGTTGCAGCGCCCCATGCTACGTTACCGAAGCCTGATAAAGCGATTCTCTTGCCTTCCATTGTGTCACCAACTTGTTTAACCATGCGGTTAACATAGTACATAGCGCCGAAACCTGTAGCTTCTGGACGGATCAATGAACCACCCCAGCCGTATGATTTACCTGTCAAAGCGCCTGTGCTGTGTTCGCGAGCTAATTTCTTGTACATACCGTATAAGTAACCGATTTCGCGGCCACCAACGCCAACGTCACCAGCTGGTGAATCTAAGTCAGCACCGATGTTTCTCCATAATTCATACATGAAAGCGTGGCAGAAACGCATGATTTCAGCGTCTGATTTTCCTGTTGGATCGAAGTCAGCGCCACCTTTACCACCACCGAGTGGAAGGTTTGTCAAAGCGTTTTTGAAAATTTGTTCGAAGCCTAAGAACTTCAACATTGAAACGTTAACAGCTGGGTGGAAACGAAGACCGCCTTTGTATGCACCGAGAGCTGCGTTATATTGTACACGGTAACCGATGTTTGTTTGAACTTCACCTTGATCATCAACCCAAACTACTCTGAATGTGAAGATACGATCTGGTTCAACTAAACGTTCAACGATCTTTGCTTTTTCAAATTCAGGATGTTGGTTGTAAACATGTTCTACTGATTCTAAAACTTCGCGAACTGCTTGTAAATACTCTTTTTCACCTGGATGCTTAGCTTCCAAGTTTGTCATAATGGTTTGTACGTTCATTACTTTTATTTTTTATTGGGTTAAATAATAAAATTAATTTCTTATAAATAATTACCCCGCAAAGGTAATGTTTTTAATTAATAATTACCAAATATTTAACAAATATTTTTTCTTAAAAAAAATTAGTGTTTTTTATCTATCTTTTTCACGAATTCGCCATCCTCCCAGATGAGTATTTCCATCACTTCACCTTGTCTGTTATACCTCAGTTCTTCCCCATCTTTCTCATTGTCTTTATAATGTATTTCTGTCATCATAACGCCATCTGGAGAATATCCTATCTGAACGCCGGCGCCCATATTGTACGTAGCAGTCGATCCTACACTGCCATTTTCATAATACACAATCCATCTGCCGTCGAACATTCCTTCATTATATGTTCCTTTAAGGAATAATTTTCCGCTATCATACCACTGCGTCACTGCACCATGGCGTATACCTTTTTTGTAATATTCTGTTTTAACCAAAGTACCAGTGACATTATATGACTCAAAAATGCTGTCAAATTCATTATCCTTGTAAAAACATCTCGACTGCATATATCCGTTTTCATACCAACGCAGCGACTCGCCCTGCAAGGTGTCCATCACATAATTGATAGATAACTCTGGTTTTCCGTTAGGATAATACCAGACACATTTACCGTTAAGTCTGCCTTCTTTATATCTTAATTCCGATTTAAGATTTCCGTTTTCATAATACGCCTTTACAACATCTTTCTCAGAATCGTTCTTGCATGATGTTACAAGAAACAATATTGTCATGAAATATAATATCTTATTCATAAGAATGGAGCACTTTTTCATAGTTCTTATATTGATATATGTTCCAGAATGTGTTTTCATATCCATCGTTAACATCCTTTCTCTCGAAATAATATTTTGTGTTTAACAATGGTATTCTGTATGTTGCTATTCCATCAACGACATTATCGCCATAGTTCATCAAGGCATTCAAGAAATACCATCCGATATTGAATCCATGATATGCCATATCCTTGGGTTCAGTGCCGTATTCTTCTCTAAACTTACAGATAAATTTTCCCACAGCATAAGAATCATAAACAATATAATCGTCATCAAAATAAACTGTGCTAAGCTTCATGAGATTCTCGTTGAAAAGTCTATCGAACTTCGACCAATCAGGAAGCGCAATCAGACTTACAGGATAATCCTTTGAAAATATATTCAGCTTATTGATTATTTCTGTAGCGAACACCTTGCTGTCACCATAGGCAACAAACACATTATTGCGTATTGAAGAAGCCACTTTCTTGACTTTCTTAAGACTGTCGATAGAATAATCATATACCACGACCTGATTCTTCAACTTTGTTGTATCATCAGGATTTTGATTTATCATTGAAACATTGAAAACCATATTGTCTGTCTGATATTTCTCTTCATCAAACTCAATTTCTTCGTTTCTCAATGCGTCATGATGTTTCTTTATAACTTTCTTTATATGAGCATTAGGCACTGCTGAAAATTCTTTAACATTTCTCAATGCTATCTCTTCAATCATAAATGCGTTCTCCATGCTTGAAGAATCCATCGCCAAGACAAAAATATTATTATCAGTATATTTATCCTGGATTATTTGTTCAAGCCATTGCATTTGGTATGAATAGGAAGGCTTCACTTTCACCATATTAGGATTTCCTATCAGCAAATCCTCTCTATTTGTCATAGGATTGACTATCATCACATCATGGCCAGAGACGAATTCCATCACTTTTTCAAACGGTTTAAGATGGAAAGGACCTACAATCATATCCATATCAAGGAGAGTCGAATCACAAAGAACATTGGCTATTTTATTGGTATCTTGGTCTATGTCATAAACTTTAAGGTCTATCTTCATATTAAGACTGCTAACCATCGAATCGACAGCTATCATGAAGCCTTCGTAGAAATGAAGATATGAGAAAGGTTTTGCAAGCAATTGTTTGTTTGAGACCTCATCTTGAATAAACTTCTCATCTATCTGTTCGAGGTAAAGCGGCATCATCAGAGCCACCTTATACAATCTATCGGAATCGAACGATCTTGGAACATATTCAGGAACATAATCGAGAGTGTCACTTTCAATATATTCTTCTTCAAACTCCTGAATTTCAACGATCTCTTCTACGACAACTTCTTTATATGGAATTCTTATTATAGAACCTTGTTTAGGATTGTTTTTCAATTCCTTGTTTTCAAACAATATCTCAGCAACAGTCACATCATAAAGTTCAGAAATATCTCTCAATGTCTGTTTCTTTTGAACAGTATGAATATAATATTGCTTTCCGTTATATTCTGTAATTATTTGAGATTTTGCGGGTTGCTGCGCCATCAAAGTAGGAGCAAAAACGGCAGTCATAACACAAATAATCAAGGAAGAAAAAATAATTTTAAAAGTCTTCATTTTCATCTTATTAAGAGTAGAATTATATATCTTCTATAAAAACAATTTTTGACAAAGATAATAAAAAGACTAAAGTCAAAAGGCTAATGACAGAAGATTTTTTTAAAATATGAGAAATTGAAAATCTGAGAAAAAAGAAAAGACGCAGCAATCACACACTATTTATGTTTTAGGTGTAATTGATACGTCTTTACAGAACACATTCAATGCATCATTAAAAAAGTGTTCCTTTGACAGCAATACCAATTGATATACTATGAATTCCCACAACATTATCATTAACTGACGGCATCGAACAATTATATCGCAGCCTTATCATCCAAATGTCGTTCCTCTTTGATTTTTTATTAGTCCACAATTTAAAATCAAAATTGGCACCTACAGAAGGTGTTAGGATATTTTTCAAATTTAAGTCATGGCTAAAACTCATAACGCCAAGACCTATCAATGGTGTGAATTGCACGACATTTCCGTCAACGATATTGTAACCTGCTCGCAAGCCGAAATCAAACAAGTTGTTTTTTTGGCTCCAGTTTGCCTGACTATAAAATGAAGTTTGTATCCGATTGTAATATAAATCTATTTCCCAGATACAGCTTGCATAGTTATTGAGGTCATTTGTTAAATCTTTATTAGCAAAGGAATAACCTCCTGATAGCGCAGTGCCGAAACGCCATTTTGAAAGCGAGAGCACTTCTTGTCCGAAACAAATATTAACCGAGACAAAAAGATATATCGTTAACAATATTTTCGTTATATTTTTCATAATTTTACTATCGTATAATAATTGGGTTGATCAAAAGGATTGTTACTGTTAGGTACAATGCTAGAAAATTGTACTTGCCAATTGTTGAATTTGTTTTCCATTTTTTTAGAATTTTAATTTTCAGCCCTATTTTTAATTTGTGATAAGAGGCAAAAGGGCTTAATACCGCCAATCATCAGCGGCAAAAGTATATACAATCGACTATTCAAAAATATGTTTCTAACTATATCAGTCCATCTTTGAGGCTTTTCTTCATGAAATCAATCAATTTCTGATTTTGAAGAGATTCTTTCAATTTGCTCGTCACTCTTTTTCGGCGACTCACTATGCCTTGATATGAAAGTGATAGCAGTCCTGCTTTTTGAATTTCTGTCAATGGAAGAATGGAAATGAAACAATAATCGAGTTCGACTTTGGTCATATCGGGATATTTTAACGAAAAGCGATTAGTAAAATCGTTGAAGAGAGAATCGATTGTCGCTTTATAAGTACTCATTTCGGTATTGGTGAGAGGTCTTTTAAAATACATGATAGTGTCGCCCATCAAATCTTTGTTGTCATCACAACGTTCAATAATAGAAATAAATATTTCCGTCTCTTGAAATGTGTTCCATCGCTCTAGAAACAAGGTGTTCGCCAATGCTTCATTATTTACACTTCTATTTTTTGAGATATAAAAATATATGATTATCGAAAGAACAAAAGCAAGCAATATCAAAACAACCCATATCGATTGAGTCTGTTTTCTACCATTCTCTTTCATTATTTTATAGTTCAGATATGTATCGTATGTCTTTCCTATTGTTGCGTTTTGTATTTTAAGATCAAGACATTTTCTTTGACTCTCACGATATATGTCGGCATATTTTGACGATTCTTTTTCATCACCCAACTCCTTATAGATTTCAGAGAGACCTTCTGCAGCATCGCGTTTGTCAAACAAATCTGGTGAACGAAACGCCTCCAAAGCATAATACAAAGCCGAATCATATTCTTGCTCAGCATAAAATGCGTAAGCTGCCGCTCTGTTCATAGAATAATAAAAGGAATTGTATTTTGGCATATTACGCAGAGCCTTTGTTCGAAGCACTAAAGCCGTATCATGATAATTAATAGACCTGAAATAATAAGACAAACAATAATCGTAATAAGCTCTTTCGTATGATTGTTCTGGAAATTTGGATAGATAATTTTCAGCTTTTCTTATATAATACATATTAGTATCTGGATTTGAACCATCTTCATCAAGCATATCACAGAAACTTCCCAAGGTTAAATATTCAACTAACAAGTGAGACGAGTCGTTGCACGCATGGAATTTATCGATAGATTCTAACAACATATCGAGAGACTTATCAAAAAATTCGCAAAAAAGGAACATAGAGGAAATCTTTTTATACATCAATCCTGTCAGATGGTTTTTCTGTATATCATAAATATAATTGGGAACATCATCTAATGATTTTAAAGAAATGACAAAATGCTCCATCGCCATAGTATAATCCTTATTTGCAGCGTAAATACTACCTAAGATATGATGAGATCTCGCCTTGTTCCATTTAACTTTTGAATCAGAATTAACGACATCAAGCGAGTCGAAGTAATTTACGACTTGCAATATTGAGGAATCGTTATAAATCTGATGCCAATTGTTCAATAATTGTTCATGATTATCAAGAATAATTTCATAATAATCATTCGTATCATAAACAGTATCATGAGAATTAACATCAAAAGGCTTTACCAATGTTAATAATATCAAGAATAAAATGGTAAACATATCCAATATATTTAATGCAAATCTAAATATTTTTTATTACATGGGACACATACTTTTGATAAGTCGGATTCATGCGTATTATTATTAAAAAAGGAGCCACTTTTTCACAGTAGCTCCTCTTAATCATTAGCCTTTAGTCATTAGACCTCAGCCATTTTATTCAGCGAGTGGTTTAAAACCTTTACCCATGATTTCTGTACTTGAAACAACGTTCAAGAATGCATCTGGGTCGATTTCTTTCAATGCTGTTTGTAACTTAACGAGTTCAGGACGTGTTAATGTTACATAAATCATCTTACGGTCAACACCTTTATATAAACCTTTACCGAAGAAGCAAGTACCACCGCGGTTGATGTCTTTGATGATGATGTCGCGTACTTCTTCTGCTTTGTCTGTAACGATGAAAGCTGTTTTGTAGCTGTTGAATCCGTCAACGACGAGGTCGATAATCCAACCTTCGATTACGATAACCAAGATTGAATAAACTGGGAGACGTAATTGTGGTTCAGCGATTAATGTTGTGAGTGTGATGATTGAGTCAACGATCATAACCAATGTACCGAGAGAGATCTTGGTATATTTGTGGAGAATCATTGAGATGATATCGCTACCGCCAGATGTTGCGCCTGACTTGAAGATGAGACCGATAGCCAAACCGTAGATACCGCCAGCAACCAATGTGTTGAGGAAGTAATCTGGGATAAAGTAGTCTGTTTCGCTATGAGGTACGTTTAACCATTCTGGGTTAGGGCTAACAGCATTTTCAAACAAGCCATTATGGATAATTGGAGCGTAACCGATATAAGTTTCAATGAGATAAGTGAAACCGAAAATCAAGAATGTTGAGATGATGGTCTTGAGACCGAACTTAGGACCGAGAATCCAAGTACCGATTATCAACAATGGAATATCCATGCAGATAGCATAGAGACTGACTTTCCAAGGCCATACTGTGTTCAATACGTTTGAGAGACCGTATGTTCCACCAGGAGCCAAGATGTAAGGGTTAACGAATAAGATGTCGCCGATAGCGAACAACAAACTACCAAAGATAAGATAGAAATACGCAAGCATCTCTTTCTTCCAATTCATTGTCTTCATAATTTTCTCTTTAATGATTTTTTTAGGTCAACGGTCAACAGACGAGGTCAACAGTTGATGTGGTTATTATTAATTTTATTTGTCATTAGCCTTGAGCTGTGAGCAATGAGCTTCGAGCCTTTTTCTAAATCAAGACGTGTCAACGTTTATTATTTTTGTCACGCCGACACGTCTCTAGAATTATGAATTATGCATTATGCATTAATTATTCCCATTCAATTGTCGCTGGTGGCTTAGAGCTGATGTCGTAGCATACTCTGTTGACACCTCTGACTTTATTGATGATATCGTTAGATACTTTTGCCAAGAATTCGTATGGGAGATGTACCCAGTCAGCTGACATACCGTCGACTGAGATAACAGCGCGCAATGCTATTGTATATTCATAGCTACGTTCGTCGCCCATAACACCTACGCTCTTGCAAGGAAGGAGGATTGCGCCTGCTTGCCAAATAGCGTCGTACAAATTGTCGGCCATTTCATTAGGATATGAAGCGTGTGGCAATTCGCATTTCCAGTTTCTCAATGAAGAGATGAATACTTCGTCAGCATCGCGGAGGATACGTAATTTATCTTCTGTAACAGCACCTAAGAGGCGGATTGCCAAGCTTGGTCCTGGGAAAGGATGACGGCCGATGAGTTCTTTCTTGATGCCTAAAGCGCGACCAACTCGACGTACTTCGTCTTTGAACAAAGCGCGTAATGGTTCAACGATCTTGAGGTTCATCTTTTCTGGGAGACCGCCAACGTTGTGGTGTGATTTGATTTTGCAAGTTGCACCTTCGATGCCAGCGCTTTCGATAACGTCAGGATAGATTGTACCTTGTGCGAGCCATTCTGCGCCTTTAATCTTCTTAGCTTCTGCTTCGAAAACTTCGATGAATGTTGCACCGATAGCCTTACGTTTCAACTCTGGATCTGTGACATCTTTAAGCTTGCTCAAGAAGAGCTCGCCTGCGTTAACGCCGATAACGTTAAGACCTAAGTCTTTATATGATTCGAGAACATCTTCAAACTCGTTCTTTCTCAAAAGACCGTTGTCAACGAAGATACAGTGTAAGTTAGAACCGATTGCCTTGTTCAACAATACTGCTGCCACTGTGCTGTCGACACCGCCTGAGAGACCTAAGATAACCTTGTCGTCGCCGAGTTTTTCTCTAAGTTCTTCAACGATATTGTCAACGAAAGAACTTGGAGTCCAGTCGCCTTTGCAACCGCATATCTTCTTAGCGAAGTTTTCGATCATCTTGGTACCTTCCACTGAGTGTGATACTTCTGGGTGGAACTGTACTGCGTATGTTTCTTCACCATCGATTCTATATGCTGCGTTTTCTACATCTTCTGTACTTGCTATGACGCGTGCGTTTGTTGGCAATGCTGCGATAGTGTCACCATGTGACATCCATACTTGATTTACCTTGCTTACGCCTTCGAACAAAGGACATGATTCATCAACGACTGTGAGAGATGCACGGCCATATTCTCTTGCTATAGAACCATTGACATCGCCACCGAAGTGATATGCCATGAATTGTGAACCGTAGCAAATGCCTAAGAGAGGCAACTTGCCTTTTATGTTAGACAAATCAACGAATGGAGCTTTAGCATCGCGTACAGAGAATGGACTACCACTCAAGATAACACCCTTGATATCAGGTGTCAACTCTGGTATTTTATTATAAGGATGGATCTCACAATAGACATTCATCTCACGAAGACGACGTCCGATAAGCTGAGTTACCTGTGAGCCAAAATCTAAAATTAAAATTGATTCTTGCATGCTTTATGATTTTGGTTGCAAAGTTAATTAATTTATCATTTCATTTTATTTTTTTATTAAACTTGCAATCAAAATTTTTTATATGGCAACAACAAAAAAAGGAAAGAAAACTCCACAAGCTAAAAAAGGCTCTAAACCAAAGAAAAATAACAAGAAAAACAATATCGGTATTTTCCCTAAAATAATGCTCGTTTTATTATTGCTCGCTGTCATTACAACAGCCGTATTCATGATAATGAGCAATTTCAAAAGCAACACAACAAACATAAAAGAAAAGAGTGAAATTGTCGTCAAAAAGGAAAGAGAAAAATTTCCTGAAAAGAAAGACATCGTCAAAGAAACAAAATCAGAGGAGACGACTGCAACCCCAAAAGAAGATACTCCAAAAACTAGCAGCAACAAATCTGAAGCTGTTAACGCAAGCAACAAAAACGACGAAGCCGTAGATATCAAAAAGACCTTCAAAGAAGATAACAAGCTCAGCGGATGCTGGCTCAGCAGCGAACAAGGCGCTTCTCTCACAATGGACGCCTACGGCTACCGCATCGACTTCTTCGGCGTTGACGCATCAAAACCTATAACCGGTAATTATTCCATAGAAAAAAACCTCATCATCTTCACCAGCGACGACTCCGACTGCAACGGCCTTGATGGCACCTACAGAATCACTTTCTACAAAAAAGATTTCAGCCTGATAGCTAAAGACGACAAATGCAGCTCACGAAGAAACATTCTTGAAGCCGACTGGGAATGGATTGAGATATAATCGGTAGAGACGTTTCAATGTTACCTTAAAAACAAACACACATTGAAGCGTCTTTTAAATCATAAATGAATGCATGGAGGTTTTAATGAAGAGAGTTCTTCTCATATTAATATTATCAAATTTATTGTTTTTTAGCTGCAATAAGATTCATTCAGCTAAAGAACTTTTCGATTTGGCTTGTGAATATGAAAAAAACGCCGAGACCGACCTCGCCATGTCAACATACAAACAGGCTCTCGATGCCGCGAAATCTGAAGGCGACACCACCCTACTCGGTCTCGCACAACAATATATGGGAATGCTTCTCTTAGAACAATATTCATTCGATGAAGCAATAGAAATGCTGAATCAATCGGCGGCTACAACAAAACACAATCCCACGATGCTTTCTTACACCAACGCTGGTATCGGACGTGCTTATTTCATAATCGACAGCATCGACAAATCTATTCAATATTTCAAAGACGCCGTATATCATGCTGAACAGTCTGCCGACACCAACGTGATGTCGGTCGCTTATCAAAACATCGCAACTCTATATAACGAAATCGGCAATTATGACGAGGCTTTGAATTACATAAGACTTTCTTTGAAATACAATAACGAAGAAAAAGAAATTCCTCGCTATCATCTGAATTTAGCTTATATCTTTTTAGATATGAAAGTTAATGACTCTTTATCATATTACGAAAACATACTAAAACAAGAACTCGACAGCATTGACGACAAGACTCTTAAAGTAGCGATAAATTATTTCCTTTATAACAAAGCCATGACGGAAAACAATATAGACTCTGCTTTCCATTATTACAGAACCTTCGCCGAGATGGATATGGAATTGTTAGAAGAACGTCTGCAACAGAATGTTTTGGAAATACAAAAGAAGTACGATTACGAAAAGATAGAAAACGATTATAATCTCGAACTGCTTAAAAAACAGAGAACGCTTACAATCCTACTTTTCTTGTTATTGACAGCAGGTGCGATTTTATTGATATTGGCAAACAGAAACTTACGAAGAAGAAAAGAAGAGTTGAGAATGAAAGACGAGATTCTGAAATTCGAGAATGAGATTCTCTGTCTCAACGAAATAAAAGGCGACTACAAAAGAAATTTAGAATGGAAATACATGCTTGTCTATAGCATGACATTGATGGACAAAAACAAAACGGAATCACATTACAAGATGATAAAGGGAAAGATATACGACAATAGCGAAACCGCTTTCGACGCCGTCATGAAGATTTTCGAAGAAGAACATCCGGGACTTGCCGAAGCGATACGACAAAAATATCCTGTTCTTTCCGACACCGAATATAAAGTCGGCATCATGGCATTGACTCCGTTCAGTTCGCAGGAGACCGCAGACATTCTCGGAAAAAGCATCAACACCATCAACAAGGCGAGAACATCCATCAGGAAGAAACTCAACATCGAGGAAAAAGACAGCATTGAAGAGAAATTGAAAACTGAAAACTGAAAATTTTGTGTATATATCAAAACTTTTTTATTTTTGTATTGTTATAATTTTGACATGAAATCAAGAAGCGAATACATATCAACAATAAAGGCATTCTCAGATGTTATAAAGTTGCAATTCGGTGTCAGTTCAATGCGATTATTTGGTTCCGTTGCAAGAGAAGAACAAACTGAGACCAGCGATATTGACGTATGTGTTGTCATGAAACCCAACATGTTACTTCGTATTCGTCTGAAACATTTTTTAGAAGAACTTCTTGCTTGTAATGTTGACGTTGTAAGAGAACACAAAAACATGAATGAAACTTTAAGGAAAGAGATTGAAAGGGATGGAATTGAAATCTTCACATAATGAATTAGCTGTCAATATTCTAAAACAAATTGAAAAGGCAATTGAAAAAATACAAGAACGAACCAAAGACATAAATCACGTTAACGATTTTATCACCTCCTCATTCGGAATGGAAAAATTAGATGCCACCTGTATGCTATTAATTGCTATAGGTGAAAGTCTAAAAGGTTTCGATAAAGTAACGAATAAACAGATATTGTCAAAAGATAAATCCATACCATGGAACGACATCATGGGAGTAAGGGATATTATCGCTCATCATTATTTCGACATTGATGCAGAAGAAATATTCAATATTATAAAATATGATTTAGAACCATTACTCTATGCCATAAGAGAATTGATTATTAAAATATCATAAACCCTCAAATAAAACTTGTACTTCAAAAATCAGAACCAACTATTTTACAACACCTTACATTTTTCACATCTTACAAAAACTTGTATCTCTATTGACAAATGCGTTTTCATTGTCTTATTTTTGTCAAAAAATTACAAAGCTATTAAAACGCAAAACAAAATCATAAAACAACGCTCTCTGTAAATATGGCGAGTGACAACGTTTACTGGGAGCTAATCCTTCAAATAAAGTAATTGTTATAGGGGACAAATAGATTTAATCCTCTAACGAAAAATAAATACAAACTAAATGAGATAAATTATGAAAAAATACAGTAAAATTTTTTTTATGGTTTTTATTGGCAGCATTGTTGGAATGTCAATTCGCACATTACTTATAAAATTTAATACAAATCATGAAACTTTGTACGCCATAATCATTGCCATGTCAATAATAATAACAGTCTTAGCATGGAGTCTCTATAAAAAACGCTAAATCAAAATTCAAAGCTATGGAAACGCAAAACAAATTCATTTGAGAACGCCTCCGAAGCGAAAGTAGGAGGCAGAACTAAAGAAAGAAAAAAGCATTAATTATTAACATCAAAAATTATTAAACATGAAAAAATTATCAATCTTAACATTATTATTATTGATGGCGACATTCGCTTTCGCTAACAACAACGAACCTGAAACAAATGAAGCAAAAGATAGTATTGAGGCAAACAGCATTCAAGAAGATTATTCTGAAGGTACAACTTTTAAATGGTATGGAACTAAATCCGGGATACTAAAACCATGTAGAGGGTTAGCCGTTACTGTATGTAAAGAAATTATTGTAAGTGGAGAAAAAGGTAAAGCATTTGTATCAGACGGTGAAATTACAATTATTGTAGATACAAATCAGGTCAACTTTGAAGATGGCAGTGTAGAAATGTAAAACCTATCGATACGACCGTGCAATTTACTTATAAGATTGCATGGCCGTTTTTTTATTTAAAAATTCACTTATTCTAAAATCCATCGTAAATTTTATTATTATGAACAAGAATATTATTATCACTTTTTTGATTTTGTGCTTATCATTAAAATTATCCGCCCAAATGGATTTGAACAAGATTGCTAATGAAGGATATCATAAAATAGCACAAATAGAAGGAACTGAAGATTTATTGAGAGATTACTTCTCTGAAATTTCAAATCCAAACGACACATTGTATGTTTTTCTTTGCCCTTTAATGTTTGCTCCTCGCATGGATGGCATAATGCCAATTGTCCAAGAAATGCTTTATTGTAAAAACCCTAATAATTCAATGGTTCTGATAGCCTCTTTTCAAAATAAAGACGCAGCAAAAAAATACGTAGAAAACAAGTTCTTCTTTGAAGATGTAATTTACGATACCGATAAATCATATAAATCTTTTTTAGCATTCAGCACTGAAGATCCTCGTGTTCCTCTTCTAATGAAAATTGACCGAAAATCAGGTCGTCTTCTCACAGGTGGTGATTGGAATAAAATAAGTCCAGATTTCATCAATGCTTTCGTAAATCACACCGAGCCTATGCCTTTCTACAGTGAGGTTTGGAGTGAGAAAATAAATTTTAACCATTCAACATCTGAGTGCGAAAACGAATCTTTCAAAAAAGCTGAAGTATTCAGAAAAATTATTATTCCATTAGATGAAGATACATTTATTTCAAATGTTGATTTTCCGGACATCAGTAATGGATATTTATCATTTGCCGACGAATTGGATAATGCAATTTATCTTTATTCTTTTGATGAGAAATATGAAAACATGAGTTTTACAGGAAAATACAAACCAAATGAAACAGAAGAAACTGCATATATATCCAATGATATTGACGAAAAATACTATATAGAAGATTTAAAAAGAGGTTATATCATTGCCATGTGTCTTACTTCCACGATGAAAGACACAGAAACCATATTGTTTTCAGTTTCACTTCCTAATTTATTTTATGAGGATGAATCAAAACGTTCAATTGCATATTACAACAAAGCAGCTATCATTTCTCAAAATTTGAATGATGATAAAGATAGAAAATTAATGCCTTTGGAATTTAACAACGATCTTACTCAATTCATTTCCCATGAGAATTTTCATTATTCATCTGAATTAGAAAAGTATTTCTTCATAACATTAAAGGATTATGAGCCTTCAAGAATGACTTTCGAGAAAAAAACGTATGACGACACCCGTTTGTTCACAATATATGATGAGAAAGAAAACGTTGTTGTCGGAGGTATCGGACAGCTCGGACAAATCAATATGGATTTGAATGTAGGTTGGACATACGTATATCCGAGAATATCAACATTCGGAAATAAGATTGCTGTATCTGACGGCAACTCGGGCGAGGTCTTGGTTTATGACTATGAGAATCTGAAAGAACCTCTCTATAAAACCAAAGTCTTCGACGTTTCGTTAAGCGACTTCGAAATCGACAGCACATTGATAGGAACAGAAGAATATTTTCTACAGTTCCAAGACGACTTCAAGAATTATGTCTTGGATGTGGAAATAGATTCAAAGAATCTTTATACATTATCTTTGGAAGACGGATGCTATTTCAAGAAAGTATATGACAAGAAAGGCAAGCTGAAGAAAACATTGCTTATTCCAAGCGTTTACAATTCCTATCAGTTAGAGATTAGCGGCTTGTGTAGAATAAACGGGAAAGTCCATGTCATGGCATTCTACTTCGACGGCGAGAATCATAAGATGACGCTGTTTTAGCTGTCAGCGTTCAGCTATCAGCTATCAGCTATCGGCTATCAGCGTTCAGCTATCAGCGTTCAGCACTATTACTAAAAGATGAAGGCTAAAGGCTGACCGCTGATAGCTGACTGCTATTATAGCCGTTTATTCTTCTTCAACGCCTCATTAATGATCCATTGTATCTGTCCGTTGACAGAACGGAATTCGTCGGCAGCCCATTTCTCGACGGCTTCCATAGTCTTGGCATCGAGTCGCAGGGCGAAGTTCTTGGTTGTATTTTCCTTATCTTTCGACATTTTCCAAAGCCTCCCCTATCGTTTTAGAAAAGATATTGTCTTTCAAAACAAATCTATCGAAGACATAAATAATAGCGATGACAACTGCCATCACGATGAAACCCGACAAGCCAGATGCGCCATTTATCAAGTCGTTGCCGCCTTTTATCAAAAGCACGTTCAATCCGGCAACAGCGTTTATAGTTCCGTGAAATATGGCAGCTGGAAAGACAGACTTCGCTTTAAGAACGAAATAAACTTCCACGAAAGATGCAAGCACACAGAATATCACCATCATAAAGACTCCTGCCACAGAATGTTGAGGATAATTATGACCAAGCAATATCAATGGAAAATGCCACAATCCCCATACGATTCCGATGAATATTGAAGCACATGCGAACTTTTTGTCTCTCAAAGCAGCGATAAGATAATTACGCCATCCGTATTCTTCGCCGAAAGCAAAAAGAGCATTGATAGTAGCACCGGCGAAAAGTCCGCTTATTATCGTTGTGACAATCAAAAAAGCAGGAGTCATCAGCATGCTCACCATTTCTTTTTGTTCTTCCGGAACAGAATCAGCAGGAATCATAGCCGACATATCCGTGTTGAACTCACAGCCTGGCATCAAGGCATTAACACACAATGTCAACAAAACGATGACAACAGGCAGTATCCATGCCACGAGCCAAGACCATCTTATCTTAAAACGCAACAATCCTGTAGAGGCCAATCTGTCTTTATCAACCTTCTGCATGACAACAGCAACCATTAAAGGAAACAACATATACAATGAAGCCAACACCGTATATTTGATAGGATTGTCAGAAACATTTGTAATTCCAAAACCGAAAATCATGATGGCTGCATAAACCCAGCTCACCAAACATACTATAACTGAATATCTTATCGCTTTTTTCATAGTTTTATGCTTTGGGCTATGAGATGTGAGCCAAGAGCAATTTGAAAAAACTCACTGCCCATTGCTCATAGCTGATAGCTATTAATATTTTGAATTAAAAATTTCCTCATATAACGTTTTAGTCTCTTCAACAGTTTTTCTGTTTATGAAAATCAATGACTTTTGACTTTCGTCATTAGCCTTTTGACATCTTATTTCAACAAACAGAGGAACTTCATTATTAACATAAAGTCTGCATTTGTTACCGTCGCTCATCTTGAAATTACCGATATTGACTTTCCTTGTAGAGATGCCGTTGGTTCTTAGCTTGATAGAAGGGAGCTGCTCAACGAGTATAACCGTATCAATTTCAGAAACCGGAATATTCATCGCATAATCGCCTTTGATTTCAATCATATCATCATTAACAGTTACTGTATTTTCATAATCAACCATGAAAACAGGAATACAAGCGAGTGCAATCACAAGCAAAGTGACAGCAATTGTATTTCTATGATTTCGCGGACGTTTAGCGGCATAATCCAACTCATTATCTTTAAGAATCTTAATGGTTGATTTCATCTCGTTGTAAAGTTCTTCTGTCTGGAAATCATCAGCTTTATTGATAAAGACCGAACCATTTACAGTCTTTATTTCAATTGTTTTTCCATTTCTTTTTCTCTGATAGACAGTTGCTTTTTCAGAACCTTCAAATTCATCTCTCTTTATTCTGCAACGACCTTTGAGAACAGCACCAAAGCTCACACCATTACTACGAGCAACAACCCTCGGCATTCTGTCCAACAACGAGATAGAGATTATAGTATCATTTGAAATTGCCAAAGGAAACAATGTATCCTTTATCTTAATTCCATCTTCATAAACAGCAACACTTTCCTTCTTTACTGCCAAGACAGAAAACACTACCGTTATTACTAATACTGATATTACAAACATTGACATGGTAATTTAAGTTTAAAATTTCTACATTAATTTTCAATTTTTTATTTTCAACTTTCAATTCTACTCAGAGACGCAGCAATGACATATTGTTAATTTTTTATCGTGTCATTGATACGTCTCTACGAATTAATTATTGATAAAGTGTTCCTGTATTAACGACAGGCTGAGCTGATTCGTCGGCGCAAAGAACAACTAGAAGGTTGCTTACCATAGCGGCTTTCTTTTCGTTATCGAGTTCCACTATTTCCTCTTCGCTGAGTTTATCGAGAGCCATCTTCACCATTGTGACAGCACCTTCCACGATTTTCTCACGCGCTGAGATGATAGCAGCGGCTTGTTGACGACGCAACATAACAGCAGCAATTTCAGGAGAATAAGCGAGATAGTTAATTCTTGCTTCCACGACTTCCAAACCCGACATCTCCAATCTATCGTTTAATTTCTTTAACAAAATATCGTTGATTTCAGCGCCGCCAGAACGTAATGTCAACTCATTATTTTTAGTATCGTCGTTATCGTCGTAAGCGAACATGCCAGCTACTTCTCTCAAGGCAGCGTCACTTTGTACGCGCACGAAGCTCTCAAAAGCCTTCATTCTTCCTGAGACAGTAACACCTACCTGACCGTTAGCACCGCCAGCCATTGTCTGTGAGTCGATTTCGAACATGGCTTTATATGTATCTTTCAACTTCCAAACCAAGATCTGACCAATCATGATAGGATTACCGGTCTTATCATTAACCTTGATAGGATCGACGTTGAGGTTGCGTGCACGGAGAGAAACTCTCTTTGAAGAAAGCAAGAAGTTAACCCAATAGAAGCCTGTCTTCTTGAAAGTACCGCGATAGTTACCGAAGAACAACATCGCCATAGCTTCATTAGGTTCCTGCATTCTCAAACCGAAAAGACATATCATAAAAAAGACTGCTGCAACAATGCTTGCAACAATACCAAATGTATTAGCAATCTGAATAAAATGCACCAAAGCATAAACGCTAATTCCTGTCAATGCTAATAATAAAATCAATGCTACAAAACCATTGACAACTAATCCTTTGAATTCTTTTTCTTTTGTTTCCATAATTATTATTTTTTAAGATTTTTATTTTTTTAGTTTAATATCATTTTGATATCACAAAAATATAATAGATTTTCATGTTTGTCAAGAGATTTTCATCAAAAAGTTTAAACTTTCAACGTATCAAAGCAAAAACTATATCAAAACAAAAAATAATCAAACAATGTACAAATCAACATTAAAAAAACTGTTGTCCGTTGTCTGTTGTCCGTTGACTATTTTTATTAACTTTGCACATCATTTGAAAACTTAACACATTAATTAATATGAACAGAAAATTTTTAGGTGTGATTGCATTAAGCATCATGACATTGGCTTCTTGCACTAGCAACAACAAGCCTGTCGCAACAGAAAATCCTTTCTTGTCAGATTACGGAACACCATACGAAGTACCAGCTTTCGACAAGATTCAATCAGAACATTATTTGCCTGCTTTTGAAGAAGGCATGAAACAACAAAAAGCTGAGATAGACGTCATCGTCAAGAACAGAGCAACTCCTGATTTCCAAAACACAATCTTGGCATACGACAAATCAGGCGAGCTTTTAGACAAAGTAGGCGGCGTTTTCTTCAATCTCAGGGAATGTATGTCGAACGACGAGATGCAAAACATCGCAGAAGAGATTATGCCTAAGATGTCAGCTCACGGCGACGAAATTTCAATGAATCCTTTTCTCTTTGAAAAGGTTAAATATGTTTATAACAACCGTCACAACATGAACCTCGATGACCAACAAATCCGCGTTGTTGAGAAATACTACGCCGACTTCATCCGCAGCGGCGCTGGCTTGAACGAAGCTGACAAAGAAACATTGAAAGGCATCAACGAAAGATTATCATTGTTAAGCCTTCAATACGGCAACAACCTCCTCGCTGAAAACGCTAACTTCAAACTCGTCGTTGACAACGCTGCTGACTTGAGCGGTCTCCCACAATCAAGCATCGACGCTGCCGCTGAACAAGCTGCTAAAGACGGCATGGAAGGCAAATGGGTCTTCACATTGTCAAAACCAAGTCTCATTCCTTTCCTTCAATATGCTGACAACCGCGACCTCCGCGAAAAGATTTATATGGGCTACGTTATGCGTGGCAACAATGGCAACGATAACGACAACAAAGCTTTAATCGCTGAGATGACAAAATTACGTATCCAAAAGGCACAACTTCTCGGATACGAAGACTACGCATCATACGTATTGGAAAACAATATGGCTAAGACAGTTCCAACAGTTGACACATTCCTCGCTGACTTATTCAACCCAGCTTTGAAAGTCGCTAAAGAAGAACTCAAAGAAATGGAAAAGATAGCAGGCATGGACTTAGAATCATGGGACTGGTGGTATTACGCAGAGAAATTACGCAAAGAAAAATATGACTTCGATGAAAACGAATTGAAACCTTATCTCTCATTGGACAACGTACGCGATGGCATGTTCATGGTTGCTAACAAATTATACGGCATCACTTTCGAACAACGCAACGACCTTCCAGTTTATTTCGACGGCGTTGAGACATGGGAAGTCAAAGAACAAGACGGTTCATACATCGGTATTTTATACTTAGACTATTTCCCACGCGACAGCAAGAGCGGTGGCGCATGGTGTACAAGCTTCCGTGAAGCAGGTTACGACATCGAAGGCAACAAAATCTCTCCTCTCGTATCTT
Organism: Bacteroidales bacterium; assembly: GCA_045655965.1. Taxonomy (GTDB): domain Bacteria; phylum Bacteroidota; class Bacteroidia; order Bacteroidales; family F082; genus Limimorpha. The sequence continues at coordinate 37,485 of JAZOQH010000033.1, read as the reverse complement.
TAGTATTGAACTTCACTCCTCCAACAGGCAACACTCCTGCCCTCCTCAGCTGGGACGAGACAGAAACATTATGGCATGAATTCGGCCACGGCTTGCACGCTTTGTTCTCAGACGGCAAATACAGCAGAACATGCGGCAATGTTCCTCGCGACTATGTTGAACTTCCATCACAAATCATGGAAAACTGGGCTGGCGATCCTGAAGTATTGAGAATGTACGCAAAACATTGGCAAACAGGTGAAGTCATTCCAGAAACAATCATCAACAAATTAGAAAACAGCGGATTGTTCAACCAAGGTTTCGTAACAACAGAATTCTTGGCAGCAGCAATCTTAGACATGGAATATCATAAGTTGACAGAAATGAACGACAACTTCGACGTAGCTGCTTTCGAAAAAGCAAAGATGGACGAAATCGGTTTGATCAACGAGATTTATCCACGTTACAGAAGTACATATTACTCACACATCTTCGCTGGCGGTTACTCAGCTGGTTACTATGTATATTACTGGGCAGCTGTCTTGGATTCAGATGCTTTCAACTACTTCAAAGAATCAGGCGACTTGTTCAACCCAGAGCTGGCTGCTAAGTTCAGACAACACTGCTTGCAAGAATGCGGCAACGACGAAGGCATGGTACAATACAAGAAGTTCCGCGGACAAGAACCAAGCAACGAACCATTCTTAAAGAAACACGGACTTAAATAATGTTAATTCATAATGTAAAAAGAGCTCTCTGGAGCTCTTTTTTTTATGTTTAAAAAAAACATTTGGCAACTTACAATAAGTTAACTACATTTGCAGTCATTAACAATATGACTAATCTAACACACCATATACTATGTTTGAACAAAAATTAATGGAGAACTACAATTTATCCGAATCTGACTTAAGATATTTGCGTTTACTCGCTAACTCATTCCCATCTATCGCTTCTGCAAGTACAGAAATCATCAACCTCGAAGCAATCCTCAACCTTCCCAAAGGCACAGAACACTTTCTATCTGACATCCACGGAGAATATGAGGCATTCCAACATGTATTAAAAAACGCTTCAGGTTCCATCAAACGCAAAGTCAATGACGTATTCGGAGCTTCACTTCGCGAAGCAGAAAAAAGAAATCTCTGCACTCTGATTTACTACCCTAAAGAAAAACTCCGTAAAATAAAAAAGGAAGACACCAACATCAACGAATGGTATATGGTGACTTTAAACCAACTGGTTAAAATATGCCAAAACGTATCTTCCAAATACACTCGTTCTAAAGTCAGGAAGGCGCTTCCAAAAGAATTCGCCTACATTATAGAAGAGTTGCTTCACGACACACACGAAAGCAACAAACGCGGATACTTCAACCAGATTATCTCGACTATTATTTCCACGAAACGTGCCGACGAGTTCATCATCGCCATGTGTAATCTTATCCAGCAGCTAGCAATCGACAGTTTACACCTTGTCGGCGACATTTACGACAGAGGCCAGGGCGCTCACATCATCCTTGACACTCTCTGCACATATCACAATGTCGATGTCCAATGGGGCAACCACGACCTTCTGTGGATGGGAGCCTTTGCAGGTAATGACGCCTGCATTGCGACAGTGTTACGACAATCGCTAAGATATGCGACCCTTGAAACACTTGAAGAAGGCTACGGCATCAATCTGCTTCCTCTCGCCACCTTCGCGATGGAAGTCTATAATGACGACCCGGTAGAGGTATATGCGCCAAAGATGAAACTTGTGACAGAACATTATTCTGAAAAGAAGCAACATCTCATCGCTCAAATGCACAAAGCAATCTCCATAATACAATGGAAATGCGAAGCAGCATTGATAGACAAACATCCAGAATATAATATGTCTGACAGAAAGCTATTACATCTGATCGATTTCGAGCGTGGAGTGATAAATATAAATGGCATTGAATGCGAACTTCTTGACAAATCATATCCTACAATAGACCCGTCAGATCCATATAGACTGACAGATGACGAGCAAGCCATCATCAACCATTTCCACGCATCATTCGTCAATAGCGAGAAACTCAAGAAACACGTATATTTCCTACTTCAAAAAGGCTCGTTCTATTTAGCAAGAAACAACAACCTCATGTTCCACGCTTCAATACCATTAAACGAAGATGGCACATTCAAGAAGGTCAAGGTTATGGATGAGTATTATTCTGGCAAGAGACTTCTTGACCGTTTAGACTCTTTAGTTCAATCAGCATGCAGAAAAACAGCGGAAATATCTGACGAAAAGCAATCTGCTATTGATTATATGTGGTACTTATGGTGCGGCGCTGACTCACCTTCATTCGACAAGGCGAAGATGGCTACATTCGAACGCTACCTGACAACAAACAAAGAGGTTCAGAAAGAAGAAAAAGGTCATTATTATAAATTGCAAAATAATGAGGATGTTTGTATTAACATTCTTAAAGAATTTGGCATCGAAAGCGAAGGCAGTCACATCATCAATGGTCACGTGCCTGTAAAAATAAAGAAAGGCGAAAACCCTGTTCGTGCCAACGGCAAACTGATTGTGATTGACGGAGGATTCTCAAAAGCATATCACTCAGAGACAGGCATCGCCGGTTACACATTAGTCTACAACTCATTCGGCATGCAGCTCGTACAACACGAGCCATTCGAATCTACACAGAAAGCCATAGAAGAAGGACTCGACATCATCTCCAACACAGTGCTTTCAGAGCATAACACCGACCGTCTGCTCGTGAAAGACACAGATAAAGGCAAAGAGTTGCAAAGACATATCGACGACCTTCACAAACTTCTCATTGCATACCGCACAGCTTTGGTAAAAGAAAACAATTAAAGAATTCTAGAACTCTAGAATTTTAGAACTTTAGAAGATTAAAGGTGATGTTGTCAATTATTTTTTACAACATCACCTTTTTTATTTATGATTTGTCAATTCTTAACTTCTAACTAAAAAAAGACGTGTCAATCTCATATTGTTAATTATTTGGTGTAATCGGCGCGACCCTACATCCATTCCTAACTCCTAACTCCTAATTATACAAGACGCTTCAATGTGTGTTTATTTTTCGGTATCATTGAAACGTCTCTACATTCATTCCTAATTCCTAATTCCTAACTCCTAATTCCTAATTAATTCAGATTCTCTGTGCAAGAACATCTGCAATATGAAGCACTTGTATATCGAATTTCTGTTTTTTGATGCAGCTGTCGAGTTGCATGAGACATGAGATATCGTTTGTGACAATATATTCCGCTCCGGTTTCCATAGCTTCTTTAATCTTTCTTTCCGCCATCGCCACCGAGATTGCTTCATGTTGTATGGAGAAGAAACCGGAACCGAAACCGCAGCAAATCTCAGGATGTTTCATCTCAAGCAGTTCGAGACCTTTCACACGAGAGAGCAACTTACGGCCTTCGTCTTTAAGTCCCAGTTCTCTCAACGAGCAGCATGTATCTTGATAAACGACCTTATGATTAAACTCCGCGCCGAAATCCAGGAAGTTGATTTTGTTGACAAGGAAATCTGTGAGTTCATAAATATTGGATACGAGGCGTTTGTATTCAAGGTGAGAAGCGGTGTTGTAGAACAACTCTTTGTAACGAGTCTTGATGTAGCCAATGCAAGAAGCGCTCACGCCTACGACTGGTCTGTCGTTAGGGAAATCACTTAGGAACTTCTCCCCTAACTCCTTTGCTTCTTCAACGAAACCGCTGGTAAAAGCGAACTTACCGCAGCAAGTCTGCTCTGGATTATACTCGACCTTAACTCCGGCAGTATCTAAAATCTTCATAACATTCTTGGCTGTCTCAGGATAAAACTGATCCATCACGCAGGAGATAAAAAGGTCTATCGTCATAAAGGTATTTTTTAGCTATCTGCTGTCAGCCATCAGCTTTCAGCATTGGTTAAATGTTAAAATTTATTTGCAAAAATAAAAAAAAGACAAAAGGCTAAAGACAAAAGGCTAAAGTTTTTTTTAGTAATGGAGTGATGGAGTAACGGAGTGATGGAGTGATGGAGTAATGGAGTGATGGAGTGATGGAGTAAAAAAAATTAATTCCTCAGCTCCTCAAATCCTGAACTCCTGAATTGAGGTCGCTGAGCTTGTCGAAGCGCCGAGTTCATTGCTGACCGCCAAATTTTCAATTTTCCGTTTTCAAATTTCAATTTTATTCGGGCGTTCCGGCAAGCCGTCGGGCTTTCCGCTATATCTTTGCTCGCTTCAATTCCACCTCACTCAAAAAATTCCGTTGTCTGTTGTCCGTTGTCTGTTGTCCGAAAAGGCTCGCAAAGGATGCCGCTCCAATCCCTAACGCTAAGGGGCGAATTGAAAATTCAAAAAGTTCCTAACTCCTGAATAATTCCTCAAAAAACATCGGATATGATTTTGAAACGACTTCGGGATTTTCCATCTCGATACGACCGATCTTCATCGCAAGAGGCACGAGAGCCATCGCGATACGATGGTCCTTGTAATTATCGAATGTAACATATTCTTCTTCTGAGAAATAAGGCAATCTTTCAGGACATCTCATCCTTAAAACATCGTCGGAGACATCTTCAAAAACGACCTTGAGTTTCGACAACTCATTCATCATCGCCTTCTTCCTGTCGGATTCTTTTATAGAGAGATTCTTAAGTCCGGAGAATTCCGCATCTACTTGCAATCCTGCGCACGCTGCTACGACGGCAGGGAAAATATCCGGCGAGTTGGTAAAATCAAAAGTTAAATATTTTTCACAACTATCTGTCTTTTTTATCATCACGCCATTATCTACAGACTGCGTCTCTATTCCTAATGATTTGAAAACGTCTTTTGTCACAGCATCTGCCTGCAAGGAATCTATCTTCAAGTCTTTTAAAAATATCTGCGATTTATCCGACAAGGCAAGTATCTCGTACCAGAACGCCGCTGCGCTCCAGTCGGGTTCGATTACAAAATCATCGAATTTATATCTTGAAGGATTGACGGTTATCTTCCTGTCATTGCGTTCAACACCGACACCTGCTTCTTTCATCATATTGATTGTCATATCGATATAAGGCAAAGAAGAAAGATTTCCTGTGAGACTGAGCGACAATCCTTTTTCCCAGAGAGGCGCTGCTAACAACAATGAAGAAGCAAACTGACTGCTTTGCTCGACGCTTATCTCGAGATTGCCGCCTGTTATCTCGCAGCCTTTTATCTTAATCGGGGGATATGATTTTTTTTCGAGATAATCTATTGAAACGCCGAGACTTCTCAACGCATCGACCAAAGGTTTCACCGGACGCTGCTTCATCCTCTCGCTTCCAGTCAAAACGAAAGTCCCTTTTGTCATGCTCACCGCCGTCATCAAAAAACGCAAGACAGTTCCCGCATTGGAGCAGTTTAATTCTAATGTCAACGGACAACAGTCAACAGACAACAGTCCCTGCTCATTATTTTGATTTATAATGTTCAAAAGTTTGTGGAGGAGAATTGTATCGTCGGAGTTTGACATTAAAGACTCAGAGTCGCAGAGTCGCAGAGTCTCAAAGTCATCTATTCTTTGCGTCTTTGCGTCTTTGTGTCTTTGCGTCTTCCAATAATGCATTATCATCAAAGCTCTGTTGCTCTCGCTTTTGCTTTGAGGAAGGTCTATTTCAGAATTAAAACTAATATTTAAAGGTGAAATAAGCATTATATAGAAAATTTATTTTTCAAAATCTGGATAGAATCTCTTATGTCGTAAGGCATCACCTCAACATCAATGACTGGTTTTTCCGGTTTCGAGACAAGGACAAAACGAGGTTTGCCGCTTTTGTTTTTCTTGTCATGAGAGATATATTTCATTATCTCATCGACATCAAAATCATTAAGATTCAAAAGGTTAAGATTTCCATTAAACCACATTTCATAGAAGAAAAGCCATTTCTCATCCAGACCGCAATATTTCACAGAAAGATATAATGAAGAATATATTCCAAGCGCAACCGCCTCTCCGTGAGTGAGATAATTCTCTTTATCGATATAATAAGATTCCAAAGCATGACCGATGGTATGACCGAAATTCAAGATTTTACGCAATCCCGACTCTCTCATGTCAAGACTGACAATCTCGTCTTTAGTCATCGCTGCTTTTTCTATGTAATCCAAATAGTTGTCAGTGTCTAAATCAAGGAATGAATCATCAGCTATAAATGCATATTTCATCATTTCCGCAATACCCGATTTTATATCTCTTTCGTTAAGAGTTTTTAAGAATAGAGTATTTATTATTACACTTTTCGGTTCCGAGAATAATCCTATCTGGTTTTTGTAGCTGTTAAAATTTATTCCGTTTTTTCCACCGATGGAAGCATCAATCATAGCGAGCAACGTCGTTGGAACATTGACAAAATCGATTCCTCTTTTGTAAGTCGATGCTGCGAAACCACCGAGGTCAGATATCATTCCTCCGCCCAGATTTATCAAGAGAGAATCTCTTCCCGCCTTGGCTTCAAGGAGTTTATTCCATATAAGCATAACATTTTCAATGCTTTTACTTTGTTCTCCAGAAGGAACTACAATCTTCGTAATTTCTTTCTCTGGCAACATAGATGCTATCATCGACGAATAGATACGATAAATATTTTCATCTGTCAAGACAAAAAACTTATCGTAATTATTTGTCATCATTGAAACCTGAGACAAAGCAGCCTCACCGAAAAATATATTCATAATTCTTAAAATTTCTCTGCAAATTCTTTAAAGACTTTTCCTCTCTCCTCGAAGTTTTTATATCTGTCGTAACTGGCAGCCGCTGGGGAAAGCAGACATACATCGCCTTCTTTTGAATATTTCTTTATCATATCGAATGCGCTCTGCATATCTCCATATTCATACATATTTCCTTTATAACCAGCGGTTTGCAAGAGTTTTTTCATTGTATTTCCAGCCTCGCCTGTCAGCATGACAAACTGCAAAGGATTTTCTTTCAAGAAGTCAATCAATGGTTGGTAGTCTATTCCTCTGTCGAAACCGCCGAGTAAAAGAAAATTAACATTCTTTATTGTCTGCAATGCTGCTACCGTCGCCTGCGGAATAGTAGAAATACTATCATTATAGAACTTCACGCCTTTAAAAGTTCCAACATATTCCTGACGATGTTCCAGTGGTTTGAATGTTTTAAGATGAGGCAGCAATTCTGAAATAGAAATTCCGAAAGAATGGCAAGCACATAAAGCTGCTTTGACATTCAACTTGTTATGTTCACCTTGAAGAGGCATATCTTCCCAATTCAATTCATAATCATCGAAATTATAACTTTCGAAAGTCACATAACGAGTCTGCATCAACTCTGCAGTGAACGACAATCTATTATTGAGGATAGCAATATCATTATCGTTCATAAAACGCATGATATTTATTTTCGCGTCTTTATATTTTTCAAAAGTGCCAAAATGATCGAGGTGCTCTTCAAAGACATTCAAGAGAACTCCGACGTGAGGCGACCTGTTTATAAACTGCAACTGATGTGCCGAGAGTTCATAAACCACTATGGTTCTACGGTTTATATTTGAGATGCAGTCAAAAATCGGAATGCCGATGTTACCAGCAAGTATCACGTCATTTCCAGATTCTTTAAGCAGATGATATATCAAAGTTGATGTTGTGCTTTTACCTTTTGTTCCTGTTATGCCAATAGTCTGGCTATGAAACGCTTCCAAGAACAAATCAGTCTGAGAACTAATTTTGGATTGGTCGATATTTATGTCTTTTACAGATATTCCTGGCGTTTTTATCACGATGTCGTAATCACTTGCCGCATCAAGATAATTATCTCCATAATAGAGATTATATCTTTTACTATCAAGGCCTTGTAATGCCGATTCGTTTTTATCAGCGACGCCAATGACTGCATGAGTCAAATATTTGCTCAAGAAATTCAGAGTAGATTTCCCCTCACGACCGAAGCCGGCGATGAGAATCTTCTTTCCTCTTAATCTTTTAAATATCGAATCAATCATCTGTTTATAAATTACTTAGGTTATCTTTCAAAATTACCTCAAATTGTCTTGGAAGATTATTCGCCTCATCATATTGATTAAGCAAATCATCCAAAGACTTTTGCCTTTCGTCTTTTGCCATTTGACTATATTCCAGACAAGCATTAACCTCTTCTATAGTGCCTACGCATTCAAAAGGCTTCACCTCTACCTCACCGTTCAACTGTTTCATTATATGAGTTAAATCATTGTCTTCCAACAAATTCTTTCCAAAGATATCAATAAGTTCATCTTGCGGAATGAATGGAGACATTATGATATAAGTGAACAAGCATTTAGGACATTTGCCGCACCAGGTATCAGTCTTGCTTCCGACATTACAGCTTTTGAACACTTTGTAATAATCTTTATTTCTAGAAAAGAAACGAGCTATTTGCAGTTCATTCAAAGGTCTCAAGAAACTAAAGTATTGAATCTCAGAACTAATATATTCATCGACATAAGTTCTGAAGTCATTTTCAAAAGCTATCGACTTGCTATATTGATGATTCACTTCTGTGTCGGGGACCGTAGGCTCGTTAGCGCTCGACTCATTAGACAGAGCGATGTATTTCGAGTCGGTAGCAAAACCGAGCAGCAAGGTATAAAACGCCAACATCGCTGAAAATGGAGTATGACCGTTCAAGAAGCCTTCATTATTCATTTTCAACATTGTTGCATCCAAGGTTCTCTTTACAACGGCTGTCTGTTCCAATGAGAATCCTGCTGTCTCGACGCATTCTTTAGTCGCGCCACGAGGATTTATTATCATTGGAATTATCGGCATCTTATTCTTAAGAAGTTCTACCGTCACGACAGAATCTTTACCTCCGCCGATAGGAACCAAAGTTTTCTCCTTGAGTTCGATGTTAATTTTTTCGCATGAAAATTCACCTTCTGGTATGATTTCCATAAAATCATTAACATTTTCCTTTATGCCATTAAGATAGAAGAACTCGCCTAATCCATTAAAATACAATTTCTTCCACCATAGAATCTGTTTCTCATCGAGTTTATGAGGTGCTATATAAACCTTCTTTGGACAAGCAAGTTTCCAATAGCTTATCAGCTCAATCATTCCGATATTAAAGATAAGAGTATCCAAATGACTATCATTCAGATTATTCCAATCATATAATTTATTTGACGGTATTTCGAAACTTGGCGTGAAGAAAAATTTATCATCGAGAGAGAAATAAAATTTCACCGACAAGGTATCTTTTTCCAAAGTATAATTGTATCTTTGAAAACGGAAAAATTCATATTCTTCTCGCAAGAGATTGTATTTATTTTGGTCGTAATATGTTGCCATAATGTTAAATGCGAATTGACGTACAAAATTAACAAAAAATGGCATTATAAACAAAGAAATATTTGTCTGATTTTTAAGAATAAATATCGGTATGAACAAAGAGGAACTATTTAAGATTCAGAGCAATACATTAAAGGTGTCAATTGGCGACGTTTTGCTTTCAGAGCCATTTCTCAACGATTTTTATTTCAGGCGTTCTGCCATCTTAATCGTTGACCATAACGAGGAAGGCAGTTTTGGCGTCGTCATCAACAAAAGGCTCAACATACCTTTCAACGACATCATCATGGGTTTCCCTAAGTTCGACGCCGATGTTTATCTAGGTGGTCCCGTCGATACCGACAGAGTTTTCTTCATTCATACCATTGGCGAGATGATTCCTGATTCGCACAAAATCATGAGCGGACTCTATTGGAGCGGCAACATCAACGCTCTTAAAGCAATGATTAAAAACAATTTAATAAAATCACATGAGGTTCGATTCTATGTAGGTTATGCTGGTTGGGACGGCGGACAAATACGCAAGGAACTCGAAGCGAACACATGGGTTGTAGGAAAGTTCAGCACAAAAGAAATACTCCACACTATGCCAGGCAAAATGTGGAGCACCTTTGTCAATAAACTAGGAATGAAATATACCCTCTGGAATAAATTCCCTGTGAATCCTTCGGATAATTAAGCTACGGAGTGATGGAGTAATGGAGTGATGGAGTGACTGTGCCTTCGACAAGCTCAGGCACCGCCCCCCCCCTAAATTCCTAATTCCTAATTATTTACGGCTTTATAAAAGAGGTCGTGTATTTCTGTTCTGAGGTTTAACTTCGATAATTTATTATTATCTGATGTCGGATATACTCTGTTAGACAAGAATATAACTATCAGATTGTTAGCTGGATCAGCCCAAGCGAAAGTGCCGGTAAAACCAGAGTGTCCGTAACTTTCCAATGACGATTGCTTTGAAGGTGTATATAATTCAGCATCTGGATCCAATTCTGGTTTATCAAAACCAATTCCTCTTCTATTCTCATTTTCAGCGAAAGGCGCCGATGTGAAATAGTTTATCGTCTCTTCAGATATAAACTGCATTCCATTTGCATAACCATCATTAAGAAGAAGCTGCAACATCACAGCCAAGTCTCTCGCATTAGAGAAAAGTCCGGCATGACCAGAAACGCCGCCCATCAAGGCTGCAGTCTGATCATGAACGTCGCCAACAATCAGACGGTTACGGAAATATTTGTCATCTTCTGTTGGAACTATATTGGAAATATCAAACTTATTCAATGGCTTAAAGGAAATATGATTAAGGTTTAACGGCTCAAAGAAATTTTCTTCCAGATATGACTCAAACGATTGATTTGTGATTGACTCAACTATTTCTGGAACGAAATAGAATCCCAAGTCGCTGTATTTGTATTTCTTCTCCTTCAATTCAGATTTCATGATTGTATCATAAATCACGTTTTTAAAATCTTCAGAAATATAGAGGTTTTGTGCCACGCGAATAGTATGTTCTTCATCAATGAATTCTCTAAAATACTGCATATCAGGGCGATTATCCTTGCATGTCATTTTATAGATCGGAATCCATGGAGTCATTCCAGACTGATGAGTGAGAAATTCTATCAACTTGATATCGCCTTTATCTGACTGTTTAAGAAAAGGGAAGAAATCGCCGAGAGTTGAATTAAGATCTATCAAACCATCATCGTAAAGTTTCATCAAAGCGAACGCAGATGCAAAGAGTTTTGTCAAGGAAGCGATATCGTAGATAGACTCAGAATGAATGACTTGCTCGCCTTCGTAAGTATATTTTCCGTAGTTTTTGTCATAAATAATCTCTCCATCTTTAAGAGCCAAGACCTGGCAACCAGGAAACGCTTTCTGATTCATAGCGTCAATGACCAAAGAGTCTATCTTTCGTGTATATTCATTATCAATCAATGAGATAGAAAGAGTTTCAGGAGAAAGGAATGAACTAAATCCAAGGCCGTCGCCGCATTTGAACACCTTCAGCGAAACAGGAAGTTTTCCTTTTGGCGACATCTTTCCAAGCATGACATCCAAAATCGCATTCGCAACCATCTGATTGTCTTCATATCCGACAAGAACAGCACTGACATTCTTATTCAAAGTCAGCTTATCCAAGGCATACGGACTTCCAAAGAGGTTGATAATAACCTTATTATTTTTATTCAACTTATCAATAAAAGAAACGATGCTTGATGTAATACCGTAATTCTTAGAAGGATAACTAGAAGTATTTCTGATATTTACTATTACATAATCGTATGATTTCAACTGCTTTACAGTTCTTTTAATCTCTTCCTCGGAGGCATCATTCTTCAAAAGCAGCGCTGTGTTTTTAATGTTGCTTTCATTCAACTTATTAGATATGAAATTGTCATTTCCGAAAGTCACGACAGCGATTTTCTTATCAGCATCTTTCTTCAAAGGAAGAATATCCTTTTTATTTACAAGCATTGTAACAGCCTCATTATAAAGACGTTGTTTCAAGACATAATATCTATTCTGTTTCAAATCGTTATCCAGTCTTTCCACTGATTGATATTGATAATCATTAAGTCCAAGTTGGTATTTATGTCTTAACACTTTTTTGCAACTCTCCTCCACTCTGTTTCTTACGAGCGCATCGTTTTTAGCAGCCTCGATGATAATGTTAATAGAATTTTCCACATTTATAGGAAGAATCATGATGTCGTTACCCGCCATAAGTGCTTGAAGACAAACGCTATCCTGATGAGTTCCGTTATATGCGCCTTTCATTTCAAGACCATCGGTGAAGATGATACCATCATAATTCATTTTATCTTTTAACAAATCTGTAACGATATTTTTAGAAAGAGATGAAGATTTATTCACCACAGGTTCGAGAGCTGGGAAATAAAGATGGCCCACCATCGCGCCTTTCACGCCTTTGTCAATCAGATATTTAAAAGGAGCGAGTTCTATTTTCTCTATCTCTTCTAAGGAATTTTTAATGACAGGCAATGCGTGATGAGAGTCGGTTTTGGTATTGCCATGGCCAGGGAAATGCTTCATAGAAGGAAGCACGCCATTATTTTGGAGCGCCAGTGCATAAGCAGCGCCTTTACGAGCTACGTTATCAGGATCTTCGCCAAAGCTACGGAATCCAATTACAGGATTGTTTGGTTCGTTGTTGACATCAATATCAGGAGCGAAATTGACATTGATACCTATTCTGACACATTGTTCAGCGATCTGGCGACCCATCTCTGAGATAAGAGAATCGTTTGTTATTGCGCCGAGTGTCATCTGATAAGGATATGACAATCCGTCGTTTATGCGCATCCCAAGTCCCCATTCGCCATCAATAGCTATCATGAGAGGAGTCTGTGCCATCGACTGCCATTCGTTGGTCTGTTGCAACAAGAGTTCAGCGTCTGTCCTGAAGAAAGTGACGCCACCAATATTATATCTGCCGATATATTCCGCAATTCTTGCATCGAAATCTTTGTTAGGCTGATTCGCCCTAAGATTAATAAGCTGCCCGACCTGCTGTTCCAATGTCAAGGAATTAAAAACAGAATCGACCCATCTGTCTTCATCATTTTGTGAAAAAACATTAAGAGAAATTATAAAAGCGAATACTGATAATAATATTTTTTTCATTGTCTGATAATATTTACAAATTGAACAAGTTCTTCGAAATCAAATGGTTTATATATGATATTTTTATTTTTATCAAGGACATAAAAAGTAGGCGTACCTGTTACGGCGTAATCACTTACGTGAGGGCTATCCCACTCCAGGCCGTCATGATAGAAATAAGAATTAACCTTATATTTTTTAACATAACTCCTGATTTTCTTCAAGTCACCTTTCACACTGACTGCTACCATTGTAAAGTCATGATTTTCTTCCAAAAAAGCCTTAAACTGCTTGATATTTTCACGGCAATGGTCACAGGTATAAGACCAGAAATAAACTATGGTAAACTCGCTATCGAGTTCATACATATCAAACTCCTCATCAAAGATTGTCTGTCCCGAAATATTTTTCGCTTGACTTCCAATTCTGACTCTTGAGTTATATTCAACTATATCTAACAATTCATTATATTGATTTTCATCACATTTCAAATCTTCGGAATAAGGGATTCTCACCATATAATCGACAACATCATCATAACCCAGTTCATTAAAGCCTTCAATAAGATATTGAAATACAAACTTATACATATCGAAGTTAACAGAAGAACGATACAACACATTATCAATTCCTAAAATAATTGACATTATCTGCTGATCGCGAGTTTGTCCTGGCGACTGCTGAATAGAAAGAAAATCGATGATTTTTGTTGTCAGCACATTAGTAGGAATGAGCGACAAATCATTAAAATCAACTTCATTGAAAAAGTTAGCAATCAGTTCGTTGCGCTGTTCTTTAAAATCATGGTCCAGGTTTAACGGAGCGAATCTATCGACGCGAATCAAAGTTGAAGCATAGTTATCATTTTTCAACAAAGCGTCAGTCAAAGACCAAAGAGAATCCTGCAATTTCTGGTATTCGCTTTTTGCATTAAGATAGAATCCTGAGTTTTTATCGTATGAACGAAGAACTGGTTTAAGCAAATCCAACGACTTCATTGTCTGTTCTTTAAAGAAGCAATACCGATACCAGTCAGCATTAAGTTGTGAATCTAGAAACTCTATCTCTTCTAATTTATCAATGTCTTTTAAGACAAACTTGACATCATCATTTTCATAAAGGAAGTCGAACGAGAAACCATATTCAGTCTCAATCTGATACATGCCTTTTGTCAACTGCGTATTGAAATCGACACGCTTATCGTGCGACATCATGACAGAATCGAGCACTTCCATATACAAGCCAGTGTAAGCGTTGAGATACACTTTCTGTTGAGGAAGGTTGAAAAAAGTTCCCGACACCGTTTGAGAGAAAACACTCAAAGGAACAAGAAAAAACAATATGATTATCAACGACTTTAAAGCTTTCATATTCAAAAATGTTACTTAACAAAGATAAGAAAAAAAAAGACTACAAGACCACAAGACTACAAGACAACAAGTTTTTTTTAGTTAGGAATTAGGAATTAGGAGTTAGGAATTTTCATTAACTTTGCATTCTTCTAAAATCGACATTATTTTACCATAAAACATTGACATTCTAGTGAAAGCCCAGATAACAAATAAAGAAATTTGGAAAATAGCGATTCCTATTATGTTAGGAAACTTAGCGCAGACCATCATCAATTTCACCGACACTGCTTTTTTAGGTCATTTAGGTGTTATTGAATTGGGTGCATCTATGTTGGCAGGACTTTTCTATTTCGTGTTCACAACTATTGCGACTGGTTTCGCCATCGGCATCCAGATTATTATAGCAAGACGATTCGGTGAAGGCAACAAGGAAAGAGTCGGCGTGATTTTCGAACATGGAGCGTTCTTCGTTTTAATTCTAGGAACGATATTATTTTCCATTTTATATTTCTTCTCTGAGTCTCTTCTTGGCTGGCTCATCGACTCGCCTAACATCTACGCATCGGCATTAGATTACATAAAATATCGCCAGTTCGGCATCATATTCGTTTGTTTCAACTTCTTATACAGAGGTTTATATGTAGGAATATCCAACACCAAAGCCATCACTTATTCCACAATAATAATGGCAATCGTCAATATCTTTTTAGACTATTGTCTCATATTTGGCAAACTAGGTTTTCCAGAGATGGGAATCGGCGGCGCTGCATTAGCCTCATTCTGCGCAGAAGTAGCGGCTTTCATATTCTTCGGCATATACAGTTACATCACATTGAGAAATAAAGACTTCGGCATGTTCAAGATTCACAAGCTAGAATCAGAACTGATGAAGAGAATCTTGAAAGTAGCGACACCGACAATGGTACAGAAGTTATTTTCATTCGGAGTATGGTTCATCTTCTTCATCTTGATAGAAAAGATGGGCGAAACCGCGACAGGCATCTCCTCCATCGTAAGAAGTGTATATATGATACTCATAACACCTTGCTTCGCCTTTGCAACGACAACCAACACATTGGTAAGCAGAACTATAGGTGCAGGACATCCAGAACAAGTCTTCGACACAATTACCAAAATTATGAAGAACTGTATAGTCTGCACCATACCAATTATTTTAGTCATTATGATATTCCCTATTCAAGTGGCAAGCATCTACACCGACGACATCAACTTCGCACAAATGGTAGTACCTTCGATATATGTCATTTGCCTCGGCACTATCTTACAAGGCGTTGGCAACGGATATTTCGAAGCAGTCTCCGGCACCGGCAACACATCGGCTGCCTTGTATTTAGAAGCCGCAATATTAGTCGTTTACGTAATCTATATCGCAATTATGACCAATATCACCGACAATGTCCAATGGGTCTGGACTGCGGAGATTTTATACGGCGGATTGCTTGGTGCGATATGCTACCTCTATATGAAGTTTGCGAATTGGAACAAGAAGAGGATTTGATTAGTTAGGAATTAGAAATTAGGAATTTAGGATTTGGGTAATTATTGTAGAGACGCGTCAATGTTACCTTAAAGGTAAACACACATTGACACGTCTGATTTATTAAGAATTAATTATGAAAATTATATTAACAATATTCGGTTTATTATCATTAACGTTAGGTGTTATTGGGATTTTCGTTCCGATATTGCCGACGACGCCGTTATTGCTTCTTGCGGCTTGGTGTTTCTTCAGAAGTTCCAAGACTTTATATGAGAAGCTCATCAACAGCAAGCATTTAGGTTCGTATATAAAAAACTTCAGAGAGAATAAAATCATCCCTCTGAAGACTAAAGTTTATATCATAACGATGTTGTGGGCCAGCTTGATTTATTGCATCTTCTTCGTCGCTGACGGAATGCTCTGGCTACAAATTTTATTGGCAATAATACTCGTCGGTGTGACGATGCATATACTTTCTTATAAGAGTTAAAAAATCATCAACAGAATATTTGAATATTCAGAGCTTGTTCTATTTTGACCATAGTCTCTATCGACAGATTTTCTTGTCCACGAAGCACTTTCGACACATATTGCTGACTACACTCCATACGCTCAGCTAATTGAGTTTGATTAAGATGAAGTTCTTCCATCTTATCAAGCATCTTCATAGCAATTTTCTGAGAATAACGAATCCATATTTTATTTCGCTGCCTATGCTCAGCCTTTTCACGCCAACATGATGGCGTTGACGATTGTAATTGCTCTAACTTTGAAACAATCTCAGACATATACTGCAAATTTTATAATTCATTCAAATAATCTACAAATGCATCTTCATCTATAACATGATTTTCTATCAAGAATTGACGCACCTTTTCCATATTAATTAGTTCCTGCAATGTATGATTCCTTTCCTGCATAGTTGCAGTCAATTTAATCGCACCACCTGTAACAATATATTTTCCTGGTTCCAACTTTATTGCATATACTCGTAACCATGAAGCATGATATGGACGATTTTTAATACGAGCCTTTTCTTTACTTAACAAACGTTCATCAATACGACTATTTTCCAAAGGACGAAACAGTTTGTCCAAATCAGCTTCTGGAGAAATATCTAATATTAGACATTCCAATCTATCACTATCATCCAATGTATCATATATTGCATCATTAACATCTGTTATTTTGAAATATGACACTAAATCATCAATATTTGCTTTAAAAAACTCACGTAACCATTGAATATCATTCCACTGATCAAATATAGTTACCAAAGCATTATCATCTGCACCATCATAACGCACCGCCCACAAACGTCCATCATCCGTAATCTTATCAAACGTCATATTGCCAACTTTTAAATCAATGGCAAAGATAATAATATTTTTATATATACAACTTATAAGTTGTAAAATTCATATATTTTTATTTGCAAAGAACAAGAAAGACTACCTCAATTGAAGTAGTCCATATACAAATTATAAATAACTATATTTTTACTCATCTACTTTAAACACCCAAGCCGCATCGCTCTTCAAGTCGTTGTATTTAAGCGGCGTAGTGTCAATAATCATCTTGCCGTTTTCATATCTCCAAGGCAAAATCTTTTCACTGCCTAACATAGTAACAATAGTATTTTCTTTTGGCTGCGGAATTTCAAGAACGAGCTCATCTTGCGGATATTCTATTGCTATCGCGTATAAGTCATCGCCTTTTGTCGTGTAACAGACGTATGACTGCATACATTTATATTCAGCTTCGAAACCGCCATCAACCTTTAACAATTCTTTCTGAGACGCCACAGGGGTTCCTTGAGACGCCACAGGGGTGACGTCTCTACAGACGAACAATCGCATCATGGCATCGATGTTTTTCTCTTCGTATTCGACTTTGATGTTATACGATTTTCCTGCTTTGAGTTTGATAGTTGCTGAAGTAGAGTTCCAGTTTTTTGCCTGGTCGGCATCGCTTTGTTGTTCGTTTGCCTTTGAAGGATTATAATCTATGATGACTTTATCATCGATATACAATCTTACAATATCATCGACTTCCACTTCAAAAGTATATTTATCGGTCTTTTCAGGGATGAAGACTGCAGTCCATGTAGCGCTGAAGTTATCGTAGCTTATAGCTTTGTCAGGAGAGTTACGATGCCAGTTGAAATCTATCAAAGAGTCAGTTCTTGTGATTGATACTTCTTTCATTTCGTAGAACTTGGTATAAGGACGAGTTCCATATATTGCCTCACCGTTTATCTCGAGCCATTTGCCAAGGTCGAGCAATCTTTCTTGCTGAATCATAGGGATGATGCCGTCCGCTGCAGGACCTACGTTGAGAGTCATGCCGCCGCCCGCAGCGACAGTCTTCGCGAAGTGACGAATAAGTTCTTTAGAGGTGAGATAATTGGACAGCGGCTCATTGCGGTTAAGTCCAAAAGAGCGACCTATGCCGCGGCATTCCGCCCATGGTCTGTCAGTCTGAGTGATACCTGCGCTATATTCCGGTGTTCTGAAACCATATTGCGCTCCATGACCCCAGCGGTCGTTGACGATAGCCTCCTCGCCTACTGTGTTATAATACCATGCGATGAGTTCAGCGGCGTGCCATTGCTCAGCGGAGTTGCGCCATTCGCCGTCAGAGAAGATGATAGAAGGACGATATTTTGTAACCAATTCTTTGAATTGAGGAATCATGTGATTGTCGACATAATTAGCGATAGAATCATCTGGATCGATGTACCATCTGTGCATTGGGTTGGTCCATTCTGGGAGTGAATAATAGAATCCCATCTTCAAACCTTCAGCACGTACTGCATCAGTGAGTTCACCGACGATGTCGCGTTTAGGTCCGCCAACGACGCTGTTCCATTCTGGAGCGTATTTGCTATCCCAGAGGCAGTAACCATCGTGATGTTTTGAAACGAGAAGAACATATTTCGCTCCGCTCTTCTTGAACAATTCTGCCCAATCTGAAGGATTCCAGAATTCTGCCTTGAACATCTTATCGAAGTCGCGATATTCGAAGTCTTCTCCGTAGTTTCTCTTCTGGAAATTGACACGAGTAGAATCGTTGTTCATCAATCCGCTGTAATACCATTCAGCGTAACCTTCGTTAGAGGCGAAAGCCGGAACGGAATACACGCCCCAATGGATGAAGATTCCCAATTTTGCATCTGAGAACCATTGAGGATAGCCACGTTGTTGCAACGACTCCCAAGTCGGTTCAACTTTCTGAGCAAAAGATGATAATGCTAAAAAGCAAAATAATAATAAGGTAGAGATTTTTTTCATGATTTTATTTATTTGCCATGAGCTTTGAGCAATGGGTTGTGAGCAATTTCAAATACTTTTAAAACACATACTGCAAGCCGATTTGATAACCGATAAACATTCTTTGTTTGTTATCGCTGCTATCCTTTTCCCAAAGACAATTGTTTGGAAATAAGTCTTCGGAATTAACATAATTGGAATATAAATAATTGAAGCTTGCACCGCCGAAGACGTTAAAATGATTCAAGAATGTGAATGATGGAGCGAGAAGATAAGAAGCATTGGAACATGTCTTATCATTAGAAAATCTCATTGAGGTCGCTTTGAATTCATTATTGATTTCAAACCAATCTGTAACAGGAACATGGATACCATAACCAGCTTCTGCTACGACCTTGCTTCCGTCTTTGACTTTGCCGTTATAACCAACGCCCAAGATACCGTAAGAGTATTTGCCTCCTGATCTGAAAGAAAGAACTGTGTTATTTAAAATATCGTAAGAAAGAGCGACTCCCATCTTACCGTTCTTGATGATATTGATTAATGCTATAGGGAAATTACTTTCTTCTGCGACATTAAGTATTGTAGCGAACTGCACGCCTTTGACTTTCTTGGCAATATTAGCAACTCCAGCAAACTGCAGACCTTTCACGTCACCAGCGATATTGGTCACGCCAGAGAGCTGCAAACCTATATAAGAATCTTTACTCGTATTAGCCACGCCAGCGACAGCGATTCCATATCCCGAACCTGAATAATTATATACGCCACTAGCTTGAATACCATTGTAAGAACCTTTACTCATATTAGCCACACCAGCGACTGCTATTCCATTTCCCGAACCAGAATAATTATAAACGCCACTAGCTTGGATACCATTGTAAGAACCTTTGTTTATGTTTGCCACGCCAGCAACTTCTATTCCATATCCAGCATTTCCAATATAGTTAGAAACACTAGCGATTTGCAAACCTGTTGCATTATTTACTATGACATTACTGATTCCTGCCAAAGCGAGACTTCTCTCATTCTTTGAAATACCAACTAATAGATTGATTGAAAAAGCATTCGTATATTCCTTCGCTTTTTTAACATTTATCGTACTCAATGGAAAACCAAAATTTATCTGAACCGGACGGAAATTTTTCTCTTGAGAAAAAACATTAAAAGATAATAATGCACATAATAAGAACAATAATAACTTTTTCATTTTTAATTTTTCATTTTTTAATTTTTCATTTTTTAAATCATTTAGACGTGTCAATGCGTGTTTATTTTCAAGGTAACATTGACGCGTCTCTACATCAACATTCCTAATTATTAAAAATTTCCATTGCGATATGAGCGCAAGCCTCAGCGTCGGCGAGGGCGTGATGATGATTGGTCAAATCGAAGCCACAGTGTGCTGCGACGGTATGAAGCTGGTGATTTTCCAAATCAGGAAAGACTTTAACAGAATTTATGTGTGTGCAATAAAACCTAT
This sequence comes from Bacteroidales bacterium, assembly GCA_045655965.1. Lineage (GTDB taxonomy): Bacteria > Bacteroidota > Bacteroidia > Bacteroidales > F082 > Limimorpha. The sequence continues at coordinate 16,937 of JAZOQH010000033.1, read as the reverse complement.
AATTAGGATATCGCATTTTATAATGCGCGAAACAAGCCTTGAGGCAGCGCTCATCGAAGCTTTTGTTATGAGCTACAAGCGGCAGGTTTCTTACATATTTGGAAGCCTCACGCCACACCTCAGGGAAGACAGGCGCGTCGTCGGTGTCTTCTTTTTTTATTCCATGAATCTTGGTATTCCAGTAACTGTAATAATTGGGGACAGGTTTTATCAGACTATAGAATCTGTCCACAATCTCCCTGTCTTTAACGATGACGATACCGACGCTACATGCGCTCCTGATATCGCCGTTCGCCGACTCGAAATCTATGGCTGCAAAGTCAGGGAGATCGGGCATTATAATCTGATTGTTAGATAATTCCGACATCTTATTCTTTTATCTCTGCGTGGAAAATATCTATCTCGTCGTCTTCAAACATACATTCTGAAGTGTAGAACTGACCTGGTTTGTCGTCGTCTTGGAACAACAATATTGTCACTTTCTTGAACTTCAATGGCTGTTGGCTTTCTGACACTTGCTGTACTTTCTCGTATGAGATGCCTTCCATCTTCAACATTTTCAATAATGCTGCCAAGTCTAAGTCGACATTGATAAAAATATCCTCATCGCCTTCTTTCCATGCGATGCTGATGACACCTGTGGTGTATAATTCAAAGTTTTTAATTTCAACTGTTTTCATAATTATTCCTGATTTAATAATTCATTCAAATCTTTTTGCAATTGTTCAGCGTTGATAAAATGTATCGATTTCATCCCGACATTTATCGCGCCTTTCACATTATTAATATTATCGTCGATGAACACCGACTCTTCGGCTTTAAGGTTATAACGTTCTAATAATGTATGATAAATCTTAGGGTCTGGCTTGAGAAGTTTCTCATCGCCGGAACAAACGATGTTATCTATCAAAGAAAAGATTCTATATTTCCTCTGCACCATAGGGAATGTCTCGTTAGACCAATTCGTCAAGCCATAGATGACAGGATATTTCTCTTTCAGCGACTTGATTAGCTCGTACATTCCTTGAATCTCCTCGCCCATCGTCTTCATCCATTCGGTCTGATACAATCTGATGGCTTCTTCAAACTCCGGGAATTCAGCGATACGTTCTTTCACCGCGATATCAAAAGGCTTGCCTTTATCCATCTGGGCGTTCCATTCTGTATTACAGACGTTCTCGATGAAATAGTTACACTTTTCCATATCGTTGAAATATGAATCGAAAAGATAATGAGGATTCCAATCCACGAGTACGCCGCCGAAATCAAATACGATGTTCTTAATCATAACTTTTTTATGTCAACGGCCAACAGTCATTGTCCATTGATGATTTTGTTATATTATTTCTTTAAACGTTTTTCAATCATTGATGCAATCTTATCACGAAGACTTTCTGCGCTTTGTTCTTCAGATGGCATAACAGGATCCATGATTTCAATGTCAATCTTCTTCCAGAACTTAGGGAAGATACTGCTTCCATAACATGCTGACTCTGAACCTGCGATAGCAACTGGGATGATAGGCACATTCAACTCCTTGCTTAAGATAGCGAATGTCTCCTTGAACTTTCTCATCGTATTATCCTTAGAACGTGTTCCTTCTGGGAATATCACGATGTTCTTGCCTTTCTTCAACACAGCGCACATCTCTTGCAATGACTGACGTACGTTTTTGTTAATATCCATTAAGATAATGTTATTCTTTCTTGCGAAGAACTGAGCAATCTTTGATCTCCAGTGTTTTTCTTTTGCAAAGAAGAAAATATCTTTGTTTTCCTTACGAGTGAAGTTATAAGTAATCAAGAATCCGTCGATAGCGGAACGGTGATTTGCCACGATGATACATGGTGTCTTTGGCAATTTCTTGTTACCTCTGACTCTGAAACGATAGCATATTGAGAACAAAATCTTTGTGAATGTGTATGTAAACCATTGTGTAAATCCAGGTTTTTCCAGTTTCACATCGACTTTTGTTGCAAGAATATCTTTCCAAGTTATTGTCGTTGTATTGAAGGTATGCTCGTTGTTTTCGATATAATCGGTGAGTTTAGCCAATGTGGTGAGGTTTTCCATCTGTTCCTCGTTGAGGTTGATGCCGAAGGTATTTTCGATATAAGCGAGAAGTGACACCTTGCTCAATGAGTCCATCGACAAGTCGATTTCGAAGTGGTCGTTTTCGTTAGCCACCATCTTTGTCTCGTCTTCAACGAAAGCCTTTAACATCTTATAGACTTCGCTCTTGCCTTCCAACGATTCTTGTACAGCATTTGTCTTAGGTTTGTCAACGAGATGAGGAAGGAGGAATCTTTGCACCTTGCCGAGACGAGTCTTTGGCAGCTCTTCCGACATGATATGATATTGTTTGATACGTTTATATTGAGGTTGCTCAGCGTTGAAGCGTTCCACTTCTTTCTTGATAAGAGCGTCCATAGCATCCAAATCAATTTGTCTGATAGCAGTCATATTTGGACGTACCGCAGCATGCAAAGCATCGCCATTCAAGAAGATACCGATTTCCTGTACATAAGCGCTGTTAGACAAGAACTCTCTCTCGAGAAGCTCAGGGTTGATGTTCTTGCCGTTGGATGTCACGATAATCTCTTTGATACGACCTGTTATCTTAAGTCCGTACTGATCGAGGATACCCATATCGCCAGTGTGAAGCCAGCCATCTCTGATGATGTCGTTAGTCTCCTCTTCGCGTTTGTAGTAACCCTGCATAACGTTGTCGCCTTTGACGCATATCTCGCCTTTTTCAGAAATCTTGACTTCGATGTCAGGAAGGAGCTCTCCTGCATAGCCGACTTTACGTCTTCCAGGGCGAGTGAATGAGATCATAGGAGCTGTCTCTGTCATGCCGTAACCTTCGAGGACGTAGAGTCCCAAGGTCTTCAAGATTGTAGCTGTCTCTACTGAGAGAGCAGCGCCGCCAGATACTAGATATTTAAGGTGGCCGCCGAATTTCTTATGCACGCTGCTGAAGATAGTCTTTGAAACTGCATCGCTGCCGATGAGTTTTGTTATCTTATAAAGCAGACGTGTAACGAAAGAAGCGTTAATCTTATTCATGATGCCTTTCACGAGCATATCATAGAGACGAGGCACGCCGATGATGATTGACACCGCGCCGGCATTGAGAGTCTTGATGATTGACTCGGCATTCATAGCCTCAGCGATATGGACAGTGCCGCCCATATAAAGAGGAGCAACAACGCTGCCCAAAAGAGGAAGGATATGATGCACCGGAAGCAACATCATTACATTGCTGTCTTCCTGGAAGATAGGCACCGACTTACTTACAGCATCCACGTTGAACATGACATTTCTGAAAGAAAGCATAACGCCTTTAGGATTGCCTGTCGTTCCCGATGTGTAATTGATGAGCATCGTTGCATTGTTCTCACCGAGAGGGATGTCTGTAGCTGGGATATCTTCGTTATCTGAAAGTTGAATATCGTTCTTTGTGAAGAGACGAGCGCCTTGAAGGTTGATGTCGTTAAACATCTCTTGTTTGTCTTCTGAAATGAATACGATGTCAGGACGGCAGTCGTTGATGACGTATTCTATCTCTTTCTTTGTTGACTGTGCATCTAAAGGAACCGCTATCGCCTTGCAGCGCATTGTTCCGTAAAAAGCGAAACACCATTCTGGTGAGTTCTGAGCACAGATTAAAACTTTTTCAGGCTTGGATTCTGCTGAGAATGAATCAGCGTATATTTGAGAATATCTTAAAAGTTGTGTGTAAGTGTATTTTGCGTCTTTGAAAGTGAGCGCCAACTTGTTTTTTCTTGAAACTAACATCTTATATAATTGTTTTCAATATTCTGCAAAGATAATATAATTTTAAAAAAATAAGAAATTCAGAATCTCAAAATCTTTAAAAAAATATCCATCGAAAAAATTGATTGAATAATCGAATTTTTATGTTTGACATCTACAAACAATATATATACCTTTGCGTTGTTAATAAATCAGGAAAACACAAAATTGATATTATGAGAAGACTACAAGATAACGTAACGATAATCACCGGTGGCGGTAAAGGAATTGGATACGGCATGGCATGCGCTTTTGCCAAAGAAGGCTCAAACCTCGTCATCACAGGAAGAACAGAGTCAAGATTGCTTGATGCAAAGAAAAGACTCGAAGAAGAATACGGCGTCAAAGTGCTCGCCATGGTCGCCGACGGCGCTGACGAAACACGCATCAAAGAAGTAATCGCAAAGACCATAGAGACATTCGGCAAGATCAACACCTTGGTCAACAACGCTCAGGCATCCAAGTCGGGATTACCGCTCATCGAACATACTAAAGAAGATTTTGATTTAGCCATCAATTCTGGATTATACGCAGCGTTTTTCTATATGAGAGAAGCGTTTCCATATCTCAAGGAAAGCAAAGGTTCTGTCATCAACTTCGCTTCTGGCGCAGGATTATTCGGCAAGTTAGGACAAAGCTCATACGCTGCTGCCAAAGAAGGCATCAGAGGGTTATCGAGAGTTGCAGCTGCAGAATGGGGTCCTGATGGCGTGAGAGTCAATGTTATTGCACCTTTGGCAATGACTGAGAGTCTGCAAGAATGGAAGGAGAATTACCCAGAACTCTTCGCGAAGACAATACAAGGCATTCCGTTGGGACGTTTCGCCGATCCTATGCAAGACATCGGAAGAGTCTGCGTATTCTTGGCTTCCGATGACGCTTCATACGTCACAGGAGAGACAATAACATTGCAAGGAGGCTCTGGATTAAGACCATAAAAAAAGCGACTCAGGTCGCTTTTTCTTTTTATAATACTATTCTTCTTCTGTGTAATAAACCTTATAATATTTGCCTCGGTCATCCTCGCCCTGCTCTATATGATCACGGTTGCCGTCGATGATAATCTGTATCTTGTTGTCAAGACGGATGACACGTTTGTAGGCGCGCTGCTGCTTCTTGAAAGCGTTGTTTGATATCATGAAGTTATCGTCGATACTAAGGCCGTTCTCTTCCTCGTAGCTCTTCTTGTAGTTTTGGAAGCTCTCAATCACCTCAGGCTGTTCGATGACTTCATTAGCGAACTCATCAAAATCGAAGCTGTCTTTTTCCTTGAAGAACTGCAATGACTTGTTAAGAAGATCTATCTGGTCAGCCTTCGACACCTCGAACTCCTTAGGAAGTTCCTGTGTCACGAAGTTTTTCGCCATTGCCATCACGTTCTGAGTGTTAGCATATTCATCCTTACGCTGGCGCACATGGAGAAAATCGTCGGTCCAGTAAAGAGCCTCCATTCCTTTGTTGGTGTTATCTACAATAGAAACCACATAGCCATCGTCTATATCCCTATTGAAGATAAGACAACCTTTGTCGAGTTTCTTGATATTGATACCCTGTTCGCTCTCGAGGTTGAACTTGCTGCTGCCGCCGCCTACTTTCAGATAAGTGTCCTTATTCTCCGTCTTGAAGATACCGACGGCATCGACGAGTTCGCCTGTCATCATGCAATCGGTGAAGTAAGCCACATAAAACTCGCCCGCCTTGATTTTAGGATGCGTGCTTTGTTCGTATAGATAACGAGCCAGTTTCTTCGACTCTTCATAGAGACATGACGGATCCTCGAATATCTTGGATGCCGCGCCGTGCACCACGTTATATTCCAGTCCGCTATCGTGATAAAGATGGAAGAATTCCCCTATGTTGAACGCGTTAAGGAAGAAATTAGACAAGGTGTTACGCAGCTCCTCGCTGAGAGAGACGTTCGACTTGGCAAGATGCACGCCCTCCTCAGCCGCCTTGTTGCCGATAATATGTAATGCTAAATGAGTCAGTTTTGTTTCCATTGAAATCTTATATAAGAGATGCAAAAATAGTTAAAAAACGTAAACGCGATATAACACATTCCAGCATCTTCACCATAAAAAAGGCTACGAATAAGTAGCAATTCTATCCAAATGTTGTGAATTGCTTTAAATTATGTATCTTTGAGGTAGTCCAAGCTAAATTATTTGAACATCAAATTATTGAGAATAACTTGTATAATAATGGGCAACGGATAAGAAATTGCAAACTGTTTTATTGCACTATATTTATCATGCTTTCAAACAACTCTTTTCTAAATGCAAAGATAATCATTTTCTTTAATTATTGGATAATGATTATTCTCTAAATAATCGTTTTACTTCATCAAAAATAAATTTGCTATACTTTAAACCAAATCGTCCTTGTGAACAGCCTTTAATGTAAAATTCAAATTCATATTTAGTAAATCTACTATGACGATTATGAGTGGTTGATTCTAAATTATATGGGATCGTGTATTGAATAACACGAATGAGTCACGATAATAACGGCATACCTTTCTCATATTTCATGTTGGAATACTACATTTGTCATCTTCTGTTTTCCATACTTCATACAGTGTAATCATTCGGGTGTAACCTATCAAATCTTCATCAGTCTTGGTCGCTTCAATAGAAAAATTGTTCAAACAAATAGGTTTAATATCATCATATTAATCAAGTATCTATGCATTATAAAGGGCACCAAAGCATACAGCAAATAGACATATAATAGAAGTTGAATGGTGTATATATGTTAATTTTTGGTAAGATCTTTGACTTTTTAATCTATTGGAAACAATGGCTGTGTTAAATTATTTTAGACCATCATCTTCCGTGTTTTTATTCGTAAAATTTAATCAACCATTCATCTATCTCTTCTCTTGTTTTTAAAGAAAAAAGGTGCATTTTTTCTTCTTCCGTAAAGTTTGGAACTCCAAAGTTTTTGATGTCCACACCACTTAATGAATAGTAACCAGAAGAGTATGGTTTTCCATTTTTAGTAATATATTTCCAAAATATATCACTTTCTATCACTTTTTGTACAATTTGTAATTTTTCTTTAGAATCATTAACAAACGCAATACCATTGTATAATAATAATTCAGGTGCATCCAAAAGAACACATCGTATTGAACTATTAGAGAATTTTGGAAAGAAAAGTTTATAGCGTGGCATTTGCAGTGATTGTGTTCTTCCGTAAGCATACCACGTAGGATAACTCTGAGTATGTCCTTTGTCTCGATTATTCAGTGTTTTTTGTTGAGATAGCAGGTATTTATATGCATAAGGAAATTCTTTCAACATTCTTTCCACCTCTATAACACAAAGTTTACCATCTTGATTCCTATAATACGGATAAATAATCTTCTCAATAATTGCGTCAAAATTTATTTCTGAATTTAGTTTATTAGAATTAACAATATCTCTACATATCTGTTTTTCAATAGGATATTCAATTCCATCATTTACTAAATAGTAATAATTCAAATCTTCAAAGACAGGTTTGAATATATATGTTTTATTGCTAAGAGTTGCAATACCATGACGATATGAGCAATACTTCCCGATAGGGGTACCAACGATTTCTATTCTTTGAGCTTCGGAATTATCATTTAAGCTCCATCCCTTACGATTATCAAGTAATGCATATGGTATAAGCGAGAAAACAAATGGTTGTTCAAGACATCCGTTATCATTTGATACATATTTAATATCCTCCGTATAATTCCCTTTATCTAAGAAAAATAGACAAGTATATGTACTTTTCTTCTTGAATATTTGGTATCCACGAAAATCTACAATTCTGACATCAATCTTATTGGAAGAGAAATATTGTCTTAGGCTACGGCCATTTACAGAACGGATAAAGCTATTCATCGTAATATAGCCTAATTTGCCTTCATCTGCCAACATTTCATATGCAATTTGAAAGAATGGTATATATAGGTCTGGATGCCCAGATTGTGAAACCTCGTATTTAAGCATCTTCTGCTTGGTTTCCTGGCTGACATTACGGGAACAAACATAGGGAGGATTACCAACAATAACATCAAAGGAAGTGAATTCTTGATTCCAATTATTTGAACAGAAATCAAGCGTATCAGCTTGTATCAGGTTAAAACCAAAATCTTCATCTTCTCCATAGCTTAATGCCAATAATGATAGAAGGATTTTAGTTCTTTCTACAGCGTAATTTTGTATGTCGATACCATAAATATTCTCTTGAAATATATCCTTAAAAGATTTCTGTGTTTTAATATGTATATATTCTGCAACGTCCATAAGAAAACCACCACATCCACAGGCTATATCACATACCCGAACATGTCTTAATTGCTCGTTATTTAAATTACCCAAGCAATGGTATATAATAGTACTTCTAATGTCTTTAGGAGTATAAATTGCCCCATTAACAATCTTATCGGATGGAGATATAACAAATTCAAATAGCCTCACCAATCGTTCTAAATCAATTCCTCCACTGACAGTATTAAGAAATGATTCAAGAATTTTATTGTCAATATCTTTATAGTGTGAAAGATAATTTTTCTCGCAAAAAGTTAGTCCATTTAGTTTGATGAAAGCCGATACAAATAGACTATTTATATACGAAACTTCTGCCGAAGTTTGTTTCAAAAATCTAAATACATTTGTCATATATAAAGTCTATATAATATCTTATCTTTCTTTTCATATAATTTGAGAAAAATTTTGAGATTATAAGCATTATTACAATTCTCGAGACAAGATCTCAATTCTTGTATGGAATTTTCTATCTCCTCATAACATTGTAAGATTTCATGTTGTGGTTTCCAAAGTTTTAATTCATTGTACATCCACTCCCCTAATTCCGTTGTTGCAATGATTTCTCCATAATTACCACGTTCAAATTGGTCAGCATATGATTTATCGCAAGGATCTATCCATCCTTCTCTACCATTATTATGTTCAAGAGGATTATTTGTTGGCCACTTCGCTCTTTTTGAGTTATTACAGGATCTGCATGCATATACAAGATTGGAATAAACAGTTCCTAGAGAAGAATCAACTTTTTGAGGCACAAAGTGGTCTATTTCAAATCCTTCTGCTCGTGGTATGTCTCTATCATCACAATATCCGCATCTGCAGTTGAAATCTTTTCTCAACTGCTCTCTAAATTTCCTATAATCACTCTGAGCAACAATTTCTGTTGTTCTTGAAGGGTGTCTTTTTCTAAATACCATTACTCTCCTTTTACTGATTTCAACAATGCTCGTGCTAGGTCAACCATTTCATGTAAATCTTCAACACTTTTCGTCTGCATCATATCAGGCGACATAGGATTACTTTCAGGATCTATACTGTTCATCTCTACATTTAAGGCAAACAGATCTTGTTCCTCTTTATCACTCAATATTCCTTTTTTTTGTTTTTCGACAAGTATTTTCAGTTGTTCCTCTTTCTCCTTAATAATGCGATGGTAAGTTTCAACAGAACTACTAATCTGTTTCTTAAGTAAGGTTATACTGTCGTTATTAGATAAACTATCTTTATCATTTACAAGAAAGACATTATCCATTTTTTCCAATGCATTATTTACATATGACGTAAGCATGAATACAGGATAATAACGACGTTTTTCCCAAATTGTTTTTACCACTTCATCTCCATTGAATGAAACCCACCCTCCATCTGCTAAGCGAAAGTCAACTGCCAATACATCTATATTTTGCCTATCTATTTCATCCAACACATTGTTAACTGAGGTCAATTTTGTATTATCATCAAGCATTACAACCTCAAAGTCCTTATTGAATACTCGGAAGAAAGTATTCCTATTACCTTTATCTTCGTCCAAATAGCCTAAACGTATCATAAATAATTATTTTATTCTAAAAGTAACACACAAACCGAAGCCTTGTTCCTTCGGTTCATATATAGATATAGAGGATCCCTTATACTCAGTCAAAGTTGTTTTTGCAATATAAAGCCCTAGTCCTGTTCCTTTTTTATTTCCATCTTCATCTCTTTTAGAAGATTCGAATGCATTAAATATCCGACTCGGAGTTTCTTTGTATTCTTCAGATAGACCAGTACCTGTATCCTCAAAAAAGATATGAATATCCGCATCATCCATTACACCTTTAATACGAATCCATCGATTTGTCGTATTCTTCCTTTCCTTAATTGCATATATTGAGTTAGAAATCAAGTTGTTGAAAATCGTATCTAAATCTATAGAAAACGCCTTTATCTTCATCAATGGAGTAAAACCTGTTATTTCCAACTCTATATTAAGTTCTTGCAAGACATTGCGCCACGTTAAATCAAAATGAGCAAAATAATCATCAAGCGCAAATGTCAACTTTTTTCTCTTGTCCTTGTTGATGGAATTAATAGAAAATTCCAACCAACTACGAATATTCTGATCTTGGTCTTTTAAGTCATCAACAAGACAGAAAGGGTTTTCGTACACACTTAAACCTTTTTGCTCTACTTCTTTTTCTGAAATAATGTTTTCAATTGCAGCTCTTATATCCTCTGCACGCGTTTTTGATAAAATTGCAATATTGCGTAACTCATGCGCAAATGAAGTAATTACCAATCCTGTACTCGCAAGATTACGCATCAGCCTTAACTCGCTATCTCGCTCTTCAATCTCTTGAGTCAGTGCCTTGTAACCTTCTTTTACTTTTGCATAATTTTCTGGACTAACAATATTAGTCTGTAAGGCTGCATCCGCTTCTGTTTTTGCTTTTCCTTTAGGATGAACAGAATCATACAATTGCGATAGATTATACATCACGGTATTTCTATCAATCTCCATCAGATTAATGATGCCAAGAAGCACATCCTTAAATAAATCAACAATAACGTTTTCTTGAAGGCCTTCCCTACCAGACTTGTCCTGAAGCTGTGGGTTGTCAATTCTTGAAATTTCAATGGCTCCAACTATCTGGTTCTGGCGTATATGGTAACCTCCTAATCGTTGACCAGCACCAATAGGGTTTGCTGAATATCTATCACCTAAATGTAGCCAATCATCACCATTTTCTCCATATGGTCGAACGCGAAATTTATCTCTATAGATTTTTATACCCACATTTCTTTTCAACCAATTCCTACGTGTAGATGATGAAAAAATCCGATATGGATATCTTGATTCATCTCCTTCTCCTTTGCTGTCACTAATAGAACTTTTAACAAAGTAGAAATCAAATTGGAATGAACCTAAACTGTCTTCATATATTGACAATCGTTTGTCATTATCTAGCTTTAATTTTGATAATGGCATGGTTAAACGAAATGTTTCCTGTTCAAAGTCTTGTAATCGATAAGGAAACGAAGTCATATCATCCCTCTGAAACAATGTCCTATAATCAGTTTTCAAGCGATTAACATCCAGTTCATTTCTTGTAATATCAACGTCGAGTAACCACTTGCCATTTTTTAATCCATAATTAGCAGATACTTTATAATCATAATCATCAAATGGAACTATGTCGACAACTCCGTACGCATCAATTCCTTTCACTTTCATGACAATATTAAACAATGGTATATTGAATGGAGGTATAATATCCTGCAATGAATTAAACAAATGCTCCAATTGATTCTCTGACCAATCGTCAGATAAAGAAGTAACTTGTAGAATAGTACCTGTAGAAAAAGAAGGAATATCAACTTCGAATTGTTCGTTTATTCTAGCTATTTTATCATTAATGACACTAATAGATATCTCCTCAATCTCTGCTGTAATATCATCAATATTTATTCCCGGTCTCGTAAATGCATCCCAATCTACATTCCATAACAACGCTGGATTATCAGCCTTTCGAGTTAACATTTGAGCTTCTTTACCCAATCGATTCAATGCAAATCGTCCTATACCTTTAGCTCCCGACTTTACACGTCCTGTTGGTGAATATGCATTCAACAATTTATCGTCTGTGCCGATGCGCATCCAACATGTTTCTATTGTGTCCATTGTCATACCACATCCTGAATCAATTATATATAAAGATTTTGTTTCAGAATCAGACAGATCAAAAAGGATATAACACCAGGAGGAATCTGCATCATATGCATTTTTCACCAACTCTACAATAGCTCCTTCAGGGTTAGAGAAATTCTCCTGCCCAATTAGCATTGCAGTTCTTGCAGAAACGGTAAAAGGTACTTTTGCCATATTTAGTTCTTTACTTTATAATTCTTGAATGTAAGAATGCATTCAAAAAATATGCAAATTTACAACTTTTTTCATAAAAATCATCTGTAAAATGTCATTTATTTAAGAAAAAAATTAGGTAGATGAGACTTATAATAATTAGAACAATTATTAGGGACATAAAATCCACAACGCCGATCTCGTGAAATTGCATACAACCACGAAAATTTAATGATAGCAAAATTATTTTTTCCATATAACATATTATTCAATGTTTTTGTAGTGCAACACCTTTCAAACAAACAAATTACTAATAAAAAATACTTTTATGTATTAACAACTTAACTTATATTATTCATTTCAACAGCAAAACAACCTAGCTCTTCCTTAGCCGAGTTCACCAAACCACAGGCAAAGGTAGTCCGTGTTCTTTGTTCAAGCAAGGTCAAGCCCTATGGGTGTCATGGAAAAATCATCCTCGCCCGTAGGGCTTCTGTATTTTCCCACACAACCTTGCATGGCAAGAACACGACCTTTTAAAGCCTGTAGTTTGGGAACTCCGGCCCCAATAAGCCGGACTAACTAGAAAAATATAATGTTATGTCAAAAGAAGGAAAGTACACTCTTGAAACACTCCTGCCTCTGAATGTTTCATACGACTATGACCATATGTTGACCCAAGGTGATGTCGATATGGTCAATTCAATTGTAGAGGTAATTGAAAGCACTCGTTCAGAACGTATCCCGAAAGTCGGAGACAGAATAGCTTATGTACGTGACGACGGTTCATATCACGGCAGAGCTCTTATCGAAAGAGAAATTGACGGATACTTCCGAATATGTACCGCTCCATGCATCCCATTCGTATGGATAAAAGAAAATGAGATCTCTCTTGATGTAAGCGGAGGTCCGTTCTGTCATGCCGATATCGACAGATTCAGGTTCGTAGGATGGATTGAAGCTGATTTCAAGAAATGGGGGCATTGCGGACCTACAGTAAACGGTACAGTATCTTTCAAGGCCAGAGTGCCTCTATGGTCATACATAGAATCGTCTCATAAATGAAACCGTCAAATAGAAAACAAATAATTAATCATATAATACTTATAAATATATCATGCAGACAACATCATCACATACAGACCTGCTGTCAGGCATCCTGAACATACAGGTGAGAAATGAGGACAAAATCACGGAACAAGACCGCATATATTGCCAAAAGCAACAGGACGAACTGTACAAGACTCTCGACCAGATTGACGGATGGTATGACATTTTCAAGAAGGAAGCCGACAAATATGAAGGCCTCATCAAGTTCAAATACGAAGAGAACGGCAGCAATACCGTTCGCAGTTACCATGATTATTACAACAAGGAGAAGGAGGACTACACACACCACGAGTTTAAGCCATTCCAGATCATGAACGAACTTGTAGGCAAGAATTATAGTGCGGTAAAAAACTTCATCAACCGCATTATCGACCATTTCAACAACACCTATAACATATCCGTGCCATATCCGTCCATTGACGAGAAGACCCTCCCGATGGGATTCCGTCCCGTCTACGGCACCTACGTCGATATGGTCATCGAACATCTCGGAGGAAGGAGTTTCCGTGACACTGCCGAAGAGGAGTTGATCAAACGATTCCTGGATACTGTCAGACCTTCTTGTTGGAGCAAGGTCAAGCCTGAACAAAAGAAGGACAAAATCATCTTCCCCGACATCGTCACCTGGGATTCGATACATTATGAATACTACAAGGAATATGATTTCGCATACGAAACCGATAATAAGGTTAGCAGATTCTGTGAAGGCATCGCCTTTGGCGCGGACGATACACTATGCGGAAGTATAGGTGTTATTATGGGACTTGACACCCGTAATGTCGACATCTCCCGATGGTATGAACTGACAACATCAAATGCTACGGAAATCAAGTTTTACGCTAACGGGCGCATTGACGTCAAGTTCAAGGACAGTGCAGCGGCCGAAAACTGTTTCAAGCGATTGAGACTAAGTGAAATCAAACTAAAGGACGAAAACTGATAAGAATTCAAGATACATGACAATTCGTAGGTTATGCTTGCGGAGTGTCTTTCATTTTCACGCAATAAATCATCAAACCATGTACACCATCATACCACAACAGATTCCGCCGGATAAGCGTGCTGAAATCAATGAGAAGATACTGTTTGCCATAAATTCAGGTAAGGACATGATTCCAGCAGAGAGCATATATAATTGCTACACTGGTATTGGAGGACTGCATAACCTGAAACAATCTGATTTTAACAGCTACCATGAATATGCAGAAGCAAAGAAAGAGTTCGAGATGGGACAATTCTTCACTCCGCACGAAATTTGTCGCGATATGGTAAACGTGCTGTCTCCATCATCATCCGAAATGATCCTAGACATGTGCTGCGGCATGGGGAACTTCTTCAATCACCTGCCCAATCAACACAACGCCTACGGATTTGACATTGACGGCAAGGCTATATCTGTCGCAAAATATCTATATCCTGATGCCCATATAGAAAAATGCGACATACAGCAGTATCATCCGGAACAACATTTTGATGCCATCATCGGTAATCCTCCCTTCAATCTGAAGTTCGACTTCCGACTATCGCAGGAGTATTACATCGACAAAGCATACCATCTGCTCAATCCCGCAGGCTTTCTGATGATCATCGTTCCTGCATCTTTTATGCAGAATGAGTTTTGGGAGAAGAGCCGTGTCTCAAGAGTAAACGAAGACTTCTCCTTTATCGGACAGACAAGATTATCGCCGCACGCCTTTACATCGGTAGGTGTAGATAACTTCAACACCAAGATAATGGTCTTCCTGCGTCGCTCACAGCATATAGAGATGAATCCCTACAATGCCGAGGAGTTTGTCTCTATGGCAGAACTCAAGGAGCGTGTGAAGAAAGCCCGCGAGATGAAGCACCGCTTGCGTCTTGACCTTATGCGTGAGACCAACCGCATAGACAAGGAGGAGTTGGAACATTTTGAGTACAAGCTTGCCAAGTATATGTATGAGTTGAAGGCTCATGCAAGGCTCAACAAGCATATCGACAAGGCGGAAGCCCTCGTTACCAAATTCCGCAACCAGAAGCCACCAGAGAATGCCACCAACGAGCAGATGAAGGAGTGGGAACGCAAGAAACTGACCACTGCCAAAGTGCTGGCCACCATACGCAAGTATATCACCTCGCAGAATGTCGTTCCACGCAAGGAGGTGGCATTGGTAAAGACCTCCTACGGCTTCAAGCTCAAACAGTATGCACCCCGACTGCTTGATAAGGTTGAACATAAGGCGGCAAGCATCAATGACCTTATTTTGGATAGCACCGTACTGCCTATGCCGGAGATAGCAACAGAAGAGAATCTGCGACAGATACGCATCGCCAAGAGGCTTATCCGCCGTAAGCGTTGGCTCTACGATATACAGAACCAACCCTTCTCGGAAATGGAAACGGACAATGCCCTTGCCGAGTATCTCGACAATGCCACCTTCGTAAACAAGGATGGTGAGGAATGCGAGTTCACTCAGTTGCAGAAACACGACTTGAACCTTGTGCTTCAGAAGCGATATGCTCTGCTTAACTGGCAGCAAGGCTCAGGCAAGACCGCAGCGGTATATCACAGAGCCAAATATCTGCTCAAATATGGCAAGGTACGCAATGTGGTGATACTTGCCCCTGCCATTGCCACCAATATGACCTGGACTCCGTTCCTCGCCATCAACAAGGAGCGATACAGAGTGATACGCACATACAAGGATCTTGAAGATGTGCCGAGAGGAATCTTCCTGCTGCTATCCACCTCTATGGTCGGCAAACTCAAACGCGACCTTATGCGGTTTGTGAAACTATCGTCAAGGAAGCTATGCCTTGTATTCGATGAGTCGGACGAAATTACCAGCCCATCATCACAACGCACAAAGCATATCCTGGCAGTATTCCGCAGACTCAAATACAAGATTCTCGATACGGGAACAACCACCCGTAACAATATTGCAGAGCTATACAGCCAGTTTGAGTTGCTATACAACAACTCGGTCAATATGACCTGCTGGTGCGATAGTATCTACCACGAGAACCGGGATAAGGAGATAGAGTGTGAAAGGAACCTCCACTGCGGAGAGCCGTTCCCTGCATTCAGAGGTCATGTGTTGTTCCGTGCCTGCCACTGTCCGGGCAAGGCTACAGTATTCGGCATTGAGAAGCAGAATCAGGATGTCTATAACAAGGATGAACTCTTCGACCTCATAGGCAAGACCATCATCACCCGTAAGTTCCGAGACTTCGCTGGCGAGAAGTACAAGATACGGACACATACTGTAAGCCCCTCAAAGGGCGAACACGAAGTCTATCGTGTCATCATCGAGGAGTTCTGCCGCATATGCGAACTCTACTACAACAGCACGGGTGACACGAAGAAGGATGCAGGACTGAGGCTTATGCGACAAATAAAGCTGCTTATCAAGGCTTGCTCCGTGCCACACCTCATATCGGGATATTATGGCGATGCCTATCCGAGCAAGACACGATACATAGAATCATTGATACGCAAGATACCTGGCAAGGTAGCCATCGGCTGTACCACACTTGCCGCCTTTGAACTCTACGAGAGTTATATCCGTGAACGCTTTCCCGACAGACCGATATATGTTGTAAAGGGAGATGTAGCGTTCAAGAAGCGTCAAAGCATCGTGACGGAGTTCGACTCCACCATCAACGGCATACTGATATGCACACAACAAAGCCTGAGCAGTTCGGTAAACATACCTACCTGCAACGATGTGATACTGGAGTCACTGCAATGGAACATACCCAAGATGGAGCAATTCTACTTCCGCTTCATACGCCTCGACTCCAAGGAGATGAAGGATGTGCATTATGTCACCTACGAGGACTCCGTTGAGCAGAACCTGATGGCATTGGTACTCACCAAAGAG
>JAZOQH010000032.1:0-13055 GCA_045655965.1 Bacteroidales bacterium | reverse complement strand
CCCATTCCGAACAGAGAAGTTAAGCCCCGCAGCGCCGATGATACTGCACAGAGTTGTGGGAAAGTAGGTCGTCGCCACCCTTATAGCGGAAGCCTCAGCGTTCAGCTGGGGCTTTTCTGTTTTTATGCGCATCCTTCCATGTATAATTGTATAGTTGAAAAAATAATAAATATAATTTTGAACATTAAAAAATAATTCGTAATATTGCACTCCCAAATACGATGATCATTTAGACACATATGGTGACTATAGCGCGGAGGTCCACCTCTTCCCATTCCGAACAGAGAAGTTAAGCCCCGCAGCGCCGATGATACTGCACGGAGTTGTGGGAAAGTAGGTCGTCGCCACCCTTAAAACGGAAGCCTCAGCATAGCGCTGAGGCTTTTCTGTTTATATACTTTCCGCGAATATACACGAAAACACACGAAAAATATTTCTCCGTGTATCACATGTATTTACGCGTATCTTTTTTTGTGAACAATAACTTTTGTCTTTAGCCATTAGTCTTTAGCCTTAAAAATATTTCAACTAATACTTTTATTTCTCTCCTAAAAACATTATTTTTGCAAAAAATATAATTAAACTAAAACTATAATGGAAAATTTAGAACGCGTACAATGTCTTATCCTCGGCTCAGGCCCTGCAGGATACACAACAGCAATTTATACATGTCGTGCTGACCTTAAAACTGTTATCTATGAAGGTCCAATCACAGGCGGTCAATTGATGCAAACAACAGAAATTGAAAACTTCCCAGGTTACCCACAAGGCGTACATGGCGGTCAAATGATGCAAGACATCCGTCAACAAGCTGAACGCTTCGGCGTTGAATTCCGCATGGGCTCTATCGTTGAAGTTGACACAACATCTCGTCCTTTCAGAGTAAAATCAGACATGGGCGATGAATTGTTAGCTGACACTATCGTTGTTGCTACAGGTGCATCAGCTCGCTGGTTAGGCGTTAAAGGTGAAGACCAATTCAAAGGCGGCGGTGTTTCAGCATGTGCTACATGCGACGGTTTCTTCTTCAGAGGCAAAGACGTTGCAGTTGTTGGTGGTGGCGATACAGCTTGCGAAGACGCTACATACCTCTCACATCTCTGCAACAAAGTTTATTTAATCGTTCGTCGTGATGTTCTCCGCGCTTCTAAAGCAATGCAACACAGAGTTCTCAATACTCCTAACATTGAAGTTCTTTGGAATACACAAACAAAAGAATTATTCGGCGAATCAGAAGGTTTCATGGCAACATTACAAGGCGCAGTTGTCGTCAATAGCGTAACAAACGAAGAACGCACTCTCAACATCGACGGTTTCTTCGAAGCAATCGGTAACACACCTAACACAGCTATCTTCAGAGATAAACTTGAAATGGACGAAGCTGGTTACATCATTACAAAACCAAAATCAACAGCAACAAGCGTACCTGGTATCTTCGCTGCAGGCGACTGCCAAGATAGATTATTCCGTCAAGCTATCATCGCTGCTGGTTCAGGCGCAACAGCTGGTATGGAAGTTGAAAGATTCCTCATGGAAAACAATTGATATTTATTAAAATCCTTAAATAACGATTATAATTATATTTAAGGTATTTCATATTAAGCACAAAAAGAGCAATAGATTTTATCTACTGCTCTTTTTTTATTGTAATTACATATTTTGTAAAAGCGCAATATAAGTCTAAAAATATTAATAATTCATTGTTAGTTTTATCTAAAACATTTTCTTAATATATTCTGTTTTTTTATTACTTTTGCAAACTTAATAATAGTAAACATTTTTACTATATATTGTTTTACTTAATTACTTAGCTATGTTTTCTAACGTACCTTTTTTAAAGAAGAAAAACTATCACGAGAATGTTACCGATTCTCATGATGTTAACATACATACAGAGAAAACAGAAGAGAAATATAAAGGTCATTTATATGAAAGACTTCAAGAAGACTATCGCATAAAAGAAGGTCTGAAAGCATGTATGAACTGTGGAGTTTGCACTGCGGTTTGTCCTGCAGCAGAGTTTTATAAATATAATCCAAAGAATATCGTCAACATTGTCCAACGTAAAGACGAGGATGAACTCGAACGACTTTTGAAAAGCGACACCATCTGGTATTGCGGAGAATGTATGTCGTGTGTGACACGTTGCCCGAGAGGCAATGCACCTGGACTTATCATTATGGCTCTCCGTAAACTTGCTATGCAAAGTGGCTATTATATGGAATCAGAGAAAGGCCGTCAGCAATATGTATTAGTAAAAGACTTATGTAGCAATATATTAAACCATGGTTACTGTGTCTATCCGCGTAACTTTGGATATGAAGAACATAAGGAATACGGTACAGTAGGAAAATGGATTAACGAAAATCTTGACGATTTACACAAGAGAATGGGCTCCAATCTCGACGGCGACGGTCCTGGAGGACTGCGTAAGATTCCGCAAGAGAGCCTCGACCAACTGAAGAAGATCTTCGATATCACTGGTGCTACTGAATTGATGAACAAGGTCATTGATGACGCACACCATCAAGCAAAGAAAGAAAATCTTTCAGATGAAGATTATTTCAAAAAGGTTTATACAACAAACAATAGTTCTAAACATCTTAACAACGGATAATCATGATAGTAGAAGGCAAACAAAAAATATGGGCTGATTATCAGAAAGATATTCCAGACGATCATTATTTCTATGTAAGAAGCTGTATACGTCAGTCATTTTTCCCAGGTTCTGAAGTGACATTTTTAGACATAACTAGAAATAAATTAGGCAAAGACTTCTACGAGAGTGCTTATCACACTACATGCGGCGGTATCGCTTATCACAGCGACAGTATTCCGCAAGAGACTGCCATGACTATAATCGCTCGTCAGTTTGCTCTCATGCATGAGAGCGGCTATGAGAATTACGTATGCTCCTGTATTACATCTTTTGGCTGTTACACAGAGACTTTAGAGACTTGGCATGAGTTCCCTGAACTGGAAGCTAAGATTCGTCAATATCTCTGGGACTCGTGTAAGAAAGAATTTGCCAAACCAAAATATCTCGCTCATGCTAGCGACATCATCTATAAATTCAGACACGAAATCGCTAAACAAGCAAAATATAAACTCGTCAATGCCAAGACTGGTCAACCTCTTAAAGTAGTGGAACATATCGGCTGTCACTATGCCAAGATGTTTCCTTCCAAAGGTTTCGGTGGCGCAGAATATCCTCACGTCCTAGTCGGTATGGTAGAAGCTTGGGGCGGTGAAGTAGTTGATTACCCGGAACGTCGTCAATGTTGCGGATTCGGTTTTCGTCAGTATCTCATACAAGCAAACAGAGGCTACTCATTATCCAATACATACAAGAAATTCGAGTCGATGGAACCTTACGAACCCGACTTGATTATCACCAATTGTCCAGGTTGCCCTTATTTCCTCGATCGATGGCAATACGTTATCGCGGAACAGACTGGTAAGACTTACGGCAAAAACGGATATGGAATCCCAGCACTTACCTATGAAGAAGTGGCAGGTCTCGTCATGGGATATAATCCTTGGGACTTAGGATTGCAGATGCATCAGGTTGCGATAGAGCCTTTATTGGATAAGATGGGAATAGAATATGACCCTAAAGCAAAATATAAAGGAATTAACAACAAAGACTTAGGAACACCAATAAACCCAATTAATATAAGATTAACTTGAAACGCTGTGAGCTATGTGACACGGGTAACGAGCTCATAACGACAACATATATTGTTATGAACGATCACAGAATATTAATAATAGGTGGCGGCCCTGCTGGAATGGAGACTGCATTTCAACTCCAAAATCTTGGGCTTAAACCAGTGATAATAGAGAAAAATGATAAATTGGGCGGTCATCTCGCTCAGTGGGATAGATTGTTTCCTGCAAGCGACGATGCCGAATCTCTTCTCGAAAAACTTAAAGACCAATGTAAAGATGTTGAGAAGAAACTCAATGCTAAAATCACCAATATAACAAAGGAAAATAATATCTTCCATGTAACTCTCTCCAATAACGTTAGTTACGATGCTGATGCGATAGTACTCTGCACGGGATTCGATCTTTTCAAAGCAGAGAAAAAACAGGAATATGGTTATGGCATTTATAATAATGTGATAACTAATGCTGAATTGGAAAACTATTTCATGACACATAATGACGAACGCATCAACGAACCAAAACGCATCGGTTTTGTTCATTGCGTAGGTTCGAGAGATGTAAAAGTCAACAACACTTATTGTTCTAAGGTGTGCTGCGCAACAGCCTTAAAGCAAGCATGTGAGATAAAAGAAGAATTTCCTGAAGCTGATGTCTATTGTTTCTATATGGATTTAAGAATGTTCGGCAAAGGTTACGAAGACCTGTATCTCAAGGCACAGAAGGACTTCGATATCAAATGCGTGAGAGGTCGTGTGTGTGAAGTGTCGGAAAATATAGAAGGAAAATTAGTCATAAAGGCAGAAGACACACTGCTCGGAACACCGATGAAGATGACTTTGGATTTGTTGGTGCTTATGTGCGGAATGGAAAAATCAAAGAGCTCTAACGAGATACAAAAGATGCTCAACATCAATAATAACGAAGATGGTTTTATCGAGACACGTGACATCTTTTCCGGATTGAATCTTACAAAAGAAGATGGAGTCTTCGTGGCAGGAGCATGCACTTCTCCAAAGACATTACCCGACACATTAGCAGAGGCACGTTCTGCAGCATTGGAAGTGTTTAATTATTTAGGAATTCAGGAGTTCAGGAGTTCAGGAATTCAGGGTTTAGGAATTTAAGGTTCTACATTATGATAGATTTCGGATTCAGCATATCAAAAAGTTCGCATATCCAAATGGATAATGTTGACTTAAAATCTTTTAACAAATTGGAAGAACTTAATCCCGACATCAAAACTTGCATGGCATGCGGATTATGTACCGCAACTTGTTCTGCAGGTAACTTTACTGATGTAAGTTTCCGCCAGATAATATTGATGTTGCAACGCGGTAAAGAAAAAGAAGCATTAGAGAAGGTAAAGAAATGTATGATGTGCGGAAAATGTATGTTAGTTTGCAGTCGTGGCATCAACACAAGAAACATATTACTTTCTATAACAAGAATTTATAACGGACAAAATATATGAGACCTATATTCGACCCATTCGTGTTGCCTTTCGTTATAAGCATGACATTCGTGCTTTTATATTGTCTCACAGGCATGATACGCATTGTTTTTCAACTTCCTAAGGAAGATCGACGCAAATTCTTACGCTCGCTCATATATCCTAAGTCGGCATGGAAAAACATCAGAGACCTCTTCAACGATTGTCTCTTTCACACAAAAATATGGAAAAGAAAACCGCTCCTCGGTTATATGCACATGTCCATCGCATTAGGATGGTTTATGATTATCGTTGTTGGACATTTTGAAAGTATCACGTTTTCACCATTAAGAGGACTGGAAGTTCCTTTCATGCCAAAATTGATGTCGAACTTATATCTACCCATTTTCTTCCGTTACTTCGCTATTGAGGAATTAAGTCTCAAAGCGCAGATATTCAGTTTCTTGATGGATTTCTTCTTATTGATGATAATAAGCGGTATTTTCATTGCTGTCGTTAAGAAGAAAAAACCTAAAAAGGTAGGAATGAAACGTGTCACCAAATTCGGCATCAAAGAAGACTTGGTTCGACTATCATTATGGACCATCTTCCCATTACGTTTCTTGGCAGAATCTTCGATGGCCGGCATCGCAGGAGGCTCCTTCTTGACCAAATATCTTGGTTTTGAGTTGTTGTTCGGAGGAAATTATAATGAGACTTTAAGTATCGTCTTTTGGTGGTTATATTCCATCGACTTGGGCATCTTCATGACTCTGCTTCCTTTCTCTAGATATATGCACATTCCAGCTGAAGCATTATTGATTTTACTTCGTAACGCTGGACTTAAGACCACCGAACCTCGTAAAGGTTATGCTGTGGCGGAAATTTATTCGTGTCCAAGTTGCGGACTCTGCATCGACGTATGTCCTATGAGCGAGGTGAAGGATAATTACAAAAATACAGCTGTTTATTTTATCCGTAACATCAGAAAAAGAAAGAGAAGAAGAGACGTCAAGAATATGACCGAGAAATGTCTGATGTGCGGAAAGTGTATTGAAGTTTGCCCGCTCGGAATCGATTCTTTGAATATCAAGATTGCACAACGCAATAAGACTTATTATAAGATAAAATCGGATTTCTCGTATCTTGAAAGTCAACATGACAACAAGACAACCGAACAACAGGCATCGGTGTCAGAGGTCCTTTACTTCGCTGGTTGTATGTCGCATCTTACTCCTAAGATAATTCGTTCGATGAAGAAGATTTTCGATGCTGCAAAAGAGAATTATGAGTTTATGGATGCAGAAGGTAGTATCTGTTGCGGACGTCCTATGATGCTTACTGGTAAAATCAATGAGGCTAAAGCATTGATAGAAAAGAATACTGAACTCATAAAGAATTCTGGTGCGAAGAGATTGGTGCTTTCTTGTCCTATATGCTATAAGGTCTTCAAAGAAGAATATCAGCTTGATGGAATAGAAGTTTTACATCACACGCAATATATTAATGAGTTGGTTGAAAACGATAAGTTGAACATCGACAGAAGTGACAAACGCTACGCATATCACGATCCTTGTGAATTAGGTAGAGCCTTTGGCGTTTATGACGAACCTCGTAATGTAATCGATAATATTGGTTTGTTGACACAGGGAAAATCAGATAAAGATATGTCGGTATGTTGCGGTGGAAGTATCGGAAGTCTCACCATGACATTAGAAGAGCGTGATGAGATAACAAAGAATTCTATCAAGGATCTGACACTTAACCAACCTGATGAAATTGTTACAGCATGTCCTTTATGTTTGAAGACATTTGCGCGGCTAGCGCCAATAGAGGTGAAAGACATCGCTGAAATTGTGACTGAGAATATTAAAGACTAAAGATGAAAGACTAAAGACTAAAGATTAAAGATAAAAGGCTAAAGGAATACCTCTAGCCTTTTGTCTTTTGCCATTAGACTTTAGTCTAATCAAAGTTCTACATTTCTCATATCGCCTGAGCGTAAGAATTCTTCATGGAATGAGAATGCTTTGTTGAGGTTATGATGTATATGACCTTTTTGACTTAATTCTAAATATTTACGTAAGAGAGGACGATATTCTGGGTGAGCACAGTTTTCTATGATTGTCTCTGCTCTTTGGATTGGATCTTTTCCTCTTAAGTCGGCTACGCCCCATTCTGTGATAAGCACTTTCACTGAGTGTTCGCTGTGGTCATGGTGAGAAACCATCGGAACGATAGAGCTGATCATGCCGTTCTTAGCCACAGAAGGACAAGTGAATATTGAGAGATAAGCGTTGCGTGTGAAGTCGCCTGAACCGCCGATACCATTCATCAATTTAGTTCCGTGAACGTGAGTGCTGTTTACGTTGCCGAAGATGTCAGCTTCGATAGCTGTGTTCATTGTGATAAGACCCAAACGATGTACCATTTCAGGATTGTTGCTTATTTCTGAAGGACGAAGCACGAGTTTATCGCGATAGAAGTCGAGGTCTTTAAACACTTCGCCGGCAAGAGTGTCGCTGATGCTTAATGAGCAAGTACTTGCGAAAGTACATCTTCCTTCTTTCATAAGGCTGATAACAGAATCCTGAACAACCTCAGTGTACATTTGGAAGTTAGGAATATCAGGGTTAGTTCCGAGGCAGCTCAAAACTGCGTTAGCGATGTTACCGACACCAGATTGTAAAGGTAAGAATTCAGCAGGGATTCTGCCTGTCTTAAGTTGTTCGGCGAGGAAGTCACTGACGTTCTTACCAATTTTCATTGTAACTTCATTGAGTGTATCGAAGTCTTTAACACCGTCAGAAAGATCTGTATCAACGATGCCGATAATCTTTTCAGGTTCCACTTGGACATATGGAGTACCTATGCGGTCGCTAGGTTTATAGATTGGCACCTCTCTTCTGTAAGGTGGGTCTAATGGTTCGTAAATGTCGTGGAAACCTAACAGACCTTCAGGAAGATGGTGGTTTAATTCTATTATTATTCTTTTAGCCATGCGGCATACTGTTGGAGCTATACCAACACCTGTTCCGAGATATATCTTACCGTCATCGGTGATATGAGAAGCTTCGATAACAGCGATGTCAACATCTCCAAAAGCGTTATAACGCATTTTAGGGGCGAGTTCAGAAAGGTGTAAATCGAAGAAAGGAACAGAGCCTTGGTTGATGGCAGTACGCATATCGCCACATGATTGATATGGTGTTCTGAATTTTATTGCGTTGGCACGTGCAAGAGCTCCGTCGAGTCTGTCGCTTGTAGATGCGCCAGTGAACATTCCTATTTGGAATGGACGACCTGCTGCATGTTCGCTTTCTGCTTTTTGTGCAATAGCCATCGGAATAACCTTAGGGCTTCCTGATGCAGTAAATCCACTAAATCCAACGTTATCATTATGGTTGATGTATGATGCAGCTTCTTCTGCGCTGATGACTTTATATCTCATATAAATTATGTATTTATAAATTAAAGATCTTATAAAAATTTACGAATCCAAAATTAAGAAAAAAAAAGATAAGAAAAATAGTTTAGACTTATTATTTTTATAAAAAAAACATCGCCGATATGACGATGTTTTTTGTCGGAGTGGCCCGACTCGAACGGGCGACCGCTTGCACCCCATGCAAGAATGCTAGCCGACTGCACCACACCCCGAATTTTAAGAGTGCAAAGATAACACTTATCTCTGGAAAAATCTAACGAATGAGGGAAAATAATGATGGCGGCACTGGTGTTCAATGACTTATGAGGACTTTTGATGAAAGCTTCGCCGAAGCAAAAGTGCAAGGAATGAAAGGTAATGCGTGCGGACGGTTTTCAAATCATTACCCGATAGAGAGGTAAGATTACAGATCGTTGGTGTTTATTTCTACTCTCTGCCACATTCTGCATAACAATGTACAACTCGCTGATAACTAATTTTGTAACCCAAAAAAGAATTGGATTATGCGAAGTACATTTAAGGTGCTGTTCTATGTGAACGGAAGCAAGGAGGAACGAGACATACTTAAAATGATGATTTCTATCAGATTTTCTCGTGTCATCAGTTCTTTGATTTAATATAAACCATCCTTACCAAATAATCATTCAAGTCTCTTTCAAACTTATTTGCAAGGTCTTCTATCGATTCGTAATCAACCCAGTACACGTCTTCCCTTGCCAATCTTGCCTTCAAGGATTCTATAGCAGGAGACACTGACTCCTTAATCTTGCTATAAATAATATATTGAGGATGTTTCTTTGCCTTGAACGAGTTAATAGCAATATTCAGTTCTTTTTCTGTTTCTTTTCCAACTTCATCATCAAATAGGAAAAGAACCAAATCTGCATCGTTTTTGATGAATTGATTATACTCCTCTTGATGACCTATTTCTGATGCTGTATGATTGAAATTATCAAAAGAATAAGTTTCAATAAGAAAATTACGACTCTTCCATTTTACATACATATTTGCCACGACTGCCCTCATCTTATCACGTTCTGCCATCAGACGCTTTGAGCCTGCGATAAAACAGGTGATTTCTTCTTTGTTCTTACTATGGTCTTTAGTCTCTGGTAGTTCGACAACAACCGCTTTTGATTCTGTTCCTGACAGAATGTCAACAGCTACCGTCTTATATGAATCCGCATTCTCTTTGCCTTCAAAACTAAGAATATACGATCCATATCCTACAGGCACCTTAATAATCGTTTTATTTCTGGCTTCACAGAGATACTCACCATCAATATATACATCGCACAGTCTATTACAACAAATCTTAAGTATAGCATCTTTCTCTTCCTCACCGATGCGTACTGATGACCATGAAGTTGTTTTGCTTACGGAAATACTATCTTTAAATTCTTCGTTAGGAGTTGTACTGAATTCTTTATCAGTGCTATTATGAAAATACTGCAATAAATCTCTCTGCCATCTGTATTTATCAGAATAATCTACCCATGAAAGGTTTCCAATCAAGAACGACAATTCGTCTGAAAAAGGTGTATGATCGGTATACAGAGGGAAAACTTGTTTTTTGTGATGAAGAGCAAAAGCTAACTCATTCATACAAAACTTAGACTTCCCACTACTTTCACTAATGATGAACATGAATAGTCTGGAACTATTAATAGCATTCACTATAGATTGAGCGTAATCATCTCCTGATTCTATATTTCTCCTGTCTATCCAATATGATAATCCTTGTTGGTCAAGGAAATGACATATATCCGTAGCGACCTCATTGTCTTTACGGCTATAGCATATGTATATGTCGTATTTTTCTTCCATTTACTCCTTCATTTTTGTCAAAACACTCTCAACATTCTCTTTTGCTGTTATTGTATCTGGATGATCATCTCCAAATGCATTCTTGTAAATACTTAATGCCCTTGAAGCATACTCGAGAGCTTTTGGCCAGTTTTTTTTAGAATAGTATACTCGACCAGCATTGTTACAAGTAGTGGCAACATCGGGATGAGCAGGA
The DNA here is from genome assembly GCA_045655965.1 of Bacteroidales bacterium. GTDB lineage: Bacteria > Bacteroidota > Bacteroidia > Bacteroidales > F082 > Limimorpha. The sequence goes on along the minus strand of JAZOQH010000032.1, from coordinate 2,483 downwards.
CCTTGTGCTTTTATTCGAAGGTTAAGAGCGTATAAATAATAATCTATCGATTTGTCAACATCGCCAAGCATAAAATATGAAAAGCCGATATTTTCACATAAGATAGCTTCAACTATGGGGTCGACATCTCCTCTTTGTTTGTCGAGCCAATACGCTTCTTGAAATGAAGCCAAAGCATTTTGATAATCTTTTATTTGACAATAACCGTTTCCCGAATAAAAATAGTCCAAAATTCTTTGATCTAATGCCTTAGGAGACTCTTCCGCCATCTCTCTCTTTCCCCAATCTAAAACCACAAGAACCTTATTGTTACCAATAAAAATAGTATCCTCTGGTTTGGCTTTGCATTTGTCTGCAGTTTCCACTCGCACCTTCATATCTGTCCTTCCTGGCTTCACAAATTTGAATGGACTACCACATATTGAAGGTGCACTATTCGTATATACTTTACCTTTTTCTTTTTCACGTTTTCTTTCTTCAATTTCTGCAAACGCATACGAATACCACTCAGGATGTCTCTCTGCTAGTGATAACTGATATAAGTTCCCAACATATGAATACTCTTCGTTAGGGGAACATGGAAGGTCAAAATTTTTCTTTTTTTCTTTTAATACTACAATGACGCCATCCATTTCCGCAACAATTAAATCAGATAAATCATCAAACAAATAAGGCGGTCTTTCTTCGTATGGAGAGCATAACCATAAGTTATAACCACGGATCACTTCAACCAAACGTAGCAGGATCGAGATGGTTTCGTAAGATTGGAATGTATATGTCCTGCATGATTCCCTTAGTAAGAATGCTATGCTCCCAGCATTTAGCGTTGCTTGAAATATTGCAGTCCCATCAAATGGAATGTCTTCTTTAATTCTGAATCTGCGTGTATCAGGTCTTACTAGTCCTATTTTTATATAATCATCTTTAACGCATTCAAAGAACTCAATAATTATATCTAGAAATTCTTTCTCTTTACCATTGTTAAGTAACATCTCGCAATATGCCAAAGCAGAATCCCTCGTAACTGTATGACATTTCGAAAAACCGCCAAGTCCAGGATTGTGTTGCATGCTATTTAATATTGTTTTTAGCTTTATTCTATTAAAGTTTTCAGGAATTACAGAAGAGAGGCCTGCCAGATGCATTAGCCCATAAGGATATATATCCCATTCTCTTTCGTCATCCTTTTTCTGCGAACACAACCAACCAGAAAACCTTTCTACAAACATTATAAGACCATCTTCTCGTGAAATGAAAAATGGTCCTGCTTTTTTACGATCTGTAAGCCAGTTCTCAACAGAATTGTGAAAGAATGTTATTATTTCACCTTCATTCTCATCAGTGATACGACAAATGTGTTCAAGGGCTGCAATAGCCTCAAAAAACTTTGTCTCAGTCGCTCCTCGCAAATACCTAAGAAATGGTAACTGTAGATTTTTCTTCGCAGCCACCATCAATTGCAACACAGGCGCAATCTCCTTCTTATATCTCTCAATATCGTTCCCAAATTGACGAGTAAAGAACTCATAATAATACCCATTCAATCCATCAGGCAACTTGTCCAAATGGTCTAACGAATACTCTCCATTATGAATCCCTTCAACGCAAAGTGACAAATACAAGAACACACCTTGGCTTTTATCAACTATCAGTTTTACTTGGTCTTCAGTCGGATGAAGATTGCTTAATTCTCCACGCACATAGAGCAGCAAGTCTTCAGAGTTCTTTTCCTTAACGTATTCTTCAAGGTCAAAAATCTGAGGATGATACTTCTGGAGCGGGAGCCTAACCTTGGAGTCATCACGACTCGTCAGGATGAAACGCATCCAATGCGGCATTCTGTCCATGTGGCGAGCCAGTGTCTGCGCTATCTTGTTTCCATATTCATCATTGGCCTCATCCAGCGCATCTATCAGCACCCAAACATTCTCCTGTCCTCCATCTATCTTCATCCAGGTACTTTCACAGAACAAGAGGTCGAACAACTCGTCTTCATTCTTTTCGTTCAGTTTCTTGTTAATGACATCTGGCTGTTGAAGCACGAAAGTCCTATATTCAGGATACCTTACTGCAAGTTGAAAAGCAAGGTTCTTTAATATTCGACAAGGGTTGGAGTGGTCTGGCTTACCCCATTCTACAAACTGGATGGCAGGAATTCTTGCATTGAATTGCTCCTGAAGATTGGCTGCAAACATACTCTTGCCAAAACCAGGGCCAGCCACAATCCAAAATAGTCGCTGATTAGATGACTTGTCCCACTCTTCTATCTTTTCATACAGCCACTTACGGCCATACATTTCTTTTTCAGTTAGAGATTTGATACGACTTATAGAGGATATCGGCTCCAAAGCTTCTTTGAGCTGAGTTATTTCTCCGTTGAATCGTTCATTCTCTGGAGTCTCAATCATATCTGCGATTTGTCGGAACTTTTCCTGAAAGTAATCGCTATCGAAACCCTCAAGTCGGAGGCCAAGCGGTCTTAG
>JAZOQH010000031.1:0-27675 GCA_045655965.1 Bacteroidales bacterium | reverse complement strand
TTCTTTCTTTGGGCGTTCCGTCTCCGCTTCGCTCCGCCGTCGGGCTTTCCGCTATATCTTTTTCCGCTGCGCTCCAAAAGGATGCCGCTCCAATCCCTAACGCACTGGAGAATTCTAGAACCTCGGAAAATTCTAAAGTTCACTCTCTGCGTCTCTGCGACTTTGCGACTCTGTGTCTTTCTTAATCTCAACAAAAAACGTCGTGCCTTTGCCGACTTCGCTCTCAAAAGTGATGTTGCCTCCTAATGTCTCTAAAATATCGTAAACGATGGAAAGCCCTACTCCCATTCCGCTGGATTTAGTGGTGAAGTTAGGCATGAAGATTTTCTTCTTTTCCTCCTCGCCTATTCCGCATCCGTTGTCGCTTATCTCAATCTTATATCTGCCTCCATTATCCGTTATCCTAAATTCAATGCGGCCGTTTTCTTTCTTGCCGATGGCTTGGATGGCGTTCTTTAGAATGTTTCCAAAAACGATGCTTAAATTGTTCTTGTCGGAGTTGATGATATAGTCGCTTTCGTTTTCTTCAATAATGTCAATCTTGATGTTGTCGTTATTGTCGTAAAGGTTTATCGTACTGACAATCACTTCTTTCAGATTGAATGTCTCTATGTTTTTCTTAGGTAGTTTTGCATAATCGGAAAATGCCGTCGCAATATTGGAAAGTATGTCAATCTGTTCGAGAATGGATTTCGTCGTCTCTCTTAATTTTCTGTCGATGTCAGGATTTTTTTCGTCCCATGCCATCTGCAGAAACTGTATGTTGAGTTTCATCGGCGTGAGCGGATTCTTGATTTCGTGCGCCACCTGACGTGCCATCTCTCTCCAGGCGGTCTCACGCTCAGAACGCATAAGTTTGTTCGCGCTTATCTCTAATTCCTTGATGAGTTTGTTGTAAATTTCTATTAACTCTCCTATCTCGTCCTTACTCTTCCATTCTATGGCTTCGTTCTTGCCTCCGAGATTGATTTTCTGCATCTTATCTTGAATCATCTCTAATGGTTTGATGGTCCTTCTGGTCATGAGAATCACAATGAATGCAGAGATTCCCATCAAGACTAAAAATATATTAAGATATGTGATGATGAAATTGGAGATGTTGCTCTTGTTCGACATATTATTATCGAAGAAGGGAATGTTAATGATTGAATGTATATTTCCTTTTTTGTCATATATAGGGAAATATGATGAGTTGTATTCCGTTCCTTCGATTTCTTCTGTACATGTGTAATAGAATCTCTTTCTTAACTTGATTCTCTCGTATGCTTCTCTATTGATAATCTTCGACTTGAATCCTTCAAAAAGTTTCGGTTGCGTGCTGTTGACGAGGTTTCCGTTAATGTTGTAGATGTTGATATCCGTGAAATAGTTTTCTTTATATTTTTTAAGATATTCAGGATTGTTAATTTCTATTTGGTTAATGTCATTCTCAATGTTTTTAACAATCGACTTGTTCTTTTCGTATTGGTGTTCTGTCGTTTTTCTGTTCAGCGAATTGCGTATGAAGAAGAATGAAGTGAATCCTGCTACCAAAAAGGCGAATCCTAATGTCAAGATGATCGTGAGTTGCATCTTGGCGTGGAAACTTTGACGGATGTTGAGCAATTCTTCTCTCTTGCTGAATCTTATGTTTATGTAATAAATCAGCGAAAGAACGATGAAGATGTATGAAAAAGGAGCGATAATTTCAATGAATCGTGGTTTCTCAACAGTGACGATAATTGTCTTGCTGTTATCGAATTCTTTTGTCAAATGCTTGAAAATCTTCGTCTTGACATATTCTTCGTCTTTATATCTGAAGTTGCTTAACTCGTTAGGATAGTTGTAATGTCCGAATTTGTATTGTAGAATGTCTTCGTCGTAGCAACTGAAAGAATAATTGACGAGATTTGGCATCAGTACGTTTTCGTATGAAGTTATTATTTCTGGAATACCGATGTAATTTAGGATGTATTCTTTGTAAAACTCGATGTAACAATAGTTTAGATGTGTTGAGTCAATAGGAGAGAGGTTTAGTTTCAAAATATAGTAACTATCGGTTGTAGGGTCATCGACTAATGTCAGTTCATCGGTGACATTTTTTGTGTCGTTGTAATTTAAAATCTCGTTGAATAATTCGTTGCAGTTTATCTCGTGGTTGTCCAATTCTCTCACGACTAGAATCGTCGTCGTGTCGCATAAAGTCACGACTCTATTGTAACCTTCAATCTCTTCTACGTTAAAATATTTTTGGTTAAAATAATTTAAGATGCTGTCGTCGGAAGGGAAGTCGTTTTCTTTTTGCCATTTGATGAGATTGTCGTCTTCCTTGATGTGTTTTGTAATCTCAACGATTGCGTCTTCAAATGTCTTGTCCGATTCGTCGCCAATAACATTCGCGAACCATTCCATCTCTTCGCGTTCTCTCGTCTCGTTGATGAGATAAAGGATGTAAGTCAGCTGTATGCTGATTAAGGTGATGATTCCGATATTGCAAACGACTTTCTTTATCTTGATTCTGGATTTCCTTTCCCAAATGATGATGAGATATAATAGTATTGTGACTATGTTGGTGATGATCGAGAAATGTAGTTCGATGAATTGGTTTGAAATAATCTCAAAAATCGCTCCTATCAATAATAATGTAATCAGTGACTTCAGATATGATTGATTTTCTGTGACAAAGATTCTCATCAGGTTTTGTAAAAGAATTATAACAGAACAACTTAAAATGCAGACAATCAATAAGAAAATGTAACTTTCTGTTGTGGTGTTATAAATTTGAAGGAAAGAAAATGGAATATTGATTTTAGAGAATAATTCGTATATTAAGTATGTGTAAATCAATATGATGAATGATAATATCGCGCTACTTATCAATATTCTTAAATAAGGTTTTAGTTCGGATTTGTTTCTGAAATATGATGTGAAGACGATAATGTTGCTAAATAATAATGTTGTGAATTCGGCGAGTTCTCCGAGGCTGAATGAAAATATCGAATCAGGAATTAAGCATGATTTCCCGAATAAATCTGATGTGGATACGAATAATTTTCTTTGAAGTAAGATTGTTGTGAAAAATATTAGGGTGGAAATGAATAAAAACAGCAGTGAGTTGTTTTTGTCTTTTCTTAATTTTTGTAAAGATTTATATGAAAGTGTGAAAGTCTTGGCGAGGATTATTATGATAAGAATTCCGATTAAGTAGGAGTATAAGTCGTTCATTTTGGTTTGATGGTTCAAGTCGAATTTTATCTCTTCGTTTTCGATGAAGAAATTTATTTCGTAGTGTCCGCCGATTTTTTTTGGGACGAATGTGTTTTTGCCTTGATGTGGATTTTTGTGGTAGAGTAGGGCAGAGGTGAAAATTTTAACAGAGTCGATTTCTGATCTCGCGACGTATAATGTTTTGTTTCCTTGCTGGAAAATGTTTTTTGTGGAGTTAATATTTTCTAACAATGAATTTGGGTCGTTGACGTCGGAGTTCCAGTAGGCGAGGCTGTCGTTTATGAAAACGTATGTCGCTACATTTTTGTCGTTATGATTTGCCGATGAAAAATCTTCGACTTTGAAGTTTGACGAGATGCTGTCGATTTTGTCTTGTGTCTCTCTCAACGATTGTGAAATTTTCTTGGAGACAATTTCATGACTGTTTCTCGACTTGATGATTGAATCGCCGGAAATGAGGACGATGATCAGTAGGAGGAGAGTGAAAATTTCCTTAAAAAGTGTATTTTTTTTCATGTTTTTCGTTATTTTGGTCTTAAGTATTCATTATCAAGTAATTGGCGTTGTTTTTTTAATGTCTGAAAATTTCTTTCGATTTAAGCGACGATTTTTGATTTTTTGAGTTGTTGTTCATTAATGGGTCAAAATCGCTTAAAACGCCTAAAAACGGCATAAAATCAAAAATCGTCGAAAATGCCTTATTTTTTAGTAAAAACGTAAACCAGACTAGAATATTCTCCTGATTTTCTTGCTTTACAATTTGATTTACAACCAGTTAGTATTCCTTTTATGAATGAGTTTCCTTGTTTGAGGTATTGTTCGCTAAGCATTGAGATGTAATAACTATCCCATTTAAGTGGTTTAATATCAATTAGTTGGAATGTAGTTGTATTGAAAATATTCTTTATTGAACTGCGTGAAAAATGGTTAAGATGACGAGGAACGTCGTATGCTGCCCATTTGTCTTTGTAATATTCGGCGTCGAATGATTTGAAATTTGGCAGTGCTAATACGAGTCGTCCGTTTTTCTTTACTATTCTTTGCAAATGATGAATCTCTGTTTTTAAATCTGCCACGTGTTCTAAGACGTGCCACATTGTTACAATGTCGAAAGATTCATCCGGGATGTTTTGTAATTCATCAGGAGAGAATATTTTTGTGCAGAGTTTCTCTTCTGCTATTTTTCTTGCATCTTCACTTGGTTCTATTCCATTGATATTACAACCTTTTTCTTTGGCGTAATTCAAGAAATCGCCAACGCCGCAGCCGATATCTAAAAGACTTAGGCTGTTGGCTGTTGGTCGTTGGCTATTTGTTGCAATATTAAACTTATTCTTGATATTAACTTTCTTGACTAAGTTGTATATTGTTGGAACGATGCCTTTTTTACTTTCATTATGACTTAAATAATCTTCCGATTTATAATAATCCCCGATTTTATCTGGAGTAGGGCAGGGCGTAGTAAATAAAAGTTTACAATCGTTGCATTCTAGAATTTCGAAATTTTCTTGTGTAATGAAATAATCTTTCAATTCTAGAAAACGACTGTTGTTTTCGGAATTACACCAAGGACATTTATTTGCCATAATATTTGTTCTTCAAATTGTTATAAAATCTTTTCACGTGAAACGATAAGACTATCTTCCTAAGAAAACAGCAATTACAGAGATGTCGGCAGGGGAGATGCCGCTTATACGACTTGCCTGGCCTAATGTCTGTGGTTTGTGTTTCGTTAGTTTTTCTCTTGCTTCCATTGTTAATGAATTAAGAGAATAATAGTCGAAATTAGGACTTAATTTAACGTCTTCAAGACGATTTAATTTATCAGCGACTTCACGTTCTTTGTCGATATATCCTTCATATTTTACCATGATTTCTGCTTCTTCGACGATGTTACGTGTAGATTCGTTGCTTAAATCGTATCTGTTTTTAAGTTCGTCTAATGTATTGATGATTTCGTTTAAATAAATCTGAGGACGTGTCAGAATCTGTGCGAGACGCATTTTGTTTGCGATTCCAGGTGTTCCTTTTGATTCTAACAATCCGTTTATTCTTTCAGGTGAAACGTTAGTTGTTTTTAAGAAATCGACTAATTCATTGACTTTTTCGTATTTGTTTTTATAATGATTCAGGCGTTCTTCTGTAGCAAGACCGATTTCATAACCTTTCTCTGTGAGACGAGCGTCGGCGTTATCTTGGCGTAATAAGATGCGATATTCGGCGCGGCTGGTGAACATTCTATATGGTTCATCTACGCTCTTTGTGATTAAATCGTCGATTAAAACGCCTATATAAGCTTCGTCGCGACGTAAGACTACAGGCTCTAAATCGTGTAAATAACGGTGTGCGTTGATACCTGCCATCAATCCTTGTGCTGCAGCTTCTTCGTATCCTGTTGTTCCGTTTATCTGTCCAGCGAAGAATAAACCGTGGATTTTGTGTGTTTCTAAGCTATGATAAAGTTGGTTAGGAGGGAAGAAATCGTATTCTATGGCGTAGCCGGGACGGAAGATTTTAGCGTTTTCAAAACCTTCTATACGGCGCAATGCTTTATATTGGATGTCTTCTGGCAATGAAGAACTGAATCCGTTGAGATAATATTCTACGGTAGTTCTGCCTTCTGGTTCCACGAATAACTGATGGAAATCTTTGTCTGCAAAACGTTCGATTTTATCTTCGATACTTGGGCAGTAACGTGGTCCGATGCCTTTGATTCTACCTGTGAAAAGAGGTGATTTTTCGAATCCTGTTCTTAAGATATCGTGTACTTCTTTCGATGTATATGCGATGTGGCAGCTGCGTTGTACTTTAGGTTTTTCTATTTCTAGGAATGAGAAACCTGTCACATCTTCGTCTCCGGCTTGTTCTGAAAGCTTGCTGAAATCGATGCTTCTTCCGTCGATTCTCATCGGTGTTCCGGTCTTCATTCTGTCGGCTTCAAATCCTAAAGATACGAGTTGCTCTGTGATTCCGGTGCTGGCGCTCTCGGAAATTCTGCCGCCTGTAAATGATTTTTCTCCGATAAATATTCTTCCGTTCAAGAATGTTCCGTTGGTGAGGATGACGGTTTTGGAGTATATTTCGCCGCCCATTGAGCAGTGCACGCCTTTAATCATGTCGCCTTCTACTATGAGTGAATCGACGTGATCTTGCCAGAAATCGAGGTTGTTTGTTCTTTCAAGTACGTTGCGCCATTCTTCTGCGAATTCGAATTTGTCGCTCTGAACTCTTGGGCTCCATACCGCAGGACCTTTCGATTTGTTGAGCATTCTGAATTGAATCATGGTCTTGTCTGCCACGATTCCCATCTGACCGCCTAAAGCATCGATTTCACGAACGATCTGTCCCTTGGCGATGCCACCTCCTGCGGGGTTGCACGACATCGCTGCCATGGCGTTCATATTCATTGTGACGAGAAGGGTCTTGTTTCCCATATTGGCAGCAGCTGCAGCAGCTTCGCAACCTGCGTGTCCGCCTCCTACAACAATAACATCATATTTGTCGAATATCATATCTTTTATTTTTTATTTCACGTGAAACGAATAGTCTAACTTCCTAATTGTCATTAATTAACTTTGAATCTTAAATATTCTTTTTATCCTTGTTGTCTTGTAGTCATGTTGTCTTGTAGTCTCATGCTAAGACAAATGTCTTCTTGACGTCGCATTTCCATTTCGTCTTCATCGCAGAGGTCGTCGAATCCGATTAAATGCAAAACTCCGTGAGCCATCACTCTGTGTAATTCGTCTTTGAATGTGCGGTTAAAAGTCACGGCGTTGTCTTTGATTCTATCGATGCTGATGTGAAATTCTGCTGATAGAATCGTCTCGCATTCGTTAAGCGGAAATGTGATGATGTCGGTGTAAAAATCATGACCTAACAAATCCACATTCATTTTGTAGAGATATTCGTCGCTGCAGAATGAATAATATAATTCTCCGACTTCCTTGTCGTAGCTTCTGACAAAATCTCTAATCCATTCTTTTACGCCCGACATTTCTTCTGTCAGGATTTCTGTGTCGATGAATTGTAAACTGATCATATTTTTACTCCTTTGTTTTATTTGCGTTTTTCTTGAAGAAATAATCATTGATTTTTGACTTATAGAACGGCTGGTATTCTATGCTGTTCTGCTTCAAAAATTCCTGTTGCTTCTTCAGGTTTTCTTTGTATTCTATCTCATCGATATTACGTTTCTCGTAAGTTCCTTTGAACTCTTCCGATTTGCGTTTCTCTTCTTTCTCTCGTTCCTCTTGCGCATTCTGAGCTTTTAACATTCTTGATAAAATCTCTTTGTTGCGACTTATGGTCTGATTGGTGATTTTCTTGTTGACAAGATCCTCTTCCAATTTTTCCATATCTTTAATAATCTCATTGATGCCGTCGTCGCCGGTGAGACCTTCTTTCTTCATTTCTTCTAACATCTTCTGCATGCCTTCGCGCAGCATTTCTTGCTCGGCAGCCATTCTGGCAAATTCCTCACTCATCGATTGAGGCTTGCCTTCTTTTTGTTGTTGCTGTTGCTGCTGCATCTCATTGCGCATTTGTTCCAGCTGCTTGCCGAGCTGTTCTTGAAGGTCTTTCATGTCCTTCATGCTTTGGTTACCTTTCTTAGGTTTCTTGCTGTTCTTCTGTTTGGAACAAGAGCCGCTCGATTCCATCATGCTTTCGTTCATGTTATTGAGTGATTCTGAGAGCATTAAGGCCAAATTGTTCATCGCCATCATGGCTCTTTGTTGTCTGGAAGTCGCTGATGATGTCAATGACTCGTTCATCTCTTTCATAGCAAGGCTTAATTGTTGGTCGATGAGTTGTAACTCATTGAAAACGAAGTTTTTAATCTCTGGTTGACGCATTGCCATTCTTCTTAAAGAGTCTTCTACCATTGCGAAATTATTGACGATTTCTTTCTGACGGCTTATTTTGTCTGATAATGAAGGGTCGTCTTTTTTCATCTTTGCCAACTCGCTCATGAGCTTCTCTTCTTCGTGAGAAGAACGAACTACGTTTTCGAGTAAAATACGAATCAAATGAGCGTCTTCTGCGAGTTGTTCCATTCCTGACATTGACATGTCTAAAGAGAGTTTGTCGGCCATTTCTTTCATCTTCTTGCCAGCGTCTTTTTTCTTTTCACTGGCGCCAGATTCATCGCCGTTGTTTTCATTCTCTTCGGCCTTATTTAAGTCATCGTTTATCTCTTCAGTAGTCTTTTCGTCTTTAGAAATATTGAAAGGTTCTTCTAAGCCTTTGTTTTTCTGCATAATAGAGTCGAGTTGCTGATTCAGCTGATTGAATTGTTCCTTAGCTTCGTTAGCGCTTAATGAATCGTTTTCAGAGTTCTGTAGTTTCTCTGATAATTCGTTCATTTTGTCAATCAGTTCGTTAAGGTCTTTCTCGACTTTAAGTTGTTCTAGCAACGCGAGATTTCTGTCCATCATCTCCTGCAGTTCCTTATTGTTTTTCTTAAGATCCTGCATCATCTGCTGTATCTTCTCGCGAGGCATCTCATTCATGAGACGTTCTATTTCTTCCATGAGTCTCTTCATCTCGTCAGGAATAACTTCCTCGAAAAGCTTGTTTATCTGCTCTTGTTTCTTCAGCAGTTCTTCCGAAGTGAGTTCGTTCTCTTTCATGAAATTCTGAAGTTCTTTCTGCTCTTCCTTGACTTTCTCCCATTCTTCTTGAATTTCTTTCTGTTTTTCCAGCAAGTCTTTCATCTTCTCCTTGTCGCTCCAGTCAAGCTCTTTCTTCGACATCAGATCTTTAATCATTTCGTCGAGGTCTTTGCGGAGCTGCTCAAGTTCGTTGGTTTTGTCTTCCAACTGTGATATGATGTTTTCTTCGGAAGTGTCTGCTATAGAGTCGAGCATTTCGCGTGTAGGCATGCTGATGAAGAAGAATTCCGAGCGTCTCGATTTGGCGCCTTTTATTCCGTCGTTGTCCCAAATCTCGAAATATGATTTCACCTCATCGCCTGGATACATTTCGATGGTGTCTAGGTTGATGCTGTAATAGAAAGAAGTGCGAGTCGCTTTTCTGTCGATGTCTATTTTCTTCGTGAAAGATTGATTAGGCTTGTTCTCAACTTCGAAATGATAAAGAAGCTTGGTGAAACCATAATCGTCGGCTATGAGCCCGGAATAGTATGTCTGTTTCGAAAATTCTTCACTGAAAGGCTGCACCTGAATCTCAGGATAAGCATCTGGAGTCACTTCTATGATGAAAGGGACAGGATTATCGCTATGACTCCATTGGTTGGAAATATTAACGTAAAGTTTAGAAGAATGTAAAGCCTTAAAACTGAATATAAATTTGTTGTCGTCAGGCTTTATCTCGTGATTTATGGAGTCGTGGAGTATATTCATCGAAGCGGCGTCCTTGGTATGGAAGGTGAATTGAACTTCAGTTCCTTCTGGGACTAAAAGACGAGTCTTGCCGCCGAGTGTCTCTTTCTTTCTGTGGATATATTTAGGGAAGGTTAGCTCGGCTTCGTAATAAAGCAGAGTAGGAGAAGGGTTGACGATGATGTTTATCTCCGGACTTAAATATTTGCCTCCGTTTATCTGGAAACTTTCTGATTGATATACTTTGTTGAAAATGAAACGGAAGTCGTTGTTGGATAGTTTTGTCATCATGCGTGTTCCGTTGGAGGTGATGACGTAAAACGATTCCGGGATGTTTTCTCCTGTGACATGAATCTTATATTCCAGGTCGTCGCCTTGGATTACTTCTATGTCGTTAGTGTTTAATTCTACTTTGAAAGGAAGCGGTTTCTCGTAATGAGTGTCGTAGTTGATGATTCTGCTTGCGGGCTGCTTGGAAAAATCAGGGACGAAAATTATCAAAGAGACGAGAACTATAAATACGATGCCGAAGATTTTGAGATATTTGTAGTTGTCTTTAAGATTTACTGCCTCGCTGAATTTTATAGGCTGCAGATTCTGTGTTCTCTGTTCTATTGTAGCGAGAAGAAGCTCGTTGTCGGAATCGTTCTTTATTTCGTTGGTAAGTTGAAGCGTGTTAAGAAGCTTGTCTTTTATTTCCGGGAAGAATTTTCCGATAAGCACTGCGGCTTGTTCGTTCGACATTTTCTTTCTGAAACGAATCAGGTTGAAAAGAGGTACGATGAAGTAAAAACAAACTACTATGGAGAATAATGTTAATGACGAGATGAGAAGAATGAGGCGTGTCTTGCTTGATGACCAGGAGAAGTATTCTATAGTGTTGATTATAAAGAAAGAAGCAATAAGCAATGCGGAGCCAATCAAGCATCCTTGAATGAGTTTGTTGAGATAAAATTTCTTTATGAAAGATTCTATTTTATCCAGCAAGACATTATTATATGACTTCTTTACGTCTGATAACATTTAACCCAAATTAATAACCCACAAAGATAATGAAAAGACTAAAGACTAAAGGCTATAGTCTAAAGTTTTTTTAATGGGTATTATCAATTCTCGCCTTTACCTTTTTTCTTGCTTTTTTTCTTGGGTGCGTTGGCGCTTATCAATATGAAATCGAGTTGTTTCTTGATAAGGTTAACGCTCTTGACTTGTACCTTGACTTCATCGCCGAGTTGGTAGATGTTGCCATAGTCTTGTCCTATGACGCGGAAGTTCTCTTCGTCGAGGTAATAGAAGTCGTCGTTGAGGTCGGCATAACGTACCAAGCCTTCGCATTTGCTGTCTTTAAGTTCGACATATAATCCCCATTTGCTTACGCCAGAGATCAAGCCGTCGAAGACTTTTCCGATATGGTCTTGCAGATATTCTGCTTGTTTGTACTTAACGGATTCACGTTCCATCTCGGCTGCGCGTTTCTCCATATCACTTGCGTGCAGACAAAGGCTTTCATATTCGTCTTTGTCGGCGCTAGGCTGATTCTCTAAGAGGTACCTCTCCAATAGGCGGTGAACCATGAGATCTGGATACCGCCTGATAGGAGAAGTGAAATGTGTGTAATAAGGGAACGCCAATCCGTAGTGGCCTATATTATTAGTACTATAGATGGCCTTGGCCATGGTTCGTATCGCCACCGATTCGACGAGGTTTTTCTCGCCTTTGCCATCGACGGCGTCGAACAGTGCATTATAAGATTTAACGAGTTTCTCTCTCGAGCTGATATTCATGCTGTAGCCGAGTTTTGAAACAAGTTGTATGAAATTGTATAATTTCTCTGGGTTAGGTTCGTCGTGAACTCTGAATACGAAGGTGTAGTCTTTGAATCGGCTGTTTGGTTTCGCCATTGTCTCGGCGATGGTTTTGTTAGCCAGAAGCATGAAGTCTTCGATAAGCATGTTGGCTTCTTTCTGAACCTTGACGTAAGTGTCGATAGGCTTGCCGTTTTCATCGAGGATGAACTTCACCTCTTCAGAATGGAAGTTGATACAACCTTCCTGCATTCTCTTCACTCTTAATTTAGTGGCTAAATCGTTGAGTGTCATGAGTTCTTTTTTATTGTCACCGTCAGCGCCTTCTATCATAGACTGAACTTCTTCATAGGCGTAACGACGGTTTGACTTTATAACGGTCTTGCCGATCCATGTGTTGAGGATGTCGGCATTTTCATTCAATTCAAATACGGCAGAGAAAGCGAGTTTCTCTTCATCAGGACGAAGCGAACACACCATGTTACACAGTTTCTCCGGCAACATCGGTATTGTCCTATCGACGAGATATACTGATGTTCCGCGTTCTTGTGCTTCGTCATCGATGGCAGAGCCTGGTCTCACATAATGAGAGACGTCGGCGATGTGGACGCCAACTTCAAAATTGCCATTGTTCAAATATCTCAATGATAGAGCGTCGTCGAAGTCTTTCGCGTCGTGAGGGTCTATTGTCACGGTGAAAATATCGCGGAAGTCGCGACGTTTCTTTATCTCTGATGATGGTATCTTATCGGAAATGTTTTTGGCTTCTTTCTCGACAGCTTTAGGGAATTCCAGAGGATATTCATATTCTGCGAGGATTGACTGCATCTCTACGTTGTTTTCGCCTGGGTTGCCGAGAACCTTAACGACTTCACCAAAAGGATTACGGGCGTTGTCGGGCCAGTCGGTGAGATGAACGATGACTTTCTGTCCGTCTTTAGCGTTCTTGTATTTTCCTTTAGGTACGTAGATGTCGAGAGGCATGTTCTGGCGGTCGGAGATGACGAAAGCGAATCCGTGTGAGAGACTGAAGATACCGACGAAGTCGGTCTTGGCTCTTTGTATGATTTCTATAATCTCGCCTTCGTTTTTCTTGCTCTTGCGTTTAGGGAACATCGCCACCTTGACTTTGTCGCCGTGGAGAGCCTTACCTGTGTTGTTGGCTGCGATAAAGATGTCTTCGCCTTCTTCATCAGGAATGACATAAGCCTTGCCTGTGCTTTTCATATCGACAGTACCTGTGATATATTGAGGCTTAGGACCATATTCGTGAACGAAGTCAGGATGAAGCAGATAACGATACGGACGGTCTTCGATGAGTTTGCCTTCTTTATGGAGAGTGACGAGAATCTGATATATCACGTCTTTACCGGCAGCGTCGCGTACCGACATTATCTTGGCGATTTGCTTATAATTCATTGGCTTGAAAGGATGCTCGCCAAATATGGTGAGTATCGTGTTTACAAAAGTGCTAAGGCTATTCTTGACTTTTTTCTTTGCCATATGAATATAAGATTAAGAAAAGTTGCCCAACCAGGGTTCGAACCTGGACTTTACTGATCCAGAGTCAGTCGTGTTGCCAATTACACCATTGGGCAATTTTTTCAGACCGCAAAAATAATATTTTTTTTCATATATTTGCAAAAAATAAAAAATTATGACAAACACATATTCTATAGGCGTTGATATAGGCGGCACCAATACAGATATTGGCTTAGTCCGCAACGACGGTAAAATCGTTATGCGTCGTAATATCCCAACAAACAAATACTTCGACATTGAGGTTTATCTTAAAGACATCACCGACCTCATCAAGGAGATGATGAAAGAAAACGAAATTGATGCTATCGACGGCATTGGCATCTGCGCTCCTAACGGCAATTATTACAAATGTACTTTCAGCGGAGCGACAAATCTCAACTTCAAAGGCGACTTCAACGTACAAGAAATCGTCAATAAATACATGAAAGTTCCTGTTGTCGTCTCTAACGACGCCAATGCTGCGGCATTCGGTGAGATGGTCTATGGCGGCGGAAAAGGCATGAAACATTTAATCACCTTCACTCTTGGAACTGGAGTTGGCTCAGGCATCATCATCGATGGTAAATTGGTACTCGGTTCGACAGGCGGCGCCGGTGAGTTAGGTCACGTCATCACTATTCCTGGCGGACGTCAATGCGGATGCGGATTGAAAGGCTGCCTCGAGACTTACACCTCTGCTACAGGTATTCGCCGCACAGCATTAGAGATGCTGGAAAACAACCCATCATACGACGGCGTCTTGTCTAAGATTCCTGCTGAAGAACTCACAAGTAAGGCTGTAGGCGACGCTGCCAACGCAGGCGACCCTCTCGCATTACAGATTTTCGAAGAGACAGGTAAAGTGCTCGGCCTCGCAATGGCAAACGCATGCTCCTTCTCATCACCAGAAGCAGTGTTCCTGATGGGCGGCCCTGTTAAAGCAGGTGACGTGCTCCTCAACCCAGTACGCAAATCATTCGCAGAAAACTTATTGTTCGTATATAAAGACTCTGTAGAAGTCAGAGTGTCAGAACTTCCTGATAACGACGTAGCTATCCTGGGAGCAGCAGCTTTAGCAAAAGCTTGATTTGAAGTCAACAAGACTACAAGACTACAAGACAAAAAGTAGAGACGTATCAATGATTCCTATAAAAATAGATATGCATTGATGCGTCTCAAATAAATCTACACATTAATTTTTATACTATGAAAAAATTACTATTACTAATGACTATGTGCATCTTAGGATTGTTCGGTACAGTCAATGCACAAAAGGTATTACCTAAAACAACGTATTCACCTGTTGCCGATGTGGCAGCATCTGTCAACGAAGAAAATAATGTTGACGTTATCTGGAGTTGGAACGAGATAATCCCTAAAAAAATCGTCGTTGACTTCGAGACTGGCAACATTAACCAGGCTGACTTCGACAATAACGGTAACGCTCCTTGGGTAATCACCAACGACGCTTACGAGGGCGACTACGCTATCAAGTCTAATTGCGAAGGCATTGAAAGCGGCAGATCTGAAATATCAATCACCATCGATGTCCCTTTCGATGGTATAATGAGTTTCTATCATAAAGTGTCGAGCGAACAATTCTTCGACAATGGCTATTTCTACATCGACGGCGTACAGAAAGCTGTCGCTACAGGAACAGCCGACTGGAGCTACAGAGAATATAAAGTCAAGAAAGGCGTTCACACTTACAAATGGTCTTACCAAAAAGACAATATGGACTCAGCTGGCCTCGACGCTTATTTTGTAGATAACATCGTTTTATACCAAGAAATTCCTCCTTTCGAAGGTGGCTGGATTTATTACGACGAAGGCGATTATGCTAACGCTGTCGGCTCTGAAACAGGTGTTATCTACTGGGGCATCAGCTTCCCTGACACTGAAGAATATGCTGGCTATTCCTTGACAAAGGTCTCTTACTTCGACCAAGACCCTTCTCTCGATATTACAGCTAATATATATTTCGGCGGAACCGACGCTCCTGCTACATTAGTGGCTTCTCAAGATTTTACAACATCAGGCTCTAAATCAGTTATAGAAATAGAACTCGATAATCCTGTTCTCATCGACGGAACTCAGCCTTTGTGGATTACCTTCTATTCCAAAGACGCTTTCCCTGCAACAGCTTGCTACCACGTGGGCGACTCTAACAGCGACTGGATTTCTTTCAACGGAACAACTTGGGGCCACACCGTCGATTATGGTGTAATATACACATGGCTCGTGAGAGGTTATCTCGAAAATGTAAAAGGAGAGACAGTTGTCTTATCTAACATTAAATTCAATGGCGAGACTTCAACAGGTCCAGCTGTAGCTAAGTCTGACGCTAAACCTTTCGGCATTGGAGTGCCTGAAAGAATGACAAATAACAACGACCGTGATTTCTTAAACATTTATAATGTATATAGAAAAAACATTCATACTAAAGAAACAGTGAAACTTGCTGAAAACGTCAGTGATACAACTTTAGTTGATACACAGTGGAATACTTTGAGCAACGGCGCTTATCAATGGGGCGTTGGTGCAATATATGCTGACAATAAAGCTGAATCTGAAATAACATGGTCTAATACATTGGATTTCGGCGAGATGTTCACTTCTGTCGATATGAATATCACTACAACAGGCGATGAAGTGGCAGCAGGTGCTAAGGTGAAATTCACCAATATCGATGAACCTGGAATAGGCTACGACTATAAAGCTACAGTAGATGAAAACGGCAGCTTCCACTGGGATAGTTTCCGCAAAGGTAATTATTCTTACGCTGTCATGAAAAAAGGCTACGACACATTATATGTCAACAACGTCACAATTTGGGACGAGACAACATTAGAAGCAACTATAGACGAAATACTCGCTCCGGTAGAGAACTTGTCAGTATCAGCAACAGGTTGGGCCAAATGGGAAAACAGAGACTTCAGCAATGGCGGAGGTGAGTTCAACTACAACTTCGACGATGGATTACTTGACGGATGGCAAACCATCGACGCTGACGGTGACGGTTACAACTGGCGTCTCACAACAGAGATTTTAGGACCAGGCAACGGCCATAATGGAAGTAGATATTGCGTAATCTCTCAATCATTCGACAACGATTTAGGAGGTCCGCTCACACCTGACAACTATTTAGTCACTACAGATAAATATCTCATCAAAGACGGTTCTCAGCTTTCATTCTATGTCTGCGCTCAAGACGCGACATGGGCCGCTGAACATTATGGCATCGCAATTTCAACAACAGGCAATAGCAGCCCTGAAGACTTCACCATGATTTGGGAAGAAACATTATCAGCCAAAGGAAATGAAAAAGGCACACGCGACGGCTCTAAACAAGGTGCTTGGTATAAAAAGATATTAGATTTGAGCGATTATGCTGAACAAGAGATTTATATCGCATTCCGTCACTTCAACTGTACAAATCAATTCTATGTCAATGTTGACGACATCGTTTTAGTTAATGAGTCTAAAAAAGAAGATAAAGCTGTCGTTTCATACGATGTCTATTTAGATGACGTCCTCGAAGCAACAGTAACAACAAATTATTATCAACATAACACAGAAATATCAGAAGGCCATCATGTGACAAAAGTCGTTGCTAACTATATCACTGGTTCAAGTGAAGCAGTTGAATATGATTGGACTTACTCAAGCTGCGAAAACCTTCAAGGTGTGACAGGTCTCACTGCTGAATATTTCAAAGGTAAAGCTGTCTTGAATTGGAATATGTATGGAGAAGAACTTCCTGATGTAATCGACTCATTCTTCTTCGACTTCGAAGACGGTTCTATAGATGGATGGACCACTATCGACGCTGACGGCGACAATTACACTTGGAGAACATCAGCAGAATATATGGAACCAGGACAAGGCAACAACGGTAGCCAGCATTATGTCTTATCAGAGTCATTCAACAATCAGTTCGCTGAAATACTTTATCCTGACAATTATTTCGTCACGGTAGATAAATATGCTATCAAAGAAGATTCAGAACTCTCGTTCTATGTCTGCGCTCAAGACGGAGAGTTCGCAGCAGAACATTACGGCATCGCTATCTCTTTGGCTGGAAATACAAATCCTAATGACTTCACCATGATTTGGGAAGAAACATTAGAAGGCGATGGAACACGCGACCGTCAGACAAAATGGTCATTAAGAACCATCAATTTAAGCAACTATGCAGGTCGTGAAATATATATCGCATTCCGTCACTTTAACTGCCACGACCAATATATGCTCGACATTGACGACATCACATTGGCAACAAGCAAGACAAGAGAAGATGTATTGACTCCAATGGGAGTATTGGTGTTC
The DNA here is from genome assembly GCA_045655965.1 of Bacteroidales bacterium. Lineage (GTDB taxonomy): Bacteria > Bacteroidota > Bacteroidia > Bacteroidales > F082 > Limimorpha. The sequence goes on along the minus strand of JAZOQH010000031.1, from coordinate 10,469 downwards.
CGCAACGGCGAACTCATCACTCCAGAGCCAATAACAGAAAACTCATTTGCAGAACCATTCGTTGGTGAAGAAGCTGTTGATTATTGCGTAAGAGTCGTTTATAACCACAATATAGACCCTGAGACAGAACAACCTGGCGACATCAACTACACTGGTTCAATGTCATGCCCACAATGTGCAACAGTAGAATATGTTATGGAATGTGAAGCTCCTATAGATATTACTGCAGAAAACATATATTATAATGGAACATACGGAGTGAAATTGACATGGTCTTTAATGGCTGAACCTAAACGATACAACATCTACAGAAGTACTGATGACGTTAACTACGAACTAGTTGCTCAGGTGTCATCAAAATCATACACAGAAGGAATAGATGTAAATGGAACTTATCATTATCAAGTTACAGCTGTTTATGTAAATGATGATGAAGAATGCGAGTCAGATCCAATTCACGTTTCAATATTGGTTCCTGTCGGTGTAAACGAAAACATGCTCGATGATATGATGATTTATCCTAACCCAACAAGAGGCGGATTAAACATCAAGGCTGAAGGCATCACACGCATAACAATCAGCAATACATTAGGACAAGTTATCTACGATATCAACACTAACAGCAATGATGAAATGGTGGATATGTCACAATATGAAGCTGGTGTTTATATGGTAAGAGTTATGACTGAAAACGGAGTTTCAACAAGAAGAATCACCGTAGTGAAATAAAAACTCAGAACTTCAGAATTTCAAAACCTCAGAATTTTTATTCTGGGGTTTTGTTTTTGGTAATGTTGCCAAAAACAGTTGGTGATTGAGTAAAAGACAGGTAACGTGTATACAAAACACCCAAGTTACTATATTCAATTGGTAAACATTAACTTATAATAATTTTACCAACTATTTTTGTCTATTATACCACAAAAAAAGGGAATATTGGCAAAACCGATATTCCCTTTCTAAATTTCTAGAGTTCTAGAATTATAAGAAAATCATATTTTCTTAGGTGCTATTTTATTTCTGATGATGTTATAGAGTTCGTCAGCATTTACTCTGATTTGTTCCATAGTGTCACGGTCGCGGACAGTAACAGTATTGTCTTCCAATGTCTGGTTGTCGATTGTCACGCAGAGAGGAGTACCGATAGCGTCTTGTCTTCTATAACGTTTGCCGATAGAGTCTTTTTCTTCGTATTGGCACATGAAGTCAGGTGTGAGTTGTTCCATGATTTCGCGTGCTTTTTCTGGAAGACCGTCTTTCTTGACGAGAGGCAAGATAGCGACTTTATAAGGTGCCAATGCTGCTGGGAATTTCATCACAACGCGTTCTGAACCGTCTTCGAGTTTTTCTTCTGTATAAGCGTGGCTTAACATTGCGAGGAACATACGGTCCAAACCGATAGATGTCTCGATAACGTAAGGAACGTAGCTTTCATTTGTCTCTGGATCGAAGTATTGGAGTTTCTTGCCTGAGAACTTAGAATGGCTGCTGAGGTCGAAGTCTGTACGGCTGTGGATACCTTCCAATTCTTTGAAGCCGAATGGGAATTCGAATTCGATGTCGGTAGCTGCGTTAGCATAGTGAGCCAATTTTTCATGATCGTGATAACGATATTTTTCAGCTGGGATACCGAGTGAGAGATGCCATCTGAGACGTTCTTCTTTCCAGTGTTTGAACCATTCGAGTTCAGTGCCAGGGCGTACGAAGAACTGCATTTCCATTTGTTCGAATTCTCTCATTCTGAAGATGAACTGACGAGCAACGATTTCGTTACGGAAAGCCTTACCTGTTTGTGCGATACCGAAAGGCACTTTCATTCTACCTGTCTTTTGGATGTTGAGGTAGTTGACGAAGATACCTTGAGCTGTCTCAGGACGGAGATATATCTCGTTAGCGCCTTCTGCGAGAGAGCCCATTTGTGTAGCGAACATAAGGTTGAATTGACGTACGTCGGTCCAGTTGCGTGAGCCAGAGATAGGACAAACGATGCCGAGGTCTTCGATAAGTTGTTTGATGCCAGCGAGGTCGTTGTTTTCCATCGCTACATAAAGACGATGGCTGATGTCTTCTATTTCTTGTTTATAACCGAGAACGCGAGGGTTTGTTGAAACGAATTGTTCTTTATCGAAAGCGTCGCCGAAACGTTTCTTGGCTTTCTCTACTTCTTTGTTGATTTTATCTTCAATCTTAGCGATATAATCTTCAACAAGGACGTCAGCGCGATAGCGTTTCTTACTGTCTTTATTGTCAATCATTGGGTCGTTGAATGCGTCAACGTGACCTGATGCCTTCCATACTGTTGGGTGCATGAAAATAGCTGCGTCAACACCAACGATGTTTTCGTGCATCTGTACCATAGCTTTCCACCAGTATTGGCGGATGTTATTCTTTAATTCAACGCCATTTTGACCATAGTCGTAAACAGCTGAAAGTCCGTCATAAATATCACTTGAAGGGAATACAAAACCATATTCCTTAGCATGAGCTGTTATCTTCTTGAAAAATTCTTCTTGATTCATTTTGATTTTGTTTTTTTTGATGTGAGCCACGAGCTGTGAGATATGAGCTTTTTTCTGCTCACTGCTCATAGCACATTGCCTATTTAAAAAATTCCTAACTCCTCATTACTAATTATATAATGAGCATAGCGTCGCCGTATGTGAAGAAACGATATTTCTCTGCCACAGCAACTTTATAAGCTTTCATGAGTAAGTCGTAACCAGCGAAGGCTGCTACTTCCATCATCATTGGAGATTTAGGGAGGTGGAAGTTAGTGATGAGCGCATCAGCTGTGTTGAAATCGTAGTGAGGGAAGATGAACTTGTTGGTCCATCCTTTGAAAGGATTTACATGACCTTTGATAGTCACTGCTGTTTCCAATGCTTTGAGAGAAGTTGTTCCTACTGCGAAAATCTTGTTACGTTCTGTCTTGGCTGTGTTGATGATGTCGCAAGCTTCTTGTGTTATCTCCATCTCTTCAGAGTCGGTCTTATGTTTTGTGAGGTCTTCCACTTCGATATCGCGAAAGTTGCCGACGCCAGTATGGAGAGTGAGTTCTGCGAACATTACATCACGGAGCTCGAGATGTTTCATAAGTGATTTGCTGAAGTGCATACCTGCTGTTGGAGCAGCAACGGCGCCTTCACATTTGGCGAAGACAGTCTGATAGTTCTCTGCGTCTTCTGGTTCTACAGGGCGTCCGATTTCTGGAGGAAGCGGAGTATTGCCTAATTCTGTTATTGTCTTTTTGAATTCTTCGTGTGTGCCATCGAACAAGAAACGTAATGTTCTTCCTCTCGATGTTGTATTGTCGATAACTTCAGCAACGAGGTCGTCGTTTTCGCCGAAGTAAAGCTTGTTGCCGATACGAATCTTACGTGCTGGATCTACGAGAACGTCCCAGAGACGGCTTTCGTGATTCAATTCGCGGAGCAACATGACTTCAATCTTAGCGCCAGTCTTTTCCTTTTCGCCATAGAGACGTGCTGGGAAAACCTTTGTGTTGTTCAACACGAAAACGTCGCCAGCGTTGACATAATTCAAAATGTCTTTGAAGATACAATGTTCGATAGAACCATCTTTACGGTTAACGACCATCAAACGTGATTCATCTCTGTTCTTTGCTGGATAGGTAGCAATAAGATTTGAAGGGAGGTTAAATTTGAATTGTGATAACTTCATTTATATAATGATTTTATGTTGATTTTTCCAAAAACCACAAAAATAATATCAGAATGAAGTTTTGTCAAGACCTTTTTATAAAAAAATTAAAAAAATAGAAAATCAAAATCTGCTATCAAAGTTCAGCTGTCGGCCATCAGCAAATTACCGACAACCGACAGCTAACTTTCAGTTTTCAAATTTCGACTTATTTCTTGAAATTTTAAAAGATTTTACAAATCAAAAATTCAACATAATAGTTAGCATTAAGGCAATTTTCTTTATATCCTCGTTCGACAAATTACGTTTTGCCGGATGAACGCCATTGACCCATTTCTTATGGTCTGGTGTCATGACATATGGGTAGATATCTATATTTCCATAAGTGATTTCTTGGTCGAGAATGGTAAGATTACTTTCGTACTGTTTCAGTTCCTCGAGTTTTCTGCCTTTCAACCATCCGAAGGTATCTGGATAGCTGCAATATAATCCCAAGTCAACACCACCGCTGTAGATCACACGAGGATTCAGTTCTTTAACGTAGTAGGCAAGGCGCTCCTTTACTTCAGGGGTCTTCATCCATTCTCTAAGTGTCTTCATATCAGTCTTTGTACCGTTGAACGCCAGACCTGGGAATGGAAGGATTGAAACAAGCTGAAAATGTTTTTTAAAGGCGTCACATGCTTTGGTTCTTATCGTTTTATCTTTCCAATCAACGTTATCGAAGTTTAGATATTCTTCGAACGTTTCTAAATAAAACGCAATCTTACATAAGTTTCTGTAAGTAGGATTTCCCCAAAAATCATCTGGGCATATGTATAATTCATTCATCTGATGACCGCCTCTGTCGTTGTTGTCGAAAGATGCCTTCAATATGTAACTCTCTTTAAGCACTACTAAAATCTTTTTGGGATCAAAATCGCTGATTTCATTTGCGTAGATAGTTTCATATTCCACGCCTTCAATTCTTTCATCTTTAACGACATTGCCCATTATTGATATGTAATGGCAGTCATTCATACTAATGGTTGCTGTTGCAGATGACTTGTAAGATTTGATTGCATCTTTTGGAATCATTACATAGTTTTTTGAGGATATTTGTAATGATAAATTTTTAAATGTATTATTTAATTGATTGTTTTTCATAGGTTTAAATTGTAAAAATTAATAATAAAATTTTCCATTTCTTCACTTTTAAGTGAGATGTTGCTAGCTCCATTTCTGACGACAAGTTCGTCTTTGAAATAAGTGATTTTATTGTCAAAAGCCCTTTTTACACTGATATGACAAGTCCTTCCCTCATCACACCAATCGAACTCAATGTAATTTTCAAGTTTTACATTGCATTTGACCTGCCTTACTGTATTAAGGAAATCCGTTTCAACATCGATACATTGTTGTTTAGTTCGTTTTTCTCCCTTTATATTACCTTCGTTATCAACTCCGACTATTATTGTGCCAGCTTTTCTGATGTTTCTGAAAGCCACGATAGTCTCGATGATTTTATCACGTTCGGCAAATGAAGATTTATATTCAAGAGTCTCAGATTCTGACACTTTCGCATAAGGAGAAATGTCCTTCATTATGCTGGTAAGTGCAGATTCCGTAAGTGATTTTGCGCGAGAACTGTTTCCAAGAGATTTACTCTTGTGGTAGTGAGAATGATCCGGATATATTACAACCCTACCGCTCTTATTCACCATCTCTACGAAGTCTATCTCACATCCATTTTTGATATGTCCATATTCATCAAGCACATAAGATGGAAAATCACAATTTTTATGCATGACATCAATTGCGATATATTGGCCATTATTTAAGCGATAATGACTACCATCATTTTGAAGAATAGTTAATCTCTTAAGATTGATTATTTCCATTGGGAATAAAATTTATTCTATTAAAAACTTATTGCTTACCCGATTACACCTGTGACCAAAGATCACTGGAATAATCTTCGAGCGCATTGGATTTTTAGCTGACAGCTTCTTGAGTGAATGATTTGACCATTGCCCATCCGACAGCTTCTGTCATGGCAACGCTTATACCACCGGCGACTATCTGCCCAGCAAAAGGTATAAATCTTACCAATTCTCTGCCAATGATTTTGATAGGATACTTTAGGAACACCCTTTTCGCGATACCAATCGTAAACGCTTTTGCTGCTTCAGCATTTTTACAATCTTCATTACCTAAGACCGTTGCTAGGTCGCGGGCCATCATTGTTAATGAGCCTATGTCTGCCAACATGCCTACTCCAGGAAGAGGGATTAAATTACCTGTACCTGCTAATACTGAATAAGAGTTGATGATTGTTCTGCATTTGGAAATTTTATTTTCAAATGCATTTGTTTGTGGATTTCTTTCCATTGTATTATCTTTTTTAATTAAACAATTAATTTATCTTTAAAATAGATTCGATAGGTAATGTAATGATTGTACATTGTCCTTGTTTGAATCTGATGTCCTTGCTTAGCTCGGACGTTTCTTGGACAAAAATAGGTCGTTTTTTTATCTTACATTTTTTATAACACAATGAAAATCACATTTTTATTAAAATTGTATTGCTTTTTGTATACCAATACAATATGACTACATTTTTTGCTACATTTGCTTATTAAAAAACACATGATATGGAACAAGATTTAGAGAAATATATAGGCAACCTATCTGTTATAACAAGCACTCATTTAGTTTTTAACACAATGGATGACCTACAAGAATTTATGGGTAGCAATAGCATTTCAAGCAATGGAATAGGTCGTGCTTTTAAAAATGAAGAGGAATTAAGATTTGCCTATAACTATATGTGCAAATATGTAAAAGAAGTAAGCGATGAGGCCTACGATCTTGAGGATTTGCTTGCTGAATACAAAGAGGCATCCGATTATTATAAAAGTTATTTATCAAGAAAGTCTAAATCTGACAAAGAAAAATTATCTAGAATAATCTTGTCTGAAAATTTTACACAATTCAGAAATAGCGAAGTTAAAATACCTAAAAGATATAAAAAGATATTAGATGACATTCGCCAACAAAAATTGAATATTTCTATTATTGTATTATTGTTACTTAACGTATTTAATACATATTATTCAAAAAAAGGTGATGTCGTTAATATGGATGAAGAATTCTTGAAAATAATAAAGTTTCTCGAGGATAATATGGAGACTGATTACGTTTTGAATGTAAAGCCTATTATTCAGATAGCAAGAATGAAAAGTACAAACAAAACTAGACTGTCATTACTTGTCTATATGGATAAAATCTTATATTATTCAGAAATGATCAGCACTGATGAGGGACGTTTTGAATCTTCATTATCATATAGGGAGCAATTTACAGATGCTGATATAGAAGGTTATTGGAATATAAACAAAGGTGATATGTCAACCGATTTCTGGAAAATAGAAAGCGGCATCTACACTGGAGAATATTGGGCATATCATTATAGAATAGTAAATGGACAAAATAGCTTCGTTAAATATCAGATTATATTGTCAAAAAACAACAATGAACTCACCGCATTTGTCACACATCCTAAACAAATAAAAAAACTAATTGATGGTGTTGAATCTGATGAAAGTGACAGAATGTGGTACAAAATACAGTGCAGAACAATAAAGGAAGGAAACAAGAAATATAATGTCATAAATGCAGAATCATTATATAACCCACAATCTCCAAATTCACTGAAAAACAATTATGAATTATACAAAGTAGAGAAAGCGAATGTGATTGAAGAATATGATAATATCACAAAAAGAGCAACAGATAAATATGAGGAATTCGCTTATTATTATGAAAGGTACATTTATGCCATTACAAGAAAAGCTTTGTATATTAGCGCACATGAAATCAAATTAAAAAAGGAAAATGGTGAATATTTTCTAGAAGAGGATAGTATTGATAAAATTAACAATAGTGAAATTAATAAGTACTATAAAATTCCAATTGAATTTAGAGAATATCTTTCAGAATTGAATTTGTATTCAAATGTTGGCAGGATGATATTTCCTATGAATAAAAAAGAATATCTAGCTTTTGACGATATTCTGCTATATATACCAATAGATAAAATAGAGGAATTCGGTATTGAAATAGTTGATAAAATAGAATGATTTTGATCGTCGGTAGTTAAACTATCGACGATTTTCATATTTCTTTATAATAGATTAAAGAAACTTTTTCCCATTATTTCTTTAAATACAGTCTCCCCATCATCAACATCTTTAGGGTCCATTTTAAATGATTGCTTTAATTTTGTAGTTGTTATCGAATCAATATAACTCCAAGGGATTTTTTTGATATCAAATCCCATTTCGTAAAACAAATAGATATAAGCCTGAATAAATTTTTCAATTTCATTTATTTTCCATCCAAATTCCAGATATTTATCTCTCTATATACTTCCCTTCAAGTTCAAGTTTGTGAAGAAAATCGATATAAATTTTAAAGCTTTGAGCATAAAAATTTTGTTTCAGTGTGCCGCCTTTTTTCTTGTATTTTTTATACATCTCTGGCGACTCCAATCCCTTCTTTAGTTTTTTAATGATTTGTACGTATTTATCAAATGTATAATTAGGGAATGCTGTTTTGGTATCAATTTTTGTTTCATCTACATTGTAATCAAAGCTATAGTCATCAAATAATCTTTCACCAGTTATTTTAACTGAATAAAAATTTGCAATTATTTTTATGGCATGTACAGCAAACTCGATGTCATCTTCTTCGTGCAATTTAATCCAAAATGGCCAATAGATATTATCGTTGTAATTGTTTGTTGGAATGAACGCCCATTTATTAGATGCGTCCATATTAAATGACCTATTTAACGCCAGTTCAATGGTGTATTTATCATCTGTGTTTTTGCCATGGACCTTATCGCTGCATTTGTATTCCTCTGTTACCTTATTTATTTCATTGATTATATTGTTGAATTCTTCAGTTTTGTATTCGACGTCATTGTCAATAACAGCTTTGCAACCATAGTAAATCCCATAACCAAAGTCTTTTGTGTCAAATTCTATCAAGAATTCATAATAGTATTTTTTCCCTTCAGGACGTATTTCTAATATTTTGCCACCTTTGGTTATTTTGTACATTAAATGAATCGGCATTAAAATTGGATTTCCATTCTCATCCTTCTCGAGTTCATTAGTGTCCTCGTTTTTTACGATATATTTTTTTGTATTTATAGGTTTATTGTCTTTATCATATCGTATAATCTCTTCACGTATAAATCCTTTAACATCATCTAATTTTTCGATTTTTTTCAAATAATTTTCTTTAATGAAATCTATTAGAATCTGATTACGTTCAACTTCCTGATAATCCATATCGTATCTTATAAATAAATACTTAAAAATAGCAACAACTCTTTGTGTTATTAAAAAAATCTCCGCGTAAATACATATAATACGCGGAGACATATTCCTAATTCCTAATTAACAAATCTCCCTCTTTAATCCAGTTCAGTTTTCTGAATATTTCGCCGAATATCCAGGTGAGGGCTGCTGGGAGTATGAAGCATACCAATAATATTCCGAGCCACATTTTTGTTCCGCCATCTGGCATCGCTGTGATGATGCCGAAAGGTCCCACGAGTCCGCAGGTTCCCATTCCCGCTCCGATAGGCACGTTTTCAAGTTGGAACACACATGTCGCTACTGGTCCAGTGATGGCTGCTGTCAAAGTAGGAGGTATCCATGTCAAAGGATTTTTGATGATGTTTGGCATCTGAAGCATCGAGGTACCAATGCCTTGTGAGACGAGTCCGCCCCAACGGTTTTCCTTGAACGACATCACTGCGAATCCTACCATCTGCGCGCAGCATCCTGCTGTAGCGGCGCCTGCTGCTATTCCCGAAAGACCAATAGCGATACATAAAGCAGCGCTGCTGATAGGAAGTGTCAACGCCATGCCGACAGATACTGATACTATTATTCCCATGATGAATGGACGTAGCTCAGTAGCGTTTTCTATGAATCTGCCAAAAGCTTCCATAAAAGCGTTGATGCCAGGACCGACGAACATCGCTAAAAGCACACCGCTGATTATCACGACAGATGGAGTGACGAGAATGTCTATCTTTGTCTCTTTTGATACTATCTTGCCGAGTTCAGTGCTGATTACCGCTGCGATATATGCTCCTACTGGACCGCCAAGAGCGTTGCCTGCGATGCCGCATACTGTCGCAGAAAAAAGAACTAAGGATGGCGCCTTGAGAGAGAACGCTATCGCCACCCCGATGGCAGCGCCTGTGGCCTGCTTGGCATAATTGGCGATCTCGATAAAAAGAGGAAGGTTCAGTTTATCACCCAAAGTGGTGAAAATAGTTCCCATCAACAATGAGGCGAACAAACCAAAAGCCATTGCGCCAAGAGCATCGAGAAAATAAGCCTTGGTGCAGATATTGACATCTTTCTTCTTAAGAAATTCTTTAAACTTCATATCTTTAATTTAATGATGCAAAGATATAAAGAGAATTCAAAAGTTAATGAGATTTATGCAAAATTACATTTTTCCGAGGATAAAACCGATTACAACGCGAATCCGAATCCTACATTAAAAGGAACAGCCTTGATGTCGGCACCAAACATCTGTGTCAATCCGAAGCGTCCAAAGAGAACGAAGTCTTGAAACTTCAAGGTGGTTAAAACATTAACTCCTAATGGTTTATAATTTAAATCATCGGCAACAACATGTTTTTCACCATCATATCTTGTTATTGACCTCATGCCGAAACGCCATTCCAACTCTGGACCTACAGAAAACGCCATTACTTTGTAACTCAATCTCCATTGTAT
>JAZOQH010000030.1:0-24510 GCA_045655965.1 Bacteroidales bacterium | reverse complement strand
ATCAGTAGGCGCTGTAGCAAACAACAACACCGTCGCCGGCATGTCATCACGCGGTCCTGTCACATGGCAAGAGACATCATTCGGAGACTATCCTTATAACCCAGGCATCGGCTTGATTCGCCCAGACATCTGCGCTCCTGGAGTAGATGTCGTTTCACTCGACAAAGACACCAACGGTTATACAAAGAAAACCGGAACATCAATGGCAGCTCCTTGCGTGGCAGGCGTAATGTGCCTTATGCTCTCAAAAGACAACACCTTGACACCAGCAGAGATAAGCATGTTACTCGAGACAACAACGGAAAAACTGTCAGAGACAAAAAACAACGACACCGGCTCAGGAAAAGTCAACGCTCTTGCAGCAGTGAACAGCATCGACATGGGAGCGATAAAATACATCAGCTTCACCATCAACGATGAAAACGGCAACAATAACAACGTAATAAATCCTGGAGAAGAAATCATAATAGACCTCGTCGTTGACAACACCTCTTCAGAAAATTTCAGCGATGTCACAGCTGTGATGACATGCGAAAACGAATGGGTCAACATCACTAATGACAATATCGAGATTGACAATATAGGAACAACAGAATTCACATCGATAGACGGACAGTTACGCTTCACTATAGACGAAGACGCTGAGAGCGAGACACCGCTTCACTTTGACGTCGAGTTTTACAAAGGAAATGAGAAGATATCTAAATTAAGATTCTCAACAGTAATTTACGACAACACCATAAAATATTCCTCATTCATCGTCATGAACGACGACAACGGCAACGGAACATTAGAAGCAGGCGAGACAGCAGATTTAGGAGTGACACTCATCAACACAGGCAATGAAATGGCCGTGGATTTGAGCGGCATCTTATCGAGCAGCAGCAACCTAATAACAATAAACGAAAACGAAGCCAACTTCAGCTGCATAGCTCCAGACGGCAACGCAACAGCTTATTTCAACGTCACCTTGGCTAGCAACGCTGGCAGCAACCTCGACATTCCTTTCGCTATCGAGGTGAAAGACAAATACAACAAAACAAATAACTTCAGCATGAACTACATAAGCACATGCGAAGTGGTGTTCAACCTTATCGACGAATTCGGTGACGGTTGGAACGGAGCGAAGCTACTCGTACACTACAGCGACGGCTCCGAATCAGACACCTACACCATCACAAGCGGAACATCTGCAACATATACAAAGACATTGAACACAGGCGTAAACGTCTCATTAGAATGGAAGAAAGGCGGTGTCGATAATGAATGTATCTATTCAATAAACTACGCCAACGGCACTGAGATTTTCAGCGGCAAAGGTCGCCAAGACGGAGTCTTCTTCAACTGGATTTACGACTGCTCATGCCAAAACGCGATGTTCCAAAACGGCGAAGGAGTCAACAATTTCGAAATCATCAAACTGAATTATTCCGTCGAATTGAAATGGGAAGCTCCTGAGACACAAGAGCCTCTTTATTACGAATTATACCGCGACAATATGCTCATCGAAGTGACAGCAGAACATTCATTCTTCGACGAAGACTTAAGCAGCGGAACTTACATCTATAACGTAAGACCAGTCTATGAAGGCAGCTACGGCGAACTCGTTGGCGACGTGGTCACTTTCAATGTCAACACAGAAGAAATCAACACAATAAACGCCGACATATATCCAAACCCATCTGACGACAGATTCGTTGTGAGATGCGAGAGAATGACAAACATAGTCATCTTCAACATCATGGGAGAGAAAGTCATGGAAAGAGAACTCAATGGCGACTCATACGAAATCAACGGACTTGAAAGCGGAATATATTTCGTTAACATAGAGACAGAAAACGGCAGTGCTGTCAGAAAGGTCGTTAAATATTAAAAAATATTAACATGAAGAATCCTATCAAGGCATTAGCGGGACAGACAGTGATTTACGGTCTCGGGACAATCGTTCCGAGACTGCTTAATTATCTTCTTACACCTTTCTACGTAAGAGTCTTCGTCTCCGGCGAATACGGACAGATATCAGAGCTCTACGCCTGGATCGCCTTGTTTTTAGCGATATTGACATTCGGAATGGAAACGACTTTCTTCCGTTTCTCACAGAAAGAAAACAGCAGCAAAGTATTCAACAATGCAGAAAGCGTCGTCCTTCTCATCACATTCACCTTCCTCGTCTTATACGGCATTTTCTATAAGTCGTTCGCACAGCTGATTCACTACGAATTTAATTCATATTACGTCCTTCTCATCGGAATAATAGTAGCGATTGATGCAATAGCAGCTATTCCTTTCGCCATGCTGAGAAAAGAAGAGAAAGCAGGTCGTTTCAGTTTAATAAAAACCATCAACGTTCTGTCGAACATACTTCTTAACATATTCTTCTTGGTCGTCATTCCGGAGAAATCTATGGCTATTGCAGAATGGATTTTCGGAGAACAGACATCCTTGCTCATCTGGGTTTTCATCTCCAATATTTTGGCAAGTCTTATCAACCTTCTCTTATTAACACCACAGCTTTCAAAGTTGAGATTAGGATTCGACAGAGAACTCGTCAAGGCGATGTTAAAATATTCTTTCCCGATTTTATTGATAAGTCTGGTCGGCATGGTCAACGAGGTAGCAGATAAAATATTGATTAAATATCTCGTCAGCATTCCTGATGAAAGCGTCTTGGCAAGTATGAATATAACAGGGCAGGAGTACGCTATGCAACAACTCGGCATCTATTCTGCCAATTTCAAACTCGGAGTTTTGATGACCATCTTCATACAGATGTTCCGCTTCGCCTCGGAACCGTTCTTCTTCGGTCACGCCAAAGACCGCAACGCTCCGACACTGTACGCTAAAGTCATGACATATTTCGTGATATTCTGCCTCCTCATATTCTTAGGCGTGATGTTCTATATGGACATCTTACAGCATTTCGTAGGAAGAAGCGGCAGCGACTACCGCGAAGGATTGGTCATCGTCCCGATAATATTAATCGCCAATATGCTTTACGGCATCGTCTTCAATCTTTCGATATGGTTCAAACTGTCGGACAAGACATATTACGGAACCATCATCGCGATAATAGGCTCTATCGTGACACTCACATGTTTCTTCGTCTTGATTCCTAGAATCGGTTATTTAGGAGCAGCGATAGCACACCTCGCTTGTTACATCGTCATGATGCTGGTGTCATATTTCTGGGGACAGAAAAACTTCCCTATACCATATCAGATCGGAAGAATAGCAATTTATTGTGCACTCGCTGCAATATTATATTTTATAAGCAGTTTATTTATTGACTTCAACATCATTTTGAAACTAAGTCTCAACACTGTGATGATTTTGTTGTTTATGACTGTTGTCGTCATTATGGAAAGAAAGAACCCACTTAAAATAGATTAACAATTAAAAAAACAAATAAAATGGAAGTAAAAATCATCAACAAATCAGACAATCAATTACCAGCATACGAAACAATCCACTCAGCAGGCATGGACTTAAGAGCATATTTGCCAGAAGGTCCTATCGTTCTTAAACCGATGCAAAGAACATTAGTTCCAACAGGACTCTTCATGGAGATTCCAGAAGGTTATGAAGGACAGGTTAGACCACGCAGCGGTTTGGCAATCAAGAACGGCATCACAGTATTGAACACTCCAGGAACAATCGACGCCGACTACAGAGGCGAGGTTAAAATCATACTCATCAACTTATCAGACACCGATTTCACCATCAACAGCGGCGAGAGAGTAGCACAGATTGTCTTCGCCAAATGCGAACAGATGGAAGTCGTCAATGTTGAGACATTAAGCGAGACAGAACGTGGCGCCGGCGGTTTCGGACATACAGGAAAGTAATGGTTAAGGACTAATGGCAAAAGACTAATGAGAAGAATCTTATTCATAATATTAGCGTTGGGGTTGGCGAATTCCGTTGCATTTGGTCAAGACACTATACAGCCAAAGAAAAACCTTGCACAAAATGCTGAGTTTTTCTCCAAAGGTCTTGAGAACAAATACAGCGAGAACTTTGATGTTGCCATAGAATATTTTGAAAAGGCCCTGAAGGCTTTCCCTCAGGACCATGCCAGCATGTATGAACTCAGCGCTCTCTACGTCCTTCAAGGCAAGATTGACGAAGGATTCGAGATGATACAGAATGCCGTGGAACTCGACAGCACTAACAAATGGTATAAGATTCGACTCGCCACTTATCACAAACAAAACCGTGACTACGAAGCGTTCATCAACATTTATGATGAACTTCTTGAAAACGAGCCTAACAACTTAGAATATCTAGAGGCTTACATCGACGCTCTTCTTAACATAGGCGACTACGAAAGAGTGACAGAGAAACTCGATGTCTATGAAGAAAACATCGGCGTAAACGAATATATCTCTTTACAGAAGATAGAGATTTACAATCTCTTGGATAAAAAGGACAAGGCGATAACAGAGATGGAGAAACTATCTGCTGCCTATCCTTACGACACTCGTTACATGTCGATGCTCGCCGAGACTTACGTGCAAAACGGTCGCGATAAAGAGGCTTTCCCTTTATATCTCAAGATAAAACAACTCGACCCTGAAAATCCTTATATCAACATCTCATTGCTGGAATATTATCAGAATCAAGGCGATGTTGACAAGGCTTTCGAAGAGTTCATCTTGTCGATAAGAAACAAAAACCTCGACTATAACACCAAAACTCAGATTTATGAATATTGGTTCGAAAATAAAGACGGCAGCGAAAATACAACGAAAGAAGCTGAACAAGCAGGAAGAGCTTTCATAGAAACACATCCTGATAAAGAAATAGGTTATTATATCATTGGAACAGTATATTTCAACGATAATTTATTCGACAAAGCACAAGAATATTACCTCGAATCCATCGCTAGAGACAGCAGCAATTTCATGTCGTGGTACCAACTCATTTTCACCGACGCTGAATTGAATATGCCTCACACATTATATGATCATACCAAGACAGCAATGCGCTTCTATCCTGAACAGCCAATCTTCTATCTCTTCAACGGACTCTCACTCATCGACAAGAAAAAATACGAAGAAGCGATAAATGTTTTTGAAAGAGGAAGAAAAATGTCGGCCGACAAGAAACTCACAGCTTCATTCGATACCTATATTGCCGATATATATCACGAATTAGGCAATAAGGAAAAGATGTACCAATATTACGACAGAGTGCTCAGAAACGACCCGGAAAACCTTTATGTGCTTAACAACTACGCATATTTCCTTTCCGAAGAAGGAATACGATTGGACGAAGCACTCAAAATGTCGGCTATAACAATAGAGAAAGAACCTAAAAACACCACATATCTCGACACTTACGCCTGGATTTTATATAAACTAGAACGCTACAAAGACGCCAAGAAATGGATGGAGAAAGTGCTGTCGTACGACAAAATGCCTCAAGGCATCAACTATGAACACTACGGCGACATTCTATACAAATTAGGCGACACCGACAAAGCAGTACAAAACTGGAAAAAAGCCAAGAGACGCGGCAACACATCAGAATTCATAGACCAGAAAATAAAATATGAGAAGATTTATGAATGATAAAGACTACAAGACCACGTGCACGGTGCCTGAGCCTGTCGAAGGCACAACTGTCGGCGCTTCGACAAGCTCAGCGACCGAGGGAAAGACTACAAGGCTGCTGACATTTGTCTTTAGCCTTTTGTCATTAGCCTTTTTTGTAAGTTCTTGTTCTACGGAAAAGAATTTAGGAAAATCTAATCTAAAGTCGTTGAGCGCGAATCAGCTCATCAGAGAGATTGAAGACAATCGATTTGAATATGAGAATCTTGAAGCCAAAATAGGAGTGAACCTCAAAGGCAACGACTACCTAGGTCTCAAAGGACAACTAAGGATGCAGAAAGACAGCGTGGTATGGATTTCATTATCGCTTAAATTCGGCATTGAAGTAGGAAGAGTCATGATAACACCAGACTCTATAAAATATATCAACAGAAGCAACAAGACATATCTCGTTGAGAGCATCGACACTTTCAAGGAGAAATTCCCTATAGATTTATCTATACAAAACATCCAGGATTTGCTGATAGGCAACGACAATAATCTCAGAAACTCAGGAAAAAGCAGAGTGTTCGTTGAAAACGACAAATACAATCTCGAAATCATGGAAAGAGAAAACAATCTCGTGAAAAACGTCACCGTAAATCCAGAGACATTCAAAATCCACGAGCTAGGACTTAAAGACATTGAAAACGAACCAAGCGACATAAAAATTAAATATGACGCTTTTCAGAATATTGACGGACGTCTGCTGCCATCGAAGATAGTTTTTGAAGGCAACAAAACTACAATATTACAAAACCACAATATCAATGTGGAGATAAACTATTCAGATATCAGGAAAGGGGAGAAGCTAGACTTTCCTTTTAACATTTCATCAAAATTTGAACAGATACTTATATGGTAAAGAATAACAAGATATTAGTTTCCTTATTATTCTTTTTCCTTATCGCTTTGTCGGGAAGAAGTCAAACAACACAGTCGCTGGAGAAGAAAATCCAGTCGATACAGAAAGACATCAAACTAGCGGAGAAACTGCTTAAAGAGACTTCTAAAGACAAAGAAGTGACTCTCAATCAAGTCACTCTGATGCAGACACAGATAAATCAGCGTGAGAATCTTATAAAGACATACCAGAATCAGGTCAACCTGATAAACAAAGATATTCAGAATAACAAGAATGAAATCGCTGCATTGAAGAAAGACCTCGCCTTGTATCAGAAGGAATACTCAAACTTAATTGTTATCAATTATAGAAACAAAGGCAAAGCCAATAATATGCTGTTCATTTTCTCCGCCAACGATTTCAACCAAGCGATGAGAAGAATGCGTTACATACAAGAGCTCAACGACTTGATTAAAGATAAGATTGTGGAGATAGAATCCACCCAGGCCAAAATCAACACACAGCTCGAAAAGAATGAAAAACATAAGAAAGAGATAGAGAAAATCCTCAACGAGGAGAAAAAGGAGAGAGCTATCCTGGTCAAAGAACGCGACAAACTCAACAAAGACATCGCTTCTCTGAAGAAGAAAGAAAGCGAGATAAAGAAAGACATCAAGAAAAAAGAAAACGAGACTAAAGAACTCAAGAAACAGATTGACAAGATAATAGCGGAAGAGATTCGTAAAGCTAAAGAAAGAGAAGCAGCTGCCAAGAAAAACAATACCAGCTCTATCGACTATAATCTCTCTTCCAGTTTCGCGCAGAACAAAGGCAAGCTGCCTTATCCTGTAGAGCAAGGCATCATCACAGGCAGATACGGACTGAACCAGCATCCTACACAAAAAGACGTCAAGGTTAAGAACGACGGCGTCGACATAAGCACCACCAAAGGTTCCAAGGCGAGAGCTGTCTTCGAAGGCGTAGTATGCGGCAGCACAAGCCAAGGTGGCAATAACGTCATCCTAATACGCCACGGGCTGTATTTCACGCTTTATTCCAACCTTGAGAAGGTTTTCGTTAAGGTAGGAGATAAAGTGGCTACAGGACAAGAAATAGGCCGTATACACACCAATGTAAGCGACGGCAAGACCATATTGCATTTTGAGATATGGCATGAGAACAGAACCACAGTAAATCCTTCTTTGTGGATTAGGAAGTAAAGTTTAGAGTTTAGAGTTTAGAGTTTATGAGAAGAATAAAAGTTATTATTGCCATTCTTACCATTTTGATTTTAACATCATCATGTTCGAGAGCATACGAGCCTATCAATGTTCAAAAAAGAAAAGGCAGATGCACTGAATGTTCCAGATTTTAAGACAAAAAAATAGGGAGCATTACGCTCCCCACTTGTAGTCTTGTTGACTTGTAGACTTGTTGTCTTATATAAATCAGTCACCTAATGTAGCTACCATAACAGCTTTGATAGTGTGCATACGGTTTTCTGCTTCGTCGAATACGATTGAGTTTTCTGATTCGAATACTTCTTCAGTAACTTCAACGCCATCGAGACCGAATTGTTTGTAAACGTCGCGGCCAACTTGTGTTTCTAAGTTGTGGTATGCTGGTAAGCAGTGCATGAATTTGCATTTTGGATTGCCAGTCATCTTCATCATTTCGCCGTTTACTTGGTAAGGTTTTAACAAGCTGATACGTTCTGCCCATACTTCAGCTGGTTCACCCATTGATACCCATACGTCTGTGTATAAGAAGTCACAACCTTTAACGCCTTCTTCAACGTTGTCAGTAACTGTAACTGTAGCGCCTGTTTCTTTAGCGATTTCTTTACATGTTGCTACGAGTTCTGCATCTGGTTGTAATGATTTAGGAGCAACGATTCTAACGTCCATACCCATCTTAGCACCACCAACCATCAAAGAGTTACCCATGTTGAAACGAGCGTCGCCAACGTAAGCGAAAGTAACTTTGTTTAAAGGTTTGTCTGTGTGTTCTGTCATTGTTAAGAAGTCAGCCAAGATTTGTGTTGGGTGGAATTCGTTTGTTAAACCGTTCCATACTGGTACGCCAGCGTATTTAGCTAATTCTTCAACTGTTGCTTGGTCGAAGCCACGATATTCGATACCATCGTACATACGGCCTAAAACGCGTGCTGTGTCAGCCATTGATTCTTTAACACCGATTTGTGAACCTGAAGGTCCTAAGTATGTTGCGTGAGCGCCTTGGTCATAAGCAGCAACTTCGAAAGCACAACGTGTACGTGTTGATGTCTTTTCGAAAATCAAAGCGATGTTCTTGCCTTTTAATCTTTGTTGTTCTGTACCTGCATATTTAGCGCGTTTGAGGTCGCGAGCTAAATCTAAAAAGTATTGAATTTCTTTTGGAGTGAAGTCTAACAACTTCAAAAAGCTTCTGTTTCTTAAGTTGAATGCCATAATTGTATGTTTTTTATTGTTTGTTAATTCTATACTGCAAAAATATAAAAATAATTTAGAAAAAAATGCAGGTTGCAATTATTTAATGAATTTTGCTATACCTGCATTTATTTTAACGATGTAAATACCTTTGTCTAAAGGCCTTAGTTCAACAGCCAACAGCTTATTTTACCACCAACTTCTTAACGCTTTCGTTAACATTGATGAAATAAACGCCTTGGTTCAAATCTTCAATATTTATTGTTGTATTAACGCCTTCTATCTGTACTTCCTTAACGCAGCGTGATGTCATATCGAAAATCTTCACTGTGCCTTTTGCTTCACTGACAATAGTAATTGCTGAAGAAGCTGGATTTGGATAGATGCTGAAGTTTGTCTTTACAAGCTCTGTGCAACCTTCCATCTCTGTTCTGAATGGAACTATTGTTGTCTCGCCCCATTCGCCTTCAGAGTTCTGGCCTGTTGCTATTGCGTAATAATCTGTCAGCGGGTTAAGGTCAATCCATTCCCAGACATCCACTTCATAGAATGAATATTGGTCTTCGCGGAATATTTGCACCGCTGCTTCCTCGCCTATTTCTTCGAAGTATGATTTTTCTATCAAACCATAGTGATATACTGCTGTCTCTTCGTTAGGCGTTGCTGTTGTCTTAACAGAAGTATTTGACAACACCTCAACGACGAGTTCTATCACTGATGTTCCTGTTCCGCCGGATTGTTCTGTTGTGACGTTTGCTGTGACCATTTCGCCGAAGTTTCCGTCTGCGTCTTTAGGAAGAGCGTAAATTGTATATTCTGTGTTTGGTGCGAAATCGTCCCATGTGTGAGTATATGTTGAAGTTTTTTCGATTCCCCACATAACAATCATTTCTTCCAATGAAATGCCCATCATGCCCATCCACATGTCAACGTTGGCTGGAGTGTCTGCAAAGAGATGATATGAAGCGCAGTCGTCGTTTGGTGTGAAAGTAGCTTTGATTGTTGTCGTTGTAACTTCGCCCAAAGTTATCTCAACAGATGGATTAAGTTCTTCGTCATCATCGTCATCGCCGCCTTCTATCTCGTTAGCTACCCAGAGAATTATGTAAGCGCCAACACCACTCATTGTGTTATCTAACATATCGACAGGATACCAATTGCCATCAGCTTCTACTTCAGAATTAGCTGGCACTGAAGTAGGTTTGACGTACAATGTAGCATTTTTTGTAGCATGTTTTATTGTATTCAATGCGATATAAGAACGACCGAGGTTAGGGTCATCGGCCATTATTGTCATATCATCAGCGAATTCAAAGGCTACGTAGAATGTGCCTTCTACTTCAACTGGCTGGCCATAGAAATCGACTAAGTTTATTGTGCGACCTTCACCAGCTCCCGCACCGATGCCTGTAGATCCGAATGCATCTTTCAATGTCATAGAAATGCGTGCGAATACTTTATCCTCGTCAAGCTGACCGTTAGTATCACCGTAGAATACTATTTCAAATGGTTTATCGCTGTCGGAACCTGTTGTGTAAGCACGATTACGATAATGAGCCAACCATGTGTTAATTACAGAAATTTCCATTTTAACGTTGGATGGAATTTCAAAACGTTCAGCATATTTTTTGTAATAACGGTTATATCCTGTCACGAAATCATAGTCATAATCTTCAACGCCATTAGCTGAAAAAGCAGGGATAGAACCACGTTCCAACAATTCGTCTTGATTTGGATTCATTGTCATGATAGTATAATCTTGATTGTCGTAGTCCATGTATTCAACTTCGACTTTATGACTTGTTGAACGAGTTCCTGCGCTGTTGCTTACAGTCAACTCAATGTTAAATTCGCCTGATTCATCGAACAAGATAGAAGGATTTTCATCTGTTGAATGTTGAACTGAGCCAGTAGGAGATGTTATTACCCATAAGTATTCTTCACCATGTTCAGATAAGTTGGTAAGGTCGACATACTGATTTTTATACACCACCATTCTGCTGTCTATCACGTTGAAGTTGCCACCGATAGCGAAGTCAGCGATAGGATTCTCGACAAGACCTGGAGCAGTGATTTTGAAGTCTTCGATAGCGACCATTCCTGAGTAGTTTACATCTGAACTCAAAGAGAAAGCGAAACAATAAGCGCCGCTCAACTCAGGTTTGAAGGTAAATTCTTGGTATGCCCATTCGCTTATTGATTGGTCTTTTATAGCATGTTTAACAATAGGGTGATAGTCGATATCTTGTTCAGTACCTACAGTAACAGCAATATCTGTTGCTCTCAACACGCCGCCGCCAGAATTGCCAGGCATATAAAGATAATAAGAGATAACATATTCATTTTCGTTGCTTAAACGGAAGAATGGAGTATAAAGAATTTCGTCACGGTTATCCCAATCTGATTCAGTGGTCACTAAATAATAAGTACCTGTAACAGCATCAAGGTCTGTGATATTAGCTGTAAAGAAAGGATACACGCCTGTAGAGATCCATCCTTTTGGCAAGTATGACTCGCCGTCGTAATCGCCGTCGTAGTTGTCGAATGTGTTAAAATAAGGGACTGACATTGCATTCACGTAGTTGTCAGGATTAGGAACGAGTTCGTCGTTGTTATTGTCATCGCCACCATCATCGCCACCATCATTAGGTTTGAAACCAGTGATTGTAACGTCGTCGATTCCTATAAAGCCGTGGTCGCGGACAAGTTCTGTCGATTGTTTGAGAGAGATAGAGAAACAATATTCGCCGTCGGTCTCTGGAGTGAACAAGAAAGCCAACTCTGTCCATGAAGAATAAGCTGCACTAGTAGAACCTAATGTTATTGTCTGTGATTCCATTGATTGAGCTGTGCCGGCTTTGACTTCCACATAAGAATAAAATGCAGCTGGACTTCCGCCTGGAGCGTAGAGATAGAATGACAAGACAGCGTCTTTTCCGCCAGCGAGTTCCATCATAGGAGTGAAGATGACTTCATCGCGTACGACAGAGATGTTATCAGATGAATGTAACACGTATGTGCCGCTGTGTGAATTGTAACCTGTCATATACATGCCAGCTTCAGTACGAGCTGCTGGTGATGTACCGATAGAAGTCCATCCGTCAGGAATTACAGAACTTTCTGTGAAATGAGAGTCATCGTCGAAATTCTCGAAGATTTCAAAAGACTCATAACTTTGTGCAACGGTGATTCTTGTACATAAAAGAACACCTAAAATCAATAATGATAATTTTTTTGCGATATTTTTCATGACTATTTTATTTATCATTTAACAATTACTTTTCTGCTTCCATTATTATATTTCACGATATACAGACCTGTTTTCTGGCTTGTCTCGATATAATTGTCGTTAGACTTATATAACATCACGCCTAATGCGTTGTATATCACGATTTCCTCATTTTCAGGGTTGAAAATCTTGAGGACGTTATGTTCTGAAGTAACGATGACTTTGCTGCCGCTAGTTGTTACATCGCTTATCACTTCACCGTCTTTGTTTGAAGTAAGTTTAATGTCGTAGAGATATAAGTAATCTTGGTAAGGTTTAGAATAAGATTTGAAGCCATAGTGATATACGCCATCTTCTGGAACTGTTATTTCGAGGCTATAGACATTATACATGCCGTCTTCGATAGCAGGCAATTCAGGGATATCGAGGAGTATTTCTTTCTGAGACTCTGGAGAGTATCCGTCGCCGAAAGTTACCAGCAATGACTCGAGATAATTCTCTTGAGAAGAGAAGGCACCGAATGTCAATGTGTAGACAGCGTCTTTTCTGAAGTTGATAGCAGGAGATATCATCCAGTCGTCGCCACCATATTGCCAGTTGTAACGATATACAGCAGCATGGTTCAATTCGTCATAAATCCATGTGTAGTTGTCTTTGTTGACGTCGAGGATTGTGTAGTAGTTGTACATATCATAAACGTCGTTGAATACGCCGCCGTAAGGAGTTTTGAGAGGGTCGCCAACGATAAGGTTGTTAGAGTATGCGCCTTCGCTGCGTACGTCGCCGATGCAGGAATAAACCATATAGACATAACGAGTCATGTCGCCTGGATGTTTTTCAACCAATACTCTTTCTGTCAGACCTGTTGCAACTTCCACTTCGCCAGGGAATCTTACGATAGTATAGCTAAGATTTTCAACGTCGAAGTCTCCGCCGTGAACGCCAATTTCAGGAGCGTCCCATGTCAATGTTGTCTCGAGTTCGTTTTTGGTCAAGACGATATTCTTAGGAGCTTCAGGCAAGTCGTAACCCACCAAGATGTCGCGTTCTATTGCAGGGCTGCTGCCATAAGTGTTAGAAGCTACGAGGCTGACGGTGATGATGTCGTTGTTTGCTTGTAAAGGAATTGAGATCTGTTCGCCAGGAGCGCCGCTGCCTGTGAATTCGAAGATACCATCGGCGTATGCTTTATAATCGACAGTGCCTGTCAGCACTTCACCGTTGTATGATGTTGCAGGAAGACGGAATTTCATTGTTCCGCTGTTAGCGCCGTCAGGGTCGTCAACGAATTCGAAGTCGGTGATGACAGATGGAGCTTCCATCAATGGCTCATTGAAATAACCTCCTGTGATTGAGAACAAGTCGAGTTGATATGCTCTCAAAGTTACTACTGCGTTATATCTGTTGACTTCAGCGATGGCAGCATATTGTGAACCTAATGCCAAGCTTGAGCTGCAGAACATCCAGTACATTGTATCTGATGAGTTGTCGAAGAAAAGCACTTGACGATATTTCATGTTATAGATATAGTCGTCTTTCATGAAGTTAGCTGCTTGCATCAAGCCTACTTCTGCGATAGAACCGTCGTTTTTGTTGATTCTGCCGAGATAATGAAGCTGTTCGCCAGTGACACTGTGTTCTGTCATGTAAATACAGTAGAGTTCGCCTTTTGCGTTACATCCTAATGTGAGGAAGCGTTTTGTATAGTCGAGGCGGTCTGCTATTCTTGTCATCTCGCCTGTTTCTGGTTCAATCTCGACGAGCCATGTATCGACATAGTCTTTCACCAATCCGTAGATTTTATGAGTTGTTATATCGTAAGCAAGACATACTGTTGTGTTTTCACAGTTGTCGTTGAGTTCATTTTCTGATAACAATTCAAATGTTGTAGCGTCGTAGATTTTCCATACTGGTTTTTGCTCTTGAATATTGCTATTGTCGTCGTATGTGTTGCAATAAATCTTGCCGTTGTAATAAGTAACGCCGCCGGTAACTTCAGCCTGCAACAATGGAGATTCAAGGTCTGGAGTGAAACCTGTTTCGAATGGCATCTCATAAATTCCGCTTTCTGCCAAAGTATAGGCATCTATTTGAGCGTGTGAGTATGCGCCGAAGAAATCAACGCCTTCCATAGTCATAGGTGTGAAGTAGTCTGTTGTATATGTCAAGTCGCCATTGTCATTATCAGGCAATACTGTCTCTACATATTCTTCAACTTCAAGGTCGCCGGTTTCTTCACCGCCGTTGCCCGACTGCATGACGTATCCGACAGAGATATCTTTAACATCTAAATAGTTACCGACGTATGTAGCGTGGAAACCAATGTTGTAAGTTCCTGTTGCTGGCACTGTAAACTGTGGTGATTGGAATTCAGCGAAGCCATTTTGATATAAATTGTCGTAGCTGTCAACGACTTGTGTGTGTGATGATACTGATGTTCCTGCACCTATTGTCATTTCTACATCAGCGCATAATGCTTGTGAAGAAGCCAATTTGTAGCAAAGGACGTAACGTGTGTTTTTCTCGAGTTCGATAGCAGGTGAGAACAACCAGTCGTTAACATTAGAGAATCCACCGATTGAAGCACCTTTGTTATAATATTCCCATGTTGTGCCGCCGTCGATGTTTTCAACTTCCCAGTTAGCGAAGTCGGAAGAATTGTTTATAGGCAATGTTACTAATGTAGTCACCTCACCTTGATAGTCGTCAAGATTTATTTCTTGTTCGATGCTTTCTGATTCGAGGCCGTCAATAGACAATGTAACGCCATAGACTACCATTCCATAGAAATTTTCTGGGCTATAAGTATATTCTTCTTGGATGCCGGCTTGCATATTTTCTAGAGTTGCCACTACTGTGCCGTTTGCATAAATCTTAGCTGTCATCGGTTGAGTGATGATGATATCGTTGACATCGCGTTGAGGGTTAACCCATTTGACTGTGACAGTCTTGTCTGTGAAGTTAGAGCTGACAGCCATTGCAGGTGCTTGTGCAGGTATTTGGCTTGTGGTTTCTTTTACTGATACAGACTTCAAAGTGACGAGGCCGTTTGATGCAGCTGAGACGAGGTTGAAACCTAACTGTACGTTTTCGCTTTGTTCTGCTGTGATGTGGAATCTGCGTGTTACCATTCCAGCGTGATGGTCGAATCTTTCTTCAATCAATAATGTTGATGATGAAGTTGTCACTTCTGAACCATAGTGAACGTTGATGATGTCTGTGCTGAATGCACCTCTTTGAGCCACAGTATATTCTATAATATAATGTTGACCGCTCTCAACAGCAAATGAAGGAGAAATCAACCAGTCGTTGGCAGCGACTTCTGTGGTGTTGCCGTTATAAACAACGCCTTTCATTCCGTTCATCAACTCCCATTTGCGACCGTCGTTGTTGTCGTCGATAACGGTCCATCCATTCAATTCATTAGTTGTTGTGAAGTCGTATGAAAATACGAAATCAGAACCTTGCGCTGCAACTAACAGCGACATAAACAAAAATAAAAACGTAAAAAGCTTTTTCATAAAAAATAAACGGGTTCTTGACATTTATTTGCTTCAACTACAGGCAGAACCACATTAAACCAGATAATTGAAGATATTCGAATTGCATTATTAACGGGCGGCAAAATTACTGATATTTTTTTAATGAAGAGCTCCCATCTTAATTTTTATTTTTAAATAATGTCACAGGTAAAGAGTCTTTTGTCCTTAGTCTTTTGTCCCTAGTCTTTTGCCATTAAAATATAATTCTGATAAATCTCTTATAATTCAATAATTATGAGTATTTTTGCAAGCATTTTTAATTTAAACTTATTTTATTTCTTATGAAAAGAATCTTATACTTTTTTACGATAATAGCACTTTGCTGCATCTCTACATCTTGCAACAGAGATGACAAACCTATAACATTAAGTTCCGACAAGACTGAAATCGTCGCCGACGGAGAAGACATCGTCACATTCACCGTCTTATGCGAAGGCAAAGACGTGACCGACGAAAGCCATTTTTATATGGAAGGACAAGAAGAAGAACTTGGAAGCAACATCTTCTCAACATCAGAAGCAGGCAAATATACTTTCTATGCAAAACGCAAAAGTCATACTTCAGAGAAAGTTGAAGTGACAGCTAAATCCGTAGAACCAGAAGAACCTGAAAACCCAGAAGAGCCTGAAGAACCTGAAAACCCAGAGGAACCAGAAAATCCTGAAAATCCTGAAAATCCTGAAGAACCAGAATTGCCAGAAGGTCCGATAGAACTCTCAGCATCAACAGATACTATCGTCGCTAACGGCATCGACGCTATTTCTTTCACAGTGATGCAAGACTCTGTAAACGTTACATCAATGGCAGAAATATTCGTTAACGACAATGTGATAGACGGCAATGTATTCACAACAACAACATCTGGAAATTACGTCGTTTATGCTAAGAAAAACGACACAATCATTTCAAACGAAATCACTTTCTTCGCTAAAGAATATATCGCACCTGAAATACCAATCGTCATTACAGCATCGACCGATACCATAGTAGCCGACGGCATCGACGCAATAACATTTAGCGTTACAGAAGGCAAATCAGTCATCACAAACACCATCGACATTTATGTCAATGGAAATAAGATTGAAGGCAACACCTTCACCACCACAACAGCAGGCGACTACACAGCCTATGCAAAGAGAGGCGACGTCACATCCAACGAAGTGTCTTTCGTAGCGATAGAATATATCGAGCCAGAGAAACCTATCGAATTGTTCGCTTCTGCCACTACAATCATAGCCGACGGCAATGAATATGTCGACTTTACAGTGAAACAAGACAATGTAGATGTAACATCAGAGACTGAGATTTATATCAACGACAATAAGATTGAAGGATATAGATTCACAACAACTATTCACGGAACATACAAGGCTTACGCTAAGAAAGGCGACTTGATATCCAACGAGATAAGCATTGTCGCAGAAGAATATATAGAACCAGAGAAACCTATCGAACTCACAACATCAAAGAACAATATCATTGCAAACGGCGCTGACAAGACAGAGTTTACAGTCACACAAGACAACGTCAACGTAACAGCTCAATCAGAGATTTATGTCAATGGAAATAAGATTAACGGCAGCAGTTTCTCAACAACAACTCCTGGTTCATATAATGTCTATGCAAAGAAAAACGACGTCATTTCCAATGAGATTACCATCACAGCTGAAGCAGCAGCCGATGGAAAAACCATCGTCTTCGCTGACGGCGTCACCCTTACTTCAGGATGGTACGACGTAAATAAAATCGGCAACGGACAACAAAACGGCGACATCAATATGTGCTGGGCTGCGTCATGCGCCAACATCATTCAATGGTGGCAAGACCGCTACGTTGAAGCAGGCAACACATTGCCAGCAGGCGCTGTGACAGGACCTGGAACAACATACCAGCTCGCCCTTATGGAGATGTATCACGAGTTGTGGGACAACTCACGCGGCGGAACTACAAGTCACGGCATCACATGGTATTTCGAAGGACGTAACATCATGAAAGAAGCTGCTTCAGGTTCACACGCTCAACCACTTAGCAACAACACAGGCGGTTATTACGCAAGCATCTGGGAAAGCCAGATATTACCACACGTCTATCACGATTACGAATATGTTGTCGTTCCTGGAATAGTAGAATACAACAACCTTATCTCAACAGAATACAACAACTATTACATCTGGGGCAACGGCTCAGGACTTTCCGATGAGCAACGCTTGAGAAAATTCACTGAATTGGTAGTTGAATTCATGGACAGAGGATTGGTCTCACTCGCAGTGTCACTCGGTTCAAACCTCGGTACTTTGCATCATGCTACAACATTATGGGGATATGAAATCGACAACGCAACAGGTTTGCTCACAAGAATCTGGATCACCGATTCAGACGATATGACAACAGAACCTAAAGAACCTGTATTACACGAATATACAGTCAGCGTTCATGAGACACATCACACTATCAAATTCTCAGGTGCACCTTACGGCGCTTGCTATGCAGTAGCGCTCTATCCTGTTTCAGCTTACGGTTCTAGATGATTTGTAAAGTTCAGAGTTTAGAGTTTAGAGTTCAGAGTTTAGAGTTTAAAGTTTATAGTTTAAGGTTTGATGATTAGGAATATTAAGAAAATATCGCTTTTCTTGGCCTGCATGGTGCTTCTGCTTCATGCTGCCGTTCCGCATCATCACCATAACAATACTGTATGTCTCAGCAAGCTAAACAAAGAACATAAGGAAACACATTCTTGCTGCGCATCACATGGAACACCAAACCATAACAACACAAACGACTGCAACGAATCCGATTGCATAATCGATGACTTATTCACACCTAAAGACAACCACGAAGTAAAGGTTTACATCGATGTAAATGTATTATTCTCTGATTATAATCTTGTTTCACTCATAAAAAAATCTCTAGAAAATATTCTTAAAAACAAAGGCATTGACTTCCGACGAGAATTCATCCCTTTGATTTATCATAATCCGCATGTCAGTTCCATCTTTGGATTGAGAGCGCCGCCGGTTTAATTAGCAATTGTAGAGACGTATCAATGATTCCTATAAAAATAAACACGCATTGATGCGTCTGAAATATAAATACGCGTCGATGCGTCTGAAATTATATCATATCAATAATTAAACATATCAAAATGAAAAGAATATTTTTAGTTGTAGCATTAATCGTCGGCTTGATTTCATGCACAAATAACAAACAACAATCAGCACACAATCACGATCATTCAACACATCAGCATTCAGAAAGCTGCAGTCATAACCACGACCACAATCATAGTCATCAGCATTCAGCTGTCAGCCATCAGCATTCAGAAAGCTGCAGCCACAATCACGACCACAATCATGACCACGATCATGACCACGATCATGCTCATAGCTCACAGCACACAGCTCACAACCATGACCATAACCACGATGCTCACAGCCATAATCATAACCACGGTGATGACGCTATCACTTTCTCAGTTGAACAACAAAATAAAATCGACTTTGAAGTTGTTGAAGTAGTTACAGAACCTCTCTATCAAATCATCAGAACTTCAGCACAGGTAGTTCCAGCACAAGAAGGTGAGAAGATTTTAACAGCTACAACAAGCGGCATCATTAACTTCGAAAATAAAGATATCGTAAAAGGTCTCGATGTTAAATCAGGACAGATATTATTCAGCATCGACAACAGCAATATGGCTGACGACAACCTCAGCACACGTCGTCAAGAAATTGAAGCTGAATATCAAAACGCTAAATCAAATTACGAGCGCAAGCAAGCTCTCGCAGAAGATAAGATCATCTCAGAAAGCGAATTGGCAGACGCTGAGACAGAATATCTCATTGCAAAGAAACACTACGAAAACATGAACCAGAACTTCCCACAAGGCAAGACTCTCCACAGAGCTTCCATCACAGGTTCTATCAATGAAATATTGGTTCCTAACAACTCTTTCGTAGAAGCAGGCCAGCCTATCATGACATTGGCAAAAAATGACAGACTTTATGTTCGTGCCGACTTACAATCAAAATATTACCCTGTCTTGAAAGACATCAAAACAGCCAATATCAAGACTTTAAACGATGGCAATGTTTATAGTTTAGAAGACTTGTCAGGTCGTGTTTTATCATACGGCAAGACAACAGATATCAGCAATCCTCTTATCCCTGTCACTTTCGAAATCAAGAACAACGGCATCATTATCCCTGGTTCTTTCGTTGAGATGTTCATCACAGCAGAGAGCGACAAGATGGGCATAATGTTACCTAATAGCGCTATCGTTGAAGAAATGGGCATTTACTGCGTATTCGTACAGACATGTGTTGATTCATTCGAGAAACGCATCATCACCAAAGGCGTCACCGACGGACAACACACACAGATTCTCAACGGCATCAAGGCAGGAGAGAGAGTCGTAAGCAAAGGCGCTGTCAATGTTAAATTGGCACAAGGTTCAGCAGCATTAGATCCACACGCAGGTCACGTTCATTAATTCGAGGAGGTGTCTATGTTAAATAAAATCATCAAGTTTTCATTAGAAAACAAGTTATTCGTGCTCGTAGGAGCGCTCCTATTAATAATAGGTGGTTACACCTCAATGCGTCAGATGGACATCGACGTTTTCCCTGACCTCACAGCACCTACAGTCGTCGTCATGACCGACGCTCATCGTATGGCTGCAGAAGAGGTAGAGCGTCTCGTCACTTTCCCTATCGAGACTGCCATGAACGGCGCTACCAACGTACGCCGCGTGCGTTCCGCTTCCATGATGGGTTACTCTTTCGTATGGATTGAATTCGACTGGGGCATGGACGTTTATCTCGCACGCCAAATCGTGAGTGAAAAAATGGTGACTCTCGAAGAAGCACTCCCTGACGGCGTTACTCCAGTACTCGCTCCACAGTCGAGTGTTATGGGTGAGATTTTATTCGTTGGTCTTCAAGCAGATACCACTTCTATGATGGACTTAAGAACCATGGCAGAATGGGTGGTGAAACCAGCAATCTTATCGACTGGCGGCGTTTCACAAGTGACAATCATCGGCGGCGACCTCAAACAATATCAAGTCCTCGTCGACCCCGTCAAGATGGCTCATTACGACATCACGATGCACGAGATGGCAGAGATTTGCCAAAGCATGTGTGTCAACTCAGTGGGCGGCGTCATCCGTGACTTCGGCAACGAATACGCTCTCAGAGGCATGGGAAGAACAACAGACCTCGAAGAACTTGGAAAGACTTATATCAAGACAATCAACGACAAACCAGTATTTGTCTCTGATGTTGCAGAAGTAAAACTCGGCAGCGCAGTGAAGATGGGTTACGCTTCGCTCAACGCTGAAGATGCTATCATCCTCTCAATATCTAAACAACCTAACATCAACACTTTAGAGGTTACAAAAAACATAGAGAGAAACCTCAGAGAAATTAAGAAGTCACTTCCTGCTGACGTTAAGATGGATACTAAAATCTTCCGTCAAGCCGACTTCATCGAAGCTTCTGTAAGCAACGTTGCACGCGCTTTGATAGAAGGCGCTGTCTTGGTTATCGTCATCCTCCTTCTCTTCTTGGGAAGTTTCAGAACAACAGTCATCTCAGTCATCGCTATTCCACTTTCACTCCTCGGCAGCTTCATAGTGATGCATCTCCTCGGAATGAACATCAACACTATGACATTAGGCGGTATGTGTATCGCTATCGGCTCATTGGTTGACGACGCCATCATCGACGTGGAAAACGTTTACAAACGATTGAGACAAAACTACTTAAAACCAAAAGAAGAACGCGACTCTACTTTCAATATCGTTTTCAACGGTTCATGCGAGATTCGTACTTCTATCTTAAACGCTACCTTGATTACCATCGTCGCTTTCACCCCAATCTTCTTCCTCTCAGGTATGGAAGGCAGAATGTTGAAACCACTCGGCATCGCTTATATCATCGCTTCATTGATGTCGCTCGTGACAGCTCTCACCATCACACCATTGTTATGTAAGATGATGCTCACATCAGATAAATATCTCACAAAACAAGAGAAAGAAAACTGGTTGGCTAAGAACCTCTCACGCGTTTACGGTCGTTCTTTGGAATGGGCATTGTCACACAAGAAATCAATCTTAGGCGGAACAATTGTCGTCTTGTTGATTGCCTTAGGCTTGTTCTTTAATATGGGACAAAGCTTCTTGCCTGACTTCAACGAAGGATCATTGACAATATCAGCAGTATGTAAACCAGGTGTTTCATTATATGAAAACAACAAGCTCGGTAAAATCATTGAGAGAGAATTACTCTCTATTCCAGAAGTGACATCAACAGCTAGACGTACAGGTCGCGGCGAACTCGACGAACACTCACAGTCAACCAACGGCGCTGAGATTGACGTCAACTTCGATTTGAAGGACCGCTCACAAGAAGAGTTCCTCACCGAAGTACGTGAAAAACTCGCTTCAATCCCAGGCATCGCTTCTACTGTTGGTCAGCCTCTCGGTCACCGTATCGACCACATGCTCACTGGTACAAGAGCATCTATCGCTATCAAGATTTTCGGTCCTGACTTGACACAGTTGTTCATGACAGCCAATAACATTAAGGCTGAAATAGAAGGCATAGAAGGTTTGGTTGACGTCAGCGTTGAGCAACAGACAGAGACACCAGAACTTCAGATTCGCGCTAACCGCGAGATGTTGGCTCGTCATAAGATAACTATGGAAGAATTCAACCACTATATCGACCTCGCATTCTCAGGCGAGAAGGTATCTGAAGTATATGAAGGACAACGCAGCTTCGACCTCGTCTTACGTCTTAATAAAAACTATACAGAAAGCATAGAAGGCATCAAGTCAGCTATGATCATCAACTCAGAAGGCACAATGGTTCCTCTTGAAGAAGTAGCTGAGATAGTTTCTGTTGGAGGTCCTAACAGCATCAGCCGCGAGAACGTACAACGTAAAATCGTCATCTCTGCCAACACAGCAGGTCGCGACGTTGTAAGTATCGTTAATGAAATAGAACAGAGAGTCAACGATAACGTCAATATTCCTGAAAACTATTTAGTTGAATACGGCGGTCAGTTCCAAAGCGCTAAGAAAGCATCAAGAACACTCGTTATCATGACTATCATAGCTATCTTCGTGATATTCCTCCTCTTATTCGGAGAATTCAAAGACGTCACACTCTCAGCCATCGTTTTGTTAAACCTTCCTTTAGCATTGATTGGCGGTGTCATCGCGATATTCATCACATCAAACACAATCAGTATCCCTGCCATCATCGGTTTCATCACCTTGTTCGGCATTGCAACACGTAATGGCATCTTATTGATTTCTCGTTATCAACATGGAGAAAGCGCTGGCGTATCATTGCGTCAGTCAATCGTCGATGGTTCCAAAGACCGTCTCAACCCAATCCTTATGACAGCCTTGACATCAGCATTGGCGCTCATCCCTATGGTTATCAACGGCGACCAATCAGGTAACGAGATTCAAAGTCCTATGGCAGTCGTAGTTCTCGGCGGTCTCTTGACATCTTCATTATTGAATATGTATGTCATCCCTATCGTTTACGAAATGATTCATGCTAAAAAACATTCATCACAAAACAATGACTAAAGCCATGAAAAAGAGTTTATTGACATTATTATTTGTATTGAGCATTAACACAGTTTTTGCACAATATGCTTATCAAAATATCTTAAACACTATAGAAGCTAACAGCACTGTTTTGGCAGCACATCACAAACAGATGGAAGCTAGCAAAGCAGAGAACAACGCTCACGCTCTCGTGGAAAATCCTGAGATAGAAGCAGGTTACATCTTCGGCTACGGCGGCGAAAGCGATAAGATAGAACTCGGCGTTTCTCAAGAATTCGACTTCCCAACAGTCTATACAAATCAAAGCAAGATAAGAAAGATGTCGGCAGAAATCATCGACGTTCAATACGACATCGACAGAATAGCTGTTCTCTCAGAAGCACAAGCAATATGTACAGAATTGATTTTCTGCAAGATGAAACTCGTTCTTTACAAAAGAAACTACGACAACGCACTCAAGATTGCTAACGCTTATCAAAAGATGATGGAAGTGGGTGAAGTAAATATCCTGGATTATAACAAATCGAAGATAAACCTCGCCAACGCTAAGAACAACTATGATTTGGAAATGATTCATCATAACAATCTGATGGCATCATTAAAGACAATGAACGGCGGTAAAGACATTGATTTCCAATATGAAGATTATGATGTCGTCGTATTGCCAGAAGACTTCGACGAATGGTATGCAAGCGTTGAACAGAAGAACCCAGTCTTCGAGCAGATGCGTCAGCAAATCGCCATCGACCAACAAAAGGTCAAGTTGAGCAAGTCAGAATGGTTCCCTAAATTCAGCATCGGCTACGGCGCTGAAATCGCCAAAGGCGGCGAAGAAGGCGAACACGGACCATCAATAGGATTGGTGCTTCCATTATGGCATAACAAAGGCAGCGTCAAGAGCGCCAAGATGCACGCTGAAGCAACAGAGACATTACTCATGAACGAGAAAGCTGTTACATACAACTACCTCAACAGTCTCTTCGAAAAAGCAAAAGCATTAAAGGAAAATGTAGGCGAACTCGCAAGTTCAATAGAACAATTCGACGGACAAGCATTGCTCTTAAAAGCCTTTGAATCAGGCGAGATAAATCTGGTCGATTACCTCAACGAAGTTGAATACTATCAAAATGCGATGATAGAATTATATTCAGCAGAATATGAGATGAACGCCACTATGATTGAACTCAAGAGTTATGAGATTTATTAAAACAAAGCATAATTCATAATAAAAAAATAAGAGACGTATTGAAATTTCAGTACGTCTCTTGTTTTAATTTTCAATTTTCA
>JAZOQH010000029.1:0-1956 GCA_045655965.1 Bacteroidales bacterium | reverse complement strand
TCTGCTGGCCACGCTCCAGCGTGCATTGACTGCGCACGGCCTTCACCAGTGCCTTGTCGGCTCGGTAGTGCACGCCGTTCACCTCGATGCTCTGTGCATTGCGCTGCGGCTCGTTCTCCACAAACGCATCCTGCTCCTTGTCTTCGCACACGCCTATCGTGGCCTTGAAGGTGCCAATGCCGTCAATCGTCACGGCGCAGCCGTGTGCTATGAGGCGGGCCAGCGATGTGGCTGCCTGGCTAAGCACCTGCTTTGCCGTGGCCTCGCTGATGCCGTAGCCCGGGATAGAGATTTCCTTGATAAACTCGGCCATCGTCACCCGGCGCGATGTCTCCATGCGGTAGTATGCCTTGTTTTCACTGTCGTCATTGATGCTCTTGAATTCTTGTTTGATGTATTTTGCCATAATATGGAAGGTTTAAGTTCTTTTCTTGTTTACTCCGTAAAGTTACGAAATATTTGCCCGAAAAGCAAGTTTTCAGTACAGAAAAACTTGCGTAACCGTGGATGTTTAATGAAATATCCGCGGATGCGTGATGAAATATTCGTGGGTACGTGAGTAAATATCCGTGGATATTTGAATTTGTTGGCAGTACCATCGAGAAAAATCTATTTGCCCGTTACTTTTTTATGAATTGCCAAATATCTTTTCTTCTAAGAAAAAAATGCTGTTGCTTGTTTGTTGGCGATTAATGTTTACCTTTGTAGACTGACATAAAAACATTAGTCTATGAAAGATATTAAACGATATGGTCTCTCCTTTGTGGAATCAGCTTCCGAGAAAGTGGAAGAGTCTTACTTGTTAGCTAAAGAACTCGTGGAGAACCTGTTTTTCGAAATGTCGAAACTAAGCACGAGGTTTTGTAATGAGATATTTTATGATTTACCATATACATATAGTGAACGACGTATTGACAGTGTCCTCTTACCAGCTCTTTCCAAACTTTGCAATTCAATGGTTCTGGTAGAATATCCAGTTTCCCGCAGTTGTTCCAATAGACACTTTAACGTTGAAGAGTCCAATGGACGAATAGACTATTGGTGCCTTTATAAAGGATATAGTTTTGTCATTGAAATGAAGCATAGCTTTGATTGTTTTACAACATCTAATACACGAAAGGATAAAGTCGCTTCTCGTTGGCTCAAAATGAATGAACAGCTTGAAAGCGTCAAGAGTGAAATAAAGGAATTCGAGGAGAAGACAAAAGGCGTCATCAGAATAGGAATTCATCTCATTACATCGTATTCAGACAAGTCTCCAAGCAGACAACTTATGTCCCAATTTAGAAATTCTATACCCGAGACATTTGAACGTCTCTCAAGAGATGTGAGTAAGCAATATCCTTCTTTGGCCCCAGACATTATCATCTGTTGGAAAGTTCCACAAAAGATTGTATTAGAGGATGGTTGTCAGACATTTCCTGGTCTTTGGATTATGTCCAAAATTTATCCTGCTATTAAACATCGTGGCAAAATCTGTACTAAAGAATGAGATTGTCTTTACGTTTCGTAAAGATGGGCTTTAAGCATAAATTCTTTTCTGTTAAGAATGAAATAAGGACGACTTGAACCAAAAGATTACTTTATTGCAAAAAAAGTTTTTTAACATGGATACCGCTGAAGTTATAACCCTGTCTATTGTTGCCTTGTTGGTGTCTGCCATAGTTGTGTCAATCGGTCTCTACGTCCGTCGCCACCCTGAAAAGATGTCGGGCTACAACACCATGTCTCGGGACAAGCTCAACAAGATAGACCTTCCACGCATAGGGCGCTTCGTATCTAATATGATGTTTGCGGCAATACCATTTATGCTTGCTAGTCCATTTATGCCAAACGTCAGACTTTCGATGGCACTGTTAGCCTCTCCTCTCTTCATCACGACCATCGCAGCTGCGATTTACTTAAACGTCTTCGAGAAGAGATTCTTGAAATGATAGTTTCATGCTCAAAGAGGGG
>JAZOQH010000028.1:0-179797 GCA_045655965.1 Bacteroidales bacterium | reverse complement strand
AATTCCATATATTTATCCCTACTGCGAAAATCATATATGGAATTCCAATCGTATATTTTATTGAATATCATAAGTTTTATATGAAAAAAGTATTGACTACGACACACGCAATACTTTTTTCATATTTTTTTGTATATTTTTCGAAAATCAAATTTTAGTTTTATGAAAAAATCCATCACATTTTTATCATTATTACTCTTATTAGGAGGCAAGATGTTTTCCCAAGACACACCTCAATATGTCTCGACGGAACCATCATTAAAGAATATGCTCATTGAGGAATTCACTGGAAGAGACTGCCATGCTTGTCCTGAAGGACACAAGCTCGCAAACAAACTCATGAGAGAAAATCCAGGACGTCTATTTCTGATAAACATACATGAAGCATTGGCTCCAGATAGTTATCCGAATTTCAAGACTCAAGACGGCAAAACACTCACTAATACCATAGGTATAGGCTATGTCCCTAGCGGACTGGTAAACAGAGAGCCTGGAGATATGTCTATAGGATGGTGGGAAGGTAATATATATGAATTGTCAGATGATGTGGCAGTGTGCAATATTGCTGGTAACGTAATTGTCGACGAAGTGACCCGTAATGCCAAAATTACAGTGGAGATATTTTACACTTCCGATAGCGACTTCAATCTCAACTATCTTACCATAGCGATGACACAAGACAGCGTCTGGGGATGGCAAAGCAATGGAGAAATCAATCCTGAACAATATGTCGATGGCAATTATTGCCACATGCATATTCTTCGCGACATCATCACTTCTACTTGGGGAGATGTGATAACACCTACAACAGCAGGCACACTGATAAGAAAGACCTACTACTACGAAATCCCTCAAACAATCGGAGAACCTAATGGCGTGAAGGTCAACCTTGACCATTTACATTTCATAGCATTTGTTTCCGACAATACAGATTATGGCATTTCCTACCCTATACAGAATGTTGCTCAGCTGTCATATCTTATAGGCACTCAAAAAGCCGTGTTTCCTTATATAGATATTATTACGGAAAAACAAGAGTCGCCATGTTCAAACAACAAGACATTCACTCTTAACATGATGAACAGAGGTCTGGATAAACTGACTTCAATAAAGATGCTGATGGAAATAGATAACGGTGACACTTTCGAATATGAATGGAACGGAAGCATAGCGTCTTATGAAACGGGAAAGATAGAGTTTGACATGGAGGTTCCTATAGGAGAACATAAGATAGATTTCAAGATAATCGAAGCTAACGGAGTGACATTCAGCAGCAGCAAGTCTTTAATCTCGACAAATGACGATTTAGATATGCTGTCACTGAAAGGAAAAACTGACGAAATCACCATTGAAATAATGCAGGACAGAAACGGACACGAGACCACATGGCAACTCTTGGATGATAACGACAACATTGTCGCTTCAGGCGGTCCTTACGAATATTATTTCGGACAGGTATCTGCAACAGAGCTACACACTGTCACAGTAGATGTCTCGGCAGAACAATGTCTTAAATTTGTCATCAACGACATGGTTGGCAATGGAATATGCTGCGATGTAGGCAACGGATACTACAGAATAATCGACGGTTACGGAAATATCGTCATCGATGGCGACGGCGATTTCGGCTATCAGGCTTCTCATAATCTGTATTCGAGAGAAGGCAATGCCGTGCAGGAAATGAAGTCAGAAGAATCCTATAATATATATCCTAATCCTGCAAAAGAAACATTGACGATAGAAGGAAAATCAATTAAACAGATTGTGATATACAACACAACGGGACAGATAGTCAAGAAAATAGATTGCAATGAAGAAGTAATCAATATAAATATTGAAGCGTTTACTGCTGGCATTTATCTTCTCAACATCACTGATGAAAAAGGCCACATCGTGACTAAAAAGATTTCAATAACAAAATAAATAAAGAAATATGAAAAGAATATTCACATTATTAACCTTAGTTTTATTATTTGGAAACAATGTCTTTTCTCAGAGTTTTAATCATAATCTTTCAGAAGAAGAGCTTATCAATCTACGTAAGTCGAAAACCCATAGAGATGACGGCATAAGCACAAGGCATACTTCAGAAAACACTCCATTTCTTTGGGAATATGTCTTAGACAATGACCCAGACGGCGATGAGTTGTTTGAGTTTGCCAATGCCATAAAAATGTCAAACGGCAACATTGGCGTAGCTTCCTCTTTCTATTACAGAAGCGGATACGGTGACTTCTATTCTTCACATCCTGCTGTTGCATTGATATCGTCAGATGGAGAGGAAATTGCACGTAACACGTTCTTCCGTCCTGGTTATACATCAACGTCAACTGCACCTTATATTTTTGAAAAAGACGGCAATCTTTTTGCACTTTCAACATATAGTCCTGAACACGACTTTCTCAGTTTCAATTATTTTAAAAACTATGATAATCCTCCAACAGATGCAATCCTCGCTTTATATAAATTAGACGAAGGACTTAATCTGCTTGAAAGTTACGAACATCATTTTCCTATTGACACACTTGAGCTTATAGGAAATGTTACATGGGAATTTCATCCCAATGAATTGAGCGGCAATTTATTTTTATTTTCTGCCTTTGAAGAAGAAGGCAATATAACAGGTGCATATTTTAAGGCTGCGAGTGTCGGACAGAGTGAAAGATTCGACTCACTGTTCTTCTTCAAAATGAATTTTGACGGTGAGATAATAGCCACAAAAGGATATGAGAAAGCATCGCATGGAGGCTGGTATCAAGCTTTTTATCGAAGAAATCAGATTGTAAGTACTGACACACACTATATCCTCTATGAATATTATGATGATATAAACAGTGCTTTTCATGGTGCAGTCAATTACTACGACAAAGAATTTAATTTTGTAGAAACAAAATATATAAGACATCTCGGATATAACAATGTTCATTTTGACCCAGATCCATTATATGACATATCTGTAGTCAGAGGCAATAATGGTCTGACATATCTGTCAACGACAGCTAGTTGCATACAAAATCCAAATAGTTATTATTTCAATGACTGTAGATTATATAAACTAAATGATGATATAGACGCTTCGAATCAACTTTTAGGAACAAACGATTACATAATCAGAGGATATTCCTACACACGCGAGCTCTCACCATTAATGAGAGCTATTGACACCGCTCCCGACAGCACATTGTATTTCGCTTGTAATTATGATGTGGAAGGCGAACCTTATAGTGTCATCGAGCATATAGATGCAGACATGGACACGATTTCCACATTGTTCTACGATAGAAAAATTCTTTCTTTACAATCAACGAAAGGAGGCAGTCTGTTAATCAGCGGATATGGATACATCACTAAATTTCCTGCATCATTATTTGGTTTTGAAGACACGGATAAATTACACGAATACGGATTACACCTCGCCATCGCCTACCCTAACCCAGGCAGCGAAATATTGAATATCAGAACCGGTTTGAGAAATGCTGTTTTAACCGTTTATGATATTAACGGAAGAAAAATCCACGAACAGGAAATAACAGATGATGTTACTTCGGTAGATGCTTCTAATTGGCAAAGCGGAACTTATATTTGGAAATTAGGAATTAGGAATGAGGAATTAGGAATGAAGGAAGTGGAGAGTGGAAAATGGGTGAAATGAAGAACTTTAGAATTCAAGAATTTTAGAACTCTAGAAAGTTCAGAGGTTCTGAGATTCTGAAGTTCTTGTATTTAAAAAAAGGTTCAACAGCCAAAGCTCAAAGCTCAAAAGCTCTTCTGAGATTTTGAGCTTCTGAGTTTCTAAAAAACTTTTGTCTTTTGACTTTTGTCTTTAGCCTTTTTTCGTATCTTTGCAAAAAATTGCAATGGAGCCAGCATTACTTATATTAACATTAGGAACTTTAGTTTTTGCAGCGCACTGGTTTGCTGAGATATTCAGCAAGAAGAGAATCCCAGACGTATTGATGCTTGTTATCATCGGCATTGTCATCGGTCCTCTTCTCAAATGGGTCGATGCCGACAAGCTAAGTTCCATCGGCAACGTCTTCGGACAGCTCACACTCGTGACATTGCTTTTCGAAAGCGGAACGGAATTATCATTCAAGACATTAGCCGACTCCATCAAGAACACCGTCACTCTGACAATAGTTAATTTCATTGTAACATTCATCGCCATAGGCTTATTAGGATGGTTAGTCTTAGGCATGGACCCAGGTATCAGTTTCATGCTAGGAGCTGCTTTAGGAGGATCATCATCGGCTGTGGCAATTCCATTAGTAAAACAGATCAGCATAGGCGAAAAAAGCAAGACCATACTCATCCTAGAATCAGCATTCAGCGCAATCTTATGCATCGTCGTTGCATTGGCGATCTTTGAATCATTCAAATACGGCGAATTCAGAATCGGCATCATCTTCGGACAAGTATTCTCCTCATTCTTGCTGGCTTCGCTCATCGGCCTATTAGGCTCAATATTCTGGTCGATGGTCTTAGACAAGGTAAGAACCATCAACAATTCCATCTTCACAACACCAGCTTTCGTTTTCATCATATACGGAATCAACGAGATTTTAGGCTACAGCGGCATCATCTCTGCCCTGGCATTTGGAATTGGACTTGCCAATATGGACATGATACACTACAGATGGCTCAAGAAATTCACCAATAGAAGACCTACACTGCTCAATCCGATGGAAAAGACATTGTTCAGTGAGCTTGTCTTTTTGATGAAGACTTTCTTCTTCGTATATGTTGGTATCTCTATAAAATTCGACAGCCTGACATCATTATTAATAGGACTTGGAATCTCTGTGATATTGATAATTTTGAGAATACCTATCGTCAGAATTTCATTGCCATCTGATATTAATAATGTAAGCAACAAAGACAGAGCATTTCTGTCGATGATGATACCTAGAGGACTTGCAGCGGCAGTACTTGCCACAATGATTTCACAGTCAGGGCTAGCAGGATCAGAAAGAGTTGGCAACATAGTGTTCTCCGTCATCTTCTTCTCCATCATTTTCACATCCGTTCTTGTCCCATTTTTGGAAAAATCAGATAAGTTCAGGAGTTTCTACATCAAGTTGTTATATATACCATCATTCGGAAAGAAGGTTATAATTACAGACGAAGAAAGCGACGAAATTATCGACAAGAAAAACGCAACAAGAACAGAAAGCGTTGCCAAAGAAGAAGAGGAAAGAGTTAGTGTATGCGATGATGACGATGATATTCCAAGTATTCTCTTGTAAAAAAGGATAGCAAAAGCGCATCACCAAAGAAGGTAACTACTTAATAATCTGTAAGATTCGGAAATCACAAAGATATCTATTCAAAAAAATATATTTTTTTTAAAAAAAGTTTTTTCAAACAAAAAAAATACTATCTTTGCAGTCCGAAAGAAAGAAGTAAATAAGAAGAAAAATAAAAGATATGTATTTAACTGCAGAAAAGAAAACAGAATTTTTCAGTGCATACGGTAAAAATGCACAAGACACAGGTTCAGCAGAAGGACAAATTGCATTGTTCACATTCAGAATCAAGCATTTAACAGAACACATGAAGCAAAACAAGAAAGACGTTGCTACAATGCGTTCATTAGTTGGTCTCGTAGGTAAGAGAAGAAGACTTCTTGATTACTTAAAGAAAAAAGATATCGAAAGATACCGTACTATCATCAAAGAATTAGGTATTAGAAAATAATAGCACTAAATGTGTGATAGCAAAAAAAAGGCAATGTAGATTGCCTTTTTTTTGCGTATATTTTATTTTCATACCACAGCGGAATATTATTTATATATAAACAAACAAACAAAACTAAAATGGGTCCAGAAGGAATTAAACAAACCATCCAACTCGGCAACGAAACAATCACAATCGAAACAGGTCGTTTAGCTAAACAAGCCGACGGTGCAGCAGTGGTAACATGCGGCAAAACAATGTTGTTAGCAACAGTTGTAACAGCTAAAGACGCTAAAGACGATGTAGATTTCTTGCCTCTCTCAGTTGATTACAAAGAAAAATATGCGGCAACCGGTAAATTCCCCGGTGGATTTTTTAAACGTGAAGGAAAACCATCAGACTATGAAATCTTAATCTCTCGTTTAGTCGACAGAGCTTTGAGACCATTGTTCCCAGACGATTACCACGCAGAAACACAAGTTCAAATCACTCTCATTTCAGGTGAAGTCGGCGTATTGCCAGACGCCTATGCAGCTCTCGCAGCATCAGCAGCTATCGCAGTATCAGACATACCATTCCATGGTCCAATCTCTGAAGTACGCGTAGCTTACATCAACGGCGAATACGTCATCAACCCTAAAGAAGAACTCCTCAAAGACGCTGACCTCGAACTTATGGTTGCAGCTTCAATGAAAGACATCTGCATGGTTGAAGGTGAATCAAAAGAAGTATCTGAAGAAGTAATGCTCAACGCTTTGAAAGCTGCTCACGAAGCTATCAAGGTTCATTGCCAAGCTCAGATCGACCTCGCAGCTAAAGTTGAAAAAGCTCAAACAAAACGTGAATACTGCCACGAAAACAACGACGAAGAGTTAAGAGCTGACATGATGGAAAAATTATACAAACCATGTTACGACTTCGCTCTTACAGGCAACGCTAACAAACACGAACGCGAAGCTAACTTCGGCGCTATCCTCGAATCTTACCTCGCTAACTTCAGCGAAGAAGAACTCGCAGAAAAATCATCATTGGCAAAACGTTATTTCCACGATATCCAACGCAAAGCCGTCCGCGACGCTATCTTGATCGAAAGAAAGAGATTAGACGGCCGTAAATTAGACCAAATCCGTCCTATCTGGACAGAAGTTGACGTTCTTCCTTCAACACACGGTTCAGCTATCTTCACTCGTGGAGAAACACAAGCTCTCGTAACAGTAACTTTAGGAACAAAATTAGATGAACAAACTATCGACGGCGCTGTCGTTGAAGGTACATCTAACTTCATGTTACATTATAACTTCCCAAGCTTCGCTACAGGCGAATGCAAACCAAGCCGCGGCGTAAGCCGTCGTGAAATCGGTCACGGCAACCTCGCCGAAAGAGCTCTTAAATCTATGATTCCTAGCGGCGACGAAAATCCTTACACAATCCGCGTCGTTTCTGACATCTTGGAATCTAACGGTTCATCATCAATGGCTTCAGTTTGTGGCGGCACCCTCGCTCTCCTCGACTCTGGCGTTAAAATGAAGAAACCTGTCGCTGGTATCGCAATGGGTCTCATCACAGACAATGAAACAGGAAAATACGCTGTCTTGTCAGACATCTTAGGCGACGAAGACCACCTCGGCGACAT
Source organism: Bacteroidales bacterium (assembly GCA_045655965.1). GTDB lineage: Bacteria > Bacteroidota > Bacteroidia > Bacteroidales > F082 > Limimorpha. The sequence goes on along the minus strand of JAZOQH010000028.1, from coordinate 172,488 downwards.
GGACTTCAAAGTCACAGGTACTAAAGACGGTATCACAGCATGTCAAATGGACATCAAGGTTGACGGTCTTTCATACGAAGTTCTCACAGAAGCTCTCGAACAAGCTAAGGCTGGCCGTATGCACATCCTCGGCGAAATGGCTAAGACAATCACAGAACCAAGAGCTGACTATAAAGAAAGCGTTCCACGTATCGAGAAAGTCTTTATCCCTAAAGACTGCATCGGTGCTGTTATAGGACCTGGCGGTAAAGTAGTTCAAGAAATCCAAAAAGTTACTAACACTGTCATCGTTATTACAGAAGAAGAAAACCGTGGCGTTGTTGAAATCGCTTCAACAAACAAGGAAGACCTCGAAGCTGCTAAAGCTAAAGTACGCGGCATCGTAGCTATCCCTGAAGTAGGTGAAATATATCAAGGCACTGTTAAGTCAATCATGGCTTTCGGCGCTTTCGTTGAAATTTTACCTGGCAAAGACGGTTTGTTACACATCTCTGAAATAGACTGGAAACGCCTCGAAAGCATGGACGGCATCTTCAAAGAAGGTGATAAAGTTGAAGTGAAACTTATCGAAGTAGAACAAAAGACTGGCAAATTACGCCTTTCAAGAAAAGCCTTGTTGCCAAAACCTGAAGGTTACGTCGAAAAACCAGAACGCCCACGCAACGAAAACAAAGGCGAAAGAAAAGGCAACGACAAAGGCGGCAAACCTGAACACAAAAGCAAAAAATAAATAAAAGTGTAGAGTTGAGAGTGTAGAGTGTAGAGTGTAGAGTGTAGAGTTTAAAGTGGTTAATAGCATAGCTACTAAACTCTAAACTCTAAACTCTAAACTCTAAACTTTCAAACTACTCTAAACTATAAACTTTAAACTCTAAACTAAAATATGAGGCAGTTAAAAATTACCAAACAGGTTACAAACAGAGAGACAGCGTCACTCGATAAGTATTTGCAAGAGATCGGTAAAGTTGAACTTATCACAGCTGACGAAGAAGTAGAATTGGCACAGAGAATCAGACAAGGCGACAAAATCGCTTTGGAAAAACTCACCAAGGCTAACCTTCGTTTCGTGGTTTCCGTTTCTAAGCAATACCAAAATCAGGGATTAAGTCTTCCTGACCTTATCAATGAAGGTAATTTGGGTTTGATCAAAGCAGCACAACGTTTTGATGAAACAAGAGGCTTCAAATTTATCTCTTACGCTGTATGGTGGATTCGTCAATCTATCCTCCAAGCTTTGGCAGAACAATCACGTATAGTCCGTTTGCCACTCAACAAAATCGGTTCTATCAATAAAATCAACAAGACTTACGCCAAGTTGGAACAGGAGTTTGAACGCGAACCTAACGCAGAAGAAATCGCTGAGGCATTAGACATCACTGAGGCTGAAGTAAAAGAATCAATGAAGAACGCAGGTCGCCACGTATCAATGGACGCTCCTCTCGTTCAAGACGAAGACAACAATATGTACGACGTCTTGAAGAGTGACGAAGTTATCACTCCTGAGACTGAGCTCCTCTATGAATCATTAAGAAAAGAAATAGACCGCGCTATCTCAACATTGACTCCTCGCGAAGCCGACGTCGTACGTCTCTATTTCGGTCTCAACGGAAGTCACCCAATGACACTCGAAGAAATCGGCGAGAAATTCGACCTCACACGCGAACGCGTAAGACAGATAAAAGAAAAAGCCATCAGACGCTTAAAACATACTAGCAGAAGCAAAATCCTCAAGAGCTATCTCGGATAATCTTTACTTCTGAAAAAAAATACGACTCAAGACCTTGGGACTTCCTGAGGTCTTGTTTTTTTTAGAAACTCAAAATCTCAGAATTTCAGAAAAATTCCTAATTCCTAATTGATTAGACGCCACAGGAGTGACGTCTCTACCTGCGCTCTTGTCACCTCGAAAGCCACCTCTATTTCCTCTGTCCCTCTAATCCCTGAAATCCTAAAAAAACAATCCACGAAACCTCACGAAACCTCACGAAATGGTTTTTCCTTTGAAAAAACCTCTAACTCCCAATTCCTAATTGATTAGACGCCACAGGGGTGACGTCTCTACACGCGCTCTTGTCACCTCGAGAGCCACCTCTATTCCCCCTGTCCCTCTAATTCCTAATTCCTAATTAAAAAAAATCCCCACAACTCTCTATGTTTCAACTTTTTTTCTTAAATTTGCAGGATTTTTTTCACGTCATAAAAGGACATTTTAAAGCATCAAAATATGCTCAAAAATCTCGAAATGCCTTTAAAAAAAAGCATACCCACGGATGTTGACTGTTGACTGTTGACTGTTGACTGTTGTCCGTTGACTTTAAAAAAGAATACCCACGGACTGTTGTCCGTTGTCTGTTGTCCGTTGACTTTAAAAAAGAATACCCACGGACTGTTGACTGTTGTCTGTTGTCCGTTGACTTTAAAAAAGAATACCCACGGACTGTTGACTGTTGTCTGTTGTCCGTTGACTTAAAAAAAAGAAAATAAACCGAATATTAACCATGACACAGACTCTGACACCGACACAGAAAAAAGTATAACTAAGGACTGTTGACTGTTGTCCGTTGTCTGTTGTCTTTAACAAAAAAAAATGAAAAAACTTTACAAATTACTTCTCATCTGCCTCCTGATAATAGCGGGAGGTGGCAATGCGCTAAAAGCGCAGTCGTATAACAGCGACAACTCCGAGACTGCAAACAGAGCAGAAACTCCTACTTACATCTCTAAGATTGCGGTAGCAAGCGGAGAAAATGCAAGCGATCCTAAAAATATTCTGAACGAACAAGGATTCACTATCATTGATTACGACTTGAACAAAGGCTGCGGTAGCCATACCCATTATATCTACATGGGATACAAAACTACAACAAACCCAGCTGATGCCATAACAGGCATCTTCTTTAGCATAGAAAGTGATAGTAATCCTTCTAATTCAGTCACATTTGATGGCGAGACCGCCTATCTGTTGGGTGGAAGCAATGAAAGCAATCCTGGCGCAAACAAAGCTGTTGATTTGAATGTAGGTGCCGGTGGCGACTACATCTACACTTACGTAACAAGAAACACAAGTCGCGCCGCTGTACTTAATGAAATGTATTTCAACGGCAGCAAATCCGCCAACGGTTATGTCACACCTGACGTTAACCTTAACTCAGGAACAAGTGGGGGTGCTATTTATCTCCACTACAAACAATACTCTGCCCAAGTATATGCTAATCTTCATTATATAAACGAATCATGTCAAAGTGTCTCCAAGAAGTTTTATGGCACGCTTCTCCACCACTTGGATGATGTGGAAATCACCCCTTCCATACCAACATTATTAACTTACGACGATAGATCACTTGCATTCATGTGTTGGAAAGATAACACTGAAGCAATGATGGATTATGAATATATTAGTAAGATAAATATTAACCTTGAGTCTTCAGGAATGACATTTTATGGTCTTTATTACTTCAGTCCTCAGACTCCGCTGAACTTAAGATTTGACGCCAATGGCGGCACTGGCGCTCCTGAAGACCAAAAGACAGATATATATGGTCTTAGGTATCTTAATGCGGGAAATGGAACTCCTGTATATGAACTATCAACCTTTCAAATTCCTAACAACATCTGTACAAAAGTGGGCACATGCAAATTCCTCGGATGGTCAACCGACCCCAACGCCAACTCGGCAGAATACCAGCCAGGACAGAGCATAGATATCGCATTGAATACTACTTTGTATGCCATCTACGACTCTGCGCATGAATATGAGAACGGCTTCTGCTCCATTTGCGGTGCATACGAACCTGCCGAACTCGTAAACGGCTACTACCAAATTAAAACTGCAGATAACCTCTTCTGGTTCGCAGAATATGTCAACACTATCGACAGAACTGCTTCTGCCAAGTTGATGAACGACATTGACCTCGAAAACCGTCCTTGGACTCCTATAGGTACAACAGGTGAATCCAGCCACAACTTCCGCGGTCATTTTGACGGCAACGGCAAAACCATCACCGGTCTTAACGTGACTGTAACGAGAAACGGCGGCGGCTTCTTCGGCGAGGTACGCCTCGGAACGGTAGAAGACTTCACCATTTACGGCGAGGTGAAACTTAACGGCAATCACAGCTATGTGGGCGGTGTCATAGGCTCAGCACCTGGCGCAAACAGCAACCAACCTGAGCATAACGGCGCTACTATCCGTAACATCACTTCATACGTGAACGTGACACTTGGCGAAGGCTCTCACGGCTCTAACCACGTGGCTGGCTTCATAGGATATGCCAACCATGAGACATTGATAGAAAACTGCACATGGTACGGCACACTCGACCTCGGTCCTTACCGCGCACAAGACGGCGTTGGTGGTCTTGTTGGAAAGGCAAATGACAACTCTGAAATAACCATACGCAACTGCGCCGCTTACGGAACAATTAAAACAAGCTACCAAAGCGGCAGCTATAATAGTCACAACAGCATCTATATTGGCGGTATCGTTTCTAATAGCGTTGCAAGCGCACAGACCACCTTGGAAAATTGTATATGGGCAGGAACTCTTATAAACAATACAACAAACTTAGGCGACAACGCACATATCTCAGCCATAGGAACTCTTAACGGCATCAAGAGCGTAAGCAACTGCTATGCTTTGAACAACATGCCTTATATTACTACCAACAAAGCACACGACGAAGGCATTACAGTAGTAACGGCAGAACAACTCGCCTCAGGTGAGATAGCATACAAGCTGCAAGGAACACAAGCAACACAAATCTGGGGACAGAATATAGACAACGGAGAGACAGCCGACACTAAGCCTATACTCGGAGGAGCCAAGGTTTATGAAATCATCTATAGTGGTGGTGGTATCTACACCAACACCATTATTACAGCAAGTGGCAGATGCGGAATCAATCTTTATTGGAAAGTTAGCGATAACACTCTCACAATATTCGGTACTGGCGCGATGTATAATTATGGCGGCACCGGCTACATAGCTCCATGGCGTAGTTTGAATCCTGCACCAACGTCATTAGTCTTGGAAGAAGGTATCACGACTATTGGAGATTGGGCTTTTGCTTATTGTTCAAGTTTCAAAGGTTCTTTGACAATTCCTAACAGCGTCACGTCTATTGGAAATTCTGCTTTTTATGAGTGTTCAGGTTTCAATGGTTCTTTGACAATTGGAAACAGCGTCACGTCTATTGGAAATCTTGCTTTTTATGAATGTTCCGGTTTCACTGGTTCCTTGACAATTCCTAACAGCGTCACGACTATTGGGGAAGATGCTTTTAGTAGATGTTCCGGTTTCACTGGTTCCTTGACAATTCCTAACAGCGTCACGACTATTGGAAATTCTGCTTTTAGTAGCTGTTCCGGTTTCACTGGTTCTTTGACAATCGGCAACAGCGTCACGACTATTGGGGAAGATGCTTTTTATTTATGTGAAGGTTTCACAAAAGTACATTCATTTGCAGAAACAGCTCCTACATTTGGATATGCAGCCTTCTACTTTGATACAAATAGCAATGCCACTTTATACTATCCTATTTCAAGCGAGCAAAGCTATGAAGAAAAAGGCTGGTTTAAACATTATTTCTCAAAATGTATAGGAATCAACGGCATATGCGGCGACAATCTTTATTGGAAAGTTAGTGACAATACCCTCACAATATTCGGTACTGGTGCAATGGAAGATTATGATAACATTGATAACAAAGCTCCATGGCGTAGCTTGAACCCTGCACCAACATCATTAGTCTTGGAAGAAGGTATCACATATATTGGAATTTATGCTTTTTATGGTTGTGATGGTTTCACAAAAGTACATTCATCTGCAGTAATAGCTCCTACATTAGGGGCAGAAGCTTTTGCAAATATAAATGAGAACGCTATTTTATGTCATCCTGTTTCAAGCGAGCTAAGCTATGAAGGAAAAGGCTGGTTTGAATATTTCCAACAACATGTAGGAGCCGACGGCAAATGCGGTGACAATCTTTTTTGGTATGTTGATGATACGAATACTCTTACCATATTCGGAACTGGTGCAATGTATGATTATGATTATTCTGACGATAAAATTTCTCCTTGGAGAAAATTAGAAACAGCTCCAACAACATTAGTCTTGGAAGAAGGTATCACGACTATTGGAAATTATGCTTTTTATAATTGTTCCGGTTTCACTGAAGTATATTCATTAGCTAAAACAGCCCCAACATTAGGAACAAAAGCCTTCACTGGTACAAATAGCAATGCCACTTTATACTACCCTGTTTCAAGCGAGCAAAGCTATAACGAAAAAGGATGGTTCAATTATTTCACATATGAAGCTAACGGCAAATGCGGTGACAATCTTTATTGGTATGTTGATGATGAAAACATCCTCACAATATTCGGCACTGGCGCAATGTATGATTATGGCAGCAGTAGCAACAAAGCTCCATGGCGTAGCTTGAACCCTGCACCAACATCATTAGTCTTGGAAGAAGGCATCACACATATTGGAAATTCTGCTTTTTATAGTTGTGAAGGTTTAATAGAAGTACACTCATCAGCAGCAACAGCTCCTACATTAGGAACAGATGCTTTTGCAAATATAAATGAAAACGCCACTTTATACTACCCTGTTTCAAGCTATCAAAGCTATGATGAAAATGGCTGGTTCAATTATTTCCCATATGAAGCTAACGGCAAATGCGGTAACAATCTTTATTGGTATGTTGATGATGAAAACATCCTCACAATATTCGGCACTGGCGCAATGTATAATTATGGCAGCAGTAGCAACAAAGCTCCATGGCGTAGCTTGAAGCGTGCACCAGAATCATTAGTCTTGGAAGAAGGCATCACACATATTGGAAATTCTGCTTTTCATGGATGTTCTAGTTTCACTGGTTCTCTGACAATACCTAACAGTGTTACAACTATTGGTGTTTCTGCTTTTGATAATTGTCCTGGTTTCACAGGTGATTTGACAATCCCTAACAATGTCATTTCTATTGGAAAGACTGCCTTTTGGGCTTGTAAAGGTTTCACAGGTTCTTTGACAATACCTAACAGTGTCACGACTTTTGGAGATTATGCTTTTCAATATTGTGATGGTTTCACAGGTATTTTCTTCTACAGAGATGCGAATCCTACAATTGGTACATCTGTTTTCTCAGGCATAAATGCTAAAGCTAAGGTTTATGTTCCTGTAATTTGGAAATCATTTAGCAATATTCCAAGTGGTAATTTGGTGAAGATGGCAACTTTTGTTGGAGAGCAGTCAGGTTGGGTATTCCCTGAAGGCATGACAGAAGTTAGTGCAGATGATCATGTGGCAATTAATGCAGCGATGGTTATAAGCGGTCAGCAGTCAGCAGTCAGCGGTCAGCAGTCAGCCAATAGCCTTAGTGTTAAATCATTTGGTCTTTGTGGTAATGAAAATACTACTAATGGTAGTATAACTATTGAAGATGGCGGTCAGCTTTATTGTGAAGTTGCGAGAGGTGAGGTTACTGTGAAGAAGGAGATTTTGGGCTATCAGCAGTCAGCGGTCAGCGGTCAGCAGTCTGAGTCAGAGTCAAAATGGTACACCATTGCGTCTCCATTGAAGGATACTATCCAAATAATTCCTGATTCCTCATTCCTAACTTCTAATTCAGACTTATATCGCTACGACGAGCCTTCTTACACTTGGCAGAACGCTAAGAATTCAGCTAATAATGGCTTCAACACCATAGACCCTGGTCGTGGTTATCTCTATGCTAATGCCGAAAACACTACTTTGAAATTTAAAGGTAATATCAATACAGAAACTGTAACTTACAATCTCACTGCTAAGAGTGATGTGCTTAATGGTTTCCATCTCGTCGGTAATCCTTTCACTCATAACATCACTTTCGCTCATCTCAACGCTACAGAAGGTGCTTCTCTCGTCAACGGCTACTATGTTCTCAACGGCGAAGGTGCTTGGGGCGCAACATTGGGAAGCAACGAAGAAGACATCATCAAAGTTGGACAGGGTGTTTTGGTTAAGGCAACAGCAGAAGGAACATTGGCTATCAGCCGTCAGCAATCACGTAATAGCAATCTGCAATCAGCAATCAGCCAACAGTCTTTGTGCATATCTGTTTTCAACGCTAAATATTCCGACAGAGCATTTGTTGTATTCGACAAAGGCGTGGGTCTCGATAAGATGAATCACGAGAATGAAGATATTCCTTTGTTATATATCCCAATGGAAGATGCAGACTACGCTATCGCTATGATGGATATGAACGTAAATGAAATCCCTGTCAACTTCGAGACTAACGTCATGGGTGAATATACAATCTCATTAAGACAAGAAAACTGCGAGTTCGACGAGCTCTATCTCTTGGATAAGGAAACAGATGAGAAAGTCAACATCCTCGAACAAGACTATACCTTCATCGCCACATCAAGCGAAAATCCAGAAAGATTTATATTGATGAAGGACAACGGACAACAGACAACAGACAACAGCCATTTCGCATACATCAACAACGACGACATCGTAATCTATAACATAGAAGGCGATGCCGACATCAAGATTTTCGATGCATTAGGACGCTGCGTATACCAAGGCGAGAGCTCAGACGAGACGACACGCATCGCAAACGGATATTCCGCTGGCGTATATATGATACAGAAAGTTGATGACAACGGAGTTAAGGTTCAGAAATTGATGATTGATTAATTTGCTATGAGCAGTGAGCCATGAGTTGTGAGCCAGTAACGGTTCAAGCTCGAGGCTCATCGCCCAAAGCCCAAAGCTAATAAAAATGAAAAAACTTATAACAACAATAATATTCGCTCTTATTTTCGGATTGAACTTGAGCGCTCAGAGTGACAGTTTCTTCTCATACAATAATATTGACAATAACAGAAACGGCAACTCAGACTGGAGCATCGTCCCTAGCCTGCCTTCCTCACATGGCTTAGACTTCGACCAGAGTGCAGCGCCTGCTCCTCTCGGCTCAGGACTGCTCATCCTCGGAGGACTTTCGATTTTTTACGCAAAACGCAAAAAATCGAATTGAAAGTTGAAAACTGAAAATTGAAAATTGATATCCACGTAGAGCCGCACTGCCGTGCGGCTTTTTTTGTTATACACAAGGCTCCACGTATCGATAAAACAATCCACGAAATCACACTAAATCTCACGAATGTTTTTTAGTGTCGGATTAGTGTTTTTTTGTAGACGATATAAAAAAAAAATACGTGTAGACACTCTAGATCCTGGGTTGTAACTTTTGAAAAAACGTCCCCTCTTTATTAACAAAAATTTCTTTTCTCTTTTACCCTTAGTCTATACTCTTTTTATTATATTTGCAAAAACATTAAAAAAATAATGTCATGCAAAAAATAATATCCCCTTCCCTGCTCTCTGCAGATTTCTTACATCTGGCAGACGACATCACAATGTTGAATGAGAGTCAAGCAGATTGGTATCACCTCGACATCATGGATGGTGTTTTCGTCCCTAACATTTCATACGGCATTCCAGTGGTGCAAGCCATCAGCAAAATGGCGACAAAACCGCTCGACGTGCATCTTATGATTGTTGACCCTGACAGATATTTTGAGGCATTCAAAGAAGCCGGTGCAAGCATTATAACATTTCATTATGAAGCATCTACTCACGTTCATCGTTCAGTACAGAAGATAAAGTCACTCGGAATCAAGGCTGGCGTTGTTCTTAACCCTCACACTCCAGTATCAGTATTGGAAGACATCTTAGGCGACTTAGACCTCGTGTTATTGATGTCGGTCAATCCAGGTTTCGGCGGACAGAAATTTATTGAACGTACATATTCAAAGATTGAAAAATTGCGCGACATGATTGACAGAAACGGATACAGCACGCTCATCGAAGTAGATGGCGGCGTCAACACAGAAAACGCTCCTAAGTTGTTCGCAGCAGGCGCCAACGCTCTCGTGGCAGGCAACGCCGTGTTCAAGTCAGAAGACCCTAAGAAGACTATAGAATTATTAAAATCATAAACTTAAAATCAAAAATAACTAACATGAACGAATGTGTTTTAAATCTCACACCTGAATGCGTATGGAAAGAATTCCATGGCATTTTGGCTGTGCCACGTCCTTCAAAAAAAGAAGGCAAGATGGTAGAATATCTCATCAACTGGGCTAAAGAACATAAAGTAGAATATATAGTAGAAGAATGCGGCAACGTTATCATGAAAGCTCCTGCAACACCAGGATTTGAAGACCGCAAGACTATCATATTACAAGCACATACCGATATGGTATGCGAAAAGAACAGCGACAAGGTACACGACTTTGAAAACGACCCTATCGAAGCTGTCATCAAAGGCGACTGGCTCCACGCTAACGGAACAACATTAGGCGCCGACGACGGCATCGGTGTAGCAGCAGCTCTCGCTGTAATAGCTGACCCAACAGTACAACACGGACCAATAGAATGTATCTTCACCGTTGACGAAGAGACAGGTCTCACAGGAGCAGAGAAACTCGACCCTAAAGACTTCAGCGGCCGTATCTTGCTCAACCTCGACTCAGAAGATGAAGGCGAAATATTCATCGGCTGCGCCGGCGGCATGGACACCATCATCAAGGTCTACTACAGAATGGAACCAGCTCCAAGAAGAAACGTCGCTTACAGAATCATGGTAAGCGGTCTCAAAGGCGGTCACTCAGGCGACGACATCAACAAGAACCTCGCTAACGCCAACAAGCTCTTGACACGCATCTTATGGCAAGCAGCAAACGAGTTCGACCTCCGCATCTACGACATCCAAGGCGGCAACTTACGCAACGCTATCGCTCGTGAAGCAATGGCAGTAGCTTTCGTGCCAGAAGAATTCCAAGAAGAATTCGAAGAATTCGTAAAGACAATGGAAGAAAACTTCCGCAGAGAATATCAAGTGACAGAACCTAACCTCAGCGTTAAAGCCGCTATAGAAGAGACACAACCAGAACTCGTCATCGATGAAATGACACAGTTCGACTTGTTGAACGCTCTCTACGCTTGTCCTCACGGCGTCATCGCAATGTCACAGACAATTCCTAACTTCGTAGAGACATCTACAAACTTAGCATCAGTAAAGAAAAAAGAAGGTTTCTTCTTCATCCAGACTTCACAACGCAGCTCCATCGAATCTTCTAAAGAAGATGTCGCTAATATGGTAGAAGCTGTATTCAACCTCGCTAACGCTGAAGTATTACATACTGACGGCTATCCAGGATGGACACCAAACCCAGATTCAGAGATTCGCAAAGTGGCTGAAGAATGCTACAAGAACCGTTTCGGCGTAGAGCCTAAGGTAAAGGCTATCCACGCTGGTCTTGAATGCGGATTGGTAGGTGACAAAATCGCTGGCATGGATATGATCTCATTCGGACCAACACTCCGCGGCGTTCACTCACCAGACGAAAGAATAGAAATCCCTACAGTACAGAAATTCTGGGATTTGTTGAAAGATATTTTAGTTAATGCACCAAGAAATTGAGAGTGTAGGGTGTAGAGTGTAGAGTGTAGGGTGTAGAGTGTAGGGTGTAGAGTGTAGAGTTGAGAGTAGTTCATCTCATACTCTCTAAACTCTAAACTCTAAACTCTAAACTACTTTAAACTATAAACTTTAAACTATAAACTTTATAAAAATGAGCATAAAAAATTTAGAACCAAATGGATTGTGGAAAAACTTCTATAATTTGACACAGATTCCACGTCCTTCAAAAAAAGAAGCAAAAGTTGTTGCTTTCGTAAAAGAATTCGGAGAAAAATTAGGTCTTGAAACAATAGTCGATAAAGTTGGTAACGTCATCATCCGCAAGCCTGCTACTCCAGGTTACGAAAACCGCATGGGCGTTGTATTACAAGCTCACCTCGACATGGTTCCACAAAAGAACTCCGACAAAGTACACGATTTTGAAAACGACCCTATCGAAACACATATCGAAGACGGTTGGGTAAAAGCTAACGGCACTACTTTAGGAGCAGACAACGGCGTTGGTGCAGCAGCAGCAATGGCAGTTCTCGAAGCTACTGACTTAGAACACGGCCCTATCGAAGCTCTCTTCACAATTGACGAAGAAACAGGTATGACAGGCGCTAACGCTTTAGAACCAGGCGTTTTGAGAGGCGATATCCTCATCAACACCGACTCAGAAACAGAAGGCGAACTTTATGTTGGCTGTGCTGGCGGTATCGACACATGCGGTTACTTCACTCCTAAATTCGAAGAAGTTCCTGCTGGCTCAAAAGCTTTCCAATTAGTCGTTAAAGGCTTGAAAGGCGGCCACTCAGGCATGGACATCATCTTAGGACGCGCTAACGCCAACAAGGTGATGAACGAATTATTAGCATACGCTACAGAAAAATTAGACGCAAGAGTATCTGATATCCAAGGCGGCAGCTTACGTAACGCTATCCCACGCGAATCATTCGTTACAGTGACAGTTCCAGAAGCTAACGCAGAAGCATTGGCAGCATACGTAGCAGAATTCGAAACAAGAATGAAAGAGAAATTCGCTGCTGTTGAACCAGAAATGAGCATCACTGTTGCTCCAGCAGAAATGCCAGCTCAAGTAATGGATAAAGAAACAGTCGCTAATTTGATTGAAGCTGTTGCTAAATATCCTAACGGCGTTGTCGCAATGTCAAAAGACTTCGAAGGCACAGTTGAAACATCATCAAACTTGGCTATCGTAAAATTAATTGACGGTCAAATCATGACAGCATCATTACAACGCAGCTTGGTCGATGCAAGCAAAGATGAATTAGCAGCAGAAATGCGCGCATTATTAGAAAAATGCGGAGCTAGAGCTGAATCAACAGGTTCATATCCAGGATGGAAACCAAACATCAACTCACCTATCCTCCACACCATGAAGAAAGTCTATGAAGAAAAATACGGCAAGACTCCAAAAATCATGGTTATCCACGCTGGTTTGGAATGCGGTATCTTAGGTTCAAAATATCCTAACTGGGATATGGTTTCATTCGGACCAACATTGGTATTCCCTCACTCACCAGACGAAGCACTCAAGATTGACACAGTGCCATTGTTCTGGGAGTTCATGACAGAAACATTGAAAAACGTTCCTGTTAAATAAGACTACAAGTCAACAAGACCACAAGACCACAAGTAGAGACGTATCAATGTTACTTTAAAATAAACACACATTGATGCGTCTCTCTTTTTGTATCCTTTTTTCGTAAAAAATATTGACAAATCCTTTGATATAAAGGATTACAAAAAAAAGAATTTATCTAACTCATTGTTTTATAAGAAATTAATTATTATTATTTTTTTTCATAAAATATTTTTTCTTTAAGAAAATTTTACTACTTTTGCAACTCAAAATAAAGGGAAAATTAAGAAGAAAAAATACATAAGACAATGAAACGCACATTTCAACCATCAAACAGAAAACGTAGAAACAAACACGGCTTCAGATCAAGAATGTCAACAGCCAATGGTCGTAAAGTTTTAAAAGCACGTCGTGCTAAAGGCAGAAAGAAACTTACAGTTTCTGACGAATATTAATTCTGTTACGCCGTACCTAATAACATTATTTAAGGTTTAAAAAAATCCGGTCTTTTTAAGATCGGATTTTTTTATTTTTATCTTTGCATCTTTGAATTATAGTTCTGACACGAAAATTAAAATCCATGGTAAATATAAAACCTATAATGATGGCAAAAAGAAATATATCATTATCAATTAGTCTGATTCTAATGCTAATTTTTACAAGCTGTTCAACAAGTAATGCTATTCAAAAAGAAATTAGGAACATTATGGAATCCAATGATTATACTTTCGTATATATTGGGACTCATTGGTGTCAAGCTAGCATTAACAATTTCTTCAATAATTATTCTAACATCAACAAATATGATGACAAAATGGGAGTTCTTATCATTTTCTTTGATAAAAACAACAAGATTGCATCCAACGAAAAAATAATGGAGTATTCTCCTATGTTATTTAAATCAAAAGGTCCGATGCTTGACAAAATACGAATGAACAACATATGCGACAATCTACTTAAAGACTACAATCGCGAGTTTAAATCTCCAATATACTTTCTTTGCGACAAAGATGGTGTTATTATAAAGGATAATAGTTTTAGAAAAATCAAAGAATTAATGAATGAATAAAAACGACGATACCCAGAATCCTTAACCAAAAGCCAAAGTTCAACTACCAACAGATTTGTCCTTATCTTCAATCTGCAAAGGCATATCAGGAAACTTAAACGTGCTCGCCTTAGCTATACTCTTATTTAACTCGTAACCAATCAATATCAAGATACAATTGAAATAAATCCAGATAACAAAGATTATCAAACCTCCGATAGAACCATATAAAAGGTTGTAAGTTGAAATATTTGAGATATAGAAATTAAACAATATCGTTCCAATGATGAACATTCCGGCGAACAAAAGTGAACCTGGAGTGAATAGTTTGAACTTCTTGCTCCTCGGATTGCCGAAATGATACAGCAGCGACATCGCTATCATCAGTGCAAAGATAACAATGAGCCAACGTAAAATGTTAATCAAAAAGACAACAAAGCTATTATAAAAATGTATCTTGGTAAAGAAAATAGGCAATATCCTCTGCCCTACCGTAATCAAGGCTATTGATACAACAAGCAGCAACACAAACATTATCATCACCAAGATTGAATACACTTGTATCTTAAAGAATGGCACTTGTCCAAACTCTTTGTCTCCCATATTGAATCCTCTGAAGAACGAACTCACCGCGCTCGTACTGAAATAGAACGCGAGCAAAAGACCTATTGACATAAGTCCGCCATGTTGTATAGACATAATCTGATTTATTGTCGACGCCACACTCTCGAATGTTCCTGGAGGCAATATCGACTGCAGCGCATCTAGCACGTTCTGAGTAACGTTCTGCAATGGGAAATATGGCAATAAGGTAAATAAAAACAAAATTGTCGGGAAGAGAGCCAGGAACACATAAAATGCTACAGCTGCAGCTCTGTCAATAAGATTGACCTGCGTGAATCCTCTGATGAAATAAACCAACACATCATATAATGGCACTCCGCCAAATCCAGGAATCTTCACAAGTCGCAGAACCGACTCCAAACGCTTCCTGAGTTCATATAAATATTCCTTAATGTCAGACAATTTTATTTTCATCTTTATAATATTTGATAAACCAATATACCAAGATAATTACCTACAGCATAACCAATAACACCAACAGCTATGCCTGTGATTATAACTTTCTTGTTCTTCATGCTCTCCGCTATCATCGGAACAAACAAAGGCGAGTTGATAAGAGCTACAGAGGTAATCACCATTGTATCCGAATCGACTTTGAATATCTTGGCCAAAATCACAGACAAGACCAAAGAACAGAAAATAACAAACGCTATATACATTATTATATTAAAGCCAGCCTTATAATCTATAGAAGTAATATCGACCATCGTAGCCACGACAAGACTGAATATCAAAACGAGATACATTCCAGCATCGTAGCTCTTTTCCATTTTCCTTACAAAAGGCAAGAATGAAGCCGCTATTGCCAATGTCGTCATTGTCAATATAAGAACCAGCATATTATCTATTTTTCCTGAAATAAGAAAACTCACTCCCATTCCAACTCCCACTATCAATATAGAGAGACCAAATGCACCTAATGTCTTAGGAAAATGTTTTTTGGTAAAAATATCTGAATATGCTAAACTTTGACTTGTTGTCTTGTTGTCTTGTTGTCTTGTTGTCTTGTTGTCTTGTTGCCTTGTTGTCTTGTTGTCTTGTTGTCTTAAAAAAAATCTGAAGACTTTTATTCCGAACGACATCAGGAAGACAAGATAAACGAAGCTGATAATCATATCAAAAGTATGGACGAAGATATAAGTCTCCGCATCGACATCGAGAGCGATTTTAAGACTTGCGAGATTTGGCGTTCCTCCTGTGTAGACACCTACAAGAAGTCCTGCTATTTTTTCAAAACCCGTTTGCTCATCGTTAAAAATGTAATAACCAATGACATCCACTACGAGCACAGAGACAAGTCCTATGCAAAGAGCAGTTATTGCGTTCTTAAGTTTCCAGTTTTTAAAATCACAGCCGAAGAGAATCATAGGGAACGCAAGAAGAATCATCACACTTGTAAGTCCGTCTTGAATACCTTTTAAAGAATCGCCGAAACCAAGAGGAAAGACAAAAACATTAGAAACAATAATACCTATAATATATAAAGTAAGAATCTCCCCTATCTTGTTCATAACAGAATATCTGCGACAAAGCAGAATCACAAGATAAGGAACGACAAAATAAAATAACAGTGACAAAATCTGAATCATAAAAATATTTTTTGCGAAGATAATAAAAAAAGTTTAGAGTTTAGAGTTTAGAGTTCAATGGTTTTAAAAAAATCTTTCGCCATTAGTCATTAGCCATTAGTCTTTTAATATCTTTGCAAATAAAAACAAAAAATATGAGCGACAGAATTTCACACGATGGAATTATAACCAACATCAGCAACGATGAAGTTGAGATAAAGATATTATCGAAGAGCGCTTGTGCTTCCTGCAACATCAAAGGTGCCTGCAACATGTCGGAGATGAAGGAGAAAATCATAAGCATACCACGCCCGAAAGACAAGGAATTATCCATAGGACAAGAGGTCAGAATAAGCATGGGATTAGGTCAGGCCAATAGTGCAGTTGTCTTTGCATATGTGATTCCTGTAATAATTTTAATAAGCATGATATTTATTCTCAATGCATTAAAATTTGACGAAGGCATAAACGCATTAATATCCATCGGTTCCTTGATTCCATATTACCTTATTTTATTTCTTTTCAAGGATAAAATCAAACGTAAATTCGAGTATGAAATTCATTAAAAAATATGTAATTTTTAAAAATTAATTGTTATTTTTGCGATAACTAATTTGTTTAAGCGATCAGCTTTCAGCTTTCAGCAATCAGTATTTTTTGTGAATGCCGACAGCTGAGACTGACAGCTAACAGCTTAATTGAAATTAAATATTAAACATTAAAAAAACTATTATTGTGAACGACATTTTACTCTATTCTCTCATTGTACTAGGAGTCTTGGGAGGCATTTTAGCGGTTATTCTTTACATAGTCGCACAGAAGTTCAAAGTAGAAGAAAATCCATTGATTGATGAAGTTGAATCCAATTTGTCTGGAGCCAACTGTGGCGGTTGCGGTTTTGCAGGATGCCGTGCTTTTGCTGAAGCATGCGTCAAGTCAGCAGCTGACAAGAACAGTCTCGCCGGATTGAATTGTACTAGTTCCGATATGTCGAAAGTTGCTGCTGTATTAGGTTTGACAGTCGCTGTTGAAGAGCCTAAGATTGCTGTAGTTCGTTGCAACGGAACATGTGAGAACGCTCCTAAGAAGACTCACTATGAAGGTGCTGACATCTGCGCTTTCGCACACACTCTGTTCGCAGGAGGCAGCGGTTGCCCTAACGCATGTCTTGGCTTAGGCGACTGCGTCAAGAAATGTGCATTCGACGCCATCCATGTCGATCCTGTCTTAGGCATCGCTGTGGTTGATGAAAACAAATGCGTTGGCTGCGGCACTTGTACAAAAGCATGTCCTAGAGGCATCATCGAGATTCGCCCTAAAGGCAAGAACAACCGCCGTATCTACGTCAGCTGCGTCAACATCGAAAAAGGCGCCATCACTATGAAGAACTGTAAGGTCGGTTGTATCGGCTGCCAGAAGTGTCTCAAAGAATGTCCATTCGAAGCTATCGAGATGCGTGGCACACTCGCCTACATCAACCCTGACAAGTGCAAGCAATGTCGCAAGTGCGTTGACGTTTGTCCAAGAGGCAGCATCTTGGCGGTGAACTTCCCTCCTCGCAAACCTAAAGTTGAAGTAAAAGAAGAAGTTAATAACGAAAGTAAAGAATAAGCGTATGAATCCAAAGAAAACATTCCCTAAAGGCGGTGTTCATCCTGAAGAAAATAAACTTTCGTCAGACAAACCCATAATAACATTTCCTATTCCAAAACAAGTAATCATTCCGTTGGGACAATGTCTCGGCGCGCCAGCAGAAGCCATCGTCAAAAAAGGCGACGAGGTGAAAGTGGGACAGCTCATCGGAACCGCGAAAGGTTTCATCTCTGCCAACGTACACTCATCAGTGAGCGGCAAAGTCACTAAAGTTGACGAAGTGATGGACCACACCGGCTACCGCAAACCAGCTATCTTCATCGAAGTCGAAGGCGACGAATGGTTAGAAGGAATCGACACAAGCGACAAATTAGTCGGAGAAATAACATTATCACGTGAAGAAATAATAGAGAGAGTCAAGAGCCACGGCATCGTCGGTATGGGCGGCGCCACCTTCCCAACAAGCGTAAAACTCTCTATCCCAAAAGATAAAAAAGCCGAGTTCGTCATCATCAACGCAGCAGAATGCGAACCTTATCTCACCTGCGACAACCGACTCCTTCTCGAGAAACCACATGAATTCTTGGTAGGCGTCAAGATTTTGATGAAAGCCGTCGATGCTCCTAAAGCGATGATAGGCATTGAAATCAACAAGATTGAAGCAGCTAAATTATTAGACGATATAATTAGTGGCGACGAATACTACCACGGTATCGAGGTGCAGCCTTTACAGACCAAATATCCACAAGGCGGTGAGAAACAGCTCATCAAGACATGCACTGGAAGAGAAGTCCCTTCTGGCAAGCTGCCTATAGAAACAGGCTGCGTCGTTGTCAACGTAGCTTCTACCTTCGCCATTTATGAAGCCGTACAAAAAAACAAACCTCTCATCTCAAGAGTTGTCACCGTCACAGGCAAGTCTGTCGCTAATCCATCCAACTTCATGGTAAGAATTGGCACACCTTCAACAGAACTCATCGAAGCTGCCGGCGGACTTCCAGAAAACACAACAAACATCATCAACGGCGGTCCTATGATGGGCAAGTCTGTTTCTGTTAACGACTTCCCTGTCATCAAAGGCACATCAGGAATCTTGCTCATGACAGATAAAGAAGCTCAGCCTCGTAAGGTCGGCAACTGTCTGCGCTGCGGCAAATGTATCAATGCCTGCCCTATGGGACTGGAGCCATTCTTGCTTTGCCGTCTGTCGAAGAACAACTTCTTTGAAGACACAGAAAACGAACGTATCATGGACTGCATCGAATGCGGATCATGCGAGTTCACTTGCCCAGCAAACATTCCATTGCTCGACTACATACGTTACGGCAAGAATAAGACAGGTCAATTAATTCGTTCACGTAATCAGAAATAATTAAGAGATGAATAATTACACAATATCAGGCTCACCTCACGTACACGGAGGAGAAAGCACAAAGAAAATAATGTATAGCGTCATTATCGCTCTGATGCCTGCATTCTTATTTTCCATTTACTATTTCGGCTTCAACGCTGTACGCGTCACTTTGATATCAGTGGCAGCATGCGTCTTAGTCGAATGGCTAATTCAGAAATACCTCATCAAAGGACCATGCACAATAGCAGACGGCTCAGCGATAATAACAGGTATCTTGTTAGCTTTCAACTTACCATCTAACATTCCAGCATGGATGATCATCGTCGGTTCTATCGTAGCCATCGGCATCGGCAAGATGTCATTCGGCGGATTGGGCAACAACCCATTCAACCCAGCATTGGTAGGACGTGTCTTCATGCTCATCTCCTTCCCTGTCGCAATGACAACATGGCCAACACCACAGCCATTGTTCGGCGGCGCACTCACCGATGCTGTTACCGGACCAACATTGTTAGGCTATATAAAAGAAGGTCTCTCCCAAGGCATAGCAGCCAACGACTTAATCATTTACGATAAAATACAAAGCTTTATCTACAGCGGTTCTCTCGGTGAGATAGGTTCCATCGCCATCATCATCGGAGGTCTCTTCTTGATAATAAGGAAAGTCATCGACTGGCAGACACCTGTCATCATCATCGCTACAGTAGCTATCGTATCAACAATATGCTGGCTCATCGACCCTGTACAATTCGTTCATCCAATGATACACATCTTCGGCGGTGGTCTGATGCTCGGCGCTTTCTTCATGGCAACTGACATGGCGACATCACCTATGACAATGAAAGGCAAGATTGTCTTCTCAATTGGCGTCGGCGCATTGACAATCATCATCCGTCTTTGGGGCGCATATCCAGAAGGCATGTCATTCGCTATATTGATTATGAACGCTTTCGTTCCTTTAATCAACAAAGCATGTAAACCAACACGTTTCGGTAACCCTGTAAAATAATAAGATTATGGCAGCAAAGAAAGATACATTAATAAATATGTTTGTAGCCTTATTCGTGATATGCGTAGTATCAGGCGGTGTGTTAGGCGTAGTTTATAACGCTACCAAAGAACCTATCGCAGCGGCAGAGACAGCAAAGAAAACAGAGGCTATCAAAAACGTACTTCCTGAATTTGAGACATTAAAAGATGTCACAGTAAAATCAGCAGTAGCTGGCGAAGATGCAGAGATTCCTTTCTACTTGGCATACGACGCCGACAACAACTTCATAGGAGCTGCTGTTGAGACATTCACCAACAAAGGCTTCAGCGGCAACATCAGTCTTATGGTAGGAATCTTGGCAGACGGAACCTTGAAAAACATCTCTGTGTTGCAACATGCCGAGACTCCAGGCTTAGGCTCCAAGATGTCAGAACCTGCATTCAAAGACCAGTTCAACGACAAGAGAGCTGACTCATTCAACTTCAAAGTGAAGAAAGACGGCGGCGATGTTGATGCTATCACAGCAGCCACAATCAGTTCAAGAGCATTCTGCGATGCTGTAAACCGCGCATTATTAACATTTGAAAACAACAAAGGAGGATTTTAATCATGGCTAACTGGAACAACTTAACAAAAGGATTCTTCAAGGAAAATCCGGTATTCGTACTTCTCCTCGGATGCTGTCCAACATTGGCAACAACAACCAGCGCCATCAACGGACTCTCAATGGGTTTGGCAACGACTTTCGTATTGATATTGTCTAACATGTGCATATCATTATTAAAGAACTTCATCCCTAACAAAGTTCACATTCCTTGTTATATTGTCGTCATCGCATCATTCGTGACTGTGTTACAGCTTTTGATGCAGGCATATCTCCCAAGCATTTACGAGACACTCGGTCTCTTCATCCCTCTCATCGTTGTTAACTGTATCGTTTTAGGACGTGCAGAAGCATTCGCTTGCAAGAACGGCATCGGTGCTTCAGCAGTCGACGGCATCAGCATGGGTTTAGGATATTCTATGGCACTCACCATCTTAGGTTCAATCCGTGAAATCTTAGGCAGCGGCTCTATCTTCGGATGGAAGTTCATCGGCGGCGACGCCATCTTGGTATTCGTCCTCGCTCCAGGTGCTTTCATCGCTATGGGTTATCTCATCGCCATTATGAACAGACTTTTAAAGAAATCAAAATAAGTTATTGACAATTAAAGATATTTAGATATGGAATACTTACTTATATTTATCTCGGCAATATTCGTCAACAATATCGTTTTGACACAGTTCCTTGGCATCTGCCCTTTCCTCGGCGTCTCCAAGAAAATATCGACCTCATTAGGTATGGGCGCTGCCGTTATCTTTGTCATAACTTTAGCGACAATAGTAACATGGCTCATCCAGCACTATCTGTTAAATCCTTTTAACCTAGGATTCTTGCAGACCATAGCATTCATCTTGGTCATCGCAGCGTTAGTACAGATGGTAGAAATCATATTGAAAAAGATAAGTCCTTCATTATATGCAGCATTGGGTGTTTTCTTACCACTCATCACAACTAACTGCTGCGTTCTCGGTGTTGCAATCCTTGTGATACAAAAAGACTTCGGTCTCTTAGAAGGCACGATGTACGCTTTAGCTAACGGCGTCGGTTTCACATTGGCGTTGGTTGTCTTCGCAGGATTACGCGAGCAACTCACATTGTCAGACGTTCCAAAAGGAATGAAAGGCGTGCCTATCGCATTAGTGACAGCCGGCATCCTTGCATTAGCTTTCATGGGATTCGCAGGACTTGTATAATAAGAAGAAACTCAGAACCTCAGAACCTCAGATTTTTTTTCTGGGGTTCTTTTTTTTTTAGGAATTCAGGAGTTCAGGATTTCAGGGTAGTCGGTGCCTGAGCCTGTCGAAGGCACAACTATCGGCGCTTCGACAAGCTCAGCGACCTTGATTTAGGAATTCAGGAGTTGAGGTAATATCATTACTGACTTCATCACTAAAAAAGTTCAAAAGCCTTAGTCTAAAAAAAATCA
The DNA here is from genome assembly GCA_045655965.1 of Bacteroidales bacterium. GTDB lineage: Bacteria > Bacteroidota > Bacteroidia > Bacteroidales > F082 > Limimorpha. Next base: position 150,212 of record JAZOQH010000028.1, on the reverse strand, counting down.
TTCCTCATTCCTAATTCCTCATTCCTAATTTTAAAAAGCCCGTAGTCTCGTTGTCTTGTAGTCTTTTTTCTTATCTTTGCGTCTATGAGAATATTTGTAGTTTTTATATTATTAGCCTTCGGCTGTCAACAGACAACAGTCAACGGACAACAGACTTCGTGCACGGTGCCTGAGCCTGTCGAAGGCACAACTATCGGCGCTTCGACAAGCTCAGCGACCGCATTCCCAAGAACTGTTGACTGTTGTCCGTTGTCCGTTGACGACAAAAATTACGACACTCAACTACGAAACATTCTCGACAACAATCTAGAAGGCTGCCTCTATCTCATCGTCACTCCTGACAACAGCGACATAGCTCAATGGGCCGACACTCTCGCCAGATTCCGCAACGAACAAGGCATCTACACAAAGGTAGTCAACATCGAAGAGATAAGTGAAAACAAGCCTATTCCTCTTAGAGATTATTTCAAATATATTTATGAGAACTGGGAAATGGTGCCTTCAGCCATACTTCTCTTCGGCGATTATTCTACCGACGCCACTCAAGGCATCGCTTCTTTTTACCAGATAAATTATCACGAAAACAACATCAAGTATCTCGCCGACAACAAACTCGTCGATTTCAACGACGACAATCTCCCTGAATTGGTTATAGCACGTATGCCGGCAGCCAACGCTCAGCAAGCGGAACTGATGGTCAAGAAAACCATTCGTTATGAAACTCATCCTTCCACAAATCCAGATTATTACAATCGACCAGTGACTGCAATGGGTTTCGAAGAAGAACGCTGGTTCCAGCTTTGCTCTGAAGTCATCGCGGGTTATTTCGAGAAAATAGGTAAAGAACCTAACCGCCTTAACGCCATAAATACAGGTCTCCCCGACTCTGTCTGGTCAACAGGCGAAAACACAGATTTAGTTCTAGACTATTTCGGAGAAAACGGATTGAACTATATACCAGATAATTTGAAACATCTTACTGATTGGAATGCCAACCAATATGATTTAAGTCGCGCCATCAACGAAGGAACGTTCATAGTACAGCATCGCGACCATGGTGTATTCCAAAACTGGAGCAACCCATATTTTTCAAACAATGAAATCAACAAATTGGAAAACGAAGACCTCACATTCATAATGTCAGCCAATTGTCAGACTGGAGATTTCAATTACGGTGAAGGCGATAACGACTGTTTCGCAGAAAGATTCTTAAGAACAGAAAACGGCTGCGTCGCTATAGTCGCCGCCTCTCAGATATCATATTCTTTCACCAACGACACTTACGTATGGGGCTTCTACGACTACCTTTGGAACGACTTCTTGCCAGATTATGGAGACAATACAACAACTTTCAAATATCCGGCTTTTGCCAATATGTATGGAAAATATTACCTTAAACAATCGCCTTGGCCTTATCTCTCAATACATAAAGACATAACATACAATCTCTTTCATTATTTCGGAGACGCATTTCTTCAGCTAAACACAGAAATGCCTCGCGAAATAAACATCAATTATCCAAGAGAAATAGCGACTGATTGCAATTCTTTCATCATAGAAAAAGAAAAAAACACCAGAGTGGCATTCAGCATAGACGGGGAAATTATTGCCACATCTTTTGATGATAACAACATTATTGACATCAAGCCTTTGTTAAAAGAAAATAAGATTAAGGTTGTTGCAACGAAGCAAGACTGTTTCCGTCACGAAGGTTACATAAATGTTAAAAGCAATCTGAATTATAATGATTTAAACATCTACCCTAACCCAACCAAAGACTTTTTATTCGTTGAAGGAAAGAATATTAGAACATTAGAAGTTTACAACATCCTAGGACAGAAATTAATAAGACTTAACAACACTGCATTTACAGAAAGGATGGAGATAGATTGCAGTATGTTAAAAAAAGGACTCTTCCATCTTCATATCATTATGGAAGATGAAAGAGTCGTCAAATCTTTTATAGTAAATTGATTAGTTTACTTTTTCCAATTGAGTTTTACCGTTTTCCCACTTATCGATATTGAATGTCAAGCTGAAGCGGAGAGTGTTTTCGAGAGGATTTTGTCCTGATGTTGCTGTGTTGTTAACTGGAACCAAGTAAGAAACATCGAGAGCGAAAACGTTGTAGCGGAGGCCAGCACCGAAAGTCAAATAGCGGCGGTTACCTTTCATTTGAGCTTCGTGGAAGAAACCAGCGCGGGCTGTAAACACCTGGTTGTACCAATATTCAGCACCAATGCCTAATGTAAATTCTTTGAGTTCTTCTTTGAATCCGCCTGGAGCATCATAGAATGATTGAATCATACCTTGAACCAAACCGACGTTGTTATCTCTACCAGCAGCGATGACAGGATTGCCGCCTTCATAGATTGTTGTTCCTGTTGAGTCAGTCAAATAGACTGGAGGTGTTGGAACGAGGAGTTTATTGAAATCGATTGAGAAAGCGAATGAGTTATAGTCATCGATATCGAGTTTCAATGTTGGACCGAAGCGAAGATTTGTTGGGATGAAGTCTTTATCGAGTGTTGACTCGTCATAATTCATTTTAGAACCGATGTTGGTGATAGCAGCACCCCATGAGAAGTTAGCGTCCATACCATTGAACCAGTATACGTCTCTTGTGTAATAAACAGAGATGTCTGCAGCAACAGAGATAGCTGCTTTTGCGTAAGTGTCATAACCTTGAGTAAGGTTTGAGTAGATGAAGCGACCAGCAACAGATCCTGAGATATATTTACCTAACTTACGTGAATAAGCCACATCGATAGCCCATTCATTTGGAGAGTATGTACCTTGGTCAACATTTTGGTTATCTCTGTAGTTGATGTCACCGAGAGTGAAATAACGTAATGTTGCGCCGATTGTTGATTTAGAATCGATACGTTTTGCCAAGCCCAAATAAGCGATGTTCATATCGTTAACCAAATTTCTGAGCCAAGGGCTATAAGCCAAACCCACTGTAAAGTCATCTTCAATGAAAGCATATTTTGCAGGGTTCCAGTGCATTGAATAAACATCAGGAGATGTTGAGACACCTATATCACCCATAGCAGATGATCTTGCATCAGGAGCGATGCTCATGAATGGAACCGCAGTTGAGATAACGTTGTATTCCAAATTGTGTCCTAAGATTTCATCAATTGTTGCATCTGATTGTGCATTAATGTTAGCACTTGCGAATAGCATTACAAATAGCAATGTAAATAGTTTAATTCTTTTCATACTTTATTTAAATCAATAATATTCAGACTAACGAGATGTAAATTTCATTATTGTGTTTCATTGAAAAAAAACACAAAATTCCATTGTGCAAAGATAATAATTATTTAATTATCAATTTCGAATATCCAGATGTTTTTTCATTATTAGAATTAGCTACTGTAACATAGTAGATATAGATACCGGCAGGCAACTTAGTTCCATTGTCTGAAGTGCCGTCCCAGCTTATCGGATTTATTCTCGCCGTTGTACCGTAGCTACTTTCTTCAATAGTTCTAACCAACTGACCTACAACATTGTAAATTCTAATCTGTATATTTATTTCATTATCTTTCTGATTATGTTCAAAGGTAAAGTAAGTATTATCAGACATCGGATTCGGATAATTGACAAGATTTTCGATATTGATAATTTTTCCTTTAACAACATTGAAACGTATTGTAGCTGTACTAGAATTATTATAAATATCCCATGCTCTGAGAGTTAAAAGGTGTTCACCTTCATTAAGGTTGTATAATTTATACGCCACCGTTCCAAACTCATATTGTGTTGACGGAGCCTCATAATAATTGTTTAAAGAATATGACTTGTTTGTTGCGCCCGTCAATGTTGCAGTGATATCATGGCCTATTCCTGCGGAAGATGTGTTAATGCCATTCTCATCCTTGATATATGCTATCAGAAGAGGATTTTCATTTGTCATGGAACCGTCAATAAATTTCTCATCGTCAATATAAACCACTATTTCTGGTCCATTGTCATCTGGCTCTGCATCCTGGTTCAGTCCCCCGACTATAAAGTTCGAATAAGAACCTTGAGCATCTGTCTTGTCGCTATTGGCATAGAAACTCATAAGACCATAACCATAGCTATAATTGATATCTTTAGGCAATGTTATGTCGAAATCAAATTCACCGTTAACGACAGGCATTTTTCCTGTAAAAATAACATTATCACGCAATTTAAACGAAAATGTCTGAGACTCATTGCCAAATGTAGTATATGTATTTTCCTTATCATAGACATTGACATGAATCGTTCCGTTAAAGTCGTTCATCATATTTCCATATACATCTTTCACAACGCCTTTGATATTAATACTTTGCAAAGCTCTGAGTGTATCAACCTCCGCCACGTCATGATTGTTTATTGAAGTCAGTTCAACCTTGTTTATTGGGAAGTTAAGGCGAAGAGCCGGATCGCCAAAGAAGACATAATCGTGGCAGTTAGCATCGCCTTCCTGCTTAGCAGCCAAAAAGGCATCACCCATTGTAACGAATTCACCACCTTCAACATCAAATAGACGTTTGTAGAATCTCTTCATCATATTCTGATTCTGAGAGCCATAAGTCACACGAGCAGCAGTGTACATCGCCACCGCTCCTCCGTTTTTATTAAGGAACACATACTCTCCGGCTGATGTTCTTGTATGATCATCGAAGCGGCTGAACTCACAAGAAGCAGCCAACATGAGATTCAATTTAGGAGAATTCTGCCATGAGAAAATATCATCATTGGTAAGTATTCTTTCTGCAGCCCATCCCAACTCACCAGCATGACCAATATAATTGACTATCAAAGAACCTAGTTCGACGCGATTTGTAATGGCAGCGTTACATTCAGGAGAGCGCTGTCCGCTAGAAGTTGCAATCTGATGATATGCGTCAAGATATATTTTGTCGAAGTTGACGTCATCGCCCATATCTTCTTTGACAATCTTTTCCAGTTGTTCGGCATGCGACATATAATAAGTATCGTCATCATCAGCGACGAATGTCACGAGCTTACGCCATTGTCCCATAGATTCTTCGTCATTATTGATATATCTTTCAATTTTATCAACGACTATCGTTGCCTCTTCCAATGTGTTCACGGGCATTCTTCCTATCGCAAGATCATTGGCGAAAGATGCTGTCATATCACCCTCGTTATTGTCGAGACTTACGAAGAAATCATCATACACATTACTTGCTGGTGTAAGCGAAACCTCTGACTGATATGAAGGTATGAAACAAACGTTGCCGCTTTTGTTCTTGAAATCGAATGAGCAATCGCCGAAAAGAAGCACATATTTCAGTCTTTTATCCGATTTGTCATAAATCATTTTGATATAGTCGCGGATTGCTGCTACATCAAGAGCGCCACACGAAAACTCATTGTATATTTGTTGAGGAGTCACCAATTCTATCACAAGATCATCAATAGTTGAATGCAGTTCCTTTAGTCGCTGAGCCTGTGACACGAAATCCGGATGAGTGATTATCAGATAGTCGAAATCATATTTTGAATGAAGATTCTGATTTCCCACTAATGACACGAAAGTCACTTTGTTATATTCATTACCATTGAAAGCGATGAACTCGCAACCATACGCACCCTCAACAGTGAACGAAGCCACATTAGAAGCATATTGAAGATTCATCTTTTCAGGAGCGACAGGATTTGTGACGTTCCACACCTGCAAAGAATTAGCAGCATTCTTTATCTCATAACGATATGTCTTTGATTCATCAAAACAGTCTGGATTCCTAAAAGCCATTACATTTCCTGTGAAGACCAATTCACGCCATGCGTTTATAGCGATATAATCGAGCCATCCCGATGCAGAAGATGAGTTTTTCACAAAATTCAGATTCACTGTAATGTCATCTCTATCAGAAGTAAATTTAACATTACCTGAACTTCCAATATTAGCGTAATTGTCAGACACCTTATTGATTTTCATTGAACTGACAAAATTACCATTCACCTTAACTTCAAAAGACGATTGAGAAGATGTATTTCTTGCAGCCGCATCAACCCTAATATTACATTTTTCAGTTTGGATAATATTAGGGAAATTAAATGAATACGACATTGAAGTCGTTGCATCATATTTATCGAAATACCATGTCGCACCCATATTATTAAGATTATACAAATCTTCTTCAACAAGCTGATAATCAATGAACGCATCGACTGTCACAGCAGACATCTCCGACTTATTTTCCGCATATTGAATACGTTTACCCGCTCCCATATCCGTTGTCAGGAACGCATATGAATAATCAGAATAAGGATTTGACACCCTTGAATATATGCCATTAAAATGCTCCCATGTCACAGGCCCTCTAGCATAAAAGACAATATAATCATTTTCATCGAAAGAACCGTCATTTTCGCCTGACACATAAATAGGTATTTCCACCAGATCCTGATGACGATCTGCAGAATTAAGCATCGGCAACACGCCGCCGCCATTATGGTAAATCCTTATGTCTTTGGGATTTATTGATGTGACAGGCACGCCCATTTCCGCCAGTTCTGAATATGTTATTTTATACATTCCAGTTGATGTCATCGACATCATATACCATCTGCCGGAATCAAGAACAGAGTTTTCTACATAATCTCTCTTCTCACCTCTTTTCATCTGTTTCAATGAATATGTCACATCACAAGAAAGCACCCTCATCAAACTGCCGTCATTCAAAAAGAATGGAGACAAAGAAAAATATACATTTGAATTATCTCGAGAATTCAGCACGCTGTAAGTATAATAAGGTGCGTCAACATTGACATCTTGAATCAAAGGTATTTCATCATAAGGCACAGGTTCCGATGCAGTGACTGTCACTTCAAAGTTTGCTTCAATATTATCATCCCACACAGGAATCATCTGTGAATATATCGGTTTTGAATCATCAAATTCACCGCTGTATGTAGCACCTTCAAAAGATACAAACGACTTAATTTCATTGCCGATTCTATGTTTTTCAATCCCCTTCCATTTAAAATCGACAGAGAATGTCGTTTCAGACTGCGCAACTGCATCTGTAGCTTTTAAAATCAGAAAAGAAAATAAAATGTATATAAATGTTTTACAATAACTTACACTACTCATAAAAAATTATAATTTTAATATTCCAATATGTAAAAACGGAACGAAGATAAGCATTTTTTATTGTTCATAAACATTTCAAAAAAAATATATTTTTTTCATATTATTTCAAAAAAAATTCGTAAAATTGCAATCCAAAATTAGATTTAGTATTTTTTCATTGAAGATACAATAAATCTTTACCATTTCAGTTTTAGAATAAGTTAAAAATTAGAATAATGCGTAGAAGAAATTTTGTCAAATCATTACTCACATTATTATGTGTTAGTTTATTAGCCTCATGTGTCAATAAGCAAACAGCGTCACGTACAACAGGCTGGGCTTACAACGACCCATCAAACGGCGATTTCAAAGTCGTTGAATCAGTAGAACAGACAACAGGTCCAGGACTCGTTGCTATTGAAGGCGGTACTTTTACAATGGGAGCTACTATTGAAAACCCATACTATGAATGGAACAATACTCCAAGACAAGTTACAGTTTCATCATTTTATATGGACCAAACAGAGGTCAGCAACTTAGACTATCTCGAATACATCCACTGGTTAAACAGAGTTTTCGGCAAAGAATATCCTGAAATGGTTGAAAAAGCTCTTCCTGACACAACTGTATGGCGTAACTCATTATCATACAACGAACCAATGGTAGAGATCTACTTCCGCCACCCTGCTTACAGAGACTATCCTGTTGTAGGCGTAACATGGTTACAAGCTAACGATTACGCTTCATGGCGTTCAGACCGCGTCAACGAAAAAATATTAGTCGATGCTGGCGCTATAAATTACAACAACGACCTTAACAAAGACAACTATTTCACAACAGACTCATATTTAGCTGGCTTATACAACCCAAGCGCATCTCAAGCTGGAACAAGTGAAGAAAACAAAAACATCAAAATGGAAGACGGTCTCCTTCTTCCTAAATACAGACTCCCAACAGAAGCAGAATGGGAATATGCAGCTTTAGGTCTCATCGGCAACACAAAAAACGAAGTCATTTACGAACGTAAAGTTTATCCATGGAATTCCGATGGCTTAAGAACAAACGACAAAGACTACAACGGTGGTTTCATCGCTAACTTCAAAAGAGGTAAAGGTGACTATATGGGCGTTGCAGGTAACTTGAACGACGGCGCAGCATTCCCTGCTCCAGTAGCATCTTACTGGCCAAACGACTACGGCTTATACAACATGGCAGGTAACGTATCAGAATGGGTTCTCGACATTTACCGTCCTCTCTCATATGAAGACTTCAACGATCACAACCCATATCGCGGCGATAACATCAACGACACAACTAAATACAACCTCAACTACAAAGACGGTGACAACACTTCAACAATAGCACGTTCAGACTGGGAGAAAACATCAGACGACCAAAACACTTATACACAAAAAATGTATAACCATGGCGAAACAACTTTAATCTCTGACAAGTCAAGAGTATATAAAGGTGGTTCTTGGTCAGATGGCCCATATTACTTAAGCCCATCAGTACGCCGTTTCATGGATGAAGACGATGCATCTTCAACAGTAGGTTTCAGATGCGCTATGAATAAAATTGGCAGTGCATTGGCAAGATAAATTATTCACATATAACTTATAAGCCGTCAACAATAAAGACGGCTTTTTTTTTGACAATGAAAACAACAGAAAAAATTTATCAATATTATTCTCAGAAATATCTTGTATCAACCGACAGCCGCAAGATTGAAGAAGGCTGCGTGTTCGTAGCTCTTAAAGGAGAACGCTTTGACGGCAACGACTTCGCATACCAGGTGGCACAGGAAAACATAGCATCATGCGTGATAGCCGACAGGAAAGACCTCCCTCAACACGAACGTCTTTTCATCGTTGACGACAGCCTCACCGCTCTTCAAGAACTAGCACGCCTTCACAGAGAGAAATGCAACATCCCAATTATTGGTATCACAGGAACTAACGGAAAGACTACGACAAAAGAATTGACAGCAGCTGTCCTTTCTAAAAAATACAATCTCATTTACACACAAGGCAACTTCAACAATCACCTTGGACTGCCTCTTACCGTGTTACGCATAAAGCCTGAAACAGAGATGGCCGTTGTGGAAATGGGAGCCAACCACCCTAACGAGATAGCTCAGCTTTGCGCAATAGCAGACCCTGACTTCGGAATAATAACAAACATAGGCAAGGCTCACCTTGAAGGCTTCGGCAGTTTCGAAGGTGTAGTCAAGACAAAAAACGAATTATACGATTTCATCAGAAACAAGAATGGTAAAATCTTCGTCAACTACGACAATGAACTTCTGATGGATCTGTCAAAAGACATTGATTCTCGTACATATGGAAAAGACAGCAATGCCGATATAAAAGCAAGCATCGTTTCTTCAAACCCTTATCTTATCATCAATTGGGAAGGCGACGAGATTAAAACCAACTTAGTAGGAGATTACAACTTCGAAAATGTAATGGCTGCCATTTCAGTAGGTTGTCACTTCAACATCGAGAAAAGCCTTATCATAGAAGCGCTTGAAAACTACACTCCTACCAACAACCGCTCACAATTTATCAAAAGCGAGAAAAACGAAATCGTCATGGATGCATACAATGCCAATCCGGTAAGTATGAATCACGCAATAAAAAATTTCAGAAACATAAGTTCTGAAAACACCTTATTAATACTGGGTGACATGAGAGAACTCGGCAAAGATTCTGAAAAGGAACATCAAGCAATTATAAGTCTCATCAAAGAACTTGAATTTAAGAATGTCATACTCGTCGGCGAGGAATTCAAAAAGACAGCAGGAACCGACTTCACTACCTTCTCCAATGTTGAAGAGCTATTGGCTTATATAAATGACAATGACATTTCAGGAAAGAAGATTTTGATTAAAGGCTCTAACGGCATTCATTTGGAAAAAATCGTTAACGTATTGTAATTATGAGAGATTTCAAGGTAATAGGATTGATGTCGGGAAGTTCACTCGATGGCGTTGACATTGCATACGTCAATTTCAGCCATGACAACAAGACATGGTTTTTCCAGATAATAGAAGCCGGCAATGTTCCATATTCGGAATATTGGAAAGAACAGCTCAGCCAGGCATTCAACAAAGACAAGGAAGAACTCAAGGAACTCGACAAAGAATACGGAAGATATTTAGGAACCATAACCCAAAAATTCATAAAGAAGTATGACATGGAGCCTAAGCTCATCGCTTCTCACGGACACACCATTTTCCATCGTCCAGAAGAAGGCTTCACGCTTCAGATTGGCGACGGACAGGAAATTGCCAACGCTACTGGAATTATGACCATCAACGATTTCCGAACAGAAGATGTTGAAAAAGGCGGACAAGGAGCTCCTCTCGTACCAATTGGCGACCGCCATCTTTTTGCAGAATATCCTATATGTCTTAATATTGGCGGCATCGCTAACGTATCATACGAAACAGAAAACAAGCGTACTGCATACGATATATGTATGGCAAACCAGTTGCTCAATTATCTTGCAGGAAAATTAGGATACGACTACGACAACAATGGAGGCTTTGCGCGACAAGGCTCTGTTAATCAAGATTTGTTAAATATCCTGAACGACAACCCTTATTATAATCAGGAAGCACCTAAGTCATTAGGAAGAGAATTCTTCGAAAACGTACAGCACAAAGTCGTAGATAATTCAGAATTGTCTGTCAACGATTTATTGGCCACTGCCACTGAACACATAGCTCTTCAGATCACAAATTCTACCAATCATCTGGAAGCAACAAAAATGCTCATCACTGGCGGAGGCGCTAAAAACCAATATCTCATCAGCAGAATAAGAGCATTGAGCAAACATGAGATAGTGATTCCAGACACGATGATTATCGACTATAAAGAAGCTTTGATTTTCGCATTTCTGGCAACACTTAAAATGGAAGGAAAAACCAATGTGCTCTCGTCAGTAACAGGAGCATCGTCAGACAGCTCAAGCGGCAAGATATGGATGCCAGATAATTTATAATTTTCAAGAAAAAGATAGTTAACAATAAAAAATAACAGATAAAAAAATAAAAGTATGAATTTATTAAGCATTATCCTCCAGGTCACAGGCGACCTCATCAGCACAGCAGAAGCAGAAGAAATCAAATTGTCATTATGGCAGTTAGCAAAAGAAGGCGGCTGGATTATGTTAATTCTCGCTATCTTCTCAATTGTAGCTATATATATCTTCACAGAAAGATTCATCACTATCAACAAAGCATCTAAAAAAGATGACACTTTCATGGACAACATCCGTAACTATATGATAGAAGGAAAATTGGATGAAGCAAAGACATTATGCAAGGAAAAAGACACCCCTATTTCAAGAATGATTGAAAAAGGTATCTCACGTATTGGCAAGCCACTCAACGACATTCAGACAGCCATCGAAAACGTCGGAAATCTTGAAGTCAGCAAATTGGAAAAAGGCGTCGCTTTGATAGGTATGATTTCAGGCGCTGCTCCTATGCTCGGATTCCTCGGAACAGTAACTGGTATGATTCGTGCATTCTACGACATGTCAATGGCAGGCAATAACATCGACATCGAATTACTCTCTGCCGGCATCTATGAAGCTATGGTTACAACAGTAGGCGGTCTTATCGTAGGTATCATCGCTTTCATCCTTTACAACATCATCGTTTCAAGAATCGACAATGTCGTCAACTTACTCGAAAGTAAGAGCATCGAATTCATGGATGTTTTGAACGAACCAGCTTAAAACTGAAAATTGAAAATTTTGTCAGGGCGTTAATTTTAATAAACACTGATACGTCTGATTTTAAAAGTGAACTATAAATTATGGCAATAAAATCAAGAAATAAAAGAAAGATAGACTTCAATTCGTCATCAATGTCGGATTTGGTTTTTCTCTTGTTGATTTTCTTCATGTTGACTTCAACATTAGTTGCTCCTAATGCAATAAAGTTATTGCTTCCTTCAAGCAACAGCAAGACCATATCGAAACAGACAATAACACTTTATGTTGATGATAACAATCAATATTATATTGAAGAAAGAGCTATCAACGAAGATGATTTACAGGCAGAGATAAAATTAGCATTGGCAGGACAGCTGGAAGGCACTGTCGTGATTCGTTCCGACAAAAGCGTTGCTGTTCAATATATTGTCAACATCATCGACGCTGTCAATGAGATAAACAAAGACACTGATAATAAACATAAGGTTTTGTTAGCAACATCAAATAAGAAATGACAAACAAAAACAAGAATAAAATCTACGGAATAATAGGTACTGTTGTCTTTCACGCAATAGTTCTTGTTTTGCTTTTCACTTTATGTTTCAGGACACCGCTCCCACTTCCAGGTGAAGCCGGCGTTGAAGTCAATTTAGGAATGTATGCACAGGGATTCGGCCAAGAGGCTAACCAGCCAGAAGAGACTGAACCTGTAAAGGAAACACCTAAAACTAAAGAACAAAAGGCTGAAACCAACGAGGTTATTGAAGAAGATATCGTCAGTGAGGACGAAGAAGCACCTTCGATAGAACAGCCACAGGAAGAACAGGAAGAAATAAATGAAGAAGCTGAGGAGCAAACTGAAGAAATTATTGAAGAAAAGCAAGAAGAGATTGTTCCAGAAGAAGAGCCTGTCGTAAACAAAAAAGCATTATTCCAAGTCCCTAACAACGATGAATCAACACCTACATCTGAAGGCGATGATCAAGGCGAAGGCGAGAAAGGAAAAGATAACAGCTTGAAAGACATAGAAAGATATGACGCTAACGGCGGAAGTGGCGGAGGTCCATCTTACGACCTAGGAGGCCGCGGTGCAAAAAGCATATCTACTCCAAGCAAAGATTTCAGCGAAGAAGGAACAATTGTCGTTAACATAAAAGTAGATAGAGAAGGAAGAGTTGTAGAAACGACTATCGCCAAAGGCACTACGATAGTTGACACTTCTATGCGCGAATCCGCATTGCAAGCCGCAAGAAACTCCATCTTCAACAAAGACGAACACGCTCCTGAAATACAAAGCGGAACGATAACATATACATATATCCAAAGACAATAAAAGAAAAACAATATGAATTATAAAGAGACATTAGATTGGATGTTCAACAAACTTCCAATGTATCAACGCATTGGTGCAGCAGCATATAAAGCAGATCTCAACACGACCATAGAAATTCTTGATTATTTGAACAATCCTCAAGAAAATTTCAAGTCGGTACATATTGCAGGAACTAACGGTAAAGGCAGCACATCACACTCACTGGCATCCGTATTCCAAGCAGCAGGTTTTAAAACCGGGCTTTACACCTCTCCTCACCTACGCGACTTCAGAGAAAGAATCCGTATCAACGGAGAAATGATTCCTGAAGATAATGTCGTGACATTCATAGAACAACATAAACAAAAACTGGAAGAACTGGAGCTTTCATTCTTCGAGATGACAGTGGCTATGGCGTTCGATTATTTCAGCAAGGAAAAAGTCGATATCGCTATCATTGAAGTAGGAATGGGCGGTCGTTTGGATTCCACCAATGTAATTCATCCTGAATTAAGCCTCATAACCAATATCTCATTAGACCACGTTAAATTCCTTGGCGACTGCGAAGAAAAAATAGCAGCAGAAAAAGCTGGCATCATAAAAGAACAAACTCCTACTGTTATAGGTGAGACTCAAGAAAGAAGCAAAGATGTTTTCATCAATATGGCTAAAGAAAAAAACAGCCCTATATCATTTGCCGACCAAATATTCGAATGCAGAAAAAAAGACGAAGTTGCATTGGATTATCACACCTACGACATATACAAAAATAACGAATTATATATCAGCGATTTGAAATTCCCATTATTAGGCAATTATCAAAAGAAGAATCTCGCCACTATAATTTGTGCTTTAGATATTTTGAAAAATAAATTTGACATAAGCCAAAACAATATCTGCGATGGATTGTTGAATGTTGTAAAAGCCACAGGTTTGATGGGCAGATGGCAAGTCATAAATAAAAACCCATTAGCCATTGCTGACACAGGACATAACGTGGCTGGCATCAACGAAGTCAAACGTCAGTTGGCTGAAACAAAATTTGAGAAACTACATTTCGTTTTAAGCGTTGTCAATGATAAAGATATTGAAGGCATATTGGAACTTTTACCTAAAGATGCTGAATATTATTATTGTAAAGCTGACATCCCTAGAGGATTAAGTGCAGAGATCTTGGCAGAGAAAGCGACAAACTGCGGATTGAACGGTAAAGTATATAATTCTGTTAAAGAAGCTTATGCTGCAGCATGTGCCAATGCTAAGGAAAACGACCTTGTATTTGTCGGAGGAAGTAATTTCACAGTTGCTGAAGTTGTTTGATTTGGTTACTTCAAAAAATAAATTATCTTTGTAAAGAGAAAAGAATCTTGTGAAGAAAATTAGAAACGTCATATTATTATCTCTTATGCTAACTTTATTAGCATCATGTTCATTAAGGAGACACGTTCCTGATGACAAGATGATATTAAAGAATAACATCGTAGAAATTCATTCAAAAGACGTTGACTTCTCAAAGTCTGACATTTCTCATTACATCTCACAATCGGCAACACCTAAGTTCTTGGGATTCATGCCGCAGACATGGATTTACTATAAGACAGAAAACAAGACCAACAAGAAATTCTACAAATGGATTAACGAAACCATCGGAAAGAAACCTGTATATTTCAACAATGAGCTAAAAGAGAAATCTGTTTCTCAGATTAGCAAATACCTTAACGATGTAGGTTATTTTAATTCAGGAATTTCCACCCAAATCAAAAACAAGCGCGGTATAGGCAAAGTCATCTATGGCATATATCCAGCTCAACCTTATATTGTCGATAGTATCACATACAAAATAAGCGACACTACGATTTATAGATACGTAAAAGAAATTGAAGATGTATTGCCAGTACAGAAAGGTGATATTTTCGACGCCTTCGATTTGGACGACGAACGAGATATGATAAGTGAATATCTCAAAAACAAAGGCTATTACTATTTCACAAAAGACTATATCTTCATGGAAGTTGACACCAACTTCTCAGCACGTAAAGCCAACATAGATATAAGAATAGAAAACGTCTTGAATCCATTAACACAAAAGATGGAACCACACAAACGTTATTTAATCAACGATATCTATATATATCCAAAAGGTACATCTTTAAACGGACTTGATGTCGATACCGTAACACATACATTTAAAGTTAGCAGACGCCATAATGATGAGAGTTTCAAGTTTGTCTTTAGCGGCGACCCTAAGATACGATTCAAGACATTTGATGATATGGTACATATCCATACCAAACAACC
Source organism: Bacteroidales bacterium (assembly GCA_045655965.1). GTDB lineage: Bacteria > Bacteroidota > Bacteroidia > Bacteroidales > F082 > Limimorpha. Next base: position 134,790 of record JAZOQH010000028.1, on the reverse strand, counting down.
ATATAATCTACGTTCTGTAACACAGACATATAAGTCACTCAACAACTTAAAGATTTATAACTTAACCAATATTGACTTTGAGCCTGTAGAAAGTGAAAATGACAGCATCAATCTTTTGAATTGTAACATCATATTAAACAGAACCAAAGTTAATTTCTATAGTCTGCAAGTTGAAGCCACCAATTCAAGCGGCGACAAGGGCATTCTAGGAAGTTTTACTTATCGTAACAAGAATATATTCAAAGGTTCAGAGATTTTCAACATAAGCGTTAAAGCTGGTATTCAAGCTCAATCAATACTTGACGATGAAGGTAATACTAGCCTTTTCAATACAAAAGAATTCGGAATTGAAGGTAGTCTTTTCTTGCCTAAGTTCTTAAGTCCAATAAAATTCAAGAACTTCGCCAAGGAATATCAACCAAAGACTACACTGACAACTGGTTATAACATACAATCCAGACCTATTTATTTACGTCAGATCACAACGCTTGCTTTCGGTTACAACTGGATGAGCAACCAATATGAACAACATATCTTCACCCCTATCACTCTCAACAGCGTTAAAGTAGAGCCTACTCCGTCATTCGCAGAGATTTTGGAGCAAGAAACTAACCAACGTATCAAAGACCAATACACGAACCACTTGATCTTTGGTCTTGACTACACTTATATATATAGCAATCAAAACGTAAGGTTTTTGAAAGACTTCTTCTACTTCAAAGCCAATGTTCAGTCGAGCGGCAACCTTTTATCAGCATTCAATAACACTGGACTGATAAAGACTGTTGATAATTATCATGAAATTTTTGGCATCAGATACGCACAGTATGTACGTCTTGCATTAGATTTCAGATATTTCCATTATACGATAGGTGAAAATCAGATAGCTACTCGTTTTATGTTAGGAGCTGGCATTCCTTATGGCAACTCCAACGACATGCCATTTGAAAAGAGTTTCTACGCTGGTGGTACCAATGGTATGAGAGGCTGGCAATTCCGTGAGTTAGGTCCAGGTACTTTCAGCAACCCAGACAAGCTCAACATTGAGAGAATCGGCGACATACAACTAGAATTCAACCTTGAATACCGTTTCCCTATTTACAGTATATTCAAAGGAGCTGTATTCACTGACATAGGTAACATCTGGACCATGAGAGAAAGCGAGACTTTCGTAGGCGGTGAATTTCATTTCAATACATTCTACAAGCAACTTGCAGTCGATGCTGGCATAGGTATAAGACTCGACATTTCGTTCTTGCTATTCCGTCTTGATGTAGCAGCACCTATGGTTAATCCGGCTTATCCTGAAGGCCAACGATGGAGAATCAGCAAGTTACAATTCAACGACTTCATCCTTAATTTCGGTATCGGTTATCCATTCTAATATTATTTATTATGGATAGAAATACTTTATTTAATATATTATTGAATAATTTCGGCCATACACCCACCGAAGACCAAGCTAAAGTATTATATCATCTTTCCGCATTCATATTAACAGAAAAAGAACGACCAGTATATTTGCTAAGAGGTTATGCTGGTACAGGAAAGACTACTTTAGTCTCCACTTTAGTAAAGACATTGCCTAGCATTGGAATGCGTTATCAGTTGCTAGCACCTACAGGAAGAGCTGCCAAGGTAATGAGTACATATACTGGAAAATCAGCCTCTACTTTACACAGAAAATTATATAGATTTCAAATCAATGCCAACGGAGAATTCCGTATGGCACGAGCTGAGAACAAAGCAAAAGACACAGTGTTCATCGTTGACGAATGCTCCATGATTTCAGATCAAGGTGATGGTTATTCATGGTCACGTTCGCTTCTTGACGATTTAATAGAATACGTCTTCAGCGGCAGCAGTTGTAAGTTGCTGCTTATCGGAGATTCCGCACAGCTGCCGCCAGTAGGCCTCGACATCTCCCCTGCAATGGATTTCGAAATATTGAAAAACAGTTTCTCACTTACACTCGCATCATACGAGATGAAAGAAGTGATGCGACAAGCATTGGATTCGGGAATTCTTCATAATGCTACTGAAATTAGGAATATAATTGCAACTAACAATGAGCTATGGGCAATGAGCGATTCTGACATATATCAATTACCATTATTAGACATTAACAATTTTTCCGATATCAATAAAATTGATCCGATGTCATTTGAGGAATTGCTATGGCAGAGTTTCGGTGACAAGAGAAACAATAATGATGCTGTTGTTATTTGTCGTTCCAACAAGAGAGCCAATATGTTCAACCAAGCCATAAGAAGCAGAGTACTACAAGAAGAAGGCGAAATATCTACTGGAGACAAACTTATGGTTGTAAAAAATAATTATTATTGGATTGGCCAGCAGTCTGCAACTAGCAACCAAATAAATTTCATTGCAAATGGCGATATGATTGAAATTACAAGAATAAATAAGTTTGAGGAGATGTATGGTTTTCATTTCGCCGATGTCGATATTCAGCTGACTGATTATGAAGAAGCACCAACGCTTTCTGTCAAGATAATAATGGAGACATTATACAGCGACTCCCCCGCCCTCACCAATGAAGAAACGAAGCGATTATACCAATCTGTTGAAGAAGACTATATGGATATACCACGAGTTTCAGACCGCCGCAAGGCCATGAAAGAAAATCCATATTTCAATGCGTTGCAGGTGAAGTTCGGCTATGCGCTGACATGTCATAAGACACAAGGCGGACAATGGAGTAATGTATTCATAGAAGCGCCATACCTGCCAAATGAAACCATCCTAGAGTTAGGCGATCTCCGCTGGCTCTACACCGCCATGACCCGCGCTAGCGAGAAGGTGTATCTTGTCAACTTCAAGGAAGAATGGTTTCATTAAAAAAAAACCGCCCAACACGTGAGCGGTTATCAAAATGAGAATTGTAGTAATATAATTTATTCTTATATTATTTACAGAATCTGTGGTTTTTACCAGGATAGTAAGCAACATCACCGAGTTCTTCTTCAATGCGGAGAAGTTGGTTATACTTACAGATACGGTCTGTACGTGATGCTGAACCTGTTTTAATTTCACCAGTGTTAAGAGCAACAGCGAGGTCAGCGATTGTTGTATCTTCTGTTTCGCCTGAACGGTGGCTCATAACAGCTGTGTATTGATTACGGTAAGCTAAGTTAACAGCGTTGATTGTTTCTGTCAATGAACCAATTTGGTTAACTTTAACGAGGATTGAGTTAGCAACATTACGTTCGATACCTAATCTTAAACGATTTTCGTTTGTTACGAACAAGTCGTCACCAACGAGTTGGATCTTGTTACCGAGAGCGTCTGTCATTAAGCGCCAGCCATCCCAATCGTCTTCTGCCATACCATCTTCGATAGAAATGATAGGATATTTTTTGCACCAGTTTGTCCAATAGTCAACCATTTGAGCTGGAGTCAATTTATCACCTGTTGATTTGTGGAGGTGGTAAACGTTTTCTTCTGGTAAGTAATATTCTGATGAAGCTGGGTCAAGAGCGATGAAAATTTCTTCACCTGGTTTGCGACCTGCTTTTTCAATAGCTTGAAGGATAACTTCAATAGCTTCTTCGTTTGAACGGAGGTTAGGAGCGAAACCACCTTCGTCACCAACGTTTGTTGAATAACCTGCGTTTTTGAGAACAGTTTTGAGGTTATGGAAGATTTCAGCACCCCATTGAATAGCTTGACGGAATGAAGTAGCTCCGACAGGCATAATCATGAACTCTTGGAAGTCGATGCTGTTGTCAGCATGTGAACCACCATTGAGGATATTCATCATAGGGATTGGAAGAGTATTAGCGCTAACACCACCTACATAACGATATAAAGGTTGACCTGTTACGAGAGCACCAGCTTTAGCACAAGCTAAAGAAACGCCAAGGATAGCGTTTGCACCAAGTCTATCTTTATTAGGAGTACCGTCTAATGCCAATAATTTCTTGTCGATTTCGTTTTGATCGAGAACATCAAGACCAAACAATTCGTCAGCTATTAAAGTATTAACATTTTCAACAGCTTTAAGAACGCCTTTACCAAGGTATGTTGATTTATCACCATCACGAAGTTCTCTTGCTTCATGAACACCTGTTGATGCGCCTGATGGAACAGCTGCGCGGCCCATTGCGCCACCTTCTGTTACAACATCAACTTCAACTGTTGGATTACCACGTGAATCTAAAATTTGACGTGAATGTACATATGCTATTCTACTCATAATAATAAAATATAAAAGGTTTAAAATATTTAGTTAAAAAAAAGACCCGACCAAAGTGTCAGGTCTTTTAATATTTTTTTATTCTGCTGAAGCTTCTGTTGCTTGTGCTTCTTCAACAGCTGGAGTTTCAGTTTTTTTCTTACCGCCTCTTCTGCGTGTTGGCTTAGCAACTTTGTTAGCTTTCTTATCGTTAGCTGAATATGTTTCGTTGTAGTCAACGAGTTCCATCATACACATCTCAGCGCTGTCACCAAGACGAGTACCTAATTTAATGATACGTGTGTAACCGCCTGGACGATTTTCAACTTTTTGGCTGATTTCGCGGAACAATTCTGTAACTGCTTCTTTATTTTGGAGCATAGCGAAAACTGTACGGCGTGATACTGTTGAATCATCTTTGGAACGAGTAATCATTGGTTCTACGTAGATACGTAAAGCTTTAGCTTTAGCTACAGTAGTAACGATACGTTTATTAAGAATAAGCGAACTTGCCATATTTGCTAACATAGCGTTGCGGTGAGCGCTTTTTCTTCCTAAGTGATTAAATTTCTTATTGTGTCTCATCTTTTATTATTCCTTATCTAATTTATATTTGCTGATATTCATTCCAAATTCTAATCCTTTAGTTCTAACTAACTCTTCTAATTCTGTAAGAGATTTTTTACCAAAATTACGGAATTTGAGTAAGTCATGTCTGTTAAGAGCAACTAAATCACCAATTGTTTCAACTTCAGCTGCCTTCAAACAGTTCAAAGCACGAACTGAAAGATCCATTTCAACTAATTTAGTCTTGAGGAGTTGACGAATATGTAATGAATTTTCGTCAAGGTCATCTGATGCTGATTTCTTTTCATCCATCATAGTGATTCTTTCATCAGAGAATAACATGAAATGATAGATGAGAATTTTAGCTGCTTCTTCCAATGCATCCTTAGGATTTACTGAACCGTCAGTTTCGATATCAAAAATGAGTTTTTCGTAGTCTGTCTTTTGTTCAACACGATAATTTTCACGTTTGAAGCTAACGTTTCTAATTGGAGTATGGATTGAATCTATGGCGATAGTGTCAATTGGTGCATTCAACACTTTATTTTCGTCAGCATTCACATATCCTCTACCTTTGTTAATTGTCAATTCTATTGACAATTTTACAGAAGGGTCCATGTGGCAGATGACGAGTTCTGGGTTCAACACTTGAAACACTGAGAGGAATTTATTGATGTCACCAGCTAAGAATTTATCTTGACCACCGACAACAACAGTAACTTTCTCAAATGTTTCGCCCGGAATTTGTTGTTTAAAGCGAACCTGCTTGAAACTTTGTACCATATCGGCTACATCTTCAATAACACCGTGAATTGGAGCGAGTTCATGCTGAACACCTTCAATACGAATTGAAGTGATAGCATAACCTTCTAATGAAGAAAGGAGAACTCTTCTGAGTGCGTTGCCGATTGTTGTTGCAAAACCAGGTTCAAGTGGGCGAAATTCGAAGACACCATGTTTGTCTGTCGATTCTACCATTATAACCTTATCGGGTTTTTGAAATGCTAAGATTGCCATAATATCAGTTTATATTCGATTATTTAGAATACAACTCAACGATAAGTTGTTCATTGATGGTTTCAGGGATATCTTCACGGTTTGGATAAGTCATGAACTTACCGCAAAGTTTATCTGAATCCCATTCTAACCATGGATAGCGGTTTGAGCGACCATCCACTGAATTAGTAATGACTTCCAAACTCTTGGATTTTTCACGTACTGCGATGATGTCACCAGCTTTCACGAGGTATGAAGGGATGTTGACAACTCTACCATTGACTGTAATATGACGGTGGCTAACCAACTGACGAGCTGCTGCACGTGTTGGAGCAATACCGAAACGATAAACTAAGTTATCTAAACGTGATTCAATAAGTTGAAGTAAAATTTCACCAGTGATACCTTTTTTCTTATTAGCTTTTTCAAATAAGTTTCTGAACTGACGTTCTAAGATACCATAAGTGTATTTTGCTTTTTGTTTCTCCATTAACTGTACACCATATTCAGAAACTTTTTTTCTTCTTTTTGCTGCACCGTGTTGTCCTGGAGGATAATTTCTTTTTTCGTAATTTTTGTCAGCACCGTAGATTGGTTCACCAAATTTACGTGCAATTTTTGTTTTAGGACCTGTATATCTTGCCATAACTCTTAATTTTTAAAATTTTAATAAAAATTACACTCTTCTACGTTTAGGTGGACGGCAACCATTGTGTGGCAATGGAGTAACGTCTACGATTTCTGTTACTTCAATACCAGAAGCATTGATTGAACGAATAGCTGATTCACGTCCTGAACCTGGTCCTTTTACAAATACTTTTACTTTACGTAATCCCAAGTCATACGCTGTTTTAGAGCAATCTTCGGCTGCCATTTGAGCTGCGTATGGAGTGTTCTTTTTTGAACCTTTGAAGCCCATTTTTCCGGCTGATGCCCAAGAAATGACTTGTCCTTCATTGTTTGTCAAGGAAATAATGATGTTATTGAAAGAAGCTTTAATGAATGCTTTACCAACAGCTTCGATCTTAACAACACGTTTCTTAACGACTTTTGTGTTTTTTGCCATTTTTTAATTAATGTTTTTTAATGGTTTTTTATGATCCAACCAATAAGTTATTTATTACTTAGTGGCTTTCTTTTTATTAGCAACAGTTTTCTTACGTCCCTTACGAGTACGTGCATTGTTTTTTGTACTTTGTCCGCGCAAAGGTAATCCAGCACGATGACGGATTCCTCTGTAACAACCAATATCCATTAAACGTTTGATATTGATTTGGATTTCACTACGAAGTTCACCTTCTACTTTGTATTGGTCACCGATGATTGTACGAATTACGTTTTGTTCATCGTCATTCCAATCTTGAACTTTCTTCTCTGGATCAACACCTGCTTTTGCAAGGATTTCTTTTGCAAGTGAACGTCCGATACCATAAATGTAGGTTAAAGATATTTGACCTTGTTTGTTGTTAGGTATATCAACACCAGCGATTCTTGCCATAATTTTACTGTTTTACTTTAGTTATTAACCCTGACGTTGTTTTTCTTTAGGGTTCTTTTTGTTAATTACATACAATTTTCCTTTACGACGCACAATCTTGCAATCGTCTGATCTCTTCTTGATAGATGCTCTGACTTTCATATTACTTTTATTATCTTATTTCTTTAAAGTCATTTTTATTGATTCTCATTTTTGCGGGTGCAAAGATAAGAAAAATTTATTTATATCTGAATGTGATACGTCCTTTTGTTAAATCATAAGGCGACATTTCTAATCTTACTCTATCTCCTGGCAATATTTTTATGTAATGCATACGCATTTTTCCGGAAATATGAGCAATGATTTGAAGTCCATTTTCAAGTTCTACTCTGAACATTGCATTACCTAATGATTCTACAACTGTTCCGTCTTGTTCTATCGACAATTGTTTTGCCATACAAAATTCTTATTTAATGATTTCTTCTACCCATTCAAAACTAGATAAAATTTCAGCTTTTCCATCACGTATTGCTACATCATGTTCAAAATGAGCTGCTGGCATTCTATCTTTTGTTCTAATAGTCCAGCCATCTCTTTCTTGAATTATGTCACGTTTCCCGAATGTGACCATTGGTTCAATCGCTATTACGATACCTTCCGATAATTTCGTTCCAGTACCGCGTCTTCCATAGTTAGGGACCTGAGGGTCTTCATGTAACTTACGACCTACTCCATGACCAACCAATTCTCGTACTACTCCGTAACCAAACTGTTCAACATAACTTTGAATTGCATAACCTATGTCACCAATACGATTACCAGCTACAGCTTGCTCGATACCTTTATATAAAGATTCTTTAGATCTTTGTAAAAACAACTTGATTTCTTCAGACACCTCACCTACTGTAAAAGTGTAAGCCGAATCACCGACATAGCCATTCAAAATTGTACCACAATCTACAGAAACAATATCTCCGTCACGTAATTCGTAATTACCAGGTATTCCATGAACTACAGCATCATTAACAGAGATGCATAGACTTCCGGGAAATCCTCCATATCCCTTGAAGGCTGGTATTGCACCATTATCTCTGATAAACTCTTCAGCGATTTTATCAAGTTCAATAGTACGGATACCCGGACGTATATGCTTACCTACTTCACCGAGAGTTTTGCCCACGAGTAAAGCAGCATTTCTTAACAATTCAATTTCTTTATCAGTTCTGTAATGAATCATAATAAGAAATCTTACATTCTTCCTGAACGTCCTTTAATACGACCAGTTTTTGTCAAACCATCATAATGACGCATTAAAAGATGACTTTCTATTTGTTGTAAGGTATCTAACACAACACCGACAAGAATCAACAATGATGTACCACCATAGAATTGTGAGAACTGTTGATTAACGCCGAGAATTGATACTATAGCTGGCATAATAGCTACAACACCTAAGAACAATGAACCTGGTAAAGTGATTCTTGAAATGATTTCATCAAAGAATTCTTGTGTTTTCTTACCTGGTTTAACACCTGGAATGAAACCACCATTTTTCTTAATATCTTCTGCCATTTGAGCTGGATTGATTGTTACAGCTGTGTAGAAGTATGTGAAAGCAATGATCAATACAAAGAATACAAAATTATACCAGAAACCATTCATATTTGTGAATGCTGTCATGAAACCTGACATTTGTTCTGTTTGTGCAAAGCCTGCAATAGTGATAGGTACAAACATAATTGCTTGTGCAAAGATGATTGGCATAACACCGGCTGAATTCACTTTTAAAGGAATATATTGACGTACGCCACCATATTGTTTGTTGCCAACAACACGTTTAGCATATTGTACCGGTATTTTGCGAGTACCTTGTACTAACAAAATTGTCATAATTATTACAAGTACGAGTACAACGATCTCAATCAAGAAGAAGATTGGACCACCGTGACCTTGTGTGAAACGTGAAGCGACTTCTGCGAACAATGCAAAAGGTAAACGAGCTATGATACCAATCATAATAATCATTGAGATACCATTACCAATACCTTTATCAGTGATACGTTCACCAAGCCACATTACGAACAATGTACCTGCGATAAGGATAACTACTGATGAAATCCAGAAGAACAATGTTGGTGAGCCGCCTGCTACGAAAGGATAAATAGCCTCTGCTGGAAGTTGTGCACGCAAGTTAGCAATATAACCTGGAGCTTGTGCAGCAACGATAATAACAGTTAAGTAGCGTGTAATTTGGTTAATTTTACGACGACCGCTTTCACCTTCTTTTTGTAAACGTTGGAAATAAGGTATTGCCATACCCAACAGCTGTATAATAATAGAAGCTGTGATATATGGCATAATACCTAATGCGAATACTGAAGCGTTAGCGAAAGCACCACCTGAGAACATATTCAACAAACCGAGAAGGCCACTACTGCTTTGGTTTTGCAGTTGAGTGAGTTGTTCTGGGTCGATTCCCGGGAGAACCACGTAAGAACCGAAACGATAAATTAAAATAATTAATATCGTGTAGGTGATACGCTTACGGAGTTCCTCAATTTTAAAGATATTTCGTATGTTTTCTCTGAGACGTTTGTTCATCCAAAGAATAGCAGCAATAACTACACATACTAAAATAACTATTAATAACTCCTTCATATCTCTTCAGTTTTATTTATTATATTTTTTCAATTGTTCCACCGGCATTTGTAATAGCTGCTTCAGCGCTTTTTGAGAAAGCATGAGCTTTAACAGTCATTTTAGCCTGTAATTCTCCGTTACCAAGAATCTTAACGAGTTCATTCTTACCTACGAAGCCATTTTCCATCAATAATTCTGGAGTAATGTCCATGATGCCACAGTCAGCGAAGTCTTGAAGAACTTCAACATTAACTGGACGGAAGAATTTACGGTTGATATTCTTGAATCCGAATTTAGGGACAAGACGTGCCAATGGCATTTGACCGCCTTCATAACCGATTTTATGTGAAGTACCAGAGCGTGAGCCTGCGCCTTTGTGACCACGTGTTGATGTGCCACCTCTACCAGAACCTTGTCCACGACCGATTCTTTTGCGTGTCTTAACTGAGCCTTTGGCTGGTTTAAGATTACTAAGATCCATACTATTATTTATTTTCTTAGTTCAACAATTAAATTTCTTCTATTTTGAGAAGGTGTTTTACCTTTTCAACCATACCGGCGATACATGGATTTTCCATATCGACCTCTACAGATTGGTTCATCTTTCTAAGACGCAAAGCTACTAATGTATCTTTTTGATCTTGTGGTCTGCCGATGCCACTTCTAACCTGAGTAATTCTAACTTTTTTCATTGCTTTAAGATTATCCGTTAAACACCACATCCAAATCAACACCTCTCATTTCAGCAACCATACGTGCATCACGCATTTGGCTTAATGCAGCGAAAGTAGCTTTCACAACTGAGTGAGGGTTTGAAGAACCTTTTGACTTAGCCAAGACGTTTTTAACGCCGACGCTTTCCAATACAGCACGCATAGCACCACCTGCGATAACACCAGTACCAGGAGTAGCTGGTTGTACGTAAACGTAAGCACCGCAGTATTTACCATATTGTTCGTGAGGAAGGGTTCCGTTGATAATTGGAACTTTAATTAAGTTTTTCTTTGCATCATCGACACCTTTAGCAACAGCAGCTTGAACTTCCTTGGCTTTACCAAGTCCGTAACCTACCACGCCATTTTCGTTGCCGACAACTACTATAGCTGAGAAGCTAAAAGTACGTCCGCCCTTGGTAACTTTGGTGACGCGTTGAACGCTAACCAAACGTTCTTTAAACTCGATTTCCGAAGTTTTTACTTTTTTTACGTTGACTTCTGACATAGCTTTAGAATTTTAATCCACCATTACGAGCTCCGTCTGCTAAAGACTTAACTCTACCATGATACAAATAACCATTACGATCGAATACAACTGTTTCAATACCTGCTGCTTTTGCTTTTTCAGCGATTAAAGCACCAACTTTAGCTGCTTTTTCAATCTTTGTAATATTTTCATCTTCGATTCCGTTCTCACGAGAACTTGCAGAGAGTAAAGTTTTTCCTGCAAGGTCATCGATTAATTGAACGTAAATTTGTTTATTACTTCTGAAGACAGACAATCTTGGACGTTCAGCTGTACCGTTAACGATTTTTCTGACGCGTCTTTTAATATTTAATCTTCTTCTGATCTTTTTAACTTTAACCATCTTGATTGCGTTTTTCAGTTATCGATTAACATTATTTACCTGCTGCTTTGCCTTGTTTACGTCTTAAGACTTCGCCAACAAACTTAATACCTTTACCCTTGTAAGGTTCTGGTTTACGGAATGAACGAATCTTAGCTGCAACTTGACCGAGCAACTGTTTATCGTAAGAACGCAACTTGATGATAGGGTTCTTACCTCTTTCGTTAACAGTTTCTACTTTAATTTCTTCTGGGAATACCATAAGAATTGTGTGTGAGAAACCGAGTGATAATTCTAATTGTTGACCTTTAGCTTCAGCTTTATAACCAACACCAACGAGTTCTTGTACTGTTTCAAAGCCTTCTGATACGCCTTTTACCATGTTGAAGAACAATGCGCGGTAGAGACCATGTTTAGCACCTGCTTTTGGAATATTAGCTGGTTCAACAACAACAAAACCGTCTTCAATTTTTACATTAACATCACCGTGAAAATCTTGTGACAATTGTCCTAATTTTCCTTTTGCTGTAAAAACGTTATCGTTTACTGATACTTCGACACCTGCTGGGATAGCGATAGGCATCTTTCCAATTCTTGATAATGACATTGCTATTCTCCTTTCATTAACTTACGTAACATAAAACTTCGCCACCGATATGAAGTTGACGTGCTTCTTTATCAGTCATAATACCTCTTGATGTTGAGATGATAGCGATACCTAAACCGTTCATCACTCTTGGGAGGTTTTCAGAATCAGCATATTTACGTAAACCTGGAGTTGAAACTCTTTGGATTGACATAATAGCTGGTTGTTTTGTTACAGGATGATATTTCAAAGCGATTTTAATAACGCCTTGTGGTCCTTCATCTTCAAATTTATAGTTAAGAATATAACCTTTTTCAAAAAGAATTTGGGTAATAGCTTTCTTCATATTTGAAGCAGGGACTTCTACTATTCTATGTTTAGCGTTGACAGCATTACGGATGCGTGTCAAGAAATCTGCTATAGGATCTGTAATCATTGTCTTAATTTTTAATGTTACCAACTTGCTTTTTTAACACCTGGAATTAAACCTTTCAGTGCCATTTCACGGAAGTTGATACGTGAAATGCCGAACTGACGCATGTAACCTTTTGGACGTCCGGTAAGCTGACAGCGATTATGCAGACGAATAGGAGAAGAGTTTTTAGGAAGTTTTTGGAGGCCGATATAATCGCCAGCTTCCTTAAGAGCAGCACGTTTAGCTGCATATTTTTCAACCATTTGTGCTCTTTTACGCTCACGAGCTTTCATTGACTCTTTTGCCATACCTTACTGTTTTTTCTGATTTTTAAATGGAAGACCAAATTGTTTCAACAAGGCCATTGCTTCCTTGTCTGTTTTTGCTGAAGTTACAAAGGTTATATCCATACCATTGATACGGCTTACTTTGTCCATATCGATTTCTGGGAAAATGATTTGCTCAGTAACACCGAAACTATAGTTTCCGCGTCCATCGAAACCTTTGTCGTTAATACCTCTGAAGTCGCGTACACGTGGTAAAGCAACAGCGACAAGGCGTTCGAGAAATTCGTACATTCTGTCACCACGCAAAGTTACACGTACACCGATCGGGTTTCCGCGACGTAACTTAAAGTTAGAAACGTCACATTTAGAAATAGTCGGAACGGCTTTTTGTCCGGTAATAGCAGACATTTCTTCTACACCATAGTCAATCAGTTTTTTGTCAGCTAAAGCTGCACCAATACCCTGATTGAGTGAAATTTTCAAAAGCCGTGGAACCTGCATCACAGTTTTATATTCGAACTCCTTCATTAATGCAGGCACGATTTCACTCTTATACTGTTCTCTGAGTTTAGGTTGATAATTCATTATTTTATAACCTCCCCTGATTTTTTAGAATAACGGATTGATTTACCATTTTCATCTTTTTTACGACCGATGCGGCCTGGGTTGCCGTTCTTGTCACATACCATAAGGTTTGAAACATGAACGCCAGCCTCTTGCTTAACAATACCACCTTTAGGATTCTCTGTGCTTGGACGAGCATGCTTAGAGACTAAATTGACACCTTCAACGATAGCTCTTTGTTTTTCAACATCAACGCTAAGAACTGTGCCTTTTTTTCCTTTTTGGGTTCCAGCAATAACTAATACGTTATCACCTTTCTTTAAATGTAATTTACTCATAACTTGTCCCTTTCTTTAATTAAAGTACCTCAGGTGCAAGAGATACGATCTTCATATACTGTTTCTCACGCAACTCTCTGGCTACAGGACCAAAGATACGAGTTCCTACCATTTCGCCTGCGTTGTTTAACAATACGCATGCGTTATCGTCGAAACGAATGTATGAGCCGTCTGCACGGCGGATTTCTTTCTTAGTACGAACTACGACAGCTTTAACAACAGCACCTTTTTTAACGTTACCACCAGGTGTAGCGTCTTTTACTGTTACTACTATCACGTCGCCTATGCCGGCATAACGTTTTTTTGTACCGCCTAAAACTCTGATGCAGAGAACTTCTCTTGCGCCACTGTTATCGGCAACTGCAAGTCTTGATTCTTGTTGTAACATTACTTAGCCCTTTCTATTATTTCAACGAGTCTCCAACGTTTGTTCTTACTTAACGGACGAGTTTCCATGATACGTACGGTGTCACCGATATTGCATTCATTTTTCTCGTCATGTGCCATAAAACGTGTAGAATTCTTAACGAATTTACCGTAAATAGGGTGTTTTGTACGACGTTCAATAACAACGACTATGGTTTTATCCATTTTGTTGCTAGCAACAACGCCTATTCTCTCTTTTCTAAGATTTCTTTCCATGATAATTCCTTTTGCCGTTATTATTTATTGTCTTTCTTACCTTCAATGATCTGACGTTTTCTAACTTCAGTCATCATTCTTGCGATTTCCTTGCGACAAGCGCCTAATTTGTGTGGATTATCCAGCGGAGAAACTGCATGGTTGAGCTTCATTTTTACATATTGTAAACGTTGCTCTTCGATGCGTTCCATCAATTCAGCTGTACTTAATTCATTGATAGCTTCTTTTTTCATAGTGCTTGTTCCTTCTTATTATTCAACATAATCTCTTCTTACAACGAATTTTGTTGTAACAGGTAACTTTTGAGCGGCTAAACGCATAGCTTCTTTAGCAATTGCTAATGAAACGCCTTCAGCTTCGAAAAGCATATGACCAGGATATACGCGAGCTGCAAAGTATTCAACATCTCCCTTACCCTTACCCATACGAACGTCTTGTGGCTTCTTAGTGATAGGTTTATCAGGGAATATTCTAATCCAAATTTGTCCCTCACGTTTCATGTAACGAGTAACAGCTTGACGTGCAGCTTCAATTTGACGAGCTGTGATCAATGCGTCCTCCATTGATTTTATTCCAAAAGTTCCGAAAGCAAGTTCGTGACCGCGATGTGCGATACCTTTTATCTTGCTCTTCTGAGGTCTTCTGAATCTAGTTCTTTTTGGTTGTAACATCGTTTATAGATTTTTATTTACTCTTACTTATTGCTACTATTACGTTTATTACGACGTGGAGCTCCTCCGTTTTGCTTTGGTGCTGATTGTTTCTTTGATGCACTAGCAATTGAGGTTGGTACTAACTCAGGTTTTCCGTAGATCTCACCTTTGCAGATCCATACTTTAATACCGATACGTCCGTAAGTTGTATGTGCTTCAACTAATGAATAATCGATATCAGCGCGGAGTGTGTGCAATGGAATACGACCTTCTTTGTATGTTTCTTGGCGAGCCATTTCAGCGCCACCAACACGGCCTGATGCAATAACTTTGATACCTTCTGCTCCGATACGCATAGTTCCTGACACAGCAGATTTGATAGCACGACGGAATGATACGCGGCCTTCAATTTGTTTTGCAATTGTGCTAGCTACTATATAAGCATCGAGTTCAGGTCTCTTAATCTCACTGATATTAATTTGAACTTCTTTTCCAGTGAGTTTCTTTAATTCTTCTTTTAATTTGTCTACTTCTTGACCACCTCTACCTATAATCATACCTGGACGGGCTGTGAAGATAGTTACGGTCACGAGTTTAAGTGAACGTTCGATAGCAATTTTTGAGATACCTGCTTTACCGAGACGTGCGTTCAAATATTTACGGATTTGATCGTCTTCAACAAGTTTCTTTGAAAAATCTCTACCGCCATACCAATTGGAATCCCAACCTTTGATGATTCCTAATCTAAGACCTATTGGATTTGTTTTTTGTCCCATTGTAAACTCTAATTAATTTTTATTCTTCTACTTTTGCCTCGACATTAGCTTCAGCAATTCTACTATCGACAACTATAGTAATATGGTTTGAACGTTTGCGGATGCGGTGTGCACGACCTTGTGGAGCCGGTTGAATACGTTTTAAAGTACGACCTTCATCTACAAATACTTCTTTTACATATAAGTTAGCGTCTTCGATACGTTTTCCTTCATTTTTAGCTTCCCAGTTTGCTATTGCTGAACGAAGTAATTTATACATCGGTTTTGCAGCAGCTTTGGGTGAGTACATCAAGGCATGCAGTGCAAGTTCCACTTTCATTCCTCTAATCATGTCAGCAACTAAACGCATCTTACGAGGCGATGTAGGCACGTCCATCAACTTTGCCATAGCAACTTGTTTACGTGCTTCTTTTATAGCTTCTGCTCTATTATGTTTTCTTGCTCCCATACTATTCTTTATTTATCATTTTTTATTTCCGGCATGGCCTCTGAAGATACGTGTTGGAGCAAATTCTCCTAACTTGTGACCTACCATGTTTTCTGTTACGTAAACAGGGATGAATTTATTACCGTTGTGTACAGCTATAGTTTGACCAACGAAATCTGGTGAAATCATTGAAGCTCTAGACCAGGTCTTAATGACGGTCTTCTTACCTGTTTCAACATTATCCAAAACTCTTTTTTCGAGTTTATAGTGGATATATGGTCCTTTTTTAAGTGAGCGACTCATTTCTTTAATTTTTTACCTGGTTATTATTTCTTTCTTCTTTCAATGATGTATCTGTTAGATGCATTCTTCAATGCGCGTGTCTTATAACCCTTAGCTGGCATACCCTTACGGCTACGTGGGATACCACCTGATGCGCGGCCTTCACCACCACCCATTGGGTGATCTACTGGGTTCATAACAACACCACGAACACGTGGACGGCGGCCTAACCAACGGCTACGACCTGCTTTACCTGATTTTTCGAGGTTGTGTTCACCATTTGATACTGTACCGATAGTAGCTTTACATGCTTGAAGGATGAGACGTGTTTCGCCTGAAGGCATCTTCAAGATTGCATATTTACCATCACGTGACATCAATTGTGCGTAAGCACCTGCGCTACGTGCCATTTTAGCACCTTGTCCTGGACGTAATTCAATGTTGTGAACGATTGTACCGAATGGAACGTCGCTTAAGAACATTGTGTTACCTACGTTTGGAGTAGCTTCTTTACCTGACATGATTGTCTGACCGACTTTCAAGCCTTGTGGTGCAATGATGTAACGTTTTTCACCGTCTGCGTAAAATACGAGAGCGATACGTGCTGTGCGGTTTGGATCGTATTCAATTGTTTTAACAACTGCTGGAATACCGTCTTTGTCACGTTTGAAGTCAATTATTCTATATTTTTGTTTGTGTCCACCACCAATATTGCGGACAGTCATTTTACCTACGTGGTTACGTCCACCGGTGCTTTTCTTAGTAGCAAGCAATGACTTCTCTGGCTTGCTTGTTGTGATTTCGTCAAAAGCGCTAATAATTTTGAAGCGCTGACCCGGTGTCGTTGGTTTATATTTCTTTAAAGCCATCTTTAAATATTGCTAAAAAAGTCAATAGTTTCACCTTTTGCTAATGTCACGATTGCTTTCTTGAAAGCATCTCTTCTGCCGCTGATAACGCCAGTTTTTGTATAACGTGACTTAAGCTTTCCTTCATAATTAATAGTGTTGACTGATTCCACTTGTACACCGTAAAGGTCTTGGACAGCCTGTTTGATTTGCAGTTTATTTGCACGTTTGTCAACAATAAATGCATAGCGATTAAGTTTCTCAGTAATCGCGGTCATCTTCTCTGTTATTACAGGTTTCTTAATGATAATCATCGTTTCTAATTTTTAAGGTTAATTATCCAAGAATTTCTTCAATTTGTGGTAATGAACTTTCCAAGATGAAAATTTTCTTGGCATTGAGAATATCATAAGTGTTGAGGTTACGAGCAAGTGTGACTTGAGTGCGTTGAATGTTTCTTGCTGACATTACTACATTAGTATCTGTAGCTGGGAATACAAACAAGTTCTTGCCACCATTCACTTTGAGGTTTGTCAAAACTTCAACCATCTTCTTAGTTTTGATGCTATCAAAGGTGAAGTCTTCTAATATAGCAATCTCTGCATCTCTCATTTTGTATGTCAATGCTGATCTACGTGCGAGAAGTCTAACTTTTTTGTTCAACTTGAAGCCATAGTCACGTGGTTGTGGTCCGAATACACGGCCGCCGCCTCTTAAAACTGGTGAGTTGATATCACCACGACGTGCACCACCTGTTCCTTTTTGACGGATCAACTTACGTGTACTACCAGCAATCTCACTACGTGTTTTTGCTTTGTGTGTACCTTGACGTTGATTTGCTCTGATCAAGTTTACATCTAAGTAAATGCAATGATCATTTGGCTCTATTCCGTAGATATTTTCGTTCAACTGAACCTTGCGTCCTGTTGATTCACCGGTTATTCTTAAAACTTCTAACTCCATCTTTCTATTTTTAAATATCCGTTTTTAGATCCCGGTACTGAACCTTTCACAACTAACAAATTCTTCTCGGGAACGACTTTCATGATTTGAAGGTTAATAGCCTTCACTGTGCGGTTACCCATGTGGCCACCCATACGTAAGCCTTTGAAAACTCTTGAAGGGTAAGCACAAGCACCGATTGAACCCGGTTTTCTCATACGGTTGTGTTGACCGTGAGTCGATTGTCCAACGCCAGCAAAATTGTGACGTTTCACTACACCTTGGAAGCCCTTACCTTTGCTGATACCTGTTACGTCAACAAATTCGCCTTCCATAAATACATCGACGGTAATTGTTTCACCAAGGCTCTTTCTGTGGCCTTCTTCGAAACGTGAAAATTCGCGAACTACCTTCTTTGGTGTTGTGCCGGCTTTTTCAAAATGCTTTTGTAAAGCCTTAGGTGTGTTCTTCACCTTTCTTTCATCAAACGCCATTTGGATAGCATCGTAACCGTCCTTTTCTTTTGTCTTAACTTGGGTGACTACGCATGGACCTGCTTCAACGACTGTTACTGGAATGTTTCTTCCGCTTTCGTCGTAGATACTGGTCATCCCAATCTTTTTTCCTAGTATTCCTGACATGCTACGCTTTTAATTACTAGATAGTTTTACAATTATAATTTAATTTCTACTTCTACACCGCTTGGTAATTCTAACTTCATCAAAGCATCGATTGTTTGTGCTGTTGAGTTATAGATATCAAGCAAACGCTTGTATGATGATAACTCAAATTGCTCTCTCGATTTCTTGTGTACGAAGGTAGAACGCAAAACCGTGTAAATTTTCTTGTCTGTTGGTAACGGAATAGGACCGCTAACTACAGCACCAGTCAATTTGATGGTTTTCACGATCTTCTCAGCTGACTTGTCAACCAAGTTGTGATCATGAGATTTTAACTTAATTCTAATTCTTTGACTCATAAGAATTTGTTGTTAATTTTTTATTTTTTATTCTAATTTTTTCTGTCATTACTTCTTAAAAGAAGAAATATGTTCCTTTAGCTTTCTTTACTACTACTTCAGCCAAATCGTCGGCTAATCTTGCATAGTGACTGAACTTCATGCTATAATTAGCTCTTCCTTGTGTTAAAGTTCTTAATGTTGTAATGTATCCAAACATTTCTGACAATGGCACATCAGCTCTGATGATTTGTTGTGAAATGCCTGCTTCTACTTCACGAAGAATTGATCTTCTTCTGTTTAAGTCGCCTGATACATCACCCATATATTCTGATGGTACTCTTACTTCGACATCCATTATTGGTTCCATAACTACAGACTTAGCTTTTGCTCCAGCTGCTTTGAAACCTAAATGTGCTGCTGCTTCAAATGATAAAGCGTCGCTATCTACTGGATGTGTAGAACCATCATATAAACGTACTTTCACTGAATCCATAGGGAATCCTGCTAATACGCCATTTGATAAAGCGTTCTTGAAACCTTTTTCTGCTGCAAGGATATATTCACGTGGAATGTTTCCACCTTTAACATCGTTGATAAATTGTAATCCTGATACTCCATCATCTGCAGGGCCAATTTCAAACTCGATATCGGCAAATTTACCTTTACCGCCAGTTTGTTTCTTATAGACCTCGCGATGTGTAACTGTTTGTGTGAATGACTCTTTATAAGCCACTTGAGGACTACCAACATTAATCTCTACGCCGAATTCTCTTTTTAATCTGTCGATGATAATGTCGAGATGTAACTCACCCATACCTGCGATAATTGTTTGACCTGAATTTTCGTCTGTGGTGACTTGGAATGTAGGATCTTCTTCGGCAAGTTTATCTAAGGAAGCTGATAACTTGTCCATTTCTGCTTGAGTTTTAGGTTCAACTGCGATTTGAACTACTGGTTGTGGGAATGAGATAGACTCAAGCAACAAAGGCATATCTTCGCTAGTTAGGGTATCACCTGTTCTAATTGTTTTGAATCCGACTGCTGCAGCTATATCACCAGCTTCAATTACGTCGAGTGGTGTTTGCTTATTAGCATTCATTTGCATGATACGTGAAATACGTTCTTTCTTACCTGTGGTTACGTTAAGTACGTATGAACCTGATTTCAAAGAACCAGAATAAACACGGAAGAAAGCAAGACGACCAACGTATGGATCTGTAGCAATTTTGAAAGCGAGTGCGCAGAACGGTTCGTTCGCATCCGCTTTGCGTATTTCTTCTTTTTCGGTCTTTGGATTAACACCTACTACATCATCAATATCATCTGGACTTGGAAGATAATTGATAATAGCATCGAGTAAAAGTTGAACGCCCTTATTCTTGAAAGAAGCACCACATAATACAGGACAAGCACGTCTTGAAATAGTTGCTTTTCTTATTTCTGCAATAAGTTCTTCTTCAGTTATAGAATCTGGATCATCCATGAATTTCTCAAACAATTCTTCATTATCTTCAGCAGCACCTTCTAACAACATTGAGCGATAATCAGCTGCTAATTCTTTCAAATCTTCAGGTATTTCTACTTCTGAGACTTGCATTCCAAGTTCATCTTCCCAAACGAAAGCTGTGTTCTTAACCAAGTCAACAACACCGATGAAATTTTCTTCACTACCGATTGGGATTTGTAATGGTATTGGGTTAGCACCAAGGCGTTCTCTAATTTGATCTACGACCTTAAAGAAGTCAGCACCACAGCGGTCCATTTTATTAACAAAACAGATATGTGGCACTTTGTACTTATCGGATTGATGCCATACAGTTTCTGATTGAGGTTCAACACCACCAACAGCACAGAACAAAGCTACAGCGCCGTCAAGAACTCTTAAAGAGCGTTCAACTTCCACTGTAAAGTCCACGTGACCAGGAGTGTCGATTATATTAATTTTATAAGGTGTATTATTAACATTCCAGAAAACTGTAGTTGCAGCTGAGGTTATAGTGATACCACGTTCTTGTTCTTGAACCATCCAGTCCATAGTTGCAGCACCATCATGTACCTCTCCGATACGACGACTACGGCCTGTATAATACAATATACGTTCAGTTGTAGTGGTTTTACCAGCATCAATGTGGGCCATGATGCCGATGTTACGTGTGAACGCGAGTTTTGATATATTATTTTGACCGTTTTTCATCTTTATTTACACCTTTAATATATTAGAATCTGAAGTGTGAGAAGGCTTTATTAGCGTCAGCCATTCTGTGGATTTCTTCTTTTTTCTTGAAAGCAGCACCTTCTTCTTTGTATGCTTGCATGATTTCACCTGCTAATCTTTCACCCATTGTCTTTTCGTGACGTTTACGAGCATAACCGATGAGGTTTTTCATACCGATACTTTGTTTACGTGCTGGACGAATCTCTGAAGGGATTTGGAAAGTTGCACCACCAATACGACGGCTTCTTACCTCTACCTGTGGAGTTACGTTTTCTAAAGCTTTCTTCCAAACACTGACAGGGTCTTCGTTTAATTTACCCGCTACGATATCCATTGCACTGTAGAATATACCGTAAGCGAGGTTTTTCTTACCCTTCAACATGATGTTGTTAACGAATTTTGTTACCAATACATCACCGTATTTTGGATCTGGAAGGATGATTCTTTTCTTTGGTTTAGCTTTTCTCATGTCTAATTTCTAAACTGTTTACCGTTTAACAATTATTTCTTCTTAGCGGCTTGTTTTTTAGGACGTTTAGCGCCGTATTTTGATCTGCGTTGTGCACGACCATCAACACCTGCAGTATCCAAAGCACCACGGATGATGTGATAACGTACACCTGGGAGATCCTTAACACGACCACCTCTAATCATCACGATAGAGTGTTCCTGCAAGTTATGACCTTCACCTGGAATATAGGCATTAACTTCTTTTTGGTTGGTCAAACGAACCCTAGCAACTTTACGCATAGCTGAATTAGGCTTTTTAGGTGTTGTAGTGTAAACACGAACACAAACACCACGGCGTTGTGGGCACGAATCCAAGGCAGGAGATTTACTCTTGTCTTCCAATTTTTGACGTCCCTTGCGGACTAATTGTTGAATCGTTGGCATTTCTTTTTCTTTAAATTACTAATTTTTATCCATTCAATAGGAAAAATTCCTTTAATTTCTCTCTAAAATAGCCAAAAATTTCACTCTTTAAACAACATAGTTTCGGGAGTTACAGTCACGATTGTGACTTATTTTGCTAAACCCACTGTAAGCCCATAGAACTGATTTACATTCACTTACAATGTAGAAACCTCTAACGTTTAACTTATCAGGTCCCTTAACTATCTCATTCACAAAGTTAATTTTTCTAACTTTTTTCCGAGTGCAAAGATACAACTTTTTCTTTAATACACAACACTTTGTAGAAAAAAAAATTAACTTTTTTTTACTCCCTATTATTAATGGTATTTTCTGAGTATTTTTAGGGAGTGTTGACCCACCTTCGCTCCTTCCTCGTACCAAGTTCTTATCAAGTTCGAGTTTTATTTTCCTAAAAAATCTTTCGTCTTTTGTCTTTAGTTTTTTGTCTTTTTTATTAAATTTGCAATCTAATATTATTCACTGTGGCAGATATTTTAAATGGTTTAAATAGCCCTCAAAAGGAAGCAGTTACAACTATTGAGGGTCCGGTTATGGTTATTGCAGGTGCAGGCTCTGGCAAGACAAAAGCCCTCACCCACCGCATCGCATATATGATTCAAGAAGGAATCAACCCTTTCGCCATCATGGCTCTTACCTTTACCAACAAAGCGGCAAAGGAAATGAAAGAGCGTATCATGAAATTAGTTGATGCTCATTCCGCACGCAATGTATGGATGGGAACTTTCCACTCCATCTTCGCTCGCATCTTAAGAATAGAAGCTCAGCATCTCGGTTTCACTCCAGATTTCACTATATACGACACCGATGATTCCAAGCAACTAATCAATTCTATTTTAAAGGAACGTGAATTAGACACAAAAGCGTATCCTGCGAAATATATTCTTCATCGTATTTCAATGGCTAAATCTGCATTATATACAGCAGAAGATTATTGCAATAATTTTGATATACAACAACAGGATATCAGAGCCAACAAACCTTTGATTGGAGAGATTTTCAAAAGTTACAACGCAAGACTACAACGCGCCAACGCAATGGATTTCGACGACATTTTATTTTATACAAATGTATTGCTTCGCGACTTCCCTGAAATATTATACAAATACCAACAACGTTTTGAATACATCCTCGTTGACGAGTATCAAGACACAAACTATGCGCAATATCTTATTATCAGAAGAATTGCGGCAATGCGTGAAAATATATGCGTAGTTGGCGACGATGCACAAAGTATCTACGGTTTCCGCGGTGCTAATATCCAAAACATTCTCAATTTCAAAACCGACTATCCGGGACAAAAGCTAATTCGTCTCGAACAGAATTATCGCTCAACAAAGACAATCGTTAACGCAGCGAACAGCGTTATCGACCATAACAAAGACCAAATCAAGAAAAAAGTATGGTCCGACAATGAAGAAGGCGATTTAATTACTGTTCTTCGTGCAACATCAGACGGAGAAGAAGGAATATTAGTTGCCAACTCTATCTTTGGATACAAGATGTCGCAACAACTCAACAATAAAGATTTTGCCATTTTATACAGAACCAACTCACAGTCACGTTCTTTAGAAGAAGCATTACGCAAGAAAAATATACCTTATAAAATATATGGTGGTCTTTCATTCTACGACAGAAAAGAAGTTAAGGACCTCCTCGCCTATTTCCGCGTCGTCATAAATCCGCATGACGAACAGGCGTTACTTCGTATCATAAATTATCCTGCAAGAGGAATAGGCAAAACAACAATTGAACGCTTGATGGTTGTTGCCGATGAACGAAACAAAGGAATATGGGACGTTATCGCCAACGAGAATGAGCCGATGCCACAAGATTTTAATAGCGGAACCGCAAATAAGTTGCGTAATTTTGCGACGATGATTAAAAGTTTTCAAACTCTTTTAGACAAACAAAATGCGATAGAGTTAGCAAAACACATCTGCAACACCGTTGGCATAATCAAGGATTTAAAAGAAGACGATACACCAGAAGGCGCAGCACGTGTTGACAATATTGAGGAACTCCTTAATGCCATCATGGAATTTTCAGACAAACAAGTTGACGAAGTCACAGGTGAGCAAAACGAAGTCACTCTTAACAAATTCATGGAAGACGTAGCTCTTTTGAGCGACCAGGACAAAAAAGATGACGAAAATGCCGATTACGTCACTTTAATGACAATACATAGTGCAAAAGGTCTGGAATTTCCATACGTTTACATTGTTGGACTTGAAGAAAACCTCTTCCCTGGAATACAATCGCTCAGCACACGCGAAGAATTAGAAGAAGAACGCCGTTTGTTCTACGTAGCATTGACTCGCGCAGAGAAAAAATTAGTCTTAAGTTATGCCGAAAGCCGCTATCGTTGGGGCAACATGACTTTAAGCGAGCCTTCACGATTTATAGAAGAAATTGACGAATCTTTAATTGAAAGAACCAAGAAAGCATCCTTCAGAGGAACTAGCAGTTTTAATGAAGGAATAAACTTCAGCAATCCGTTCTCAAGAAGTTTCCAAGAGAAAAAAGAATTCCAAAAGAGAACCACGCAATCAAGTTCAGATGCCACAATCAAATCTGCAAGCAGCGCTACTCCTATTAATATTAATACGTCCAAGAACAATGATTCAGACTTTGTTGCAGCTGCACCCGACGACATTGCAGAAGGCATGAGAGTTTTGCATCAAAAATTCGGTCAAGGCACCGTCGCTAAAGTTGAAGGTGTTGGTCCAAATAAAAAAGCGACTGTTATCTTTGACGAGTGTGGAAGTAAACAATTAATGCTTAAATTTGCAAAATTGAATATTTTGAAATAAAAACAATCTAACCATATTTTACGTTACTCTATTTTACAACACTAAACTAAATGGATAAAGAAGGATTAAAATACAACACTGAGCGTGAAAAACTGATAATTTCTGAATACGGACGCAACATTCAGATAATGATCAAACATCTTTTAGAAATAGAAGACAGAGAAAAGAGAACAGAAGCCGCTCATTTCATTGTGAGTGTCATGGCTCAGATGAATCCACAAGTTAAAGAATCCAATGACTACATCCACAAGTTATGGGATCACCTTTATATAATATCTGAACATAAATTAGACGTTGATGGTCCTTTCGATCCTCCTCAACAAGAAGGTTTCGTCGCAAAGCCTGAACATATCGGTTACCAAAAACGTGACATCAAGCAAGGTCATTACGGATATTACGTAAAAGAATTAATAAAGAAGATCGAAGAAATAGAAGATGGACCTAAAAGAGAAGCTCTCCTACTATCTGTAGCAAATCAGATGAAAAGAGACTATCTCAATTGGAATCGTGAAACAGTCAACGACCTACTTATCCTTGATGATTTATACAAATTATCAGATGAGAAATTCACATTGCCAACAGAAACAAAACTCACTCCTACAAACGAGATATTGAACAAAGTAGTTACAGTTCAACCTCAACAAATGGCAAAAAAGAAAAAGGTCAAAAAGACAACTGCAAAAAAAGCAGCGAATCCAAACAGACCTAACAAGAAATAACTGAAAGTTGAAAGTTTAACCATATTGACTTATTGACTCATAGACAAATATCATGGGAAAATTCAAAATTGTTGGCGGTAATAAATTGCATGGAAGCATTGTGCCGCAAGGAGCAAAAAATGAAGCAATGCAAGTTTTGTGTGCTTGTCTTTTAACAGAAGAAAAAGTTACCATTACCAATTTGCCAGACATTTCTGACATCAACAATCTTATCGACATACTCAGCGACATGGGAGTTTATGTCAACAGAATTTCTCCTGATGTCGTAGAACTTCAAGCTAAAGAAATCGACTTCTCATATTTTGAGTCAGAAAAGTTCACAGAAAAAGCAACACGTCTAAGAGGCAGCGTCATGATATTAGGCCCGATGCTTGCTCGTTTCGGCAAAGGATACTTACCTAAACCAGGAGGTGACAAAATAGGACGACGTCGTCTTGACACACACATCATAGGATTACAAAAATTAGGCGCTACATTTGAAGAAAAAAACAAATGCCAGATTGCAGTAGCTCCATCAGAAGGTTTAAAAGGTACATACATGCTTCTTAACGAAGCATCTGTAACAGGAACAGCTAATATCATAATGGCAGCCGTTATGGCACAAGGAGAGACAACTATCTTCAATGCAGCCTGCGAACCTTATATCGTCCAATTATGTCGCATGCTTGTATCAATGGGCGCACAAATCAGCGGAATTGGTTCAAACTTATTAATTATTAAAGGTGTAAGCAAATTAAACGGAACCACACATCGTTTGCTCGCAGACATGATTGAAGTTGGCAGCTTCATCGGAATGGCAGCAATGACAGGATCCGAACTCACAATAAAAAATGCCGGCATCAAAGATCTCGGATTGATTCCTGAAACATTCCAAAGATTAGGAATTAAGATGGAATTCATAGGCGATGACATTTATATTCCTGCACAAGAACATTATGAAGTTGAAAACTTCATGGACGGAAGCATTTTAACAATTGCCGACGCACCTTGGCCAGGATTTACCCCTGACTTGATAAGCATTATTTTGGTTGTAGCAACACAAGCAAAAGGAACCGTCCTTATTCATCAGAAAATGTTCGAAAGCCGCTTGTTCTTTGTCGACAAACTTATCGACATGGGCGCTCAGATAATTTTATGTGACCCGCACAGAGCAACAGTTATAGGATTAGACCGTACACAACAACTGCATGCAGTCAAAATGGCGTCACCTGACATCAGAGCTGGCGTTGCACTTCTCATTGCGGCATTATCCGCAAAAGGAACAAGTATTATCGAAAACATCGAACAAATTGACAGAGGCTACCAAAACATCGACGAAAGACTCAGAGCATTAGGTGTTGATATTGAGAGAATATAAAAGACAACAAGACTACAAGACCACAAGACTACAAGATATTTGCAACATTAAGACTTGTTGTATTGTTGTCTTGTTGACTTAACAATATGACATTTTGTCAAACATTTTCATTATTAAAAACTGGCAAATAATTTGATTATGCCGGAACAAAATTCTATTTAGTTAATAAAATAAATTATATATATCATGGAAGAAAAAATGGAAGAAGGTAAAGTTAACATCAATGAAAATGAAGATGTTAACAAAAATGAAATTCATGAAGATTCAAAAGGCAAGAAAAGCAAGAAAAATAAAAACGATAAGCAAGTCGAAGAGTTGAATGAAAAATACGACAAATTAAATGACGAATACCTACGTCTTTATGCCGAATTTGACAACTATCGAAAACGCACTGCCAAAGAAAAAATAGAGTTATCAAAAACCGCTTCAGAAAGCATCATGGTAGATTTATTACCAATCCTCGATGACTTTGAACGTGCTCTCCAAACAATGGAAAATAAAGAAACCGACGCCAATTATGAAGGCGTGTTGTTGATATACAACAAGTTCAAACGCACTTTAGAGCAAAAGGGTCTTGAAGAAATCAATGCAAAAGACACAATGTTCAACACTGACGAGCACGAAGCTCTTACAAATATTCCTGTCACAGACGAATCACAGAAAGGAAAAGTCTTAGACGTAATTCAAAAAGGTTATAAACTCAACGGCAAAGTCATTCGCTACGCACGCGTAGTTGTTGGTGGTTGATTATAAAACAAAAAACAATGGAGAAAAGGGATTACTACGAAGTACTTGAAGTACCTAAAAATGCGACAAGCGAAGAAATAAAGAAAGCCTATCGCAAGATGGCTATAAAATACCATCCTGACAAAAATCCAGACAACAAAGACGCAGAAGAGAAATTCAAGGAAGCTGCTGAAGCTTACGAAGTCTTAAGCAATCCTGACAAGCGTTCTCGTTACGACCAATTCGGTCACGCTGGATTGCACGGACAACAAGGATTTAGCGGAATGGATGATATCTTCAGTCATTTCGGCGACATTTTTGGTGACTTATTCGGTGGTGGCGGATTTGGTTTCGGCGGTTTTGGCGGTGGCGGACGTCAAGCACAACGTCATGTCAACAGAGGCAGCAACCTTCGTCTCCGCGTAAAACTCAACCTCAGCGAGATTAACGAAGGCGTAAAGAAAAAAGTAAAAGTAAACAAATACGTTCCTTGCCAACACTGCGGTGGCAGCGGCGCACAAGACAATAGTTTTGAAACATGCCCTACATGTAATGGTAGAGGTCAGACCGTTAAGATTCAAAATTCAATCTTCGGTCAGATGCAGACTGTATCAACATGTCCTAACTGCGGTGGCGAAGGAAAAATCATAAAGAACAAATGTCCAGAATGTCAAGGCAACGGCATCGTTAAAAGTGAGGAAATAATCGAGCTTAACATTCCTGCCGGCGTAGCTGAAGGAATGCAACTTTCGGTAAGAGGCAAAGGCAACGCAGGAGCACGTAACGGCATAGCCGGCGACCTCATCATTCTCATCGAAGAAGAAAAAGACAAAGAACTCGAACGCGACGGCGAAAACCTCATCTACAACTTGTTCATCAGCTTCCCTCAAGCAGCTCTTGGAACAACTGTAGAAGTTCCTATAATAAATGGCAAGACTGAAGTCAAGATTCCTGCTGGAACACAAAGCGGCGAAGTCATCAAGTTAAGAGGCAAAGGCCTCCCTGAATTAAACGGATACGGCAAAGGTGACCTTCTTGTTAATGTGACAGTATGGACACCAAAGAAACTCAACAAAGAAGAAGAGAAAATAATGAAGTCCCTCCTAGAAAGCGAAAACATGGATCCTGCTTCAGACAACGACAAGAGTCCGTTTAAGAAATTTAAAAAGTTCTTCAGCTAATAATAAAGTTTAAGGTTTAAAGTGTAGCATTTAAAGTTGTTCAAATAGCACTCACTTTAAACCTTATAACTTTTCCACATAACTATAAATCAAAACCGACTATGAACAATTTAATTGAGATTAAAAACGTCAGTAAGACTTATGGCAATTACAAAGCATTAGACAACATAAGCATTACTGTTCCTAGACAAAGCATATACGGACTTCTCGGACCCAATGGCGCAGGAAAAACGACATTGATAAGAATGCTCAACCAAATCACCGCGCCTGATGAAGGTTCTATCTTTTTTAACGGAGAAAAATTAAACAGAAACCACATCACACAAATAGGATATCTCCCAGAAGAAAGAGGCTTGTACAAAAGCATGAAAGTCGGCGAACAGGCAATATATCTCGCACAACTTAAAGGCGTCAGCCAGAAAGATGCTGAAAGAAGACTTAAATCATGGTTCAACAAATTCGGCATTTTAAACTGGTGGGACAGAAAAGTTGAGGAATTAAGCAAAGGCATGCAGCAAAAAATACAGTTTATCGTAACTGTAATCCACAATCCTCAATTACTTATATTCGATGAGCCATTCTCAGGCTTCGATCCTATCAACGTCAATCTCCTTAAAAAAGAAATATTAGAACTTCGCGACAAAGGCGCCACTATAATTTTCTCCACACACAATATGGCATCTGTCGAAGAATTATGCGACAACATCATGCTTATTAATAAAGGTAAGAAAATCCTAGAAGGCAGCGTCTATCAGATAAAACAAGATCACAAAGACAATAAGTTTGAAGTTAAATTAAGGAATTCAGGAACTCAGGAACTCAGAAATTCAGGAGAGTATGTATTGCCGGAAAACTTCTCTTTAATTTCAGAAGTGACTGATTCCAACGGCGAAACCACATTAGTCATAAGTGCTAACAAAGACACAAATCCTAACATTTTGATCAATTATCTATCAGAAAAAGGAACTATTATCTCATACAGAGAGCTGCTTCCTTCAATGAACGATATTTTCATAAATAGAGTTAATAGTTTATAGTTCATAGTTAATAGTAGTTGAAAAGTTTAAAGATTAAAGTTTATTAATAGAAATTGGACAATGTCTGTTGACTGTTGTCTATCGACTAAAAGAAATAGCATGAATAATTTAAGTATAATATTAAAGAGAGAATATCTTACTCGTGTCAAGAAACGCAGTTTTATTATATTAACACTTTTAGGTCCACTATTTTTCGCAGTTTTGATGATTGCCCCTTCCCTACTTATGATAAATTCTGACAAGATGGAAAGCAAGAAGGCCATCGCCGTTTTAGATGAGACAGCATGGTTTAAGGGTAAATTTGAGACCACCGATGTAAACACATTCGTTTATTACGATGAGAACGAAGACATTGACAGTTTGAAGAAATTAGTCTTTGACGGAATTTATGATGCAGTTTTATATATCCCGATGACATCGTTAAATGTACCTGTAAACGCCAAGTTATACAGCAACAAGCAGATACCGATGACATTAAGCAGCCACATCAGAAACACGATGAAACAAGAAGTTGAACATAAGAAGCTGCTTGCATCAGGCATAGACCCTAAAATAGTCAAGTCTGTCCAGACAAACATCAACGTTGCTACAATCAGGATGGATTCTGAGACAGAAGAAAAAACAAGTTATGCTGAAATAGAACTAATAATAGGATTCTGCCTCGCAATAATAATTTATCTTGTAATATTTATTTTCAGCAGTCAGGTAATGCGTGGCGTCATTGAAGAAAAAACGAACAGAATAATTGAAGTCATCATAAGTTCTGTCAAACCATTTGAATTGATGATGGGCAAGATATTAGGCATTGCATTAGTAGTACTTACACAAATCACAATATGGATTATATTGACCACAGCGATATATTTTATAGCAAATGGAATTATCTTAGGACCTGAAATACTATCTCCATCAGGCACTGTAATGACAGAACAAATAAGCCAAATAAGCGAAACAAGTAACGTACAAACCGTTATGCTTGAAGCTGTCAACATGGTAAACTCTATCAATTTCAAAGCAATATTAATCGGATTCCTGTTTTATTTTGTTTTCGGTTATTTACTTTATGCAGCACTATTTGCAGCTATAGGAGCCATGGTTGACAATGAAACAGACAGTCAGCAGTTTGTAACAATTGTTTCATTGCCATTGATTATTGCATTCATAAGCACTACTACATTAATGAACAATCCAGACAGCAGTCTAGGAATCTGGTTATCAATGATTCCATTCACATCACCAGTCACAATGATGATAAGAATACCATTCGGCGTTCCATATTGGCAAGTCGGACTTTCATTACTGATATTGATAAGCACATTCGTTGCATTTACATGGCTTGCTTCCAAGATATACAGAACAGGCATTTTGATGTACGGCAAGAAACCAAGCTGGAAAGAAATCTGGAAGTGGCTGAGGTATTAAATTTGGATTTAAAATATTGTTCAAAGTTATTTAAAAATTACTTGTATCTGAAATAAAAAAATCGTATTTTTGCACCCCAAAAATTGGATTTTAACGAAATTAATAATTATAAAAAATAGATTTACAATGCAAAACAAAGGAGTTATCAAACTTTTAGCTATTGTTTTAGCTGTATTTTCTTTGTATCAATTGTCATTTTCATTCGTGACAAGAAACGTTGAGAAAAAAGCAGCTGAATATGCTACAAGTGCAGAGGCAGTTAAAATGGCAGAAGTCCTTGCCCAAGGTAATCAAAATGCTTACGATTACTATTTAGATTCAATTCAAAGTGCTAGAGAAACTTACTACTTAGACTCAATGAGCACAGTTAAAGTTTATCCATTAGGACAAACTTATCGTCAAGCAAAAGAAATGGAAATCAACTTAGGTCTCGACCTTAAAGGCGGTATGAACGTTATGATGGAAGTTTCTGTTCCAGACATCATCAATGTTCTCTCAGGTCACAGCACAGACCCAGTTTTCGTTCAAGCTATCCAAATGGCTAACGAACAACACCTCAACAGCCAAAGAGATTATGTTGACTTGTTCGGTGATGCTTTCCAACAATTAGATCCTAATGCAAAATTAGCTCCTATCTTCTTGTTCGAATTCAAAGACAAAGGCATAACAGTCAATTCAACAAATGAAGAAGTATTGAGCGTTATCAAAGAAGAAACAAACAGCGCTATCGACCGTTCTTACCAAATCTTAAGAACTCGTATCGACCGTTTCGGCGTTGCTCAACCAAACATCCAAAAATTAGAAAACTCAGGACGTATCCTTGTTGAACTTCCAGGTATCAAAGATCCTAAACGTGTTCGCAAACTCTTACAAGGTACAGCTCAACTCGAATTCTGGGAAACATACAACTTCACAGAACTTTACGAATATTTCGATGAAGCTAACAGACGTCTTGCTGAAATCAACAAAGCTAACGAAGCTTTAACAGAAGAAGTTAAAGAAGAAAATAATGAAGATGAACCAGCTCTTTTAGCAAACGACACTTTGAAAGCTCAAGAAGAAGCTTTAAAAGAAATGAGAGCTAACTTCCCAATCTACAACTATTTAACACCTTCTTACTATCAAAACGAAGTAGGTCAAACATATCCTGCACAAACAGCACGCGTTGGTATGGCTTTAGTAAAAGACACAGCTAACATCAACAGAATGCTCAAGCAAGTTAAAAACGTATTCCCACGCAACGTTAGATTCGCATGGTGCGTAAAACCTAACACAATGGGTGATGGCGTTGAATATATCGACCTCGTTGCATTGAAAACATCACGCGACAACAAAGCTGCTCTCGGCGGTGAAGTTATCGTTGACGCTCGTCAAGACTACGACCAAAACGGTCGCGTTGAAGTTACAATCCAAATGAACAGCGAAGGCGCTAAAGCATGGAAACGCTTAACAGGTGAAAACATCGGCAGACAAGTTGCTATCGTTCTCGACAACTACGTATACTCATACCCAGTTGTTAATGATGAAATCCCAAGTGGCCGTTCATCAATCTCTGGCGGTGACATGAGCGTTGAAGAAGCACAAGACTTAGCTAACATCTTGAAAGCAGGTAAATTACCAGCTCCAGCTAGAATCCTTGAAGAAAACGTTGTTGGTCCATCATTGGGTCAAGAAGCTATCCAATCAGGTCTCTGGTCACTCATCATCGCTTTCATCCTCGTTCTTATTTATATGATGTTCTTCTACAACAAAGCTGGTTTCGCATCAGACATCGCTTTGGTTGTTAACATCTTCTTCATGTTTGGTGTATTAGCATCATTCGGAACAGTTTTGACATTGCCTGGTCTCGCTGGTATCGTTTTGACACTCGGTATGGCAGTTGACTCTAACGTTATTATCTTCGAACGTATTAAAGAAGAATTACGCGCAGGTAAAGGCATAAGAACAGCTATCGCTGACGGTTATAAAGCAGCTTACTCAGCTATCCTCGACGGTAACATCACTACATTCTTGACAGCATTCGTATTGTTCGAATTCGGTACAGGTCCTGTTCAAGGTTTCGCAACAACATTGATGATTGGTATCGCTACATCATTGTTCACATCAATCTTCATCTCACGTTTAGTATTTGAAGGATGGTTGAAGAAAGACAAGAACATCAACTTCTCAAATAACGCTACACGCAACTTCATGAAGAACACTGCATTCGACTTCATCGGTTTCGGTAAGAGAGCAGCTATCATCGCAGGTATCTTCATCGCTATCAGCGTTGGTTCATTAGCAGTTCGCGGATTAAACCTCGGTATTGACTTCAAAGGTGGACGTAACTATGTTGTCCGCTTCGACAAAGACGTTACAGTTAACGAAGTACGCAGCGCTTTAGCTAACGTTAAAGAATTCGAAAGCGTTCCTGAAGTTAAGACATACGGTCCAAGCCGCCAAGTTAAGATAACAACAGACTATAAGATCAACGACAACGCACAAGACGTTGACGCAGAAATCCAAGGTCTTATCTACAACGCACTTAAAGGTTTGTACGAAACAAATATGACATACGAAGAATTCACAACAGACTCAGACAAGAGCAACGTATTACTCGGTATCTTAAGCTCACAAAAAGTTGGTGCTACAGTTGCTGACGACGTTACACGTAAAGCTTTCGTTGCTGTTATCATCTCACTCGTTGTTATGTTCGTTTACATCGCTATCCGTTTCAGAAGATGGCAATATGGTTTGTCAAGCATCGTTTGTTTGGCTCACGACACATTGATCGTTATCGGTATGTACTCATTGTTCAACAATGTATTACCATTCACAATGGAAGTTAACCAATCATTCATCGCTGCTGTTTTGACAATCATCGGTTACTCAATCAACAACACAGTGGTTATCTTCGACCGTGTACGTGAAAACGTTACATTATTCCCTAAGAAAGCTTGGAGAGAACTCTTCAATAGCGCAAACAACAGCACATTATTACGTTCTATCAACACATCAGGTACAACAATCGTCGTATTGTTAGCAATCTTCATCTTCGGTGGTGAAACAATCCGCGGTTTCGTATTCGCATTGTTAGTTGGTATGATCGCTGGTACATTCTCATCAATGTTCATCGCTTCACCTTTGGCATACAGACTTTTCAAAGGTAAAGAATACGATGCACAATTAGAAGCAGCTAATACAAAGAAATAATAAAATAGGCTAAAGACTAAAGTCTAAAGGCTAAAGTTTAAAAGAGCTCCTGATTTTCAGGGGCTCTTTTTTTTATAAAAACTCAGAATCACAGAACCTCAGAATCTCAAAAATTTCTGAGATTTTGAATTTCTTAATTTCTGAGTTTTTAACTTATAACTCCCTCTAAAAAAATCTTTCATCTTTTGTCGTTTGTCTTTCGACAATAGTGTTTTTTTTTATAATTTTGTAACATTAATTACGTTACACCTTATAAAAGGTTTTTATATGTTAAAGAAATTATTTCTCATACTCATAGTCATTATTTTAGGCATAGCTCCTGCTAATGCTCAGAAACGCAACCCAAGCAAATCTGCCGACATAGCTTTCGAACGTAAACAATATAATGTTGCTATAGAAAGATATAAAAAAGCATACAAAAAGACAGGCAAGAAAAAATACGAGGAAGAACGAGTTCATATCACTCACCAACTTGCCGAATGCTACCGACTCACAGAAGCTCCTAAATTGGCTGAGTCACAATACAAGAGATTGCTCCGCACAGAATTTCCCAAAGAGAATCCTATAGTTTATCTCAACTACGCCGACGTATTGAAGAGAAACCAGAAATATGAATTGGCTGCTGAATATTACGCCATCTACAACGAATTAGTTCCAGACGACCCTCGTGGTTTCGCAGCATTGGAAGATATGCAATATATTCAGGAATGGATTGAATTCCCTTCAAAATATGAGGTGACACGTTTGAAAAAAATCAACTCCAGAGCAGCTGAATTCGGTGTTTCATGGATTTCAAACAATTACAACGAAATCATCTTCTCTTCAGCAAGAGAAGACGGCGTCTCTAAAGAAAAAGACGCTATCACAGGACAGAACTTCCCAGACTTTTATATTGCAAGAATGAACAAGCAAGGCGAATGGGAAACACCTACCTTAGCTGATGAAGATGTTATCAATTCAGAAGGCAGCGAAGGAACTCCTTTCATGAACAGAAACTTCTCGACATTATATTTCACACGTTGTCCTAACCATAAGAAAAGAGAATCAGGTTGTCAGATAATGAAGTCATCACGCTCCGGAGGCTCATGGAGTGACCCTGTCACAGTAGAAATTACAACAATAGACAGTCTTGACGTCGTTGGACACCCTACCCTTTCAAGCGATGAATTGAAATTGTTCTTCGCTTCTGAACGCAGAACAGGCATGGGAGGCAAAGACCTCTGGATATCAGAAAGAGAAAGCACCTCAGAGAAATTCGGTCGCCCAAGAAACTTAGGCGCCATCATCAACACTGAAGGCGACGAGCTCTATCCTTATATGAGAAACGACAGCACTCTCTATTTCGCTTCTAACGGCCACGGCGGCATGGGCGGTCTCGACATCTATGTCACGACATTAGACTCATTAGGAGAATGGACAGAACCTGTCAACCTTAAATCTCCTATCAACTCTATAGGCAACGATTACGGAATCACTTTCCATCCATCAGAAGAAAGAGGATTCTTCATCAGCAACAGAGACGTGAAAAACGGACTCGATGACGACATCTATTATTTCATCGAACCTCCTGTCTTATTCACAATAAGCGGAACCATCAAAAACCAAAACAGTTTGCAGTTTGTAGAAGGCGCTACTGTCACCCTAAGCGGTTCCGATGGCTCTAACTACACTACAAACAGCGGCGAAAAGGGTAACTTCTTGTTCACCAATTCACAAGTAAAACTTAACACAACATACATCTTATCCATAGAAAAGAAAAACTTCTTCAGTTTCACTGATACCATCAGCACTGTAGGACTTGAATTCAGCAGAGACTTCAACGAAGACTATGAGATAGGCGTTATTCCAGATATGCCAATCGTATTGCCTGACATCTTGTACGAATTGTCAAAATGGGAATTGAGACCACAATTTGAAGACTCACTCAGAGGCCTCATCGAATTGTTACAAGTCAACCCTAATATCGCTATCGAATTGGGTTCACATACCGACAACCGCGACACACACGAAAAGAACGATATCTTATCACAAAAACGTGCTCAGTCAGTATGCGACTATCTCGTCATCAGAGGTATCGACCCATTCAGATTGACAGCCAAAGGTTACGGTGAACGTGTTCCAAGAACATTACAAAAAGACTACACATTCAACGGTTTTGTTTTCAAAGCTGGAACAACACTCACTGAAGATTATATCAAAAGTCTGGCTAACGATGAGTTGAAAGAATATGCTCACCAGCTGAACCGTAGATCTGAATTCAGAGTCATAAGCAAAGACTATATTCCTAGAGAAAACATCAGCGACGAACAGATGGCTAACGTCAATATGAGACCTGACGACAACAAAGTGGCATTCGCTGTAGATAAACAAGGATATATCTCATTCAAGACCACAATCAACGCTTATACAGAACACGTGACATACGACAAAGACTTCGAATTTGGCGTATCACAGAAGAAAGTCATGAAACTGTTAAACGATGGTGTCATCACTAAAGACGACTTCATAGGCGAAAACATTGAGAGAATCATCACCATTGGCGCTGTTGCCGACCGTGCAGAGTTCATCATCAAAGAGATGTGGATTGCAAACCGTTCAGTGAAAAATGTAAAAGTAAGAGTATATAACAATTTGAGAACAGATTGGCTCATCGGAGAAAAGACACTCAAAGAATTCGGAGAGTTCACCTTCGACACAGAGTCAATGAAACTCATCTTTAACAAATAAAAGCTATGTCAGTAGAAAAGCGTTATCAACTTCGTGGTGTCTCTGCAGAGAAAGAAGACATTCACAATGCAATAAAGAATTTAGACAAAGGATTGTATCCTAATGCATTCTGTAAAATCATACCTGACGTCATGGGTGGTGATGATGAATTCTGTAACATCATGCATGCCGACGGCGCAGGCACTAAGTCATCTTTAGCTTATCTCTATTGGAAAGAAACAGGCGACCTCTCTGTATGGTCAGGCATTGCACAAGATGCTATCGTCATGAACACAGATGACCTTTTATGTATAGGCGCAACAGATAAAATGCTTCTTTCATCAACAATTGGACGTAACAAGAACCTCATCCCTGGCGAAGTAATTTCAGCTATCATCAACGGCACAGAAGAATTCCTCGCTAAATTACGTTCACTCGGCTGCGGCATCTACCTCACAGGCGGCGAGACAGCTGACGTAGGCGACTTGGTACGTACAGTTATCGTCGACAGCACAGTGACAGCTCGTATGAGAAGAGACGAAGTTGTTGAAAACAACATCCAAGCTGGTGATGTCATCGTAGGTTTCGCTTCATCAGGACAAGCTACATACGAGACAAGCTACAACGGCGGTATGGGCAGCAACGGCCTCACCTCTGCACGTCACGATGTGTTAGGTCATTACTTAGCAGAGAAATACGAAGAAAGCTTCGACCATTCAATTCCTGAAGACTTAATCTATTCAGGTCCTCATACATTAACAGAACCAACAGAGATAGAAGGCGTCGATGTAGGCAAACTCATCCTCTCTCCTACCCGTACTTATCTCCCATTGATGGTTCCAATCTTGAACAACTTCAGAAAACAAATCAACGGTATCATCCACTGCAGCGGCGGTGCACAGACAAAAGTGCTCCACTTCACTAACAGTCTCCATATCGTGAAAGACAATATGTTCAAGCTTCCTCCACTCTTCAGAATGATTCAAGAATCATCAGGAACAGATTGGAAAGAAATGTACAAGGTATTCAACATGGGACACCGTCTCGAAATTTACACCAACGAAAAAGCAGCTGAAGAAATGATTCAAATAGCTAAAGAATTCAATATCGAAGCTCAAATCGTAGGTCATGTTGAAGCATCAGAA
Source organism: Bacteroidales bacterium (assembly GCA_045655965.1). GTDB lineage: Bacteria > Bacteroidota > Bacteroidia > Bacteroidales > F082 > Limimorpha. The sequence continues at coordinate 96,184 of JAZOQH010000028.1, read as the reverse complement.
AAGAAACAACTCACAATCAAGAGCGAATTCGGAACATTCGAATATTAATAAAAAATTAACCTACCAAAGATGGAAATCATTGATAAGTTAGAAGATATAAAAACCAAATGGGAAACATTAGGTGAACAACTCAACGACCCTGAGATTATTGGCGACATGAAACGCTTCGTCAAAGTCAACAAGGATTACAAAGAGTTGGAACCTATCGTCGTTGCTTTCAAGGAATACAAGAATCTCTTGGCTAACATTGAAGAAGCAAAAGAAATCTTGAAGAACGAGAAAGACGATGATATGCGCGAGATGGCTCAGGAAGAACTTGCAGAGGCAGAACAAAGACGCGATACAATTGAAGAAGAAATCCGCGTGATGCTTATCCCTAAAGACCCAACAGATGACAAGAATGCTGTAATGGAAATACGTGCTGGTAGCGGCGGCGACGAAGCTTCAATCTTCGCTGGCGACCTTTACAGAATGTATATCAGATACTGCGAGACAAAAGGCTGGAAGATTGAAGTAGTGGAACTCAACGAAGGCACAGCTGGCGGTTTCAAGGAAATAGTTTTCAATGTTATAGGCGACGGCGCTTACGGACTTCTTAAATTCGAGTCAGGCGTTCACCGCGTACAACGTGTTCCTAAGACTGAGACTCAAGGCAGAATCCATACATCAGCAGCATCAGTCGTTGTTCTCCCAGAAGCAGAAGAATTCGACGTTGAACTCAACGAAAAAGATATCCGCAAAGAGACATTCTGCGCTTCAGGCCCAGGAGGTCAGTCTGTTAACACAACATATTCTGCAGTTCGATTGACACACATCCCTAGCGGTATCGTCGTTTCTTGCCAAGACGAGAAATCTCAAATCAAGAATCTCGCAACAGCGATGAAGGTTTTGAGAACACGTCTCTACGAAAGAGAATACAACAAATATCTTGAAAGCATCGCCTCACAAAGAAAGACAATGGTGTCAACAGGCGACCGCTCAGCAAAGATCAGAACATACAACTATCCTCAAGGACGCGTCACTGACCATCGTATCAACTTGACAATTTATAACTTGCAGGCAATCATCGATGGCGACATCAACGAGATAATAGAAAAACTCCAGATGGCAGAAAACGCTGAACGACTTAAAGAAAATATATAATTGAAAACATAAGTTAAAATTAAATTTGTTTAATGTTTAAAGCTTAAGGTTTAAGGTTGAATTTTATAAACATAATAACTATGAACTATCAACTTTAAAACTACTTTAAACTTTAAACCTTAAACTTTAAACTAAAATATAACATCATGAACAAACAACAATTAGTAGAACAGATATTTGCAAAGAAATCATTCCTTTGCGTTGGTTTAGACACCGACATCAACAAGATTCCTCAACATCTTTTAGAATGTGAAGACCCTGTCTTCGAATTCAACAAACAAATCATCGATGCAACAGCACAATATACTGTAGCTTACAAACCTAACACAGCATTCTACGAAGTTTACGGCGCTAAAGGCTGGGAAACATTAGACAAGACAATAAAATATATCAAGTCTAACTATCCAGAGATTTTCGTCATCGCTGACGCTAAGAGAGGCGACATCGGCAACACATCAGCCAACTACGCAAGAGCATTCTTCGAAACAATGAGCAGCGACGCTATCACAGTAGCTCCTTATATGGGATTAGATTCAGTTGAACCATTCTTAGGTTTTGAAGACAAATGGGTTATCTTATTAGCTCTTACCTCAAACAAAGGCTCAAAAGATTTCCAATACCTCAACATTGAAGGTCATGAACTTTACAAGGAAGTTCTCGCTAAGTCAAGCACTTGGGCTGACGACAATAAAATGATGTACGTTGTTGGCGCTACACATCCTGAAGAATTAGGCGAAATCAGACAAATGTTACCAAATCACTTCTTCTTGGTTCCTGGCGTTGGAGCACAAGGCGGCGACTTGGCAGCAGTAGCAAAATTCGGTCTTAACAAAGAATGCGGTTTGTTGGTCAACTCATCAAGAGGTATCATCTACGCTTCTAAAGAAAAAGACTTCGCTGAAAAAGCAGCAGAAGAAGCAAAGAAATTACAAGAACAAATGGCAGCATTCCTATAAAATTGATAGTAGAAAATTTGTAGAGACGTATCAATTACACATATAAAATCAAACAATATGTAATTGCTGCGTCTCAATACAATAAATAAGGTTTAATGTTATAATGACGTTAAACCTTTTTTATTAACTTTGCCTTTACTAAATCTCATGCATTATGCTATCAAAATTCAAGAAGATATTCCTTAATGAAAGTGTCATTCTATCAATAATTGTCATCAATACATTAATAATATTCCTGACAGAATCCGGTATAAATAATTATTTGCTTTTTCATATTGACATTCTTATCACTATCTTTTTTGTGATAGAAATGATTGTGAAAATCAGGGAATTTGGTTTTAAAACATTTTGGAACAACGGCTGGGACAGATTCGACTTTTTCATAATAATATTATCCGTTCCTTCTATAACAACATTATTCATCGAGAGCTCTTTATCAAACCTCTCAGTTATACTCGCATTACGTCTTTTAAGGATATTCCGTATTTTCAGAGTATTCAAGTTCTTCCCTAATTTCAGTCAGATCACAAAGGGATTTGTACGTGCCTTGAAACAATCGAGGGCCATTTTGATAGCATTCATAATTATCATCATAATCTCTGGCTTGATAAACTGCTGCTTATATAAAAACGTAGCGCCAGAGTTCTTCTCCACTCCACTCCAATCTATCTACACAGTATTTCGCATCTTCACAATAGAAGGTTGGTATGAGATTCCTGATACGATAGCCGCAGCTACATCGCCATTCATCGGCAAAATAACCCGCTTATATTTCTGTCTTTTGTTATGCGGAGGTGGCATCATCGGTTTGTCGTTCATCAACTCTGTCTTCGTCGATGCCATGGCCGAAGATAATAACGACGATATCAAGAAACAACTTGACAGAATTGAAAGGGAATTGAGGGAACTGAGAAATAAAAAAGGCTAAAGGAATTTTCACCCCTTTAGCCTTTTATCTTTAGACTTTTGTCATTTGACTTTAGCCATTTATCAATGTTGAACTGAAACCTTGCTTGTTGTCATTTCACCATTAACGTTAGTGATATTGATGAAATAGATTCCGTTGTTCATATCATTGACATTAAGTTCATATTCATTTGTATTGCAATCGATATTTTTAACTATCTGACCTAAAGCATTATAAACCTTAATCTGATTCATATTATCGCCTTTAATTGTCAGAACATCTTTTGCAGGATTAGGATAGATGTTATATACAGATGCTAACACATCATTAACTGATCCTGAAGTCTTAATTGAAACGATATTGTAAGCCATGTCAGTAAATTCACCGTTTCCATCGACAATAACATCGCCATTTTCAGAAAGTATTCTGTAATATCCGTCGCCATCTTCGCCGCAGCAGATGCCGTTGCCATAGCTGTCATAGATAACGAATTTATAACAATCAGCACTTACATTAACGTTATAAGTATGTAATTCTGAATTAGCATTTGGCAAATAGCTATAAGGACCGCCTGAAAGCAAGACTGTATTATCAGATGCCAAGAACTCCCATGTTGTGTGGTTGCCGTATTTGTCTTGCATGATTTCTATTGTCAATGGAATTTCTTCAACACAACCTGTATCATATTCATCCCATTCATCACAGAGAGCCATCACTGATTTAGAATATTCGTGAGTTTGACCGTTAGCTTCAACAATATTGAAGTTCATTTCATTATTGCCGAAAGGAATATCCAAAGTGATGTCGATGCGTTCTGTTGCGTCAGGAGCAATGCTTCCTTCCCATGAATGTTCAACGACATTACCATCAGCTGTTTCAACTTCAAACTTCAAAGAAGTGAGAGTTTCAGAGCCAACGTTTTTCACATAGGTCTTGAATGTTCTTTCTTCTGAACAGAACACACCTTCTTCCATGTTAAGGTCAGCGATATAAGGAGAAACAGCCAATCCTGTTGATTGTTCTTGTGATAATTTATTAACATTCAAGATAGGACGTGTTGGCATACCTTGATATTTCTCTGTCACGAAGGCGATGAAGTAGATATTATCCAAATCTACAGTCACGCCATTAGGGTCGCCGATTATTTCAGGAATTGCATATTCGTAAGTCTTTGTTATCAAAGAGCCCTGTGTTGTTGGAGCAATTTCATCACCCCATGAAGAAGTGACCACATCGCGGAGCACGTGCATGTGGCAGTACAAGTCGTCGCCCAAATCCTGAGCTGGATTTGTATGGCCGTAAGCCTGTTGACCAGCGATGCTATCTTGAACCATGACGATAGTGAGATAGTTTGTTGCTTCAGCGCTGTTTGCTGTATAATATACCTCTGCTGTAATATAAGCCTTGCGAGCGATAGGGTCGATAGTGACATGACCGCCCACGTTACATTCGGCAGCGATTTGAAGTTGTTCCGCAGCTGCTGCTTCCCAGTAGCCTCTACCAATTGCCTCTTCTGTTGAACGGTTCAACACAGCTGCAGGATAACCGAGACCACCTTGTACGTCATCGTAAGGATCTGTGAAAATAGCGCTGATATCTGTATTGAAGTTAGGATATGTTGTCACTGCGAAATAACCTGAGTGAATTCCAATGCTCCACGCTCTTCCAGGATTGTCGTGTGTTATGCGTGTAGAGATGATATGACCTGCAGGGCAGTTAGGACAGTTTCTTCCTGTAAATTCTTCGATAAGCAAGTTTCTATTTGCAGCTTCTGTTGATACATATTGCTGTGCATCTACTTGCATAGAACAAAATATCAAAGCGAAGGAAAGTAAAAAGATTCTTTTCATTTGGTTTAATTTTGTCATGATAAAAAAATGAGACGCTGCAATCAAGCAACGTCTCATTATTTATTTATGGAAATATCAATGTAAAACTGATACTTTTGAAGTTGTCATTTCGCCGTTATTGTCGATAACGTTGATGAAGTACATACCGTTATTGAATGCACTTACGTTAACTTTAACTTCGCTGTCGTTTGTGTTGATTGTTTCAACAACTTGACCTAAAGCGTTGTAGATAACAACTTGTTTCATATTTTCACCTTTAACTGTAAGAACGTCTTTTACAGGGTTAGGGAAGATATTTACAGATTCAACTGTTTCGATTTCTTCAACAGCTTCACCAGCACCGATTGACAATAATGCTGAAGCTTCTGAACCGAAGTCGCCGTCGCCATCAACTACGATGTTGCCTTTGCTGTCTTTGATTTGGTAGTAACCTTCACCGAAGCTGCAGCAGATACCATTACCAACAGCGTCTCTGATAACGAATTTAACGCAGTCGCCTTTGTTAACTGTAGCTTTTTCGATGTGTAATTGTGTTGCGTTTGAACCGCCGACCAACATTGTGTAAGGACCGCCTGATGCGATAACTGTCATATCTGAAGCGAGGAGTTCCCATGTGATTTGGTTACCATATTTATCTTGCATGATGTCGATTGTGAGTTCTTCTGTTTCACCTTCTACTTCAACTGTTGCCCATTCGTCTGTTGTAACAGAGCCAGTCTTTGTGAATTCGTATGCTGTGCCGTTAGCTTCAACGATTGAAACTTCTACTGTTTGTGTACCGAATGGCATTTCAACATCGATTTCGATTGATGAGCTTTGGTATGAAGCGATGCTGCCTTCCCATGTGAAGTCGATTGGTTCGTTGTCACCAACTTTAACTTGATATTTAAGAGATGTCAATTCATCTAAACCGCCATTAACGAGGTCGAGTTTTAAAGTTCTTGTTGTTGAACATGAGATACCTGAAGCTGCTGCTACGTTAGCAATGATTGGATAGATAGGTTCTTCTGTACCTTGTGTCATTGTTAATTCGTTAACATTGAGGATAGGACGGTATGTTGCGCCTTGTTGTTTTTCTTCTACGAATGCTAAGAAAGCGATGTTTTCGATGTCAACTTCAACGCCGTTTGGTGAACCGATTGAAGTAGGGATTTCGTAAACGTATTCTTTTGTGATTAAAGTACCTGCTGTTGTTGGAGCGATTTCATCTCCCCAGTCTGCTGTGATAGCATCGCGGAGGATGTGCATGTGGCAGTATTGACCGTTAACATATTGTTCTGGGTTTGAGCTGCCGCCTGATTGTGAACCCCAGATACTGTCTTGCAACATATAAATTGTGAGGTAGTTTGTTGCTTCAGCGCTGTTAGCTGTATAGTAAACCTCAACAGTGATTTTTGCGAGACGTGTTACAGGGTTAATAACAACTTGACCAGCTACGTTACATTCAGCAGCTTGTGAGAGTTGTTGGTTTGTTAATGATTGCCATGAACCACGGCCTTGTGCTGTTGCTGTTGAACGGTTTACAACGCCAGCTGGGAAACCTGTTACTTGGAAACCATTGCAGATAGTTGTACTAACACCACAGTTCAAGTTAGGGAAAGAGGTTGGTGAATATCCACCTGCGTGAACGTTAACTGCCCATACTCTACCTGGGTTTGAGTGAACGATTTGGTTAGCGATAACGTGACCGTCTGGACAGTAACCGCAGTTTCTTCCTGTAAATTCTTCAATGATAGCGTTTCTATTTTGTGGGTCTGTAGAAACGAATTGTTGTGCATTAACTTGAAGTAAGCAAGCAAATACTGCACACATTAAGAAAGTAAATTTTTTCATTTGATTAAATTTTAATTAGATTTATTAATTTCGAAATTCTCTATTTTATCAGTTCGCAAAAATACACTTTTAATCACAAATAATCAATAGTTAAGAGATGTTTTTTTAAGTTTTTTTTAAACAAAAAAAGCACCGTAAAACGATGCTTTTTTTTATTGAGAAATTATTATCTTTTTTTGATTATATTCCTTCAACTATTGTAATCCAACCGTATTCATCTGGTTCTGTACCGCATTGGATACCACGAAGTTTGTTATATAATTTTTCACTTTGTGGACCTGGTTTGCCATCACCGAATACATATGACTTATTGTTGTCAAGGTCGTCGATGCGTGAGATAGGGCTGATGACAGCTGCTGTACCGCAAGCGCCTGCTTCTTCGAATGTAGCGAGTTCGTCAACGTGGATTGGACGACGTTCTACTTTCATACCCATCTTTTCTGCCAAGAACATCAAGCTCTTGTTTGTGATTGATGGAAGAATTGATGTTGACAATGGAGTGATATATGTGTTGTCTTTAATAGCGAAGAAGTTAGCTGCGCCAGCTTCGTCGATATAACATTTTTCTTTTGCATCGAGATAGAATTCGCAAGCGTATTTACCGCCGTGACATGCTTCAACGTGTGGACGCATACTTGCTGCATAGTTGCCACCAACTTTGAAAGTACCTGTTCCGAGAGGAGCTGCACGGTCATATTTACGTGTGATTACGTATGGGTTAGCTTGGAAACCACCTTTGAAGTAAGGACCTACTGGTGTTGCAAATACTAAGAATAAATATTCGTCAGCTGGACTAACACCAACGCGGATGCCTGTACCAATAATCAATGGGCGGAGATATAATGATGCGCCACTGCCGTATGGAGGAATGAAGTCAGCATTGAGTTGAACACATTTCTTCATAGCTTCTTCGAATTTCTCAATTGGGAATTGAGGCATCATGATACCATCACATGATGATTGCAAACGTTTTGCATTTTCTTCCAAACGGAAAATACGCACTTTGCCGTCTTCGCCACGGAAAGCTTTTAAACCTTCGAATGCTTCTTGGCCATAGTGCAAACATGTTGCTGCCATGTGGATGTTTATTGTTTCTTCTGAGCTTACTTCAATTTCACCCCATTTTCCGTTTCTGTAGTAACAACGAACATTGTAATTTGTTGGTAAATAACCAAATGGGAGTTTTGACCATTCAATGTTTTGCATGATATTTATTTTTTTAACGTTTAATACTTTTTGTTTCTTTCAAGTCCACGAAGATAAACATTTTTATTTATATGGAAAGGTTTTTTAAAAATTATTTTTTACTGGGCGTTCCGGCAAGCCGTCGGGCTTTCCGCTATATCTTTGCTCGCTTCAATTCCACCTCGCTCAAAAAAATTCCGTTGTCTGTTGTCCGTTGTCTGTTGTCCGAAAAGACTCGCAAAGGATGCCGCTCCAATCCCTAACGCAGCAGGCAACTCTTAACTAAGGATATTGACTTTTGAACCTAGGATATAAGCATGGTCGCTGAGCCTGTCGAAGCGAGACTGCCAAAGCCATGCCTTCGACAAGCTCAGGCACCTTATTATTGTAAGAAGTTCAACAGCCTTAGTCCAAAAAAATCTTCTCCAAATAATGCTTCTCTATTCCGTATTGTTTCTTCAATTCTTCTATCTGTTTCAAGATAGCTTCCTTATCGACCGGAGCATCGCTCTTTCTTCCTACCAACAAGATATTCTTAGGTGTATGTTCCATCTCGATGAACTCCATCACCTGTGTCTTGTAACCGTAATATTCCATTATCAAGGCGCGTATCGCATCGGTAATCATAACCGCCTGACGTTCCCTGAAAATTCCGTATCGAGTGATGACATCTATTTTTCCAGATTTCTCCATCTCCTGACGAATCTGCTTGTGACAGCATGGAGCACAGATAATCAACTTAGCACCCGATTTAATACCTTTTATAATAGCATCGTCGGTGGCAGTGTTGCAAGCATGGAGAGCAATTAGGACATCTAAAGTCGCAGAGTCGCAGAGTCGCAGAGTCGCAGAGTCTCCTATACTTTGTGTCTTTGTGTCTTTGCGTCTTTGCGTCTCATAATCTTCAATGCTGCTTTCCACAAAACGGAAGTCTTGAAGATTGGATTCTTTTATTATCTCATTGATTTTAACGACCAAGTCTGGACGTATCTCAACGCCTTCCATCATGATGTCATATTTGCATTTCTGGGTAAGATATTCATACAAAGCGAAAGTGAGATAGCCCTTCCCTGCTCCCATGTCGGCGATGCGAATCTTGTCGTCGAACTTCACGTTCTTCATCACGCCGTCAACAATCTCTACATATTTGCAAATCTGCTTGAACTTATGCTGCATGTCTGCAGTCACTTTGCCTTCGCGTGTAGTGAGACCAAGTTTAAACCACCAAGGATTGTCGGTGTTTATCAGACGATTCTTGACTTTGTCATGCTGAACATTCTGTTCTCTCTGTTCCTTGACAGCCTTGCACATGACAGTAGCCTTGCCTTTCTTACTTACAAGAAGAGTGACGTCTTCTGTAAGAGTGAACAATGAAGCGTTGAGAAATATTCCAGAAAGCAATTCTGTGATTATCTCGAGAGTCTGCTCAACATCATAGTTTTTAGTCTCGTCTCTTCTCTCGTAACGATATGTGAAAGAATACATCTTTTCGTTTTTCAAGATGATAGGTTTCACATAGACGTTATTCAAATCAGCCGATTGCTGACGGCTGATTGCTGACGGCTTTGACAATGTCAGCTTTACGAAAGAACCTTCTTTTAATGATGATTGTAGTTTATTTATGAAATTCTGCATAATCTTTATTTTGTGTCAACGACTAACAGACTTTAGTCATTTGCCTTTAGCCATTAGACTTTCATTTTGCAAACATAGTAAAAAAGTATAATGCAAACTTATCGTTGTAAATCTTTTTTAAATCTTTCCATAGCGACTAATCTCTGTCGCTCCTACGGAGCTTTGATTTATCATAAACATCATTTCACAGGGGTTCCGCACTATGTGCTTCACCACCCGCCTATTGTCTGACGTCCCTAACGGGACTATTTTTAGTTGAAAGTTGAAAACTGAAAATTGAAAGTTCTGCGTTCTGAGTTCTGAGTTCTGCGTTCTGCGTTCTGCGTTCAAAAGTCATTTTGTCAGTGTCAACTTCATGGCATATTGTTTGACATCACGATTGTCAGAAAAAATAACAATTAAAAACATATAGATATGCAAACAGGTTCAATAGGTGTAAAAACGGAAAACATTTTCCCTGTAATCAAGAAGTTCTTATATTCTGAAAATGAAATATTTTTGCGTGAAATCGTAAGTAACGCTGTCGATGCTACAAACAAGCTGAAGACTCTTGCTTCAGCAGGCGAATTCAAAGGCGAACTCGGCGACCTTACAATAAAAGTAGAGATCGACAAACAGAAAAAGACTCTCACCATCCGCGACAACGGCATCGGCATGACAAGCGCTGAAGTCGATAAATATATCAACCAAATAGCATTCTCTGGCGCGACAGAATTCGTAGAGAAATTCAAGACTCAAAGCGAGGCTGAAGCCGCTAACATCATAGGTCACTTCGGATTAGGATTCTACTCATCATTCATGGTATCCAACAAAGTGGCTCTCATCTCCAAGTCATTCAGACAAACAGAAGAAGAAAAAGGCGTTATGTGGGAATGCGACGGCAGCCCAGAATACACAATGACTGAAATACCAAAAGGAAACCGCGGAACAGACGTCATCCTCTATATCTCTGACGACTGCGCCGACTTCCTCGAAGAAAGCAAGATACGCGAGTTGTTAAATAAATATTGCAAGTTCTTGTCAGTGCCAATCCAATTCGGAACAAAGAACGTCGAAGAAATCATCGAAGGCGAAAATGACGAAGAAGGCAAGCCAAAGACAAAAACAGTAGAGAAGCCTTGGATTATCAACGATGTAGCTCCACTCTGGAAGAAGTCACCTTCATCAATAGAAGACAAAGAATACGACGATTTCTATCATGTCTTATATCCAATGAACTTCGAGACCCCGTTGTTCCACATCCATCTCAACGTCGATTATCCTTTCAACCTCACAGGTATCTTATATTTCCCAAAAATCAAGAACAGATACGAGTTCCAACGCAATAAGATTCAGCTCTATTGCAACGAGGTTTTCGTCACAGACTCTGTCGACGGCATCTTGCCAGAGTTCCTGACAATGCTCCACGGCGTCATCGACTCTCCAGATATTCCTTTGAACGTAAGCCGTTCATTCTTGCAAAACGACCAAAATGTCAAGAAGATTTCAGGCTACATCACCAAGAAAGTCGCTGAGAAACTTGAAGAATTATTCAAGAAAGACCGCGCCGAATACGAAAAGAAATGGGACGACATCAGCGTCTTCATCGAATACGGCATGATAGCAGATCCTAAGTTCTTCGAGAGAGCAGAGAAATTCATGCTCGTGAAAGACACCGATGGAATCTATTACACATTAGAAGAATACAAGAAACATATCGAAGAAAATCAAAAGAATAAAGATAACAGACTCGTTTATCTCTATGCTACAAATGCCGATGAACAATACAGCAACATCGAAAATGCAAAGAGCAAAGGTTACAGCGTCCTTATGTTAGACGGCATCCTCGACTCACACTTCATCAGCACATTGGAACAGAAATACGGTGACTGCTCATTCGCTCGCGTTGACTCTGCTTCTATCGATAAACTCATTGAAAAAGAAGACGAAAACAAAGAGTCAAAACTCAACGACGAACAAAAGGCAGACATCAGAAAAGCTTTTGAAGAAATCATCGACAAAGTCACTTTCAACGTTGAGTTCAGCAACTTAGGCGAAGACGACGCTCCTGTAGAAGTCATCCAAAACGAGTTCATGCGTCGTATGAAAGAGATGAGCGCGATGGGCGGCGGAATGCAGATGTGGGGCTCGATGCCAGACAGCTACACTCTCATGCTCAACGTCAACAACCCAGTCATCGCTGGCATCTTAGACAAAGACGAAGAGACACAAAAGAACACTATCAAACATTTATACGACTTAGCACGTCTTTCAAAGAACTTATTAAAAGGTAAAGACTTGAATGAGTTTGTTAAGAGAAGTTTTAATGAAATTTAAGCATTGAGCTATGAGCAATGCTCACAACTCATAGCTCGCTGCTCAAAGCAATAAAAAAGGAGAAAATATGAAAAACAAAAACACCATTATTTTAATCGTTGGCATTGTTGTATTGATTGTTTTCTGGTTAATCGGCAAATACAACGGTTTAGTAAACAAGGAAGAGAATGTCAACTCAAAATGGGCTCAGGTTGAGAACGTTTATCAACGTCGTGCAGACCTTATCCCTAACTTAGTAGCTACAGTAAAAGGCTACGCAGAACACGAACAGCAAGTTTTGACCGACGTCGTTGCAGCACGTGCCAAAGCGACATCTGTCAACTTCAATGCCGACAATATGACAGAAGAAAACATCAAGGCATTCCAAGCAGCACAAGACCAGTTGTCAGGCGCATTGTCAAGACTTTTGGTAACAGTGGAAAAATATCCTGACCTGAAAGCAAACCAAAATTTCATGGAGTTACAAGCTCAGCTTGAAGGAACAGAAAACCGCATCACAGTAGAACGCAAGAACTTCAACGATGCTGTGAAAGAATACAACACAGGATTACGCAGATTCCCTACCAACATCGTCGCTAATATGTTTGGCTTCGAGAAGAAAGCTTATTTTGAAGCAGCTGCTGGTTCAGAAGTTGCACCTAAAGTTGAATTTTAAAAATTTAATATAATGACATCAAGAACATTCTTTTCAAAGGAAGAGCAGCAAGATATAGTAGCTGCCATCAAGGAAGCGGAACTTAACACATCCGGTGAGATAAGAGTGCATATTGAGAATCATTGTAAGGAAGAGGCTCTGGAGCGCGCGGCTGAAGTGTTTTACGATTTAAAGATGGATCGTACTGCCGCGCGCAACGGCATCCTTTTCTACCTCGCCGTCAAAGACCGCAAATTTGCAATAATAGGCGACGAAGGCATAAACAAAAACGTGGAACATGACTTCTGGAACGACATCAAAGACGAGATGCGAGCCAATTTCAAAGAAAACAAATTCGCTGAAGGTCTCATCGCCGGAATATTAAAATGCGGTGAAAAACTCAAAGAGTATTTCCCTTACCAAAGCGATGACGTCAATGAACTTAGTGACGAGATTTCTTTTAATTAGGAATGAGGAGTTAGGAATTAGAAATTGTATTTTAGTGAATATTTAAGCAGATAATTATGAACAAAGATATCAGCAGATTTATGAATATTAGCGGCTTGAAAACCAGCATATTGTTTTTTCTGTTATTCGCGGTTTCCTTTTGCTTCGCTCAGCAGATTCCCAATCGTCCGTCACCTCCCCGACTTGTCAACGATTTCACAAACACTCTGACAATTAGTCAGGCAAATAATCTGGAATATAAACTCAGGAACTACAACGACACTACGTCAACACAAATAGCAGTCGTTTTTGTCAACGACTTACAAGGCACAACAGCAGCCGACTTCGCATATCAGATTGGAGAGAAATGGGGCGTCGGCACAAAAGAAAATAACGGAATCGTTATCTTAGTAAAACCAAAGAATGAAACTAAAGGCGAGGTATTCATCAGCGTCGGATATGGCCTCGAACAATATGTACCAGACGCATTGGCTAAACGTATCATCGAGAACCAGATGATACCAGCTTTCAAATATAACGACTATTACAGCGGTGTCAATAATGCCATCGACTCAATAATAAAACTAGCATCAGGCGGTTTCTCATCAGACAAATCTACCGAAGAAGACTCAGAACTTGCAGCATTGATATTCATCTTAATTGGAATGGCATCCATGATATTGTATATCAGTATGGCAAATAAAGTCGGAAAAACAATCTCTTCCAAAAAGGATGACTCCTCGTTCTGGAGGACATTATTCTGGTTAAGCCTTTTAAACAACAACAGCAACCGTCATCGTCATCATCATAACCATTGGAACAATTTCTCCGGCGGATCAGGCGGTTTCGGCGGCGGAGGATTCAGCGGCTTCGGCGGCGGAAGCTTCGGTGGCGGAGGCGCAGGCGGAAGCTGGTGACAATTGGGAATTTGTAGAGACGTTTCAATGATTCCTACAAAAACAAACAAACATTGAAGCGTCTTAGCAATTAGGAATTTGTAGGTTCAGTAACTGTTAAGAATTTCCCCTTTAGCCTTTTGTCTTTCGTCATTAGTCATTTTTTTATATATTTGCATTATGAATTATGAATTGTAAATTATGAATTCAAAGAGCGTCATATCATTAAAAAATGCTTCTATATTTCAACGTGACAGATGTGTGTTGAAAGATGTCAACTTCGATATTGTAGAGGGCGAATTCGTTTATCTAATCGGAAAGACCGGCAGCGGCAAGTCATCATTACTAAAGACTTTATACGCTGACCTTCCTGCCAAAAAAGGTGAGTTAAGCATAGCTGACTATAATCTCCGCACAATAAAGAAACGCGACATCCCTATGCTCAGAAGAAAGATAGGCATAGTGTTTCAGGACTTCCAACTCCTTTACGACAGAAACGTAGAAGACAATCTCTATTTCGTGTTAGACGCTACCGGCTGGAAAGATAGGGCTGCAATGTCAAAGAGAATCGACGAGGTCTTAACACAGGTTGGACTTCCCAAAAAACGCAAGACAATGCCTCATCAGTTGTCAGGCGGCGAACAGCAGAGTGTCGCCATAGCAAGAGCGCTCCTCAACGACCCTGCACTCATCTTGGCTGACGAACCTACAGGCAATCTGGATCCAGAGACCACTAACGACATTATGAGTCTCCTCCGCGACATCAGCGCAAAAGGCAAGACTATATTCATGGCGACACACAATTACAATCTCATCTTGAAATATCCTTCAAGAATCATCAAATGTGATGAAGGAACTGTGATTGATAAGACTACAAGTCAACAAGACTACAAGACTACAAGATAGAGAGATACTTATTCAATGTTTCTTCGGAGAATACTTCGTTTTCCTTAAAATATTCATGGAAGATGGGCAACATTTCCAAATCGCCGCGTAATATTTTATGGGTATTAAAGATACTCTTGAAAAGCCAATTGATGAAATCAGAATTCAACAAATCAACAAGTTGCGAATACGATACAGGGAATCCTTCATTCAGCACAAAAAGATTTGCGCTATTCAGAATATATCGCTGTTCCGTATCATAAAAACAGACTATTTTATTGGATATAAAACGATAGATGACTTTCTCCGGCGATTTATATAAATCCATATCAGCAACTTGACGACATCCTTCAAGATTCTTATCTATATACAAAGATGGCTCTGACAAGGCATTCTTCATAATATCCTTACCTCTATAGATTGGAACACACCCCTTCGTCTTCTCTTTCTTGCAAACCTTCTCGTTGTTTCCTGTAATGACGCCTAGCCCCCACTTCGCATTGTCCTTCAACTTGATATGCGGCATAGAAAAGACATGACGTATTATATCACTTTCACTTTCTTCTATATGGAAATTAAAGATACACTTAGGAATATCAGCAAAACTCTCCTGCGAACGCAAATGTTTTTTAACATTATAAATCTCACATTCTATCAGACTTTTGTCTTTGGTCTTTTGCCATTCGCCATTAGTCGCGACAAACACCATCGCCTTTGCCATCAGTCCTTTAAAAGCATTGCCATAATCGACAAAACGATTTATACGCAATGTCATCAATGACTTACGAGCATTTTCAAATGAGCTGATGTTAAAGAAAGAATCTGGTAACAACATTCCTATCTTACCATTTTCTTTTAACACATTCAAACAAGCGAAATAAAACAATGCCGAGGTGTCGTTGCTACTTCCTGAATTATATAAAGAGGAATATCTAAGTTTGTCAGCTTTATTGATTTTCTTTCCCCAAGGAGGATTGGTAAAGATATAATCGAAACGTTGGTTGTTGGTTGTTGTCTGCTGGCTTAGAAAGTCGGCACAGATGATATTCTTGCTCTCATAACCGCACAAGTCCTTGATTCTTTTCCTGGCTATAAGAACAGCATTCTCATCAACATCGAAACCATATACATTTTGAGGAGCTATACCTTTCTTTATAGCTTCAATGATGAAGTTACCAGATCCGCAGCAAGGATCAAGGAATAATTTATCTTCCGTAATGTCAATGGATTTTAACATATCCTCAACGATATATTGAGGCGTGTAATAAATTCCTTCCTTATTTTTATATGAATCGGATAATGAAGATTCGTATTTTGAAGAGACATCGTCGCCCGACATAGTTGAAAGCAAGTCTTTCTTTATCTCTTCTGTCAATGACTTATGGTTGTGCGACTCTTTATATTGTTTGTTCGCACGAGCAGAAAGTTTGTTATTATTGAGGAACTCTCTCTTGAATTCATCGAGAGATTCTTGAGTCACATGATTGTCAATAGTTTTCAAGATACCTTCCTTAATCCAATTATGAATACTCACGACCGAGACATTCAATTGTTCGGCAGCATTTTTTATCGTGATTTTTTCAGAAGACATCTTTTACTACGCTCTAATCTTAATCTATCAACTTCAACAACAAATCAGTCGCTTCTTCAATATCGTAGAAATGTTTCATATTCTTCCTACGGCGTTCTATCTGATGCTTGTCGAAAGAACGTGGCATCAGTTCACTGACAGCAAAGCGAATAGCATTGGAATCGTTGACGATATAACACAATCCATCAACATCAAGACCTTCAACCATCTTGTCGTTTACAAGACAGAATCGACCGTTGAAGAGTGTGTTTAATAATTTCAACTTAAGACCTGTGGCTTGTTCTGTCACCAAGATATTGATATGAGCATGACGTATCAAATCGAACAAAATCTGATCGTTAGGACTATCGATAAGTTCGATATTAGGAATATCTTCAATGAGTTTAACAAGATGAGGAGGAGGGTTCATACCAGCAATCTTCAGTTTCACATCGAACTTCCTAAATGTCTCAACAAGAAATTCCGCTGCTGAATAATTCTCTGCCACCGACAAATTGCCATGGTATAAGACGTAGTCGCTGCTGCCTTCCAGAATATCCACTTCTGTGTATGCGTTATATGCTGTAACTTTATGAACATTCTTATACTTCTCCGAGAAATATTCGAAGTCTTTCTGCGAAATCGCCAATATAGCTTTCGCTTTATTCAAGATACATTCGAAGTTTCTAAGCTTATCGACTTCTTGTTTTAGATATAGTTTCTTCTTTGAATCGACTTCCGCTTTTGCCAGATGTTCATAATATTCATGTTCAACATTATGCGCTCTCACTATCACGTTTCTATCTTTCAAGTCATCGCAGGTGAGCAACTTACAACAGTGCAATCCTTCAAGCAAAATAGGATAGTCGTCTTTTTTGAGATTATTGAGCAATTCTTCCGAGTCGCGAGAACAAACGATATAAGGCAATGAACTGAATATCTTGGTTAATTTCGTATCTCTCTTATAATAATTCACGGAATAGCAGAAACTCTCGAGATATTCAGAATGTTCGCGTCCGTATTCAAAACAATGCAAATGAATTTTAACGCCTCGTTCCGATAGCGCCTTGATTCTAAAGAAAACGTCAATAACGCCGCCGTAATTGGCAGGATAAGGAATGTCGAAACTGACGATATGCAAATGTTTATCAGATGTATTGCTCATATATTTCAATCAAAGTTTTTTCTTCGTTTTCCCAACATAATTCTTGAGCTGCGAAGTTAAGATTATTTTTCCAAGTTTTCAAAGTATTTTCATCAGAAAGCACTTCCTTAATTTTATCCGCTATATGCTGAGGATTATGGTCATCGACAAATGTTCCGATATTATAATCTCTTATTATCCTTTCTATTTCAGGAAGATGCGACGCTATAATTGGAACATTGGCTTGTATATAGTCGAATAATTTATTAGGCAGACTGAAGAGATAGTTGAGGTTGTTAGGTTTATCTAGAGTGAAACCGACTTCTGCGAGTCGGGTTATCGCCATCATGTCTTTATAAGGCATTCTAGGATAGAAACGGACTCTGTCTTCATGATGTCGTTCTGCCACAGTTTTCTTCAAGATTGGAAGCACGTCGCCGCCACCTATTATCAATAAGATACAATCGTCGAGATATTGCATCGCATCGACGAGTTCTTCCGAACCTCTGTGGATATTGATTCCAGAACCTTGAAGTATGAGAATATGCTTGTCTTCAGGAAGATTCAGTCTCTCTCTTGTCGCTGCTTCCGGCAACATCTTACGCATAGGTATGTTTCTTATGATATGAACCTTGATGCCATACTTCTCTCTGAACAGATTTGCAATCGATTCATTCACTGTTATCATCTCCTTCATCTTAGGCAAAACGAACTCTTCAATCTTACGCCATACTTTCTGTACCTTAGGGCGACTGACAAGTTCAGGCACTTCCGTGAAATATTCGTGACTGTCGTAGATGAGTTTCTTTCTCTTTATTTTAGATACTAAAAAAGAAGGCAATAAAGTATCGAGGTCATTCGACAAGAAGCAGTCGGCACGATGGAACATCAAGAAGAAAAACAGTCTGATATTATATTCTGCGTAGAAAAGCGGACCTTTCTCGAATATAAGTCTCATACGATGAGAACGATAAGGGCGCTCATCCATTTCAGGACTTTTTCTTTGCTTACGACCGACCAACAACACCTCGAATCCTGCCTTCTGAAGTGTGAGACACGACTTGTTAACTCTTTGATCAGTGACTAAGTCGTTGATAACTGATACAATAACACGTTTCAATTTAATATCTTTTTTGAGTTTATAAAATTAGTTCTTTTATGTCTAGCTTTCGCAAAAAACTTTTAATTTTGAAAAAAAATATTTACTATGGAAGGACAACGGACAACAGACAACAGACAACAGACTTTGTCCACTTTAAGATGCTGCGATATGATGTCGCTGAAGAGTTTGAATACAATGGGATTTGATGTCGTTGCAAAACATTATTACGAGATCAACTCATTAAACGATATCAAGGAACTTATTGACAATAATATCTTTAAAAATAATAAAACCCTTATTTTAGGAGGAGGAAGCAATATCCTTTTCACTGATGAATATTTTGACGGAATAGTAATACATTCTAATTTAAAAGGAATTTCGTTTGTTGAAAGTCAACAGTCAACGAATAATGAATGTCCTGAATTCCTTAATTCCTCAAATCCTGAATTCATAACTGTACGTTGCATGTCGGGTGAGGTTTGGAAAGATTTCGTCGATTTCACCGTCAGCAACAATCTCTACGGATTAGAGAATCTCGTCGATATTCCTGGAAGCGTAGGCGCTGCTCCTGTCCAAAACATCGGCGCTTACGGCAGCGAGGTGAAAGACTGCATCACTAAAGTCTATACCATAAACATTGAAAACGGCGAGGAACGTGTCTTTGAAAACGAAGAATGCGACTTCGCTTATCGTAACAGCATTTTCAAAAAAGAAGAGAACAAGAAATATTTCATCTACGCCATCGAGTTCAAGTTAAGAAGAAATGCTGAGCTTAAGTTGGAATATGGCAATATCAAAGATTTTCTTTCCAAGAAAAATATAGAATCCCCTACCCTTTCCGATGTTGCCAGCGCAATCAAGACGATACGTGCGGATAAGTTGCCGGAGGTTGGAGTTGTTGGAAGCGTCGGCAGTTTCTTCCAGAATCCTATCGTCAGCGTTGACAAATATCAAAATGTCAAGGAATCATATCCAGAAGTGCCTTCATATCCTAACGACAATGGCGTAAAGATTCCTGCGGGATGGCTGATAGACAAGTCCGGATGGAAAGGATACAGAGAAAATCATGTCGGCGTATGGGACAAGCAGGCGCTCGTCCTCGTCCATTACGGCGGCGGCAGACCAGAAGAGATTCTCAACCTCATGAAGAAAATACAAGAAAGCGTCAAAGAGAAATTCGGCATTGAGATAAAACCGGAAGTGAATCTTGTTTGAGAATACAAGACCACAAGACTACAAGACTACAAGTGGAGACGTCACCCTCAACGACTCAATGCCACTTTTGCTACATTGACATTTCCGTCCATGTCTTTTACTATTAGGAAATACATTCCGGAAGAAAGATTTTCCATGTCTATTTCATTAGTATTGAATTTGCCTACACTTTGTCCTTGCATATTATAAATCTCAACAGAACTTACGTTTACATCTTCTATTATTACCTTGCCATTCGTTGGATTAGGATGTACATTTAGCATTGAATTATTTTCCGCCATCTCATCTATAGAAACATGTTCGACGCAAACTGGTTCTGACTCCACATCGCCATACACTGCTGTAACGCAATATTGGATGTCATTTGCTGGTTCAAATTCAGCATCATAATAACATGTGATATAAGGCTCTTTAATTTCTTTTAGAATTTCATTGTTGGCATAAACTCTATATCCTGTCAATTCGTTGTTTTTACTATTATTGATATTGCCATCTTTACCATCTGTATTCTCCAGAATTGTCTTGATGCATAAATTACGACTTACGGCCTGATCAAAACAATGCCATCCTGATTCACCTATATGAATCCAATTCTTACCGTAATTAGGTTCTCCGTTATCGGCAGGAAATATATAATGTCCGTCGGAATGTCCATCTGACGAGAATCCTATATAATAATTCTTATCGTTTTCAAAATAAAAATCATCGTCAAGGTCAATATAATTCCACTGTCCGAAAACGAGATTCTCATTAGCGACTCCTTGCTCATAAACCAATGTCTTTTCCTCATCAAGTTCTTCCCATATCACAACGGAATGAGTGTTTTCTGTTCCCAAAGGAATAAACGCTATCTGATTAATTTTCCATCCAACATATTCTGAAATATCATCAGAAGTGAAATAATGCAATGCTTCTTGTTCCTCATAGACTCCGGCAGCGCATGTGGTGTATAGAATATCATTAGACCAAGACAACAACTTCTCGTCATAATTTGTATTTTGAGGAATATCCCAAGTCAATATCATATTATCAAGGTAATTTTGTACCGAATTCAGATTCTGTACAGGATTATTCTCGTTTTTTATATCTGCTTGTTGTTTTGTAATTTGACTGAAAACATTTGCTGACAAGCATACTGCAATAAGGAAAAGGAAGAGTCGTTTCATGGTTAATTATTTTTTTATTTAACGCTGTAAAATTAAAAATTAAAAATTAAAAATTAATTAAACGAACTTTTTTTTAATTAGGAATGTGGAATTAGGAGTTCAGGTTTAAGGTTTAAGGTTTAAAGTTCAAAGTTCAGAGTTTAGAGTTTAGAGTTTAGGGTTCAAAAAAAATCTCAGAACCCCATTGCTGAGATTCTGAGATTTTGAGTTTCTGAGTTTCAATAAAAAACTCTTATCAATTGTTAACCATGATGCGTTGTGTTGCTACGCCGTTTTCTGTTGTGATGCGTAACATATAAACGCCTGATTCAAATTGTGTCATATCGAGAACTACATCGTCAGCATCAACTGCTCTGTCGTAGATTGTCTGACCTAATGTATTGATGATGCTTACGCGTGTCATTGCTTCAGCGTTGATGTTCAAGACATCTTTTGCCGGGTTAGGATAAACCATAGTGACGACAGTATTTTCGCCTAATGATTCGCCTTTCTTAACAACAACAATGATGTAATCTTGTTCTTCGTTTTCATAAGCATTAGCTGGGTCTGATTCGCATTCAATACCTTCTTGTTCATAAACAGCTGTTACTTGATAGTAGTATGTACCTTCGTTAACGAGGTCGAAGTAAGTTTTTTCTGTTGTATCGTCGATTAATTCGAAGTCATTTTCTGAAGAACCGCGATAGATGTTATAGTGTTGTAAAGCGCGTGTTTCGCCACCTAATTTTTCGTTGTCAGAGACATAACCACGAACCATCCATGAGTAGTTCAATCCATATATGCTCATGTCTTCCCATGTGTAACCGTCCATTGAAATCCAGCGTGAGTTAGGGTCACCGCAGTCTTTTGCTGCGCCTGCAGGGAAAATAGTACCTGTATTAGTGCTGAATACAATCCAGAGGCTCTTTGTTACATCGAGTTCTACTGGCACTGTCAATTCAAATTCTTCGAAGTCTTCTGCTGTACCATCTGTTGCATATTGTTGAGCGTGAACCATTGCAGAAGGAGTTGTGAGACCGCCGCTGTAGATATAGATGAAACCAGATGACATTGCGTTAGCATACATAGTGACTTTTGTCAATGATGTTCCTTCGTAACCGATGAGAGATTCTGATGGGAACATGATACCCCAAAGGAATGTTTCAGGGCCACCGATACCGTCGAGTTTAAGACCGTTGTCATAGTACAACCAGTTTGATGTAGGAGCAGCGTAAGGCCATACGAGACGTACGCCCATCAAGCCTTGTTCGTTAGCTGATTGAACGCCATAGAGATCTTCTGGAGCGTCGCATAACATTTCTGCGAAGAGTGTTTCGCAGTCAGGGCATGACATTGCGTAATAAGTATCATCTTTTTCGCCGCCGTAGACGACTCTGATGCAATATTCGCGTTCTGTTTCAACAGGCATTGGTTCTGAGAAACGGCCTGTTCTGATAGGTTCTGTGTTGAGGAGTTCGCCATCGCGGTATACAAAAGCGCCGAGAGCCAATGACTCGTCTTTTACCTCTGGCATTAAAGCGACGTCAACGAGTTCTACGTCGTCAACTAACAAGATGAACATGTCAGTTGTGTTGAAGTGACGGATAGCAACCCAAATTTCTTGACCTTCGTATGAGCTTAAGTCAGCTTCATATTGATACCAGTTGCCTTGGTCTCTTGTGCCGCGTTGTGCTTTAGGAGCGCTCTTAGCTGTCAATGTCCATTCTGACAATGTTGTGAAGTCGTCAGCTGAAGTATTGCCATCTGTTGAAACAGCAACACCGAAATGTTCTGCTGCGTAAGCTGCGTCTTGTGCTGATGCCCAGAAAGTGATTTTTGATGTTGGTGTAGCAACGATTTTTTCTGGAGATACTATATAATCGTCTGGAGTAAGAGCTGAGAAAGCGTTACAGAATGATTCAGAACAGATATAACCTGTACCTGTGTGACCTTCAACAGGGTCGACTTCGTGCTCATTAGCTTGTAAGCTATGATACCATACGTGACCGTCGTTATTACCATCAATTGTTGTCCATTGGTCTAAGTCTGTCTCGAAGCTGTATGACAATGTTTGAGGTTCTTGTGAGACATCGATTCCTGGAACGTTCCAGTTGAGAACAGCTTTATTGTTAGCATATTTTACTGTGAAGTCTGTAACGCCTTCATAGTTTTCACAATCTTTAAATGTCCATGTGTATGTCATTGGGTCGCTGACGCCTGTTGCGTAGTTAGCGATAACCTTTGTTGTGTATGACTGACCTACGACTACATCAGTATGTTGGAAATATGTTGTTGTTACTTGTTCTAACAATGTGTTGTTCAAATAAACATCATAGCTCAAAGCATTAGAACCGTTTTGGTCTTCATTCCACATTGCCCATCCTGTTGGAGAAACGTAAAGGTTAACAGCAGCAACGATTTCTTCGAGTTCGCAGCTTAATGTTGTGTTGTCCCAGATTTCCACGATTTCGCTTTCGTAGCATGAATAGTAACCGTCGTTTGAGATTGTTACTTCATAGATACCTTTACGGAATTTTTTCCATGTGTGAGTTCCTGTTTCATCCAAAACGACTTCATAGTCGTATTCCATTCCTGGTTCTGACTTGTTGATGAATCTTACCAAAGTACCTTCAGCAGTTTTATCGTTGTTTGTTGTGACGTTGACATTAACTTCAGCAATCATGTTTTTGTCAACGATATTAGACCATGTGATTGATGATTCGTTGTTGCCGTCATAAACTGCTGAGACGCCCCATTGGTATGTACCGTCTTTCACGTTAACGTTTGACCATTGGTAATCCATGTACATTGTATCTGTTACGTTTTCAGCGAGCAATGTAACTGTTTCATCTGACATTTCACCTGCGAAGCATTCGTAGCGATAAACTTTATATGAGTTAAATTCAGCTCTGTTATTTCTTTCTTTTGCGAGTTCAATTCTCTTGCCTTCTTTGTTTTCTATATAACCTTTGATCATCCATGAGTAATGGAAATCATAATCTGATTTCAAGTGGCCCCAGTTTGTTCCGTCCAAGGAGAGCCAGTCGCTGTTGATGTCGTCAGCATATTCACAGCCTGAAGCAGGAGCGAAGATGTCTACTGAATGTAATGTAATCCATAATGGTTGGTCACCTTCAATTACAACAGGAGTTATAAGCTCTACATCAACAAATTTTTTTGAACCAGACAAGCTGAATGTTTGTGTTGAGACCAATTCTTCAGGAGCGTTTTCACCGCCCATATAGATGTTAGCTGTATAGCTACCTGCGCCTGGTTCGCCATCGAATACAGAGATTGCGCTAAGAACCATTTCTTTGTAAGACTCTGTTCTTGGGAATTTTATACCCCACCACATTGGGACATTATATCCAGGGCTTACAGACTCGACGTATGCTGTGTCGCTATATGTAACCCATCCGCCAGCGAAAGGTTCTACTTCGCCAAAGAGTTTTACGTTATCAAGGAAGAATGCATCTTCTTCTTTGTCTGTTCCGTTGTCTTTCTTATATTCCCATCTGTAGGTGTGAGTACCTTCAGTGATTTCGTATTCTCTGTATTGCCACATTTTAAAGCCTGATGTTTCCAACATCATAACGTCGTCGATATAGAAACGGCCTAAGTCGTATTCTGTTTCGCTAGAGACTCTGCAGTTGAAACCCATTACGCCATTGTAAGGAACGTCAACAGTGATTTCAATTGCTGATGTGCTGTTTGGTTTGCCTTCGTTTGAAGATTTGATAGCATAAGTGCCATCACATGCATTTTCTGTGATTACCCATGGGTAATTAGAAACTGTGTTGTCGAAATCTGTATCAGACAAATCACCTGATTCGAAGTTAACCAAAAGTTTGTCAGGAATGATTTCACTCCAGCTCCAGCAAGCCTTGACAGTATTGTCATCCATAGCTGTTGCTTTCACTTGGTAAACTGGCAAATAAGAATCCTTGCTGTTATTAGCAGCGTTTTTTTTCTCATCTGCTCTCAATGTGTTAGGTGCCAATAACACCAAAACCATAAGACAAGTTAAAAACTTTCTCATAAAGATTGAATTTTAATTAAATTTATAATAGGTTTATAATTATTCTATC
Source organism: Bacteroidales bacterium (assembly GCA_045655965.1). GTDB lineage: Bacteria > Bacteroidota > Bacteroidia > Bacteroidales > F082 > Limimorpha. The sequence continues at coordinate 71,233 of JAZOQH010000028.1, read as the reverse complement.
ACTTACTAATCAACAATATATAAATATTGTCTTATTAAAAAATAGAACTTGCAAAATTAAGAAAAAAATTCAGAACATAAGGTTCAATTTCGGCATTTTTTATGATAAAAAAAAGGACGCGATTTCATTTCGCGTCCTCATTATATTTTATGTTAAAATCAATTACATTTTCACTGATTTACATACTTTAACAGCATTGTCTTTTGTTGTTATTCTTACGTAATAAACGCCAGACTTATATTCGCTCATGTTTAAAGTATATTCGTCAGCATCTACATTGATATTTTCAACACATTGACCGTTTGGCATGAATACAGAAATCTCTTTCATTCCGAGACATTCTATCTTCAATTCGCCGCTTGTTGGGTTAGGATAAACCTTTGTATTAGCCATTTCATTTTCACCGACGCCAACTGTTACATTAACTGTAACTTCAGCTTCAACATCACAACCTTCTTTTGTTCCTACAACAGAATATGTTGTTGTTGTAGAAGGATACACAGTTATAGAAGCTGTTGTTTCGCCTGTTGACCATACGTATGTGTCAGCGCCGCTAGCTGTCAATGTTGTGCTTTCACCTGAATAGATGTTTGTGTTACCTGAAATAGTAACTTCTGGCTTTTCAGTAACTGTCAATACCAAATTGACGATACTATCGCAGTCGTATTCTGTTTCTAATTCAAGGGTTTTATTATATACGCCAGCTGAGAGATTATTAAGGTTGAAGCCATTTTCTTTGTAATCTTCGCCTTCGCATATTTCAGCTGTCAATTCTACAGTATATGAAGGGAACACTGTAAGAGTCATAACGATAGTACTATCGCAGCCGTCAACAGTTTGGAGAACGTTTTCTTGAACATGTTCGCCTGCTGCTGGGTTATCGAAGTGGAACGGACCATAATGGAATGATTCGCCTTCGCAGATTTCCATCGACAAGTTACGAGTGTAAGATGGATAAACTGTGAGATAGAGATAAGCGTCTTGTCCGTTATTGCCTTCTATTACTTCTTCATAATAACCAGGAGCTGGTTGAATATAGTTGAATCCGTTTTCGGTATAGCTTTCACCTTGACATAAATCAACGACGTACATTTCTGGAGAAGGGACACCTAATTCACATGCATTGAGGACAGTGCCATAGCTATCGTTTCTATCTGTCAAGAATGCAATAAAATATACATTATCGAGATCTACCGCTACGCCATTAGGGTCGCCAATATTTTCAGGGATTGTGTAAGTATATGTTTTTGTAATCAATGAACCTGTTGTTGGAGTAATAGCATCGCCCCATGTTGATGTCACTGTTGAACGGAACACGTGAGTGTGACAATATTGACCGTCAACGATTTGTGTTGGATTCAAGTTGGAACCTGCTTGATAGCCGATGATATTATCTTGCAACATGAAAATGTTAAGATAATTTGTTGAATTAGCACTATTTTCAGTGTAATAGATTTCAACTGTGATTTGAGCTGTGCGTGTTGAAGAGTTTATTGTATAGTCGCCACCTATGTTAACAATAGCTGTTTCATGCATTTGTTCCACAGATTTATCTTCCCACATATTTCTTCCTATAGCACCTGTAGCGCGGTTTATAACACCTGATGGATAGCTATAAACACCAAAGCTACCGTTGAATTCATTACCAGCATTTGTTGTCATGTTAGGATAATATGTAGGAGCATAACCACCGGCATGGATATTAATAGGGAATATTCTGCCTGGGTTATTAGCAGCTAATTCATTAGCTATACGGTGTCCGTCTGGACAATATGTACAGTGAGCGCCTGTATATTCTTCAAGTATAACATTTTTCTTAGTAGGTGTCGTAGCAACATATTGTTGAGCATTGACAAATTCTAAAGAGAAAGCTAAAACAATTAGTGATAATAGAACTTTTTTCATTTTAGGTTTTGTTAAAAATAGAGACGCCGCCAACAAGCGACGTCTCTACAGGTTAATTATTTATTATTTAACAACAGTAACGCGTTCTACTGCTACGCCATTTTCTGTTGTGATGCGTACCATATAAACACCTGTTTCGTATTGAGCCATATCGATAACCATGTTATCTGTATCGATTTCTTGGTCATAGATTGTTTGACCCAATGTGTTGGTGATAGTGATACGTGTCATAGCTTCAGCTGTGATATTTAAGTTATCCTTTGTTGGGTTAGGATAGATCATCATACCGCTGACGCCATTTTCATCTATTGAAACAACTTCAACAACTACATAGTTTTGATCTTCGTTGCCGTAAGCTGTTGCTGGTTCTGATTCGCATTCTTCGCCGTCGAATGAGTAAACAGCTGTTACTTGATAGTAGTAAGTACCTGTTTCAACTGCATCGAAGTATTTACCTTCGTTGCTTTCGCCGATCAATTCGAAGTTATTTGCATTAGTACCACGATAGATGTTATAGTGATCTAAGTTGCGGCCTCTTGCGTTGCCGTTAGCTTTGATTTCACCTTCGCCTGTTGTGTATTCGAAGTCTGTTATAGGAGCGAGTTGTGAAACTTCACCCTTAGCTTCATTTGTTACATAAGCGCGTACCATCCATGAATAGTTCAAGCCGTAGCTAGCAACATCTTCCCAAACAACGCCGTCCATTGAGATCCAGCGTGAGTTAGAATCGCCGCAGTCTGCACTTGCTGCTGCAGGATAGTTAGTACCTGTTGTTGTGCTGAAGATAACCCAGATATTTTGTGTAATATCAACAGGGAGAGCTGATGTCAATTCGAATTCGACGAAGTTACCTGTACCATTAGATGTATAGTTTTGAGTATGTACTAATGTTTCAGGTGATGAAGAACCGCCGTAATATACGTTGATTACACCAGATGAAGCTGCGTAGTCGAACATAGAGACTTTAGTAATCATTGTTCCGTCGTATCCACCGAGAGCTGATGCTGGGAACATTACACCCCAGTAGAATGAAGCAGGACCGCCGATGCCGTCAACGTTAGCGCCATCATCATAGTATAACCATTCTGACATTGGAGCTGAGTAAGGCCATACGAGGCTTACACCTGTTTGACCGTTTTCTGTTGCTTGTTCACCATAGAGGTTTTCTGGAGCATCACATGGTCTTACGAGTGTTACTGTTTCTGGGCATGACATTGCATAGTATGTAGTGTCTTTTGGTCCATCATAAACGACTCTCAAGCTATATTCATATTCACCGAATTCAACGAGAGGTTCTGTGAATGAAGTTGCTGTGATTGGTTCTGGAGTGATGAGTTCGCCGTCGCGGTATAACATTGCGCCGAGGCAAGCAAGTTCATTGCCAGGATTTTCAGCTTCGCTTAAGAATGCGCGAATCATCCATGTGTCGTTCAAGCCGTATGATGTAACGTCTTCCCATGTTGTGCCGTCTATTGAGATCCAGCGTCCGTCAGCATCGCCTGTATCTTGTGTACATGATGCTGGGAAGTTAGCACCGTCATTTGTTTCGAATACAACCCAAACATTTTGTGTACCATCAACTGCTACAGCTTCTGTCAATTCGATTTCAACGAAGTCGCTGCTTGATGTCAATGTGTATGATTGAGTATGTGCTAATGTACCAGGAGCGTTGTCGCCGCCTAAGTAAATCTTGAAGTTTCCTGTTGTTGCGAGACGGTCATAGATAGCAACCTTTGACAATCCTGCTGGAGCGTATTGAGCAACGTCAGCTGCGCGTAACTTGATACCCCATTGGAATGATGCTGGACCACCAACGCCATCGTAGTAGTTACCATCGTCGTAGTACATCCATGTACCTTCTTCTTTAGCTGATTTAGCTGCTGATGTTGTGATTTCAACGTCGTCAACCATCAAGACGAACATGTCTGTGCAGTTGAAGTGACGTAATGCTACGTAGATTTCTTGACCTGCATATTCACTTAAGTCAACTGTATATTGATACCAGTTACCTTGTTCGCCTCTGCCGCGAGCAGCTGATTTGCTTGATTTACCTGTCATTGTCCATTCAGCGATTGTTGTGAAGTCTGATGCTGATGTGTTGCCAGCTGTTGAAACTGCTACGCCGAAGTGTTCTGATGCCCATTCGTTGTCTTTTGAACAAGCCCAGAATGAGATATTAGCGCCGTTGCCTACTGCATATTTTTGTGGAGCAACGAAGTAATTGTCTGGATAAAGAGCGCCTAATGCGTTGCAGAATGATTCTGAACCTGCATAACCTGCGCCTGTGTGTGGTTCACTTGGCAATACGTTGTGGTAGAGTTCACTTTCTGAGCTGTGATACCATAAGTGACCGTCACCGTCAGCATCGATGTTTGTCCAGCCTTCTAAGTCTGATTCGAAACCGAATGTAAATGTTTCACCATCTACTTCTGGAGCTGCAGTTGGGAATTCCCAATTGAGAACAGCACTGCCGTTTTCATATTCTGCTGTGAATTCTTTTGGACCTTCGAAGTTGTCGCATTTAACTGCAGTCCATGTGTATGAAACTGGTTGACTTGAAGCGCCTTCATAGTTAGCGATAATTGTTGTTGTGTAGAGCTCACCAATAATGAGGTTTTCATGTTGGTAGTAAGGTGTTGATACACGAGCTTCTTCATAACCATTCAATAAAACTGTGAAGTCTTTAACAGCAGTTGTTCCTCTTTCTGGATCGCCGTTTGTCAAAGCAGCGTCGTCGATACATAAGAAGAATTGGTTTGTAGAACCGAAGTGGCGGATAGCGATATATACGTTTTGACCTACATAGTCTGAGAGGTCAACTGTGTAGAAGTACCATGTACCGTAGCCGTCTTCTCTGCTGCCTCTTGGAGCATCTTTTTGGTTACCCTTAGCTGTCATATCCCATTCAGCGATTGTTGTGAATTCTTCAGCTGTTGTGCCATCACCTGTTGATACAGCAACACCGAAATGTTCTAATGCCCATGCAGCGTCTTGTGCTGATGCCCAGAATGAGAATACTGAGTTAGAACCAATTGCTACTTTTTCAGGGATAATTACATAGTTATCTGGAGTTAAAACTTCTTCAACGAAGCAGTATGATTCTGAAGTGATGTGACCTGTACCTGAGTGTGATGGTCTTGGGTTAGCTGCGTGTTCATATGAAACGCTGCTGTGATACCAGTTGTGACCGTCGCCGTCAGCGTCGATTGTTGTCCAACCTTCGAAATCTTCTTCGAAACCATATGCAAACTCATCACCGAGATATCCGACGTGGTTTTTCCACATTGCCCAACCTGTTGGTGATACATAGAGGTTGTTAACAGCTGCTATGATTTCTTCGAGTTGACATTCAATTGTTGTTGCTGACCAAATGTCAATTACTTCACCTGTTGCACTTGATGTGTAACCAGCTTTCATAATTGTCAATTGATATGAACCTTTACGGAAGTCGCTGATTGTATATTTACCTGTTTCATCCAAAACAACTTCATAATCGTAACCCATTTCTGGTTCTGAAACGTTGATCAAGCTAACAATTGTACCTTCAGCTGAATCATTGCTGTTTGTTGTAACATCAATGTCAACTTGAGTTGCCATGTTCTTGTCAATCATATTTGACCAGATAATTGGTGATTCGTTAGCTGCTTGGAATGGATATACTTCACCAACATATTGGTTACCGCTACTTACTTCGTAAGGAACGAACCATGATGTAATTTCACCGACGTTAGCTGCTACTAATGAAGTTGCACCTGTTGTTACGTCGATTGTGTAGAGGTTCATGTCTGAAGTGCTGTAGCATTGGAACCAGTAGAATGTACCATCGTAGTGGTTGAAGCCACCGCATTGTACGTAGTTACATCCTTTACCTGTTGAACCTACTAATGTTGCTGTAGCTGTTTCTACATCGATTGAGTAGAAGTCACCTGTTGAGATAACGACACCGTAAGCTTCACCTTCTAAGTTGATACCGAATGCCATGACTGTTTGACCGAGGTCGCCAACTTTTGTAGCTGAACCGTCTTCAAGGTTAATTGTGTAGAGAACGCCGCTTGCGATACCATACATTGTATTTCTTGAATAGTCGTAAGCCATTTCTGTCATAGCTGTTGCTACTGCGTTAGATTCTATAACAGCACCTGTTACAGGGTCAATCTTATGGAAGTAATTGTCTGAGCTATATCCATAGAATGTACCGTCATAGTATTCACCACCTCTGTTAACTGTTGATGTTGTGATAGCTGTAGCGCCGATTGGGTTGTCGAGGTCGAAGCCTACATAACCTGCTGGCATATTCATTGCGTAAGCTACGTTAGCGTAAGCCAAGTCACCGCGAACCATTGCTGCGTCAAAGTCATCTTTAACTATTTCGCCATTATATTGGATTGATTCATTGTCACGTGCTACGAAACCTGCTTCTGGAGCGAAAGGTTTAGCGTCGTTAGCCATTGATCTTCTGTTGCCTTCGTAAACAGCTGCAACACCCCATTTATAAACGCCATCTTCTACTGAACCCCATTTAGCATCGAGATAAGCTGTATCGACGATGTCTGAAGCGAGGAGTTCAACTGTTTCAGCTGTATATTCACCTGAGAAGTAGTTGTAACGATATACCTTATAAGATTTCAATTCGCGTGTCATTTCTGTTTCTGCTTCGTATGTTGGGAGACCAACTGACTTAGCTTGAGCAGAAGCGTCAGCTACGAAAGTACCTGTTGAAACACCGCCCTTGAATTGAGGTTTGTGGTTTTCATGGCTGAGAACCATTCTTTGACCTTTAGCATTTGTCAATAAACCTCTGATCATCCATGTGTAGTTCAAGTTGTAATCTGTTGCTGCATGTTCCCATACTTGACCGTCTAATGAGATCCAGTCGCTGTTAGAATCACCAACGTATGTACAACCTGCTGCAGGATAAGTTACATCAGCTGTGTAGAATGTAATCCATAATGGTTGTGTTCCATCGAGTGTTACTGGTGTTGAGAGGTCGAATTCAACCATTTCGCCTGTACCTGTCAATTGAACGCTTTGTGTTGAAACCAATGTTTCAGGAGCTGTTGTTCCACCTACATAGATGTTAGCTGTGTATGTGCCTGCGTAGCTTGCGCCAGCGTCGAATACAGCAACTTTAGAGAGTGTTGAGCGTTCGTAGAGTTCTGTATTAGGGAATGAAACTGCCCAGTAACATGGTGCAGGTTGACCTGTACCGATTGATGAAGCGTATTCGCCATCATCGTAGTTAATCCAGCCTTCGTATGCAGGAACTTCTTCTTCGATAGCATTCCAGCTCCATGCTACGTTGACGTTAGAGTTGTCAACTTCATCAGCTGCTACTTGGAATACAGGATAGTAAATTTCATTGAGTTTGAAGTTAACGCCTTCTGTAACTTGATCGTAAACAACAACTATGTCGCTTGCTTGAGCTTCTTGGTAATCAGCTTTTACTGTATAAGCTGAGTATTTACCAGCGAGCAATTCACCTTCATAGTAACCGTTAGCATCTGAAGTGAATGATGCAGTTACATTGTTATTGTATTCATCTTTACCTTCAAATTTAACTTTTGTACCAGGAACTGGTGTTACGCCATCTTGTTCGTATGTGTAACCTTTAACAGTACCGTTACCTGTCATATAAGCTTTAACAACATTTGTGAATGTTGATTCGCCTTCGTCATAGATAGCAGAAACTTTGAAGTTGTAGCCTTCTTGGTTATATTCGAGACCACTTACTGAATATGTTGTTTCTGTGATAGGACCTTTGTTAACTTTAACATCGTCTTGGTAAACATTATATCCGCGGTGTGAACGGTCTGTGATGCCTTCCCATGACAATACAGCTTTTTCACCTGGATAGAGCCTGCTGTCAGCGATTTGTAATTTTTGAGGAGCATTGATTGTTGTTGTGAATGCCCAAACATCACCTGTAGTTGTACCTGTTGTGTTACGTAAATTAACTTGCCAGAAATAGTTTGTATTGTTATACATGTCAATCATTTGATAACCTTCTGCCAAGTCTGATGTCCAGTCAACCACTACTTCAGTTGGAGGGAAGTCAGTACCTACTATCAATTGATATTCTGTTGCATAATTACCTAATTTCCAACGTAATACTGCTGGAGCTACAACATTCTTTTGTTGATATGATGGATATACCAAAGAAGCTTTTTCAGGAGCTGGGATGGCTGCTGTTGAAGCATTAACAGTGAATTCATCACTTGTTGAAGATGCTACGAGGTAATATTTACCAGGAGTCATAACCATATCAGTGATAGCGTTGTCGCCACCTGAACTTCTTACTGAACGGCTGTTTGATCTAACTTCTTTTTCTTCAGCTGTTAAGCCTGCGTATAATTCTTTTGAAGCAACACCCATTTCTGGATTTTGAGAAGCTCTTGTTCTTGATTTGACTGAAGTACCTTCTCTGAGGAGCATTGCTAAACCTAAGCTATAGCCTGAATCTTCATAATTGATCCATTCTCCTGTTTCAATTTTTTGAATAGCGTTACCTGTTGAAGTTTCACCCCATTTTGTTACAGGGATACCCCACAGACCTTGTGGCAATCCTCCTGTAGTTGCTGGAGCTGTCATTGAAGCTGCTACCCAGTATTCACCTGCTGGCAATTTGATGTCGAGGTCAGAAGCAACGACTCTCATGATTGGACGTCCTGATGCTTCAAATTGGAATGAATAGACTCTGTACAAACCTGTCCATTCTGTGTAAGACATGAGGTTGTCTGTTGTTGTACCCCAAATTACTTTACCACCTTCTTTTGGATTACCATCATAGATTTGGATGTATAAGCCTGTGAATCTTGATTCTAATGAAAAGCTATATTGGAATGCGTAGAATTCCATTTCATTGATTGTAATAGGTTCTTCGCTGCTGAAATCGTCAGCTAACCAATATGTTGGATATTCTATGTTTGCACCTAAATGTTCCAATTCATCTGGAACACATGATGCATCACAACCATTGTAAGCTGCACGTGGGTGTGTAAGCATTTGTGATTGGTCGAAGTAGAAGAATTTCATTTCTGATACATTATCAACGCGTGGACCTGTGTAGTTGTTATCAACTGAAGGATATGCTTCGCCATACATGTCTTCTGTATAAACAGCGACCTTAGTGTTTTGACCTACTACTTCTGCATTGAACAATACATCTTCTGTAACTGTAAATTCATAAACAGCGTCATTAGCATTTGGATTGTTACCTGGCAATTCGTAGTTATGGTAGATACCTTCTTTTGATTGTGTTGCTGTGAATGGGAATCCTGTAACTACTTGTGCTGTTGAAACAACGTCTGGAGTTGTTGGAACGTATGCTGTAGCTGTGATTTGACCGAGAGTTGCTGAACGTTCTTGTTTGTTCCACAATGCTGCGATAGTTGTTGATACTTCACCTTCTGAAATAGCAGCTTCTGGATTTGTTACGATTTCAAGTTCGATGCTCTTGCCGCCTTCAAGTGTGAGAGGCAATTCTGGAAGTTCAACGATATTGAAGAAGCTATAGTTGTCTAAGTCGATGAGTGTGACTTCGATTGGCATTGAACCTGTGTTAGTCAACTTCAAGACTTCTGGATGCATTGCTTGTCCGATTGGACGTGGACCCATTGCTAAGACTGCTGGTTGGAATTCCAATCCTGGAGGGTTGCCAACAACGAATGTAGGATAGTATTTGTTGTTGCCATAAATATCTTCAAACCATTGGTTTTCACCGTATGTTTCTGTAGAATTCAATGCTTCAACCAAGTCTGTTGTTCCATTGACAGCTGTTGCCAATTCAAATTCATACAAGTTTTCAGCATCTTGTGTGAATGATACAACATTGCTGATTAATTCTGCATTACATGTTGAACCATAAGCTTGACCATAAACACCTTCTAAATAATATACGTTTGAAACAGGAGCATTGCCTTCATTGAAACCGATAGCAGCACCTGTTGTTTCTGTATTGTTGCTTGAACTGACAACAGCACCAGCATTGTAAGAATTTACAACTGTACCTTCTTTAAGTCTACCGATGATACCACCCATGTAGTTGTTACCAGTAACTTTACCTGTATTGTAGCAGTTGTAGATGCTACCGCCGCTGCTGTAACCTGAGATACCGCCGAGACGTTCGCCAGAACCGTTAACATTACCAACGTTGAAACAGTCAACGATATTAACGTTTGTTCTTGGGTAAGCTACAACACCACCTGAGTATGATATACCATTGATTTCACCATAGTTGACACAACCTTTAACAATAGCGTTTGCTTGCAATCTACCTGCTATACCACCGGCATAACTTGATGAAGATACTGCACTGATTGTACCATAGTTTGTACAATTGATGATGTATAAGTAGTCTGTACCATTACTATTGAAGTCAGAAATCATACCACCGACATTGTTGTCACCAGCCTTGATAGTAGCTTTGTTGACACAGTTTTCAATAACAACGTGTTGATAACCTTCAATAGGAGCAACAGCTGATAAGTCAACATAACCTACGATACCAGCAGCTTGCCAATATCCTGTTTCAACTTTACCTGTTACTGTGAGGTTCTTGATAACAGCGCCGTTACCAACTGATTCAAAGAAACCTTGGTTGTAGTTAGCATAAAGGTTAAGGTCAACTGAGTAACCATTACCATCGTAAGTACCTCTAAAGTAATATTTAGCGCCTGTACCGATAGAGAAGTTGACACCTTCAATGTCAGACATTTGAATAAAGTGTTTACCTCTTGTTCTGAAACCTGCTACCATACCGTCAGCAAGCATCTTAAGGTCATTCTTTGAATAGATGTGATATGGGTCTTCTTCAGTACCGCTACCTGTAAAGTCAGGGTCTGTCAAAGCTGTAACACTTTTCCATTTACTTACTCCATTTTCATTGCAACCTCTAACATACAATTTGTTATTTACGCCAGGAGCTAAATTGGTGAATGTGTATGTTGTTTCTGTAAGACCAGTTGCTGTTGGTGTTGTTGATTCATCTGGAGCTGCACCTGTTGTTGCATAAACATCCCATGATGTTTGACCTTCGCTTGGTGTCCAGCTGATAGTAGCTGTATTCTTTGTTGCATTTTCAACATTGATTGCCAAAACTTTGTAGCAATTAACTGGTTTTGGAGTGAAATCAAATTTAGCATTTGATCTGAAATCTGTAACCCATGTATAGTTTGTCTGAGTTCCTGGGTGATTTGCAAAATTATCAGGACTCATGTCACTACGACGGACTAAACATGTGTTTGGTGTTGGAGTGTATTGCCATTGCATTGAGCTATAACCATTAGCCTTCTTAGCAATAACAACTACGAGATTGTCTTTACCTTCATACATGTAAGGCACATCCAATTCAAATTTTTGCCATCCAGCATCACCGCCGAGTGTAACACCGCTGTGCTCATAGACTAATTCCAAATCAGCCAAAGGTGTCCAGTCGGATGTGCTGGCATGAGTATTCTTACTTGTTTCAGCCATATAAATTCTCAAGTCTGTTGTGTACAGAGTGTAGCCTTGGCTGACGTTGTAGTAAGAAATAGAGGTAATAAGACCTGATTCTCCAATCTCACTTGCTGGATAAATGGCCTCTACCCATGAATTACTGTAGTAATTCGCAAAAGGAGCGTTGTTGGTAGAATTCGTACCCGTTCCTATGATGAGCTCATCGGCTCGCAATGCGTTTGGCACTAATAGCACCATCAGCATCAAAAAAGTTAGAAACTTTTTCATGATAATAAAATTTAGTTAATAATAAGTATTTATAGAACTATAAACATAGTTTTCATATTTATTCAATCTTGTTAGATTTACTATTATTATTTTTTATTAAAAAATTTAAAAACAAAACGCCCGCTAAAATACAAAAAAATATCATCATTAAAAACAGATGTTGATAAAATTTTCGAAATAAAAAAAGGAACACCAAATTGATGGCATTCCTTTATTTTATTTAGGTTTATAAATTTTCAGCAAAATTTACATCTTTACTGTTTTATAAATCCTCACATTATTATCTTTCGTCGTAATTTTTATATAATAAACGCCCGAATTATATTCACTCATATCCAGCAAATATCTATTGTCATTAACGTTTATTCTTTCCACGACTTGTCCGTTCGGCATTATAACTGTCAATTCTTTCATCGCATCACATTCAATCACAAGTTCGCCCCGTGTTGGATTTGGATAAACTTTTGCATCTACGCTTTCATTATCCTCAACGCCTAAAGCCACCTCCACTATAAACTCAGCGTTTCCTTCACATCCGTCTTTAGTTCCAACGACTGAATATTTCGTTGTCTCTTCAGGTGTCACCGTTATTGAAGACGTTGTTTCTCCTGTTGACCAAACGTATGTATCGGCTCCGCTTGCTGTCAAGGTGACGCTCTCACCAAGTTTAACCTTATCTTTTCCATTTATTGTAACTTCAGGATTTGCAACGACGACAAGTTCTAATATATACAATGTGCCGTTATAAAGGTTTTGTTGGTTGTATGTTCCTGCTTCAGGATTTAAAAATTCGAATCCATATTCAGTATAGCTCTCGCCTTCACAAATCTGAACATCTATATTTTCTGACGGAATATCTTCATAAACGACAGACAAAACGTGTTCTGCCTTGCTGCCGAATGAGCCGTCACCGTCTAAGATGACATCACCATTAGCATTGATGATTCTGTAATAACCGTCGCCATAGTTACAGCAGATACCATTACCCATAGAATCTTCTATGACAAATTTAACACATTCACCTGCTGTAAGCGTCGCTTTAACTTCATGAAGCTGGGTTGCCGAAGCTCCTGATATATTTGTATATGGACCGCCCGATGCAATGACAGTATTGTCTGAAGCAAGAAGTTCCCATGTTATCTGCATTCCGTATTTATCTTGCATAATCTCAATAGTGACTTCTTCCTCTTCCGAGTTTATCGTCATCACTTCCCAACCATTATTCACAATATTCGCTGAAGATGAAGCGTCGAAGTCTTCGCCATTAACTTTCACAATATCAACCTTGACATTATTATTTCCAGAAACAAGTTCAACTTCCAACTCTATACTTTTTGATTCGTAAGAAGGAATATTGCCCTGCCAAGTGTGAGTTACAGCAGCGCCATTGTTAACTCTTGTCTCGAACTGTATCGATGTAATGTCATCCAGGCCTCCGTTGTTTACCGCTACAGAAATAATCTTCTCATTTGAACAGGTGAAATTTGACGACTGTGTTATAGAAAGTATGTCAGCATATATGTCTTGCGAAGTGCCTTCTAGCTTATACAACTCATTAACATTCAATATTGGTCGTGTTGGAGTTCCTTGATATTTCTCTGTAACAAAAGCCAAGAAATAAATATTATCCAAATCGACATCTGCGCCATTTGGCGAACCTATTGTCTGAGGAATTTGGTAAGTATATTGTTTTGTAACCAAGGAACCAACATGCGTTGAAGAGATAGCATCGCCCCATGTCGAAGTGATGGCATCGCGCAGGACGTGCATGTGGCAGTAATATCCATTATCATATTGTTCAGGATTTGACGAGCCACCTGACTGAGAGCCCCAAATGCTGTCTTGCAACATAATGATGTTAAGATAGTTTGTTGAAGAGCTGCTGCTTGATGTATAATAAATCTCAACAGTGATATTAGCTGTACGCGTTGTTGGATCCACTACGACCTGACCGCCAATATTACAGGTAGCAGTCTGTGAAAGTTCCTGAGTAGCTAATGATGACCAAGAGCCTCTTCCCACAGCATCAGCGGTGTTACGATTCACAACACCCGTAGGGAAACTCGAAGCATTGAAAGCGTACATTATCTGCTCACCTACATTGGTATTAAAATTTGGATAATTTGTTGGAGCATAAGTGCCAGCGTGTACGTTAACTGCCCATGCCTTGCCTGGATTGTTATGAACAATATTGTTAGCTACAATATGACCTTCTGGACAGTATTGGCAATATCTTCCAGTAAACTCTTCTATAAGAACACCTTTACTCTGTGGCGCAAACGAAACGAAATTCTGAGCCATGACATTATTGCTCAACAATAACATCATCATTAAAGTTGTAAAAATAGTTTTTTTCATAATGAAATAGCTGCAATTAGTTGTTCAAATTTATTAGTTTGCACGTATCACTTTGTTTACGAAAGTTTTCTCTTCTGTTGTTATTCTCAAGAAATATACGCCAGAGACATATCCTTTCATATCAATTGTAAAGTTGTCGTTATCAACAGATATTTCATCAATGATTTGTCCGCCGAGTGTCATAATTGTTAACATTCTCATTCCTTCACATTCGATATGAAGTTCATTTTGTGTTGGGTTAGGATAAATCATCGCTGCTGTTTCATCGATTTCTTCAACATCGGTTCCATTATATTTCATCGACAAAAGATGAGACTTTTCTACGCCGAAGTCACCGCCGCCATCAACGATAACGTCACCCTTAGAATTCAAGATTCTGTAATATCCGTCGCCGTTGTTACAGCAGATACCATTTCCACCAGCATCTGTGATTATGAATTTGAAGCAGTCGCCGCCTTTCACTGTCAACTCTACCTGATGCAACTCTGTTCCTGGTTCAGAAAGCATCTGATAAGGGCCGCCTGATGCAAGCACGTCATAATCCGCAGTAATGACAAACCATCTAGTCTGATTGCCGTATTTATCTTGTGCCACTTCAATAGTAAGTGTTTCTTCACCAGCAACAAGTTCTACATCTTGCCATTCATCTGTTATCATCTCAACATTTTTTGCACAATGATATTCTTCGCCGTTCACCTCAAGAATCTCCACTTTGACACCATTACCTGCAGAAAGGTCGATATCGCTTTCTATCATAACTTCATGATATGATTTTAAATTTCCTTCCCATAAAAACTCTTCTGCATTACTTTCTGTCGACACCTTAATTAATAATGAAGTAATTTCTTGCTTACCGGCGTTTATTATATTAGTACATAAGATATTTTGTTCAGCACATGATATTAAAGACTTTTGATACGCCTTGCTTATCATAGGATTAACGTCCTTGTCATTATCGATTATTGTTATCAATTCATTGACATTAAGCACAGGGCAAGTCTGTATTCCGTCATCGCCTTCTGAAACATAAGCCAAGAAAGAGAGATTTTCAATTACCGTCTCTACCCCATTAGGGTCGCCAATAATTTCTGGGATTGTGTAGTTATAAGTCTTTGTTATAAGAGTACCAGCTGTAGTTGGGCTAATAACGTCGCCCCATGTCGATGTTATCATGTCACGTAAGATATGCATATGACGATATTGTCCGTTGACATATTGTTCTGGGTTAGCGGAGCCTCCGTCCTGGTCGCCCATGATACTATCTTGCAACATAGCTATTGTAAGATAGTTAAACGACTCTTTGCTATCTGCTGTGTAATATATTTCAACTGTTATTGTCGCTTCGCGTGTTGTAGTATTTATTATAACCTGACCATCGATATTACATTCTGCAGTCTGTTGAAGTTGCTGCAATGTATAAGACGACCATTGCTCGCGGGCTATTTCGTACATCGAAGTTCTGTTGACAAAACCTGCAGGATAAGCTGTTACGCCATAATCTTCAACCATTGTTGTTCCGTCGTCGGTATTGAGGTTAGGTTCTGTTGGAGGAGAGAAAGGACCGCCGTGGATATTAAGCAGGAATACTTTTCCCGGATTGTTCCTTGCGATGGCATTAGCTGTCATCTGTCCTTCAGGACACCAGCTGCAATGCTTGCCAGTATATTCTTCAATGATAACGTTTCTTTTCTGCATCTCTGTCGAGACAAATTCTTGTGCTTTCAAACCGCCAGACACAAACGCTGACAGCAACATGGTAATCAATGCAATCTTTCTCATAATGATTTATTTTTTCAAGTCACAAAGATATAAAAAAAGCCGTTTGACAAACGACTTTTTTAAAACTCATAAATTCAGAAACTCAGAATCTCAGAGTTTTGAGGTTCTGAGATTCTGAGTTTCTTTTTATTTTTAATTATTGTATTCCGCCAAGATTCCTGCCACCTTATCAGGTGTCACGCGGCCATAAACCTTGTCGCCTATCATCATGACTGGCGCCAAGCCACATGCTCCTACACAGCGCAAGCAGTTCAACGAGAACTTACCGTCAGGTGTAGTGCCGCCTACTTGCACAGCGAGTTGACGTTTCAGTTCATCGATGACTTTCTCTGCGCCACGGACGTAACATGCTGTACCCAAACATACTGATATCGGATAACGTCCTTTTGGTGTCATTGTGAAGAAAGAATAGAATGAAACGATGCCATAAACTCTTGCAACCGGAATATTCAATTCTTTAGCGACCAATTCCTGGACTTCTGCCGAGAGATAACCGAACTCACCTTGCACCTTATGAAGCACATTGATGACTTCGCCTCCTTCGTTATTAAACTGTTTGCATATATCTTTTACGAAGTTTATCTTGGATTCTGATAATTTTATAACTGCCATAATTTTTACTTTTTAATCATTAAACAAAAACACTTTTATTCGCCAATCTCAACATGATCTGATTTGTCGAAATAGTGTGTATGTAACAGTTCATGTGACTTATGTCCACATGGTTCTCCAAGAAATTCCTTATACAATTTGATAACTGATGGATTTTCGTGTGACTTACGTAAAGGCTTGTTGCGGTCTTCTTCGTAAGTAGCATCGAAGCGTTTCTTGATAATGCTGCTGTCGCCGTGGTGATAAGGCTGACCTGCGCCGCCAATACAACCTCCAGGGCAAGCCATCACTTCGATAGCGTGGAATTGTTCTTCGCCTTTACGTACTCTTTCGAGCAATGTGCGAGCGTTCTTAAGTCCGTGAGCGATACCGATGTGAATTGGTGTTCCATTGAAATCGACCCAAGCATCACGAATACCTTCCAAACCACGGAGTTCTGTAAATTCAATCTTTTCAAGTTTCTTGCCTGTAAACACTTCGTATGCTGTACGTGTTGCAGCTTCGATAACGCCGCCAGTAACGCCGAAGATGACAGCAGCGCCTGTTGACTCTCCGAGAGGATCGTCGAAATCTGACGTTGGCATTTCTCTCAAATCTAAGTTGAATTGTTTTATCAAACGAGCGAGTTCACGTGTTGAGAGAACGTAGTCAACGTCAGGATTGCCGTTTACAGAGAACTCTTCACGTTTGCATTCATATTTCTTAGCGAGACATGGCATGATAGAAACGACTACCAAGTCTTCACGTTTTATATTCATCTTTTCTGCCCAATAGCTCTTAGCGATAGCACCGAACATCTGTTGTGGTGATTTTGCTGTTGACGGAACATCGAGCATATCTGGGAAATTATGTTCGAAGAAGTTGACCCAACCAGGACAGCATGATGTCAATATTGGGAGACGAACTGATTTGTCGCCTTTTGTGAATCTGTCGATACGTTGGAGCAACTCAGTGCCTTCTTCCATGATTGTCAAGTCGGCAGCGAAGTCTGTATCGAATACATAGTCAAAGCCAAGTTGACGCAATGCTGCTGCGAGTTGACCTGTCACTATTGAACCAGGTTCCATGCCGAATTCTTCACCGATAGCGACGCGTACTGCAGGAGCGGTCTGTACGACGACAGTTTTCTTAGGGTCGTTGATTGCCATCATAACGTTGCGTGTGTCATCTACTTCGCTCAAGGCACCTACAGGACATACTTGAACACATTGACCGCACATAACGCATGGTGAGTCAACCATATCTTGTTCGAACGCTGGAGCGACAACAGCTGTAAAACCACGGTTCACCGCTGACAATGCACCAACGCTTTGGATGTTGTTACATACGTTTTCGCAACGACGGCACATTATACATTTATCGACATCACGGATGATTGATGGTGACATATCTACACGATATGTTGATTGTTCACCTTTGTATGGTATTTCGCGGATACCAAGGTTCTGTGCCAACTTCTGTAATTCACATTGTCCTGACTTAGCACATGTGAGACAGTCTGTTGGATGGTCAGAGAGTATCAACTCAACGACGGTACGACGAGCGTTGATGACGCGTTGTGAATGTGTCAACACTTCCATGCCTTCAACACATTCGGTGGCACATGCTGGAGCGAGGTTACGACGTGGTCTGCCATTAAAATCTTTAACGACTTCCACGACACATACGCGGCAACCACCCGGTTTATTTTCAAAATTCATTCCTTCCAATTCAAAATAACATAAGGTAGGAATATGAATGCCGGCTTGACGAGCTGCTTTTAAAATAGTTGTGCCTTCTGCAACTTCTACCGGTCTGTTATCTATAGTGAGTTTTATCATTTTTATGTTCCTTTCTATTATTTGATGGAGATTGCACCGAACTTACATTTTTCATAACATGCACCACACTTGATACACTTGAGGTTATCGATGTGATGTGCCATCTTCTTTTCTCCTGAGATAGCGTCTTGAGGACATACGCGCTTACATGCGCCACATCCTATACACTTAGTAGGATCTATTTCATAACTCATCAATGACTTACATGCACCAGCGCGACATTTCTTGTCAACGACGTGTTCTACATATTCATCCCAGAAGTTGTCTAATGTAGAAAGGATTGGGTTTGGTGATGTCTGACCTAAACCGCACAATGCTGTATCTTTAATAACATCAGCAAGGTTGCGCAATTCCTGAAGGTCTTGCATCGTTCCATTGCCTTTGGTAATCTTATCGAGTATCTCGAGCATACGTTTGTTACCGACACGGCAAGGTGTACATTTACCGCAGCTTTCTTCGCAAGTAAATTCAAGATAGAATTTGGCGATAGCGACCATACATGATGTCTCGTCCATAACAACCATACCGCCGGAACCCATCATAGAACCTGCTGCCATCAGACTTTCATAATCGATAGGAGTATCCAAGTGTTTGCTTGTCAAGCATCCTCCTGAAGGACCGCCTGTCTGAACAGCCTTAAATTGACGGTTATTCTTGATGCCGCCACCTATTTCATATATGATATCACGGAGCGTTGTTCCCATAGGCACTTCTATCAGACCTACGTTGTTAATCTGACCTGCCAAAGCGAACACCTTGGTTCCTTTTGATTTCTCTGATCCTATGCTTGCGAACCAATCGGCACCTTTAGTAATAATGATTGGAACGTTAGCGAATGTTTCAACATTATTAACATTAGTTGGTTTTTTCAAATAACCCGACACTGCAGGGAACGGTGGTTTGAAAGTAGGTTCACCTCGTTGACCTTCCATTGAGTGGATGAGAGCTGTCTCTTCACCACACACGAAAGCACCAGCACCATAACGCAACTCTATTTCGAAATCAAATCCGCTTCCCATGATATTGTTTCCTAACAAACCATACTCTCTTGCCTGACCTAAAGCTATCTGCAGACGTTCAATAGCGAGAGGATATTCAGCGCGTATATATACGAGACCCTTGGTAGCACCGATAGCATAACCGCATATTGCCATAGCCTCTATGATTGAGTGAGGGTCGCCTTCCATAATGGAACGATCCATAAACGCACCTGGGTCACCCTCATCTGCATTACATACTACATATTTCTGATCTGCTTCGTTCTTGGCACAGAGTCCCCATTTAACACCGGTAGGAAAACCTGCTCCACCTCTACCACGAAGTCCTGATGCTGTAACTTCTGAAATCACTTCTTGAGGTGTCATCTCTGTCAAAGCTTTTCCAAGACCTTCATAACCGCCACGAGCAATAAATTCACTAATATCTTCAGGGTTGATGAAACCGCAGTTACGCAAAGCTATACGAAGCTGTTTCTTATAGAAACTCATATGCTTAGAATCCTCAACATGTTGATTTGTCTCTGGATCCAAATATAAAAGTTCTTTAACTTTACAACCTTGCATAATATGTTCTTCTACAATGTTGCGAACATCTTCTGGTTTAACCTGAGTGTAAAAAGTATTGTCTGGTATCATTTTTACGATAGGTCCCTTTTCACAGAAACCAAAACAACCAGTTTTTATAACCAGTACTTCATCTTGCAAACCCTTTTCCTTTAATATGGTATTAAAGTTTGCAACTATCTCGTCACTTGCTGATGACTTACAACCCGTGCCGCCGCAGCAAAGCACATGCATTTTCATCTTTCCACTTCCACTATTATCAGCAATGGCATCTTTTATCTGAATCAACGCTTCTGGATTTTCACTCTTCTCACGAAGATCTAGATTTGGCTGAAGGTTCTCTTTCATAACTCTCAGCTCTGCTAATGATTTTATCTTTGCCATTTTGTTCAATGTTTATTTAATGAATGTTGAAGTGGCAAATGTAATAAATCATTTTATTAAATCATAAATTTTACCAGTTTTTTTTACAAAATAAACAACTGATATAACCATTAAATAATTTTATTTTTTAGCATTCGCAAAAAGAAAAAAACATTATCTTTGCGACTTTATTTTTGAAATTTTAACAACATTAATTAACTAACTAAAAAAAAGAAAAAAAATCATGAGAAAATTTTTACTTATGTTGTTGGTTGTTTTGACAATGCCAGCATTTGCACAAGGTGATTACCAATTCCGTATCGCTTCATTTATGTCTGAAGATGGTTTCGAAACACAAAACTATCAATATTCAGATGTATTAGGTACAGACCTTAAAGGCATCCACGAAATTGACTTACTCGAAGAAATCGAATGCATCGATTCTCTCGTATATGACGAAAACGGCAACATCACTTCATTGCAAACTTACCAACTCCTCGATGGCCAATGGCTCAAAGTTTGCTGGGTTGACTATACATACAACGAAATGGGATTAAGAGCTACACGTACAAACTACAACGATTTCCACGATGGTTGGGGCCCACAAATCGGTGGCGTTTACTACTACACATACAATGAAGAAGGTAAATTAATCCAAAGAGACCTCGATTTCGCTGGTTGCATGTACGAAAAAGTTACATACAACTACAATGAAGCTGGCCAACTCGAAGCTGAAGTTATTATGCTCAACCCATTCACAGGCGTTTATGAAAACAGCGGTTTGACTGAACACTATTATGACGAAAACGGTTATTTAACAGAATCTCTCGTTTATGCATGGGATGGCGCTACATGGGTTTTACAAACAAGCTTCATCCAAGTTTATGACGAAGCAGGTAACTGTATCGAATCAAGCACAGCAACAGCAGCTGGCAGCGTTCAAGAAAAGAAAGTCTACAAATACAACGACAAAGTTTCTGCTGACAAGATTTTCCACTACTCAAATCCAGAAGACGATTTCCCATCACTTCCACAAATGAAAAACATGTTGGAATCATACGAATACTACGCTATGGACCAAACAAGTGGCGGTCTCGTTTACGTTATCGACTATTTATTCATGTATGATGTTATCGGTGAAGATGATCCAGAAGATGACACAACATCTGTAAACAACATCAGCGTTAACACAAGAATCTATCCTAACCCAACAACAGACTACGTTATGATAGAATCTGAAGAAGTTGATTTCGTTGAAGTTTTAGACATTTGCGGCAGAGAATTATTCGCTACAGAAGTTCGCGGAACATTAGCAATCAACATGAAAGAATACGAAGCTGGCGTTTATTTCGTAAGATTACACAGCAACGGTGCAACTTCAGTTCAAAAAGTTGTTAAAAACTGATTAAACTAACATAATTTTCAAGAAGAGGCGTGATACTAAATCATGCCTCTTTTTTTATACTTTCACCTCTATTTATATCACTAAAAATATTACCTTTGCAACTTTATTAAAAATAAATCAATTAAACATTATTAAATCATTAACAAACAAAAAAAATCATGAGAAAATTTTTACTTATGTTGTTGGTTGTTTTGACAATGCCAGCATTTGCACAAGGAGATTACCAATATCGTATCTCTACTTACATGTCAATTGACGGTTTCGAAACTTACAATTACAATTACTCAGACGTATTAGGTACAGACCTCCAAAGCATTCACAAAATCGACTTGACAGAACAAATGGAATTAATCGACACTCTCGTTTATGACGAAGAAGGTCGTATCATCTCAATCCAAACACACCAACTCTTCGACTACGGTTGGCGTAAAGTATGCTGGATCGACTACACATACAACGAAATGGGTTTAAGAGCAACTCGTAAAAACTACAACGACTTCGGTGATGGATTCGGCGGCATCCTCGGCGGCACATACTATTACTCTTATGACGACGAAGGCAGAATGACAAGAAGAGAACTCGAATTCGACAATTACCTCTTCGAAATATTAGAATATCACTACAACGATGCAGGCCAACTCGAAGCTGAAGTCTCTAAACAAGATGCTTTCACAGGCACATTCGAAAACAACACGTTAACAGAACACTATTATGACGACAATGGCAACCTTATCACTTCAATGATTTACTATTGGTCATACGACTGGTATTTACAAATGAGCTTCATGCAAGAATATGACGAAGTTGGCAACTGTATCAAAGCTAAAACATTCAGCGCTGAAGGCATAGCTCAAGAACAAAGAGTTTATGAATATGATATGGAAGTCTCTATCGACGACATTTATCATTTCCCAAATCCAGAAGGCGGCTACCCTACTCTCCCTCAAATGAAAAACAAATTGGATTCATACGAACACTGGGCTGTTAACCAAAACACAAACGAACTCGTTTACCTCAGAGACTACATTTTCATGTATGACGTTATCAGCGATGGTGACGATGATGATGACAATGACACAACATCTGTAAACAACATCAGCGTTAACACAAGAATCTATCCTAACCCAACATCTGACTACGTTATGGTAGAATCTGAAGAAGTTGACTTCGTTCAAGTTTTAGACATCTGCGGCAGAGAATTATTCGCTACAGAAGTTCGTGGTTCTTTAGCTATCGACATGAACGAATACGAAGCTGGTATCTATTTCTTAAGATTACACAGCAACGGAGCAACATCAGTTCAAAAAGTTGTTAAAAAATAATTTGAATTAAATTGAAAAAGAAGTTAACAATAGAGGCACCAGGCGGAGTTAAGCAAGTTCTTCTCCACACATGCTGCGCCCCATGTTCTTCAGCAATAATAGAGTGCATGATGCAGAATGGCATCATGCCTCTTATTTTTTATTGCAATCCCAACATATTTCCTGAAGAGGAATATCTAATAAGAAAAGACGAATGCACACGCTACGCAAAAAGTCTAGGATTGGAAATTGTGGATGCTGATTACAATCACGAGCAATGGCTCACCGAGATAAAAGGTCTGGAAAACGAACCTGAAAGAGGAGGTCGCTGCCTTAAATGCTTTAAATTACGTCTCCTCGAATCTGCCAAATACGCTCACGAAAGAGGAATAACAGCATTTACAACGACATTGGCATCCAGCCGATGGAAATCATTGGAACAAATAGAAGAAGCAGGATTATTCGCTCAAAGTCACTACCCTGACGTCACATATTGGACACAGAACTGGCGCAAAGGAGGTCTCAGCGAGAGAAGAATTGAAATAATAAAAGAATATAACTTCTACAACCAAAGATACTGCGGTTGCGAGTTTAGTATGAGAATTTTAGAACTCTAGAATTTTAGAACTCCAAAGTTTTTTTGAGGGTTGAAGTTTCTGAATTTCTGACATAAAAAAAATCAAAGTCCTTGTCTTTTTAGTTGACGTTCGAGTTTCCTTTGTTTCCTTCTCATCATTCTCTCTTCTTTCTTCTTGGAGTAATGACTTAAAACAAAAACCAAAGACGCTCCAACCACAGCCATAATGACTGCCGCTACAAATTCACCGTTCATCGTTGGAAGATGGAAAGTATAGTCGTACATTCCTGGCAGAACCTCTTTCCACGGATAAACCACTGGCAGACTGCCAATCATAAATCCTGTCAGAACTGACAATGTTTCATTTCTAAACTCTTGCATGAGCCACGACAACAAATAAGAAATAGAAATTATACTAATCACAGCTCCTATTAAAAATGGCAATAATATACTCATGCCATGAACAAAAGTTGACATTTTTGCTATCTCAGGAATAGCTTGAGTTACAATAAGCTCATAATTTCCCATAACCATCATAAGATGTGAACCGGATATTCCAGGGACAATCATTCCCAACGAACCAACAACGCCACATAATATCAAGTAAATGAAATTATCGTTCGGATATGGATTGCTCTTTATTGAAAGATAAAACGATATTGCCATCGCAGCAATCATCAGCAATATCATCTTCGTTGTCTTTTTTCCTATCATCTTATATACATAAACAATAGACGCAACTATCAATCCGATGAAAAAAGCGTATGCCACAACTTCATATTTCTTAAATATCGCTTTTAATGAAATAGCTGTCAGAATCATTCCTGCAAGAATACCTAATATCAATGTTATCAGGAATTTAAAATCTGTCTTCTTAGCAAATTCAGAGAACTCACCTTTAAATAACAATTTGAACGCTTTCAAATTCAATGATTTAATCGAATTTATAAAGCGTTCAAACACACCTATTATTAATGATACAGTACCGCTAGAAACTGGAATGACATTCACTATACCCATTGCCATCCCTTTAAGAAAAATTACAATTTGTTGTTTTATTGTCATAAAAAGCTGTCGTTGTTTTTCAGAATATTCTCTTCAAGTTTTATTCCATAAACGTCAAAAAATAACTAATGTTTTACGAAAAATGATATTTTTTTATCAAAATCATTTTTTAATCAACAATAAAGAATCGTCATTCAACGTATTCTTTTTAATGTTAATTTTTGAATGTAAAAAACACTTTATCATTCTGAGACAGGACGTATCGCCTGACCATAACAACGTTCGTCAAAACCCATGCTAAGGTTATATTCTTCGTCAAAGAAGAAGTCGTATGAGAACTGTTCGTACGTTGAGATAGGAGTTGATGTCCAATAATATCCGAAGTCTTCCATATAAAATGACGTTCCATATTGATAACCTGTTATCGGAAGGATTATGTAATTGCCATTAGGTCCTGTCACTTTTTTGCAGCCTTTACCATTTATGACCATCCATTCCCATGTACATTCGTTCATGAGCTCTTCGAAATCCTTTTTACTTGGCACTTTCCATGTTGCTCCCCAGATAGCGCGAGCTGCATCATATTGAGGATTGCCGGCAATGTCATTCATATTAAGTCCGTATGATGTGCAGTTAGCTTCTGTAAATTCCGCTTTAGGATTTATTTCGCCCCATGCGAAATAGTCGCCGCTTTCGTTTGGAGCAGCAGCGCCTATGTTACAAGTAGCCCATTTCAATCCGCTTGGCAAACCTAAATCAACATATTCATAACCATTGATAGAGATTCCGTCATCTATTATCTCTTCCAAAGTTTTGAATGTAACTTCTTCGCCGTATGCAGTGCCTTCGCTGTTGGTAGCATATGCTCTTACGTAATATGTTGTATTCTGTGATAAGTTTGATAAAACTGACTGAAAAGAACCAACGCCTTCACCATCGACTGTCTTGTCATTTTCTATTGTTGGATTTGAATCTAGGCTCCAGCAGACTCCTCTTGCAGTAACTTCAGCTCCGCCGTCGGATGTCACTTCGCCGCCAACGACAGCAGATGTTTCTGTTATATCTGCAACTTCCTTTGTTACTATTGTTGGCAATATAACAATTATCTCTTCCAAAGTAGTGAAAGTAACTTCTTCACCATATGCAGTGCCTTCGCTGTTGGTAGCATATGCTCTTACGTAATATGTTGTATTTTGTGACAAGCCTGATAAAACTGATTGAAACGAGCCTACGCCTTCACCTTCGACAGTCTTGTCATTCTCTATTGTAGGATTTGAATCCAGGCTCCAGCAGACGCCTCTTGCTGTCACTTCCGCTCCTCCGTCAGATGTCACTTCACCGCCGACGACAGCTGATGTTTCTGTTATATCTGTAACCGATAATGTTGTAACGGCTGCCAATTCAACAACAATCTCTTCATCATCTTCTTCATCGGTATCATCGTCAATTATTTCCAAAGTTGTGAAAGAAACTTCTTCGCCGTAGGATGTACCTTCGCTGTTGGCAGCATAAGCTCTTACGTAATAAGTCGTGTTTTGCAATAAGTCTGACAAACTTGATTGAAACGAGCCAACGCTACCACCTTCGACAGTCTTCTCATTTTCTATTGTAGGATTTGAACCAAGGCTCCAGCAGACGCCTCTTGCTGTCACTTCTGTTCCGCCATCAGATGTCACTTCGCCGCCAGCGACAGCTGATGTTTCTGTTATTTGTGAGATTGGCAATGTTACCACAGTAGGTTTTTCCAAATCAGGTTTGCATGCAAACATAATACATGCAACAAATGCCAGAAATAAGAAATGCTTTTTCATAATCAAGAATATTTAAAACAAAAAGACAATAAAACTTATGCTCTATTGTCTTGTTGCATTTAGTTATTAGTCATTAAACTTTTGTCATTAGTCTTTAGTCATTAGACATCAAACTATCTCCGCGTACAAATCGAAATAATCTGCTTTAACAACCTTAGCGTTTACGAAAGTTCCGACTTCCAAATCCGCATCGTCGAGAGAAATCAAAATCTCATCATCAACTTCAGGTGAGTCATATTGAGTTCTTCCAATATAATAGTCACCTTCTATTCTATCGATGAGAACTTTCTCAACTGTACCGACTCTCTTTTCATTTGTCTCTAAAGAAATATTTTGCTGTATTGCCATTATATCGTCAACACGTTGTTGTTTGACTTCCTCAGGCACGTCATCTTCCATTTCATAAGCAGGCGTTCCTTCTTCTGGAGAATAAGCGAAGACGCCAGCGCGTTCAAACTTCATATCTCTGATGAAATCGCATAATTCTTCAAACTGCTCTTCTGTCTCGCCAGGGAAACCGACGATGAAAGTAGTTCTGAAAGCGATGCCAGGAACTCTATTACGAGCATTTTTCACAAAGTTGATGGTCTGTTCCTTATCAACACCACGTCTCATATTTTTCAAGATAGGCGTGCTGATATGCTGCAATGGCAAATCTATGTAGTTACAGATTCGAGGCTCTTGGTTCATGAGGTCTAACAACTCGTCAGGGAATCCTTGAGGATAACCGTAATGCAGTCTTATCCATTCGAATTCTTTTATCTCGAGAAGACGTTTGACGAGTTCCACAATATGATATTGACCGTCGATGTCACGGCCGTAATATGTCAAGTCTTGAGCGATGAGGATAAGTTCCTTGACGCCTTTTTGTGCGAGCAATTCCGCTTCCTTGATAAGGTCATCCATTGGGACTGAGACATGTTCGCCGCGAATCAAAGGAATTGCGCAGAAAGCGCAGCGTCTGTTGCAGCCTTCAGAAATCTTGAGATAAGCGTAATGTTCAGGTGTTGATAAAACCCTCTCGTGATTGTAAGACACAGAGTCGCAGAGACGCAAAGTCTCAGAGTCGGCAGACTCCTGAGTCAAAATATCTTTTGCTATCATTTGTACAGGCTCAACACCGTAGAAGCCATCCACTTCGTGAATTTCCTCTTGGAGATCTTTACGATAACGTTGTGAGAGGCAACCTGTCACATAAAGTCTCTTTATCTTTTTGGCTCTTCTGAGTTCTGCGTATTCGAGTATTGTGTCTATCGACTCTTCTTTGGCGTCGCCGATGAAACCGCAGGTATTTATTATCACCACGTCTGATTTCTTGTCAGAGTCGTGCACTATGTCATATTTAAATTCGAGCGAGGCTGCGAGGCGTTCTGAGTCAACCTTATTCTTTGAACAGCCGAGCGTAACGATATTAAGTTTAGGCTTTTTCATTGTCATTAGTTTCTTCCTTCGAAAAGGCTGTTAACGAAATCGTTTCTGTCGAATATTTGGAGGTGATCCATGCCTTCACCCACGCCGATATATTTTACCGGAATCTTGAATTGGTCGGAGATACCTATAACAACGCCGCCTTTTGCTGTTCCGTCTAATTTTGTCAAAGCGAGAGCGTTGACCTCTGTAGCGGCCATAAACTGACGAGCTTGTTCGATAGCGTTCTGACCTGTTGAAGCGTCGAGTACGAGAAGTACTTCATGTGGTGCGTCTGGAACAACCTTTTGGCAGACCTTTCTAATCTTAGACAACTCGTTCATGAGGTTTACTTTGTTATGGAGACGACCAGCAGTGTCGATGATGACGACGTCAACATTTTGTTCTACGGCAGTCTTCACTGCGTCGTAAGCCACTGATGCTGGGTCAGCGTTCATGCCATGAGAAACGATAGGCACGCCTACGCGTTCTGACCATATTTTGAGTTGGTCAACAGCAGCAGCTCTGAAGGTGTCAGAAGCGCCGAGCATAACGCTCAATCCTGCTTTCTTGAAGTTATGGGCTAATTTACCGATAGTGGTTGTCTTGCCAACGCCGTTGACGCCGACGACCAAGATAACGTAAGGTTTCTTATCGGCTGGTATATCGAATGTAGTGCCGTCACCGGAATTGTTTTCCTGCAACAAGGCAGCTATCTCTTCTTTGAGGATACGGTTCAATTCATTTGTTCCGAGATATTTGTCACGAGCGACACGTTCTTGAATACGAGCGATGATTTTAAGAGTTGTGTCAACACCGACGTCTGAAGTCACCAGAATCTCTTCTAGATTGTCGAGCACCTCATCGTCGACCTTCGATTTACCAATGATAGCTTTTGAAATTCTGTCGAATACACTTGTACGTGTTTTTTCCAAACCTTTGTCGAGTTCTTGTTTCTGTTCTTCTACGACTTCTTTGTTTCTCTTGAAAAATGAAAATATGCCCATAATCTTATACTTTTGCGCAAAGATAATAAAAAAGACTAAAGACTAAAGACTAAAGACTAAAGTTTTTTTAGTGATGGAGAAAGAAAGAGAGACGCTATCGTCCCTTACGGGACTTCTTTATAGAACTTTAGAATTCTAGAATTTTAGAACTCTAGAAATTTCTAAGGTTCTGGAGTTCTAGGGTTCTTCATTTAATCCATTTTCCCGTTTCAATCTCCTTAATTCCTCATTCCTAATTTCCAAACGTAAGTTCCCGAGTTCCAAGCAGAAGCATCTACTGAAGTGACATCGTCTGTTATTTCCTGTTCATGGATTTTTCTTCCTTGAATATCATAGGCTGCGACAATAGAGAATAAGGAAATAGTAGAAAAACAATACATGCTAATAATAATACTTTTTATGGCAGAAATTATTTTATAATTTTATAAATCAATATCTTAAGAAGATATAATCTTAATTTAATTGATAAAATTCTTCATCAAAAACACCATAATATCATCTCCGGTTTCCAAATCCATCTTGCTTTTAATCTTATTCAATCTGTACCATACGGTTTTCGGGTTTCTATCCAACAGATATTGCAGTTTATATGGGTCAACATTAAGCAAGATGAGACATATATAATACATGTCGTCTTTATTTATTTTCGGATATTTCTCTTTCAGTCTTGTTGTGATATTATTGAGATGCTTGTCGGCTGCTTGTATCAGCAGAGCAAAATCTTCATTGGACAGGGCAGAGAAATCGTTAGCTTTCCTATTGATGATTTTATGGCATATATCGGATTTGTAATATGCTTCTATATCCGGAGTGTTTTCCATTCTCACCATTCTTTGCTTCATCTCATCAAGTTCCATTTCCTTGGCTTTAATGATTTCTTCTTTCTTGCGAAGTTCCACATTCATCTTCTTTATCTTGCCATCAACCAAAGAATGTTTGAATTCGCTGTCTGCTATTATGCTATTTAAATGTTCAGATTGCTTGTTGTATTTTATCCTGTTTCTTCTGAAAATGAAAAGCGAGACCATTGCTGATATTACGATTGCTATCAATATCAATGAAATTTTCTTTTTCATCTCTTTTTGTTCACTTAATGCTTTGAGTTTAGCATCACGTTTCTCTGCATAATCATCATATAATTCGAAAATATCATTCGCAGTCGACACTCTGTTTATTTCTGCTTGGGCATAAGGCTTGTAATATTTTTGACAAAAAGCCACGCTGTCTACATTATTCTCGTTTTGATATATTTTTTCAAGCAACAGCATTACCATGCCAACAGTAACATCATCTGACTCATATTCTAGTGCTTTTAGCAAATATGGTTTTGATTGAAGTTTGTATGGAGAATGAAACATTTGTATTCCCAATGTCATGGAGTCTATTTTTGCATCCAATCTGTTTCTGCTTTTATATGCAATCATATCACGTTTCACCTGAAAACACGAATCAAATTTTCCTTGATTGTAATATACCGTAGATAACACGTGCAGTGACAGAAGATATACATAACCATTATTATAAGTGCTATCTATGTATGGTTTTGCCGTATTGAGATAATATAATATGGAATCTGTTTCTGTTTTAGACTGAAACATACTTGCTATTGTCAGACATATATTAGAAAACACAATCGTATCGACTTCCTCAGAAATATTTTGATAATAGAGTGCTCTCTGTATTGCCATCTTCTTGATATTACTTTCTAACTTAGATAGGCAGAGACGTGAAATATTACAATATGTTTTTGATGCCAAAAGTTTTTCTTCCTCTGTCATATATTCCGGCAATGATTCTATCAAACTAAGAACGTCGATGAACTTAGACAAAGTTTGTTTCAGATTGTCATTTTCATATAAGTCAACGGCCTCACTATGATATGATTTAGCTTTCTCTAATCGTTGCATATAATCTTTATTTGCTCTTCTATGACATGAATTAGAGAACAACATAAAGAATGATATGGAAACGATGACCGATATTATGCCAAAATGCCTTTTCATAAATAAGATTTTATTTACAAAGATATAAAAAAGTAAACAAGTTTTTATTTATGACAAAGTTATATGTTTGCAATGAAGCAGACAAGATTTATTTCATTACATTTTATGGCAGGATTTATTTTATAATTTTATAAATCAGCATATTATAAAACATCAAATCACACATTCATCTTCTTTATCTTGCCATCAACCAAAGAATGTTTGAATTCGCTGTCTGCTATTATATTGTTGAAATATTCATTCTGCTTGTTGAATTTCATCATATTTCTTCTAAAGATGAAAAGCAAAACTGATACAGATGCTTGACATTCTCCCACATGAATTAGAGAACAATATAAAAAACAAAATAAAACTCGGGGTTATGTGACAATATCAACTTTAAACTATACCCTTACAACTACTATTAACTATAAACTTTATATTGGGCGTTCCGGCTCTGCCGTCGGGCTTTCCGCTATATCTTTGCTCGCTCCGCTCGCAAAGGATGCCGCTTCAATCCCTAACGCATTGGAGGCAACTAACTCCAAGTCGATAGCCTTGACCTAAATTTATATTCTCTCGCAAAGACGCAAAGGAACGCAGAGACATTTGTCATTTTTCATTTTTGAGACGTGTCAATGTGTGTTCATTTTTATGGTTACACTGACGCATCTCTACATACATTCCTAATCCCTCATTCCTAACCCCAAAAAACTTGTTGTCTTGTTGTCTTGTAGTCTTAAAAAGAAAACACAAAAAGCTCCTTCGATTGCTCGAAGAAGCTATTGTATTGTGTGTTTCAAAAATAAACTGTGGATATATTATTTCTTTGCGATGAATTCTTGAACTGAATCCATAGGAACGATAGTTTCTTCGAAATAATAAGCACCAGTTTTTTCTGATCTTTTCATTCTGATAACCTTTGAATACTCTTTACCGAGAGTACGCAATGTTGCAACAACTTTCTTTGCCATGACCTAATCTTATTTAATTTCTTTGTGAACTGTCATTTTCTTCAAGATTGGGTTGTATTTCTTAAGTTCCAATCTTTCTGGTGTGTTTTTCTTATTCTTTGTTGTAATGTAACGAGATGTACCAGGCATGCCGCTTGCTTTATGCTCTGTACATTCCAAAATTACTTGTACGCGTGCGTCTTTTGTCTTCTTTGCCATTTTTTTCTCCTTTCAGAATTTGGATTGCAAAAATACACATTTATTTGATAAATGCCAATACTTTTTATCCAAATTTTTATTTTTATTATTCAACAGTCATCACGACTGATTTTCAATTATTTACCTATTATTTGTTGATAATTTCGTTAACTTTAACTAAAAGTTCTGCTTCTTTTTGCATTGCTTTAGCCTCGATTTCAGCGCCTGCTTGAACCATTTTGTCTGCAAATTCTCTATCTTTGATACCTGCTGCGTTGATTTTAACGTTCAAATAAGCACCCATAACAGCGCTTCTGCAGCACATTGCTCCAACGCCAGCGTCTGATACTGATGCAGGGTTACCGTCGTTAACCATAGCTTCAACTACTTCGAATGCTGAATAAGCAACTTGCATTGTTCTGAATGGAACTTCGATAGCGTATTTTGAAGCGTCTTCGATAGCTTGTTTACGTGCTTCTTTTTCTTCTTCAGTCTTCTTAGGCAAACCGAATGCATCCATGATCTTATTGAATGCGTTTGTGTCTTCGTCAACTAAAGCGATGAGTTGGTTCTTTATAGCTTGACCTTTTTCTGCCCATTGTGAGAAGAATTCCCATCTGTCGTCCCAACCTGGTTTGTGTGATGACAAGTTAGCAACCATTGTTGCCAATGATGCGCCCAAAGCACCCATGTAAGCAGAGATTGAACCGCCGCCTGGAGCTGGACTTTCACTTGCTGTTTCGTCAGCGAAAGCAGCACATGTCATGTCAACCAATTTCTTTTGTGTGTTGTCTTCGAGTAAGAATTCGATAACTTTTTCTTTTGGGTTGAAAGGTTTCAAGTCGTCGAGACCCATTGACTTGATAGCTATCTTCATGATTTCATCTTCGCTAACGCCTAATGAACGTTCTTGTTTAGCGAGATAGAAACGACCAGCGTCGAGGAGAACGCTCTTAGGAACGAGACCAACGATTTCGCAACCTGTTACGCGAACGCCACGTGCTGCTGCCTTGTTGCATACTTCTTCAAAGCAAACGTGAACTGGAGTCTTAGCGATGTTGGTGATGTTCATTGATACCTGAGCGATACCGTATTCTTCGATGAACCAGCCGATAGCTTTTGTTCCTGGCAATGAACCTGGAATCATAACTGGGTTGCCGTTTTCGTCCTTGACAGGTTTGTCTGTCACTTTAGGACCTTGTCTCATTGGACGGCCTTTTTCTCTAACGTCGAATGCGATAGCATTTGCACGACGTGTTGATGTTGTGTTCAAGTTGTAGTTGATAGCGACCAAGAAATCACGAGCGCCAACTGCTGTTGCACCTGTTGTAGCAACTCTTTCGTTGAATACTTTAGGACCGAAGTCAGCTGTGCAACCTGATGAGAATCTTTCTGCCAATGCTTCGTATTCGCCAGCGCGGCAAACAGCGAGGTTACGTCTTTCTGGAGAGAAAGCTGCGTTTTCATAGCAGAATACTGGGATTTCCAATTCATTACCGATTCTTTCACCGAGTTGACGTGCGTACTCAACTACTTCTTCCATTGTGATACCTGCGACTGGTACTAAAGGACATACGTCAGTAGCACCGAAACGTGGGTGATCACCATGGTGGTTACGCATATCGATGAGTTCGGCTGCCTTCTTAACAACGCGGAAAGCTGCTTCACAAACGTTCTTAGGCTCGCCTACGAAAGTGATAACAGTTCTGTTTGTTGTTGCTCCTGGATCGACGTCTAACAACTTAACGCCTTCAACCTTCTCAATCTCAGCTGTAACTTGATTGATGATGTTCATATCGCGACCTTCGCTGATATTAGGAACACATTCGATAATTTGTTTCATTTGTATATTTTTTTATAATTATTTATTTCAAAACATGATGAAAATCAGTGCAGAATCAGCGCACTATTTTTCGCGTGCAAATATAAGAAAATTAAGAATTAGGAATTAGGAATTAAGAATTATTTTTTTAATGTCGCAAAGACACAAAGACGCAAAGTCGCAGAGTTGTAAAATCACCCTGAGTCTTTGCGTCTCTGAGTCTTTAAGTCTTTGTGTCTTATTTCACAAGTTTTCCTTGAATAACAACCTTATCGACCTTATTTGCTCCATAATAATATGGCATGAATTCGAGGCCGTTCATTGGTTGTGTGATTATTACGTTAGCTAACTTTCCTTTGGTGATTGAACCGAGTTCGTGGCTTACGTCCATTGCATATGCTGTGTTCAATGTTGTTGCGTTGAACGCTTCTTCTGGTGTCATCTTATATCTGATGCATGCTGCCGACATAATGAACTGCATATTGCCTGATGGTGATGTTCCTGGATTGAAGTCAGAAGCCATCGCCACTGGAAGTCCAGCGTTGATCATATCACGTACTGGAGACAATGGAAGATTCAAGAAGAAGGCGCATCCTGGCAATACCGTTGGCATTGTCTCTGAACCCTTGAGCGCTTCTATTTCCTCATTGCCCATCTGTTCGAGGTGGTCAACGGAGATAGCGCCGTATTTAACGCCTACCTGAACGCCGCCAGATATCGCCATTTCATTGGCGTGAATCTTAGGACGCATGCCGTATTTGATACCAGCCATCAACACGCGTTCAGTATCTTCAACAGTGAAGAATCCTTTGTCGCAGAACACATCGACGAAGTCAGCGAGGTTTTCTGTTGCGACCAAAGGCATCATCTCATTGATGACCAAGTCGACATATTCTTCCTGACGGCCTCTGTATTCCATTGGAATGCCGTGAGCGCCGAGGAAATTGGCTTTTATTGTAAGTGGAGAATTTTCTTTTAATCTTTTGATAACGCGCAACATCTTAAGTTCGCTATCGACGGTGAGACCATAGCCGCTCTTAATCTCAACGGCGCCGGTTCCCATACGCATTATCTCATTGAGACGTCTCATCGCTGATTCGTAGAGCTCGTCTTCAGTAGCATTAGCTGTCGCCTTTGCTGAATTGAGGATTCCTCCTCCCCTCTTGGCGATTTCTTCGTAACTCAATCCTTTGATCTTGTCAACGAATTCCATCTCGCGTGAGTTGGCATAGACGATATGAGTGTGTGAGTCGCAGAATGTTGGCATTACGAGACCGCCTTTCGCATCGACGACTTTTCTTTCCTTCTGAATATATTGCTGATATTCTGGAGAATCCATCTTGCCATAATCGGCAATCTTCTTACCTTTTATATATAAGAACGCATTTTCAATGCGGTTGACTTCTGACATAGCAGCGCCGGCTTTCATGAGACTGCCGTCTTCCACGATACCGACTAATTCCTTGATATTAATAATTAACATAATAACGAGTTTTTATTTTTCACAAAAATATAAAAAAAAGACTAAAGACAAAAGACTAATGACTAAAGTTTTTTTAAATATAAATTAACTAATCCTTTATCACATAGTCATAATTTCCTTAATAATCGCCAATGCATCTCCTACATTATTGACTGCGTCGAGGTAGAAGATATTCTTTCCGTTAAGTTCTTTTACCTTGCAGCGTCGAGGATGCGTTGCAGCATATTTTATAATCTTGATAAACGTGTCAGTCTGATAATATTCCGACTCTTGGTTAGAGACGAGATATGCCGTCATAATCTTGTTTTTCAACATAATCTTCTCAAAACCGAGGTCACGAGCCATCCAACGCAGACGCATCGTATTAAGCAAATCTTCCGTCTGCGGCGGTATCTGACCGAATCTATCGGTGATGTTATTAGTGAATCTCACGAGACCTTCTTCATTCTGTATATGATCGAGTTCTGTATAAAGGCTGATACGCTCCGCCGACGACTCAACATATTCATTAGGAAGCAGTATTTCCAGATCCGACTCAAAGACGCATTCGCTGACGAACTTCTTGTCGCGCAGTTCTCCCTGGAACAGATCCTTAAACTCCGTCTCCTTAAGCTCCAGAATTGCCTCATCCAGAATCTTATGATATGTCTCGAAACCGATGTCATTGATAAATCCGCTCTGTTCAGCGCCGAGCAAGTTACCCGCGCCTCTTATGTCGAGGTCGCGCAACGCTATGCTGAAACCGCTACCCAGATCTGAGAAGTCCTCCAATGCACGGAGGCGTTTTCTAGCCTCATCTGTCAATGTTGAAAGTGGAGGTGACAAGAGATAACAGAACGCCTTCTTGTTGGAGCGCCCCACCCTGCCACGCAGCTGATGAAGGTCGCTGAGACCGAAGTTCTGCGCCTCATTAATAATAATGGTGTTAGCATTAGGTATATCGAGTCCCGATTCAATGATTGTCGTTGAGAGAAGCACGTCATATTTCTCATCGATGAAGTCGAGCATGATTTTCTCGAGTTTGCTTCCTTCCATCTGACCATGAGCCACCGCCACCCTCACTCCAGGGACGCAGTTCACAATCATGTCGCATACATCCTGAATATTCTGTATTCTGTTATGTATGAAGAATACCTGGCCGTCGCGAGCGAGTTCATATTGTATAGCGTCGCGTATTATCTCAGGGTTGAAGGAATGCAGTTCCGTCGTCACCGGCTGCCGGTTCGCAGGAGGCGTCTTGATGATACTCATATCACGTGCGCCCATCATGGAAAACTGCAGTGTCCTTGGTATCGGCGTCGCTGTGAGTGTAAGAGTATCGACATTAGTCTGAAGCTGTTTCAACTTCTCTTTTGCAGAAACGCCGAACTTCTGCTCCTCGTCTATGATGAGTAATCCGAGATCTTTGAAGACGACATTCTTGCCTATGATACTATGTGTACCTATTAATATATCAACATGACCATTTTTAAGGTCTTCCAAGGTTTTCTTCTGTTCCTTCGCCGTCTTGAATCTATTGATGTAATCGATATTGACGGGGAATCCTCTCAGACGTTTGCAGAATGTCTGATAATGCTGAAGGGCGAGCACCGTTGTTGGCACTAGCACCGCCACCTGCTTGGAGTCGCATACCGCCTTGAATGCGGCGCGGATGGCAATCTCTGTCTTACCGAAACCCACGTCGCCGCAGATGAGACGGTCCATAGGTGTCTCCGACTCCATATCACGCTTAACATCGACAGTCGCCTTGAGCTGGTCTGCCGTGTCTTCATACATAAACGACGCCTCGAGTTCGGTCTGCAGATATGTGTCAGGCATATATTGAAATCCTTTGCTATTCTTACGCTCGGCGTACAGCTTAATCAATTCGCGAGCGATGTCTTTGACACGACTCTTTGTCTTTTCCTTCAATTTATTCCACGAGCTGGAGCCAAGTTTGCTCAGCGTAGGCTGCATTCCGTCCTTGCTGGAATATTTAGAGATACGATGCAAAGAGTGTATGCTAACATACAAGAGGTCGCCATTCTGATAGATAAGACGCATAGCCTCCTGCTGCTTACCGTTGTTCTCAATAGTCTCAAGTCCATCAAAACGTCCTATTCCATAATTGATATGTGTGACATAATCGCCAGGTTTCAAGTCATACAGCTCCTTGATAGTGATAGCCTGACTGCTAGCGAAACCTTCACGGAGACGGAAACGATGATAACGTTCGAAAATCTGATGGTCGGTATAACAGCATATCTTTAAATCCTTGTCGATAAATCCAGCCTGCATGGAATGATTCACAGGTATGAAATTACTGTGATCTTCGCTGAGGCTCTGAATATCGTTCAAGATACTTTGTATTCGTTCAAGCTGTTTCTTGCTTTCAGAGAAACAATATATCGCAAACTTATCTTTCTTGAGCTTTTTGATGTCATCCAGCAAAAGGTCAAAATTCTTGTTGAAGGCAGGCTGAGGAGAGATGTTGAACTCTATTGTCGTTCTGTCTTTCTTGTCAAGGAAATTGCCGAATGAAATAGTCTTAAAATCTTCAAGCTGAGAAATAATGACATCGCCTTTAGTGAAAATATCTTCAGGCTCTTCCACAGCATCATCTTTATCATTGAAGATATTGACAGCCTTATTATATTCATTCTCTATTTTTTCCTCAAGAGACTGTTCCTCCTCAATCCATATCAAAGATTTGTTTTTAAGATATTGCAATATCGTCTCTCTTTCATTTTCAGAGCTATAATCCTGAAGATTAGGAATCAATATAATGTCTCTTAACTTTTCTATGGAAAGCTGGTCGATAGGGTTGAAACTTCTTATAGAATCAATCTCATCACCGAAGAACTCGATACGATAAGGATAGTCGTTGGAGAAAGAAAAGACATCAACTATGCCACCACGTATCGCAAACTGTCCCGGCTCCACCACGAAATCAACATGCTCAAAGTTAAAGTTGACCAAGGTATCGGTGAGTTCATCCATTGACACCACATCGCCCACTGACAATTTATAAGTATTGCTAGTCATCACCTTACGAGTGATAACCTTTTCACTAAGCGCTTCCGGATATGTAACGATTATGGTCTTGCGGTCGCTTGTGGAGATACGTTGGAGCACCTCTGTACGCGATAGAATATATGTATTGTCAGGCTTCTCTGGTTCGTATGGTCTTTTATACGATGTCGGATAGAACAAGATACGTTTTTTGCTGTACTCAGCATCCTTCTCGCCGTAGATATTTTCCAGGTCGTTATAGAAATATGCCGCACGTTCCTTGTCACTGCATATGATAAAATTATGTCCGCCAATCTTTTCCGCTGTGGCTGCTACCACATACGACTTGGCTGAACCAGTAAGGCCCAAACAAGAGATATGCTTTTTAACCTCAAGGCTGTCAACTATATCCTTCACGTTCGGGCTATCAAGATAAAACTGTTTTATCTGTTCTTTCACTTTTCTTTCTTTTAATAAGGTTGCGAAGTTACTTATTTTTGCGATAAAAAATCTTTTTTTGAAAAATAAAAATAAACGCTTGCGCGAGTATTGATTATGTTTATATTTGCAAAAAATGACAAAATGAGAAGGTTAGTAATTTTTGATCTTGACGGAACATTACTCTACACATTAGAGGATTTGATGAATAGTGTGAATTTTTCACTCGATTTATTTGGATATGAAACAAAATCTCTTGAAGAGATCACTTCATTTGTTGGGAATGGCGTTGAACATCTGATACGCTGCGCTGTACCAAAGGATATCAGCGAAGAAGACTTTAAAAACTGCTATGCCTGTTTCAAGGACCATTATTCAAAACACTGCTGCGAGATGACACGTCCATACGACGGCATTATCGAGACATTGAAAATATTGAAGAACAGAGGCGTTAAAGTCGGCATCGTGTCAAACAAATTCCAAGAGGCTGCTGAAGATGTATGTCAACATTATTTCGAAGGACTTTACGACGCCGTCATGGGCGAAAGCGAATTATGTCGTCGCAAGCCTGCACCTGACGGAATCAATATGATCTGTGAACAATTTGAAGTGGAGAAAGACGAAGCTATATTCTTCGGCGACTCAGAAGTCGACATCCAGACAGCAGACAATGCCGGCGTATATTGCGTTTCCGTATTATGGGGCTTCAGAGACAGAGAGTTCCTCACCGACCACGGCGCTCATCTCTTCATTGAAAATCCACTCGACATCGCCGACATGATTGATTAAAACTGAAAATTGAAAACTGAAAATTGAAAGTTTGATATATAGAGTTGTCTTATTATTAAAGGCAACTCTTTTTTTATTAAAAACGTATTGACAACTGACCGCTGACCGCTGAAAACAGACCACTTATTTTTTCTATTTCCCACTTGTTAACGACTTGAAAAAATCAGTATCTTTGTCCCAAATTTTTTAATTTGAGAAAAGTATGGAAACATTCCTTCCTATCGTTATCGTGTTTATCTTTGTATTGGCAATATTAGGTATTGTCGCAGGTGTCAGCAACGACGCAACTAACTTTATGTCAGCAGCTGTCGGAACAAAATCAGCATCTTACAGAGCTGTCACAATCATCGCTTCATTCGGTATCATCTTCGGCTCTCTCATGAGCAACGGCATGATGGAAATAGCCAGAAACGGAGTCTTCTCCCCTCAATATTTCTTCGCCAACGAAATTGTATACATTTACCTGGCGGTGATGATAGCAAACCTAATCCTGCTCGACGTATTCAACTCACTCGGTCTGCCGACATCAACATCAGTATCACTCGTCTTTGAATTGCTCGGAGCGACAGTGGCAATCGCCATGATAAAGATGGGCAGCGGCTCCCTTGAAGGCGTAGGTCTCTCAGAACTCATCAACACCGATAAAGCATTGACAATGATAGTAGGTATCTTCCTCTCGGTAGCTGTCGCCTTCATATTCGGTATGATAGTGCAATACATCACACGTCTCATTTTCTCATTCAACTTCGAAAAGAACCTCAAATGGAAGATAGGCATCTTCAGCGGTATAGCAACAACAGCATTGATTTACTTCATGCTCATCAAAGGCATGAAAGGCGCTGCTTTCATGACTGCCGAAATAAAAAGCTGGATTGACGCTCACACATTGCAGCTTCTCGGAGCTAGTTTCGTATTCTTCACAGTATTGATGCAAATATTGTTCTTCCTTAAGGTCAACGTCCTTAAACTCGTCGTCCTCATCGGAACATTCGCACTCGCTATGGCATTCGCCGGCAACGACCTCGTCAACTTCATCGGCGTGCCTCTCGCTGGACTCGACACTTACATCGACGTTAAGAACAGCGGCGTTCCAATGGACTCTCTCTCCATGAACTCACTCAACACCATGTCTGCAGCTAACACAATATACATCATACTTGCTGGTTTTGTCATGGTCATTACATTGCTTACATCTAAAAAAGCAAAAATCGTTCTTCAGACTTCATTAGATTTATCAAAACAAAACGGAGGCAACGAGTCATTCGGCTCTTCAGCCATCGCACGTGCATTGGTAAGATTTTCAAACAATATGGTCAATGCCATCGACAGTATCCTTCCTGCTAAAGTTAAGGTATGGATTGAAAAACGTTTCGACAACAGAGAGATGATACTCGAAGAAAACGCTGCCTTCGACCTCATCAGAGGCTCAGTAAGTATTGTCCTCGCCTCTATGCTCATCGCTCTCGGAACATCACTTAAACTTCCTTTGTCAACTACTTACGTTACATTCATGGTAACAATGGGCGCATCATTGTCAGACCGCGCATGGTCTAGAGAAAGCGCAGTATATCGCGTCACCGGTATGTTCTCTGTCATCGGCGGATGGTTCATCACCGCAATAGTCGCATTCTTGATATGCTTCCTCATAGCATTGTTGTTCTACTACGGAGGCGTGGTAGCGATGATTGCGATGATTGCTCTCGCAGTTTATATCATCATCAAAAACAGAGCTAAGACAAACAAGAACGAAGACAATGATGAATTGTTCGAAAAAGCATTGAGCGCAAACGAAAAAGAAGTCATCTACGAGTCATTCGTACAACATAACAAAGAAAGCATGAACAGAATGCTCAACATCATAAAAGATGTATATACCAATATCGTTGACGCTTTCGTGAAGGAAGACATCAAGACTTTGAAAAAAGCATCCAACGACTGCCGCGACGCTAAACAGATAATGAAACAGCTCAAGAGAAAAGAAATCATGATAATGCGTCGCCTCGACGACAAGATGATGAACAAGAACACCTGGTTCCATATCTCTTACAACTGCATCGAACAGATGCTATACTCCTTGAGAAGAATCTGCGACCCTTGCAAGGAATATGTCGACAACAGCTTCACTCCATTAGACAAGAAATATCTCCCTGAAGTGGAAAGCCTTAAAGAAAAGGTATTCTGGGCTATTGACGCCACCGACATCACCATCTATTCTTCAGAATATAAAGACGTCGACGCCATCATGGAACGCATCAGACTTAGAGAAGAAGACGTGACAGCGATGACACACGAACAGATGAACAGAATACAAAACAACAAGGAAAACATCGACTTGGGATTATTGTACCTTAATATTATACAAGAATCATCGGCTATCATCACTGAAATGCGCCACGTATTAAGAAGTGAAGCAAAATTGAATGAATAGAAAATAAAAACAATATTATAAAATGAGAAAATTATCACTAGTGCTTTTTGCGATGTTATTAGTTGCTTTCAATAACATCTGTTTCTCACAAGAGAAAAATTTCACTATCGACAAATTGTCTGTCGAGGGTCGTGTCGATTATGATTATATCATGAGGACTGTAGATAAATCAGGTCTTGACGGCAAATTCTTCAATTTCGAGATGAAAGGCTCTTTCTTGCAGGATTTCACTTATCGTATCCGCCAAAGAATAGATATGACAGCTGGCGGTTCAAAGACTGACTTCATGATCGTTTCTTACCATCCTACAAAAAACTGGTCTTTCACAGCAGGTAGAATGCCTCTCGCAGTAGGCGGATGGGAGTACGACCTTCCTCCTATCGACGTTTATTTCGCATCGCATTTCTGGAACGAATTCAGTTGCTACGACATCGGCAGCCAGGTTGAATTCCATACCAGCGACGGAAATCACGACATTATCTTCCAAATTACAAATTCCACATTTAACAGATACGACCCAGAAGGCAAGTTCATCAGACTTCCTAACAGATATACTTACAACTTGATTTGGTACGGCAGAATGGGTGCTTTCAGTACATCTTATTCTATCAATATGATGGAACAAAACAAAGGCGAATATATCAACTACATAGCCTTAGGAAATATGTTCGACTTCGGCAAGTTGGATTTCTATGTAGATTTCATGAACAGAGGCTTCTTCAACCAAAGTGATTTCTTCTTGGGAGACTTCACTCTCATAGGTGAAGTGAAATATGCATTCACAGATAAGTTTACTGGCATGGTAAAAGGCGGATACGACAGAAACAAACATAGTTATTATGATTATGACAACGGTTGGCCATCATATAAGCCTTTTGATATGGCAGTCCTTCCTGGTGTTGAATACGTTTTCGGAGGTTTAGGCTTCGAGGCTTATCCTTACAAAGGAAACAAGAACCTCCGTCTCCACGGATTCCTCGCTTTCAATTCATTAACATCACCTACTGACGACATCTTAAATCCTAACTCAACAGACTTTTCTGTTCAAGCCAATGTAGGCGTCACATGGAGAATTGATTTCGCAAAATAAAATAAAAAACAATAAAAATTAAGGAAAATGAAAAACATGAAATTTTTAACAAAACGCCGTATAGAAGCTGTTGTCTTCTTGTTAATCTTCTTCGGATTTTTCGGTTATTTGGGAAGCAAAATGGGATTGCCTAACATGATGAACACCATTATGCAGACAGCTTACAGTCTGTTGTTGGAAACAGTATTCTACATCATGGCTATCACTGTTGTGTCAGGTGCTTTGGGTAATTTGTTAGTCGAATTTGGCGTAGTACGTTTGATTGAAGTCGTGCTTCGTCCTCTCATGAAACCTTTATACAACCTCCCAGGCGTTGCAGCTCTTGGTGGCATCATGACATTCTTGTCAGACAACCCAGCTATCATCAGTCTTTCTAAAGACGCACACTTCGCTCGCTACTTCAAAAAATATCAGCTTATTTCTTTAACTAACTTCGGTACCGCTTTCGGCATGGGTCTCGTCGTGATTATGTTCATGATGGGCAAAGGTTTCTTGCCAGCAGCTTTAGTTGGTTTGCTCGGTGCTGTTATCGGAAGTATCGTATCAACACGTTTGATGCAACGTTTCATCTTGAAATCAAACCCTGAACTCAATGTCGAAATCAGCGATAAAGAAGGTGATGAACAACAAATCTCTTTCAAGTCAGAAGGCAGTGCTTTCTTACGTTTCTTGAATGCTATCCTCGACGGCGGCAAGTCAGGCGTTGACATTGGTCTCGCCATCATCCCTGGCGTTCTCATCATTTCAACAGTAGTTATGATGCTTACATTCGGCGCTCCAGAAGGCGGATATCAAGGCGGTGCTTACGAAGGCGTTGCTTTGTTGCCATATCTCGCTGGCAAGGTCGACTTCTTATTCAAGTGGTTATTCGGTTTTGAAAGCCCACAATTAGTAGCATTCCCTATCACAGCTCTCGGTGCTGTTGGCGCTGCTCTCGGTCTCATCCCTCGTTTCATCGAAGAAGGTATCATCAACGGCAACGCTATCGCTGTTTTCACAGCTATGGGTATGTGCTGGAGCGGTTACCTCAGCACTCACACTGCTATGCTCGACTCACTCGGATTCCGCAGCCTCACATCAAAAGCCATCTTGGCTCACACCGTTGGCGGTCTCGTAGCAGGCGTAGCAGCTCACTGGTTATACGTTTTATTCTCATTGATATTCTAATCTAAATCATAATAGAATTATGCAGAAAGTCACATTAGGCAAGACAGGTTTTGTCGTCAACAAAAACGGATTCGGCGCATTGCCAATACAACGCATCTCAAAAGAAGACGCTGCTTATATCATGCGCAAGGCTTTTGACAACGGAATAACATATTTCGACACAGCTCGATTCTATACCGACAGCGAAGAGAAAATGGGCTACGCACTCAGCGACATTCGCGACAAAGTCATCATCGCGACAAAAACCGCCGCTACTAATGTGACTGACTTCTGGAAAGATCTCGAGACAAGTCTTGGATTGTTGAAGACTGATTACGTTGATTTATATCAGTTCCACAATCCTAGCTTCTGCCCTAAACCTGGCGACGAGAGCGGCGTTTACGACGCTATGCTCGAAGCAAAGGAAAAAGGCTTGATA
The DNA here is from genome assembly GCA_045655965.1 of Bacteroidales bacterium. Lineage (GTDB taxonomy): Bacteria > Bacteroidota > Bacteroidia > Bacteroidales > F082 > Limimorpha. The sequence goes on along the minus strand of JAZOQH010000028.1, from coordinate 26,839 downwards.
CGTCATATCGGTTTGACAAACCATCGTCATCATATAGCAAAAGAAGCTATTGAATCAGGTCTTTACGAAACAATTCAGTTTCCATTCTCTTATATCAGTTCAGAAAAAGAACTCGAACTGGTTCAGATGTGCAAGGAAAGAGAAATCGGTTTCGTCTGCATGAAAGCCTTGTCTGGCGGTCTCATCAACGACTCTGCATGCGCCTACGCTTTCTTGAATCAGTTTGACCACGTGCTTCCTATCTGGGGAATACAAAGAGAATCAGAACTCGATGAGTTCATCTCTTATCAAGAGAACCCACCTGTCATGACAGAAGAACGCTGGGAAAAAGTGAAACGCGACAGAGAGGAACTCGCAGGTGAGTTCTGCCGTGGATGCGGCTACTGCATGCCTTGTCCTGCAGGAATACAAATCAACGACTGCGCAAGAATGAGTCTCTTCTTACGCCGCGCGCCTCATAGCGTCTATCTCGCCGACGAATGGAAAGAAAAGATGAAGAGAATTGAAAACTGCCTGCATTGCAATCTCTGCAAAAGCAGATGTCCTTACGGATTGGACACTCCTAACCTCTTGAAGAGAAACTACGAAGACTTCAAGACCTTTATATAAGTATAAAAAATGAAACTCAAAACCTCAGAACTTCAGAATGCTACTGATTTTCTGAGGTTTTTTATTTTCTGAGATTTTGAGATTCTGAATCTCTTAAGTTTATTTCTGGGCGTTCCGGCAAGCCGTCGGGCTTTCCGCTATATCTTTTTCCGCTTCGCTCCAAAAGGATGCCGCTCCAATCCCTAACGCGAAGAGACGAACTTTAGAACTTTAGAACTCTAGAACTTTAGAATCCTAGAATTCCTAATAGACGCCACAGGGTGACGTCTCTACATTATTCCTATAACCTAAATTCCTGAATTACTGAATTCCCCCAAAAATTGTTGTCTGTTGTCTAAAAAAAGAGCGCCACTTTAACAGCAGCGCTCTTCTTGTAGTCTTGTAGTCTTGTTGACTTGTAGTCTTATTTTTGGTAAATCTTTTGCCAGTTTTTATATTCTCTTTCTTGCCATGGGCCGTTGTGGTAAACGTAAGAAGCAATCAAAGGAATAACTGTTGTACCTTCTGCGTAAACCATTTGTTGGAGTTGGTGACTTACCTTGCCCCATGAACCAGCTTCGAGTAATGTTGATGATGAGCAAGCACCGTCGCGAACGTCAGCAACTGTGATTTGGATAGCGTATTTGTGCATTGGTGTTTCGTAACCGAGGATTTCAGCGCAAACTACTGTATCTTGTGCGAAGTTTTTAGGAGCGCCGCCGCCTACCATGAACAAACCTGTTTCTGGAGCTTGCATCTTGATTTGTGTCAATTCAACGAAGTCTTTAACTGAGTCGATTGATAAGTATTTTTCACCTTTTTGCATTCTTTCCCATTGGTGTTTACCAATACCGAAACCTGCTGATGAGTCACTGAATGCTGGAACGAAAATAGGCACGCCGCATTCGTAACATGTTTGGATCAAGCTGTCTTTCTTAACTGCGTGACCATCGTGTAACCATTTACCGATTTCATAGATGAATTCACGTGATGAGTAAGGACGTGCTTCGAGCATATTAGCGATTTCGAATGTTGTGTGGTCGCAAGCTTGAAGTTCTTCTTCATCGATGTATGTATCATAGATACGGTCGATATAGAGGTCGCGTAATGTTGTGTCAGCGATAACGTTTTCTTTTTCACCAATGTAGTGTTTAAAACCAAGAGCTTCAAACAAGTCCATATCGATGATAGAAGCGCCTGTTGCAACAACAACGTCGATCATCTTGTTACGTACCATGTCAACATAAACTTGCATACAACCTGCTGCTGATGTTGAACCAGCTAATGTCAAAATGTTTGTACATTCTTTTTCTTTGCACATCATCATCAAGATATCAGCTGCACGTGCAGTGTCGCGTGATGTGAATGACATATTACGCATTGCATCAACTAATTCTGTTGAATTGTAACTTTTTATGTCGATGTGTTTAATAACATCTTTCAATAAATCTTTCTTTTCCATTGTTATTAAATTTTAATTTGAAACTCTTTATTTGTGGTGCAAAGATACATTTTATTATTTACATTTACAAACAAAACAAAACCATATTTTAATTAAAAAAAATCGTATCTTTACAAAAATTTAAATCAGTTCAAAATCAAGATAAGATGAGAAAATCATTCATTGCAATATTATCAGTCCTTATGCTCATTTCTTGCGGCAACTCAAACAAAGACAGCAAGAAAACAGAAGCACCTCAAGAAGAGACAGTAGTGGTAGAAGAAAACACTCTCGTAAAGACTTTAGACTATAAGACATTCATAAAAAAAGTATGGGACATCGAGTCATATCCCGACTCTGTTGCTTATCAAGGAAAAGTTCCTTGCATCATCGACTTCTATGCCGACTGGTGCGGACCATGCAAAAGAGTCGCTCCTATAATGGAAGAGATAGCTCAGCAATACGAGGGAAGACTCATAGTCTATAAAGTCAATGTCGATAACGAACGCAAACTCGCAACTGTATTCAAGATACAAAGCATTCCAACAGTCTTCTTCTTCCCTAAAGACGGACAGCCTTTGTCACAAGTAGGCGGACTTTCTAAAGAAGAATATATCAGTATAATAAACAAATACCTTATTAATTAATGTCACAGATTTTTCCGACAGCATATCTTCCTTCTATCGAATATATGTCTCTGTTTCTCAAAACAGAGAACGCCTCTATCGAATTGTTCGAGACATATCAGAAACAGTCATGTCGCACAAGATGCAACGTCTTGACCGCTAACGGAGTGCAAACATTGACCGTTCCTGTCATCAAGACAAACGGAAATCACACTCTCACAAAAGACATCGAGATTAGCTATAAGGAATCGTGGCAACAGGTTCATCTTCGCTGCCTGGAATCTGCATACAGAAAATCGGCATATTTCGATTATTATTTCCCTTATTTCGAAAAGATTTACAAACAGAAATTCAACACTTTAATAGAATTGAACGAGTTCAGCATGAAAGCTATCCTCAAACTATTAAAGGCGAAAAAAGATATTTTATACACTTCTGACTTTGAAAAGATAAGCGACGAAAAAGATTACAGAATCGCTTTGTCTAAAAACGAAGTCAACAAAATTGAAATGCCTGAATATTACCAGGTCTTCTCCGACCGACATGGTTTTGTTTCAAACCTATCAATCATAGATTTACTCTTCAACGAAGGACCTAATTCCATTGCGTTTTTATAATTCATAATGAATTATTAAACTGGATAAGCGATTCTCACGTGATAGATATTCATCAGTTTTTTCTTGAACACTTTCTTGATTGTTGTAATGTCACGGAAAGTTAAATCTGTATTAATAAACTGATCGTCTTTTGTCTGAGCATCGATGATTCCGTCAACAAGCTTACTGATTGATTCCTCAGTCTTATCCTTAAGACTTCTTGATGCAGCTTCAACAGAGTCGGCCATCATAAGGACGGCTGTCTCTTTTGAGAAAGGAATAGGGCCATGATAACGGAAGTCGGCTTCATTGATTTCTTCTCCAGGATTTTCCTTCAACTCCATCTGATAGAAATATTCAGTTCTTCTTGTTCCATGGTGTGTTCTAACGAAATCGATGATTTGTTCCGGAACATGGTATTTTCTGCATATCTCAATTCCGTCAATAACGTGATTTATAATTATCTGAGAACTTTCGTAATATGACAAATCTTCATGGAGATTATATTTTCCACTTTGGTTTTCAGTAAAATACAAAGGATTCTTCAATTTACCAACATCATGGTACATAGCACCAGTACGAGCAAGAAGCATATTGCCTCCAATAGCGAACAACGCCTCCTCACAAAGATCAGCAACCTGCATAACATGTTGGAATGTTCCAGGAGCCTCTGAAGCGAATTTTCTTAACAAAGGACTATTTGTATTACTCAACTCAAGCAGTGTCATATTTGTAACAAAGCCAAACACTCTTTCAAAGAGATAAGAAAGAGGCAATGTCAACATTGTAAACAATGCATTCATAGCAAAGATACCGACATCATTCCAAGTGAAATTATCTAGCCCGCCCTCAAAAATCAAGGAAGCACCCATCTTTAATACAAGGTATGTGATTAAAACAGATGCATATGTCACAAAATACCTTGAACGTGATGTGCTTCTTGATAGTACAAATATCGCAACTAAAGAAACGAAGAATTGTATAACGAAGAAACTAAATGAGTTAGGCACAGCAAGACTTATAATTATCAAGGTAAGAGTCTGTGTGTAAATAGCCATTCTAGTATCGAAGAATGTCACCATCAACATTGCTAATATTGGCAGCGGCATCATATATATCATATCAGGATAATATTTGATTACCAAAAACGAAGGCACAATCATCATCAACATCATCACCAATATCATATTAAGAGAACGCGATTCCTTAAGCAATTCAGGACGAAGGATTTTCATTGCGTAAAACAATGAAAGGAACACCAAAGCCACAAGAATAATCTGGCCATAAAGGTTAAGGTTTCTGTTAATGAAGTTACCTTCATCCATCATTGAATATTCAGTCTTTAATGAATTGAGGATATTGTACTTTTCATCAGTAATCAATTCGCCTTCTGTTATAATAAGCTCGTCTTTCTGTACCATTCCAAAAGTTACAGAGAGTGACGCCAAAGCCTGTTCTTCCGACTGCTTGGTCAGATCTTCAGAATAAATGACATTCTGATGCAGATATGTAAGCAACAATCTATTAATCAAAATCTTGTCAATGCTAGAATCGACTTTTGACAAATAATCAGTTATGAATTCTGTTGCTGTTTTCATTGTATAGAAGTCACGTAGCTGCTTGGTTTTAACGACTCTGTCGCGAACAACGTCAATCATAGTTTCCGGTTTCAAGTCTTGCAATGAAGATACATTAGCTATAACACCAACATTTTCAATAGTGTCGTACAACTTTTCAAGAGTTAATCTGTTTGTATTTTTAAGTTCTTCATTTTCATTATATTTAGAATCAAACTCTTCAAGCATTTTGGTTCTATTGCTATTTGTTTCAGTAGCATTGAACACAAATATTGGATAGAAATCCTTAAGCATAAGTTCCTCTTCGTTTTTCAATTGTTCAGCAGTTTTATAAATCGGGAAGTTGAACGGAGCATAAAGAGACTCATATTGCCAAGGTCTCATCTTTTGATACTCATATTTAAACTTCACAGTTCTTGGCATCTGCCACACCACAACAAATATTGCAGCAAGAAAAACCAATACTCTAAATATTACTTGATACGAATGACTTATCTTTTGAAGAAACGATGATATTTTACTCATATTCAATATTTTATATATTCAATTTAAAAAAATATGTTTTTATTTAAAACATCTGCTAATATACGATTATTTTTTATAATTTAGCAATCATAACAAACGAAATAAATAAAAGATGCGATACGGAATTTGCAAATTATCGGTGGTGCCAATGAGAAAGGAAGCGTCTCACGAGAGCGAACTTGTCTCCGAATTATTATTCAACGACATTTATGAAATTATAGACGAAAACGACGAATGGGTAATGGTACGTTGCCTGTTCGACTCATACGAAGGTTGGGTCAGAAAACTGCAACATCTTGAAATAGACGAGAAGGAATACAACGAATGTCTAAAGAAAGACAAATACATCATCACCTCCCCTATTACATACTATAATAACAAGGTGCTGAGTTTCGGAAGCAAGATTTTTGAAGAGAGAGATAATACCATATTGCTCAGAAAGAAATTCGATTCAAGGATTATGGTCGAGTCTGCAATAAAATTACTAGACACTCCATACCGTTGGGGCGGCAAGAGCGTCATGGGCATCGACTGTTCAGCATTCGTGCAGATCTGCGCTAAAGTAGCAGGTTTCAAACTTCCTAGAGACGCATCACAACAAGTAAATCACGGCGTAACTGTCAACTTCATTTCAGAGGCAAGATCTGGCGACCTCGCATTCTTTGAAAACGAAAACAGACGTATAATTCATGTCGGAATACTGCTTTCCAACGACAAAATCATACATGCTTCCGGAAAGGTTCGTATCGACACCTTTGACCAGACTGGTATTTTCAATAAAGAAACAAACCGACACACTCACGTCTTAAGTGTCATTAAAAGACTAAAGACAAACGACTAAAAATTATTTTTGACTTTTATTTTAAGTTCAGAATAATTATATTTGTACCGATAAATAAAAATAGACTCAAACAACTTAAACAATAATACCATGAACAATGCACTATTTCAATTTGCAAAGCCTGCCAACGAAGCTGTAAAAGAATACAGACCAGGCAGTCCAGAAAGATTAGCTTTGGAAAAAGAACTTGAAAAACAATCAAGTGAAGTTATAGAAATACCTATTATTATTGGCGGAAAAGAAATTCGTACCGGCGACATGGGCGAAGTCGTGATGCCACACAACCATAAACACGTAGTTGCGAAATATCATAAAGTAGGCGAAAAAGAAGTCAACATGGCAATTCAAGCCGCTTTGGATGCAAAGAAAGAATGGGAAAACACTCCTTGGGTTGAACGCGCATCAATATTAGCTCGCATCGGGCAACTCATCGCAACAAAATATCGCGCAAGAGTCAACGCTTCTTGTATGTTAGGCCAAAGCAAGAACGCATTCCAAGCAGAAATAGACTCTGCATGTGAAACCATAGACTTCTTCCGTTTCAATAATTATTACGCTGGCAATTTATATTCAGAACAGCCATCATCAACACCAGACCAACTGAACAGAGTTGAATATCGTCCATTGGAAGGATTCATCATGGCAGTCACTCCGTTCAACTTCACATCTATTGCATCAAACCTTAACATGACACCCGTTTTGATGGGTAATACAACAATCTGGAAACCATCAACAACAGCATTATTGTCTAACTATCATCTCATGCAGATATTCATGGAAGCCGGACTTCCTGCTGGCGTCATCAACTTCTTGCCAGGCAAGGGTTCGCTCATAGGCAATGTTGCGCTCAGCAACCCTAACCTCGCCGGCATCCACTTCACCGGATCAACAGCGACATTCCAAGGATTATGGAAAGGCGTCGGTGCCAACATCAACAACTACAGATCATACCCAAGATCAGTCGGTGAAACTGGCGGAAAAGACTTCATATTTGCTCACAGTTCAGCCAACCCTCGCGAAGTAGCGACAGCAATTGTTCGCGGTGCATTCGAATTCCAAGGACAAAAATGTTCAGCAGCATCACGCGCTTATATTCCTGCATCATTATGGAACGAAGTAAAACAACATGTCGGCGAAATGCTAAGCACAATCAAGATGGGCGACGTAACAGACTTCTCTAATTTCGTTAATGCCGTCATCGATGAAGCTTCATTCGACAACTGCAAAGGATATATCGACAGAGCAAAAGCATCTAACGAAGCTGAAGTCATCTTCGGAGGCAACTGCGACAAATCAGTTGGTTACTTCGTCGAACCAACAGTCATACTCACTACAAATCCTAAGTATGAATCAATGGCACAGGAAATCTTCGGACCAATCATCACAATCTATGTTTATGACGACAAAGATTACGAAGAAACACTCGAGCTTTGCGACAGCACCTCACCTTACGCATTAACAGGAGCTGTATTCGCATACGACTTAAAAGCACAAAAGATTGCAGACGAGAAACTCAAATATGCAGCAGGAAACTTCTACATCAACGACAAGCCTACAGGCGCCGTTGTTGGCTGCCAACCTTTTGGCGGTTCAAGAGCATCCGGAACAAACGACAAAGCTGGCGGATTATGGAACCTCATCCGTTGGACAAATCCTCGTTCAATAAAAGAAACCTTCGTTCCTGCAACCGACTATGGTTATCCATTCCTTGCTAAGTAATTAACAAACAAATAATAATAAATTATGAGGCGTACAATGTACGCCTCATTGCATTACAAACCCATTAAAATGAAAACAAAATTAACATTAGTTCTCACATTTATTTTATTATTTTTCAAAACTTCATTCTCTCAAAAAGACGAAATCAACGTACTTTTCCTTGGCAATAGTTATGTATTTGTCAACAACCTTCCTGAAATTATCAGCGAAATGACAGAAGGTACAAGCAAATCAATCAAATACGAATCCGTAACTCCGGGAGGACACACATTATTCCAACATGTAGCAAATCAAAATTCGTTATCTTTTATCCGTAAAGGCAATTGGGATTATGTGGTATTACAAGAACAAAGTCAGCTACCATCCATAGATTATTATCGTCACAACGCAATGCGTCCTGCCTATCAAAGTCTTTACGACAGCATCATGCTTTACAATCCTGAAGCAACTGTTGTTGGATATATGACATGGGGGCGCCGTTTTGGAGGTCAACAATGTGAGAATTACGGTGAAGGTTTGTATTGCAGTGCAGACTTTGTAGATTTCAATCATATGCAGGATACTATGAGCATAGCGTATCGCGAAAACGCCTATGCTACCGACTCTTACGCAGCACCAGTAGGAGATGCATGGAAAGCTGCATTCGACTCTATTCCAGAATTGGTTTTGCACAGTTCTGATGACAGTCACCCTAACTACGACGGCAGTTATTTAGCAGCATGCGTATTTTATTCTGTTTTCTGGAAAGAAAGTCCAGTTGGAACATATCACAGTGAAGATATAGACGATGAAAAAGCGATGTTTTTCCAAACTATCGCAAACGATGTAGTGTTCAACAATTTGGAAAAATGGAATATAACTATCAACGAAGACGGAAACGACGATGGAAACGATGACGGAAACGATGATGGAAACGATGATGGAAATGACGATGGAAACGATGATGGAAATGACGATGGAAACGATGATGGAAACGATGATGGAAACGATGATGGAAACGATGATGGAAACGATGACGGAAACGATGACGGAAATGATGACGGAAATGATGATGACAGTATAGTAACCATAAAAGACAAAAATTATAGAATCATCAATAATCCTAACGACAACAACATAATAATAGAAAGCAAAAGTGGCCATTCTATCAATGTCAAAGTTTACAATATCAATGGAATTTTGCTTAACGAAAAAGACATCACAAACAGCGGGAGTATAGAAATAAACAGTTCAAAAGGCATATATATCGTCAATATAACAGAAGGAAATAACAGCCTCACATTTTCAGAAAAAGTCATTAAATATTAACAAATAACATAAAAAGTGTCTTTACACTTTAAAAACACCTATTTTTTTCACCCCTAAAACAGATATTTTTATCCCATAGAGCCAAAAACCAATCATTTTTTCAAACCATATTTCGATTTTTCAGCCCAAATAAGTATTTTCAAAATCTTTTTACCCCGTATTTATATTTTTTATAACAAATTAGTATATATTTTTATTTAATTTGCAAAAGTTTAAAAAAGACAACGATCATGGAAGTTAAAAGACTTTTTGACATCTTAAAACAGTACACAGAAAAATACGCTGATCAAGATGTTGCATTAGCAAGAAAAGAAAATGGTAGCTGGAGAAAATACAGCATTCAAGAATATGTTGAAATAACAAACAACTTAAGTTATGCCTTCATCAAGTTAGGCATCAAGAAAGACGATAAAGTTGGTATCATCTGCAGCAACCGTCCTGAATGGAACATGCTCGATATGGCCATCATGCAAGTTGGCGGCGTTTCTGTTCCAATCTACCCAACAATCAGTAAAGAAGACTATCGCTATATCATCAACGACTGCGGCGTTAAACTTATCGTTTTGGAAGGAAGTGCAGTATTGCAAAAAATCGAAGACGTTAAAGCCGACACTCCAAATCTTGAAGCGATTTATGCGCTCTCAACAAAATGCGACTACCCTACTTTCGATCAATTAGTCGAGTTGGGTAAAGAAAATCCAAATCCAGAAGAGTTAAAAACTCGCGAAGAAAGCGTAAACGAAAAAGATTGCGCAACAATCATCTACACATCAGGCACAACAGGCAATCCTAAAGGCGTAATGCTTTCACACTACAACATCGTAAGTCAGTTGGAAAACTTAAAGCAAATACCATCACCATGGTCAAAGAAAGCTTTCAGTTTCTTGCCAATATGCCACGCTTACGAAAGAATGTTGGTCTTCTTATACCAATACCTCGGAATGTCTGTATATTACGCAGAAAGTCTTGCTACAATTGCTTCTGACTTAAAAGACGTTCAACCAACAATGATGAGTGCAGTTCCTCGTCTCCTCGAAAAGATTTATTCAAAAGTTAAGCAAAGCGGAAGAAGCAACAAAGGCATCAAGAAAGTTATCTTCTTATGGGCTTTAAACTTAGCAGAAAGATATAAAATCGACCCATGCAATAGAACATGGTTATACAACCAAAAACTCAAAATCGCTGACGCATTAGTTTACAAGAAAATACGTCAAAACCTCGGCGCTGAAAACTTCGACATCGTCGTATCTGGTGCAGCAAGTATTCAACCAAATATCGCTGCTTTCTTCTCAGCAATCAAAATGCCTATCTTTGAAGGCTACGGCATGACAGAATGTTCACCTGTTATCGCTGTTTCTTGCAGATTGCCTCACGGCCGTGAAATCGGAACAGTAGGTTTCGCATTGCCAGGCGTTGAAGTCAAAATTGCTGACAACAAAGAAATCATCTGTCGCGGTCACAACGTTATGATGGGTTACTACAATCAACCAGAACTCACAAGAGAAGTCATCGACGAAGAAGGTTGGATGCACACTGGCGACCTCGGCGAAATCAACAAATACGGTCAAGTAAGAATAACAGGAAGACTCAAGAATTTATTCAAGACTTCTTTAGGAAAATATATCAACCCAGACGTCATCGAAGGCAAGTTTACAGAATCAGGATTCATTGAAAATATCGTCGTAGTTGGTGAAAACCAAAAATACGCTGGCGCTATCATCATCCCTGACTTCACATTCTTGAAGACATGGTGCCAAAAACACGAAATCAAGTTCACCACTCCACAAGAAATGATAAACAATAAAGACGTTAAAGCTCGTTTCGCAGCTGAAGTCAAGAAAATCAATGAAAACTTTGGCGATACAGAAAAGATTAAACGCTACGAACTTATCGCTGACGAATGGAGTGTAACAAACGGTCTTTTAACTCCTACTTTGAAAGTCAAGAGAAGCATCATCATAGGCAAATACAAAGACCTCATCGATAAAATGTACAAAGAATAGTCATTGACTAAACCCCATAGAGACTCGCCTATTAAGGTCTCTTAGTTCATCATCAAAGTTATTAGGAAACAAAGGTTGCGTTGATCCGCAGCCTTTTGTTTTTATACGCTCAGCAGAAATTCCTCTATCAACCAAGGCTCTCGCCACGCTCTCTGCCCTTCTTTCGGATAAAATCTGATTATAGCTTTCTTCTCCCATATCATCGGTATGGCCGACAATTTCTACTTTAACATCGGGATATTCAAGCAAAAAATCATATACCTCATTTATTCCATCCACCGATTCTGCAGTAAGTTCTGCACTGTCAAATTCGAAATAGATATTTCTTAAAGTAACATCATTGCCTCTTTCCATAGCAGCGACATAATAATCCTCTTCAGATATTGTCTCTATCTCAATGACTTCAGGTCTGAACTTATCATCGAGTTCAAATTCGTAAATATCAAAACCACCGCAGCCATCCAATCTTTGAGAAGAAATGAACGCTTTCACTGCATCATTTGATACGACCAAGTTCATCTCATCGTACGATGAGTTAAGAGGATAACCCAAATTGAGAGGCTCCGACCAAACGCCTTTTGCATCACGGCGTGACACAAACAAATCATAGCCTCCCATTCCCAAATGATTGTCGGAAGAAAAATACAATGTCTTCCCATCGTGATGAATGAAAGGAGATCTCTCATTACCTACAGTGTTTATCATAGAACTGAGACGTTCAGCTTTCGACCAATTGCCATCATTATCTCTATAAGAAACGAACAAATCCGTAGCGCCGTGTTTCTTGCTTCCCCTTACGAAATAAAGTTCCTTGCCGTCAGCGCTTATACAAGGTTGTGACTCCCATTCAGGTGTGTTAATTGAATTTATGTTATGAGGAGCGCTCCATCTACCCTCAGCGAACTCCACACAATAAATGTCGCAACTACCATAAGTGTCGCCAAATGCAGAACTAGAAAAATATATTTCGCTGGCGTCTGCAGAAATATTAGCAGCACCAATATCTTTAGTATAAATATTTTCCAACAAAGGTTGAGGTATCGTCCATAATGAATCTATCATATAACTGACATATACATTTTCAGAAACCAGACTTTCAAATCTATGAAAATTAGTAAAAACAATTTTTTCTTCAGCAGGATAATATTGATTTACATATTCATCATCTGAAGAATTGACGATGTTGCCTATATTTTCAGGATTATAATCGACTGGATTTTCCACAAGTTCTTTTCTGAATTTCGCCAAAGCCAACTCACGTTCTGCAATATTCCTCACAGATTCCTTTTGGCCAGGCAATGACAGGAACCAATTCAGTAAAGAAACAGATTTATCGTAACAAAAATATTTCATATACAGCTTAGACAAAGAAATAGCACTTTTAGGATATGCCATAGAATCTATCTCAAAAATTCGTTCATATGAGATTAACGCCAACGAATCGTACCACATATCTTGATATAGTTCAGCTTTCAACAAAAGAGCGTCAAGATAATTCTCATCGTATTGCAATGCTTTTTCAACATACCTCAAAGATTTACGATTATCATCAAGAAATTCATGACGTGCTTTCTCGTAATTCTTAACTGCTTTTTTAGAGGTAGATTTATAAGACTGTGAAAATGAAATTTCCGACAACATTATAAAAAACATCGTCAAGAGAAAAGGTTTCAATATTTTGTTAATTTTTGACAACATATATATAAAAACAATGAAGACTTTAACTTGTAAAATCTTCATTGTTAATTTTTATCATATTCTGAATTTATTTCTTATTATTTTTTGCTGCCTGCAAAGTATTGTAAAGCAATGATACTATCGTCATAGGACCTACACCACCCGGCACTGGAGTGATTTTAGAAGCTACTTTATATACTTCTTTATAATCGACATCACCGACGATATGATAACCTTTTTCAGAATCGTCTTTGATGCGGTGAATACCAACGTCAATAACGACAGCACCTTCTTTAATCATATCTGCTTTAACATATTCAGCCTGGCCTATTGCGACTATAAGGATATCAGCCTGACGAGTTAACTCTTTAAGGTTTTGTGTCTTGCTATGGCAGATTGTCACAGTTGCGTCGATGCCTTTTCTTGACAACATTACGCTGACAGGAGTACCAACGATATTAGAGCGGCCCATTACTACGATATGTTTGCCTGCTATCTCAACATTGCTACGTTTGAGCAATTCCATGATTCCGAATGGAGTTGCTGGAAGATAGCAAGGTTCACCGAGTTGCATGAGACCTATATTATATAATGTAAAACCGTCAACGTCCTTGTTAGGATTTATTGATTGAATAACTTTTGTTTCGTTGATATGAGCTGGCAATGGCAACTGCACGATAAAACCATCGATTTCAGGGTCATTATTCAAGAAGTCGATTGTCTTAAGCACATCTTCTTCTGTTGATTTTGCGCTCAATCTGTAAACAGATGAGACCATTCCAACACTGCGGCAAGCTTTTTCTTTTGAAGCAACATAAGTCAGACTTGCTCCATCTTCGCCCACGAGAACAGCAGCGAGATGAGGTGCGTCTTTGCCACTATCGAGCATATTAGCTACTTCTGCGGCAATTTCTTTTTTCATTGTTTCGGCAATAAGTTTGCCATCGATGATTTTATTATCAGCCATAATAATTATAGATTATATGTTTATCTTCTGTTTCTCATTTGTGACATCATCTGCATCATTTTCTTAGCGCCGCCTGTTGTCATCATTCTCATCATCTTTGATGTTTCTTCAAATTGTTTTATCAATCTGTTGACTTCAACGATATCGGTGCCGCTACCCAAAGCGATTCTCTTACGACGGCTGCCGTTCAAGATTTTTGGGTTTTCGCGTTCTGCAGGTGTCATTGAGCCGATGATAGCTTCGATGCTCTTGAATGCATCTTCGTCTATATCCTCATCGCTTATCTTATTCATACCAGGTATCATCGCAGCAAGATCCTTGATGTTACCCATACGTTTGATCTGTTGAATTTGTTTTAAGAAGTCGTTGAAATTAAATTCGTTCTTAGCGAGTTTTTTCTTGAGTCTAGCAGCTTCTTCTGCATCGAACTGTTCTTGAGCCTTTTCTACGAGAGTAACGATGTCACCCATACCGAGGATACGGTCAGCCATACGTTTTGGATAGAAAATGTCGAGAGCGTCCATTTTTTCGCCGAGACCAACAAACTTGATTGGTTTATCGACGACAGAACGAATTGTAAGAGCAGCACCACCACGTGTGTCGCCATCTAATTTTGTAAGAACAACACCATCGAAATCGAGGCGATCGTTGAATGCTTTAGCTGTATTAACAGCATCCTGACCTGTCATTGAGTCAACGACGAATAATGTTTCATGAGGATTGATTTTAGCCTTGACAGCTGCAATCTCGTTCATCATTTGTTCGTCGATAGCAAGACGACCAGCGGTATCTATGATTACGACATTCTTGTTATGATCTTTTGCATATTGGACTGCATTTTCAGCAATCTTGACAGGATCTTTGCTTTCCACTTCAGAGTAAACCTCTACTCCTATTTGCTCGCCCAAGACTTTCAATTGGTCGATAGCAGCTGGACGATAAACGTCGCAAGCTACGAGCAACACTTGTTTACCTCTCTTGCTCTTCAAGAAGTTAGCCAACTTCGCTGAGAATGTTGTCTTACCAGAACCTTGGAGACCCGACATCAAAACGATGGCAGGATTAGCTTTAATATTGATTTCTGTATGATCGCCACCCATCAACTCAGCCAATTCGTCATGGACGATCTTGACCATAAGCTGACTTGGTGAGACAGATGTTAATATTGCCTGTCCTAATGCTTTTTCCTTTATAGTGTTGGTTACATCTTTTGCAATCTTGTAACTAACGTCAGCATCCAAAAGAGCCTTACGGACTTCTTTCAAAGTTTCTGCGACGTTAATTTCAGTAATATGACCTTGACCTTTTAAAATCTTGAACGAACGTTCTAGTTTCTCACTTAATCCTTCAAACATATTATATTTATTTTGTGCGCAAAGATAATTATTTTTTTTATAAACTCAAAGACTTTCGTCTTAATAAATCAATAGGAATTGAACAAGTCGAAATGGTATTGCATATAAGCTTTTCCATCTTTTACAACACTATCTCTGACATCTTCTGGCAATGTGTTTTTTATGTATGTTCCAGTGTTCGAATACACGAACTCTCCTTCTGGAGTTTTCCATCCCAAACCGTTATTCAATTCAAAGAAGGCAAACGGCTTATAGCATTTTCCAAAGACATTTTTGCTCCATATAAACTCATCGTGATTCAGCCCGAGCTGTGCGAGTATTGTAGCTGGCAAATCGGTGTTGCCGCATATCTTGTCAAATGTTGTCCCTCTCAATGAATCTTGCAAAGGTTCACCATATATCAACATAGGAATTCTATGATGGTCGAAGGATTCCATTCTGTGATTCTTATATGTAGCATGACTATGATCTGCAACGAATATAAACAGTGTGCTATCATACCAACTCTGTTCTTTAGCTTTTTCCATAAACAAACCTATGGCGATATCAGTATAATATCCGGAGTTAACATATTGTTTTTCAATCACAGGCCATTCTATCTCTTCAAATATTTTAGGATAATCATAAGGCGAATGAGTACTTTGGGTAAACAATGTGCTAAAGAACGGCTGCTCATATTTGGAGAGCTGCTCTACATACCAAGGCATCACATCAGCGTCGTGATAACCCAATTTCCCCTTGAAAAAGCCTTCGTCAATATCTTTGCCTTCGATAATTTCATCAAACTCATTATATCTCAAATATGACAAGATATTTCCATAATTCAACTCACCTCCAAAATAAAAACTCGTATGATAACCGACAGAGTCCATCTTCCTCACCAAAGACGGAACTGCGTAATATTTGTCAGGATGATTTGTGATTGTCGTCACCGGCATTCCTGGAAGTCCGCCGAAAAGCGACGACATAGCATGCTGCGAGCGATTGGCGCTGGCATAAATGTTCGTGAACAGCAATCCTTCTTTTTCAAGTTTTCTGAAGTTTGGAGTTATTCCCGGTTCTCCGCCTAACGACTCAATCAAATCGGCAGACCAACTTTCAAGCAGGACAACAACGATATTAGGCTTCTCTATCTTTAAAATATTATAGGTCGAGTCGCAATGAAAATCGTGTAATTTCTCCGTGCGACGCTTTGCGCTTTCCATATCCATATAATGGAAATGAGCACGTGTCTCTACTTTCTTTGAATTCAATATATTCTCAACGAGATAATACGCAGGATTGACACACATCTCGTTAGCGAATTTATGACTGCTGTAATAGACCTTACTTGATGTGATTGGAATCTCGTTCAAGCCGCCGCGCATGCCAAGGAAAAGCATTCCGACTACAGCAACAAAACTTCCAGAAAGAACATATATATTTGGCCTAGGCTCTTCCTCATTTCTTGCCTCAGGTCTTGGCTCTACTAATTTGGTATAAAGCCAACAAAACAAAACTGTGAATACAGACCATAAAACTATGAGCAGCAATGTATGCTCCGTCTCTGCTGTGTTTATCACTTCAGAAGGATTCTGCAGATACATCAACGCTCTGTATGACAATTTGGTCCTCCACTCGCCATAGATACCGATATCGCCGAAGGCCGCAAGATTATACACTGCCACCATAAGATAAAAATACCATCTAAGAGGAGCGAAAAGCGTCTCTCTATCGACAGCATATGACACGAACATATAAATGGCAGGCAGCGCCAACATGAACGATGCTGTTGCAATGTCGAGAGGCAAAGCCGACCAGAATCCCTTCATTATCTCCGCAAACGGAATCTCACCCAATGTCACGAGTGACCAATATTTTATAACGAAAATGATTCTCATTGTCGCAAAAAGCACCAATAAGAAAACCATCATTTTCAATAATGTAAAGAATAGTTTTTTCATTTTTTCATTGACTAAAGACTAAAGTCTAATGTTGAAAGGCAAATCATGTTTTGTCTTTCAACATTAGACTTTCGCCATTTATATATTATAATTTCTTGCACCGAAGATTTTGCTTCCGACTCTCACCATTGTAGCGCCTTCTTCGATAGCGATAGGATAATCGTCGGACATACCCATTGATATTTCCTTAAAAGAATCGTTTCCTTTGAAGTAGTTCTCTTTTAAAGTATCAAAAATATTCTTGAGGTTTTTGAATTCGTTTCGGATCTGAGCAGCGTTTTCGGTGAAAGTAGCCATTCCCATAACGCCACAGATGTTGATATTATTTAAGTTTTTATAGCTTTCAGATTCCAGTATCGCTTTTGCTTCCTCCATATCGAGGCCGAACTTTGTCTCTTCCTGAGCGATATGAAACTGAAGAAGGCAATCAATGACACGATTGTTTTTAGCTGCTTCCTTATTGACGGCTTCGAGTAGCGACAAACTGTCGATGGCATGAATTAAAGTCACAAAAGGGGCTATATATTTAATTTTGTTAGTCTGAAGATGACCAATAAAATGCCATTGAATATCAGCAGGAAGCACCTGATGTTTATCACGCATTTCAAGAGCTTTGTTTTCACCAAAGATACGCTGGCCTGCATCGTAGGCTTCTTGTAAATCAGACACCGGTTTTGTCTTTGAAACAGCAATAAGAGTGATGTTAGATGGAACTGTTGCTCTAACTATATCTAGATTTTCTTTTATCATCGTTTTAAAATTTTAAGAATTACAAATATATAAAAAAAGACTACAAGTCAACACGACTACAACACATCAAGTTTTTATCCGACTCACCCTCTACGACCTTTAAGACCTCTCAACCCTATAAAAACTATAAAACCTAAAATCACGGCGTAAACCGTCCAAAGTATTATTGTCTTTGGATAATTGACTTTATCGAGTCTTTGTTTGACTATATCTTCGCTTTCATGTCGTGTTATCGGATTTAGGTACAACGTTGTTCCGCAACTGAACATAAGAACACATCTCACATAAGTGTCTTCCGGTTGCACGACATACTTCGCCACGTCTTTTCGTTTCTGGACATCGAGTTCTTTGCCGTCTTGTCCGATAAACTTTATCGTTCCAATTTTCTTGGAAGCTGATATTAATAAGGTATCTCCGTGCAGTTCCACCTGCCTGATATAAGGCAAATCTTTTTTAAGGCGTCGTATCTTGTTTTCGAGTGTCTCATTTTTCCTCAACTGAAAATCAACGCCGACAGCATTGCCATTCTCCAATGCCTGAAGCAGAAGTTCAGCCTTGTTTTCAGGAGCATTGATCATCGTGAAACGCTTCGCGACATCAGACACATCCGTAACATCGTGAGAGTCATCGTTGCCGATAAGATATACGAGATGTCCGTTAGAAAGAGCAGTATCCCAATGATTTGTAGAAATCCTGAAACCATTAAGCACTTCCATCAGCTTGTAGTTGCTCAGATATTTCATATCTTCCACTAGATATCCATTCTTCACGAAAGAAGGATGCGCTGGAATCACAAGGCGAGCATGCTCCGAAAGACGGTTCAGTGTATGCTGTTTCATGCTCAAGTTCTGAAACAGAAGATAATCGACAGGGCGTACCTTATCCGCACCAATGCAAAGCTGATGTATCTTGAAAATCCCATAACCATGTTCGTAAGCCGGAACGAAACTAGGATTCGCCGAATCATAATAGTTTATCGTATTATAATCTGAAATTCCTATATGCTGGAAGCCAAGAGCCGAATAAACGCTGTCGAGCATCTCATTTGTATTGATTCGTCCGTTGGTAACGCCCACAAACTGACGTGTATGAGCATGGAAATTCGACTGAATCCAGTTGTCAGGATTCATGTCTTTGTAAGGATTATGGAGATAAGTTCCACTGAAAGGTTTCGGTTCATCAAAAGAATATGAAGGCACAAAGACACTAAATGAAATCACAAGCACAACAAAAGTTAATGCTATGCACAATAATGATTTAAGTAATATCTTAATGACTTTCATTTATCTATTTGTTAAAATGCAAATTTAAAAAAAGAGACGCATCATTTCAATGCGTCTCTTTAATTTTTATTTATTTTTCTTCAGTAATATTAAACAACTTTTTAACTGTCTCATAATCACTCAAATCTTCATTCTGATGTTTTGCATATAATGATGCGTCAATCAAAACGACTTTGAATGTAAGGTTTGTATTATAGAAGTCACAAGGATTCTGATGTTTTTGAAGATCTGAGTTAGTCCAGAAAATTGTCAAAGCGTAATCATAATATACAGTCTCTAAAGTTGATGAGTATTGATCAGATGGATATAAGGTAAGAGGAAGTTGGTGCCATCCGTAGAAATTGTTGTTAGGATTTTCCATGTAAACCAAAGCTGCGCCGTAGTCAACCATATCTTCATCTATTGCATCCCATTCGAGATCGAGGTACCAGTTGCATGAGTTGGCATCCCAAACCCAATCTGCTGCTATTGTTTCCACCGTTGCCGATTTCACGTTAGCGTTACCGTTTTGTCCTGGAATTCCTTGTGGTCCTTGAGGTCCTCTACATGATGTTATTGTAATCAAAGACATTACAACAATAAGAGCTAAAGATTTCAATGTTTTCATAGTATGATGCTTTTATTTGTTATTAAAAAATTAACTTCACATTTTGTTCAAATATTATACCAAAAAAGTCTTATTTTTGCACCATGAAAGACAAGAAATTCATAGTGCATCTTAGTGGCGTCATCGCCATGGTTTTCTGGGGTTTATCATTTATATGGTCAACGCAAGTCTTCCAATACTTGAATCCAACCACAACCATTTTCTTCCGACTTATAATATCAAGCATTTTCTTAGGAAGTCTTCTGTTGATTTTCAGATTATTCGAAAAAGTCAACAGAAAAGATTTAAAGTTATTTGCACTAGCAGCGCTTTTCGAGCCTTTCTTATATTTCATCTTTGAAAGTTACGGATTGTTAAACTCAGCCCCTGTAGTGAGTTCCGCCATCATCGCGACCATTCCGCTCTTCACTCCTATCGCCGCCTTTTTCTTTCTGAAAGAGCGACTTACGCCATGGAACATCGTTGGTTTCATCATCTCATTCTTCGGAGTGATATTTATGCTAGTAAATAAAAACCTAGAACTCACAATATCAGTCAAAGGCGTGATATTTTTATTCAGCGCGGTATTAGTCGCCGTTGCATACTCCATTTCATTAAGAAAATTAACATTGTTATATAAACCACTAACAATCACATTTGTACAAAACGTCATTGGCATGATATATTTCATTCCGATGGTTTTCATTATGGAAAAAGTCACGCCATCAGATATAATGGGATTCGGTCATTACATACTTCCATTATTATCATTAGGCGTCTTCGCAAGTTCAGTTGCTTACACCTTATGGGCATTTGCCTTCAGCAAGTTAGGCGCAGCAAAAGCAAACATCTACAGCAATTTGATTCCTGTCTTCACTGCTATTTTCAGCTGTATTATTATAGGTGAGAATCTGACCATTCAAAAGATATTAGGAATTTTATTGGTCATTGGCGGACTTATTTTATCACAATTAAAATTCAAGAAATCATGATTACCAGCAAATCAAATCCAAAGATAAAGAACGTCGTTAAATTACAGAAGTCATCAGAACGTCGCGAGCAGAACAGAATCATCATTGAAGGACGCCGCGAGATTGAGAGAGCCGTTGCTTGCGGCTTCGTCGTTGACACCTTATTTATATGTAACGACATTTTGAAGGAATCTGTCAACATCGCAGCCAACTATGTTGAAGAAGTCACTTTAGAAGTCTTTGAAAAGATTGCTTATCGTGAAGGCAGCGACGGACTTTTAGCTGTTGCTATTCCTAAATATGCCGATTTGAAAAGTTTCAAGCCTAAGAAAAATCCATTGATAATTGTTTTGGAGACAGTAGAGAAGCCTGGCAACTTAGGAGCCATTATGCGTACAGCTGATGCTGCCGGTGTTGACGCCGTAATCATCGCTGACCCAAGGACCGACTTATACAACCCAAATGCGATTCGCGCAAGTATTGGAACAATCTTCAGCGTTCCATTGTTTGCCTGCTCATCAGAAGAATGCATCAACTGGCTAAGAGAAAACGAAATAAAGATTTACTGCACATATCTCAAGGCTTCCATCGACTATTTGGAAGCCGATTTCAGACAAGGTTCTGCCATCGTTATGGGAACAGAGGCGACAGGAATTTCTGACATCTGGGTCGATGCTGCCGATCAGAATTTAATAATACCGATGAATGGCATAGCCGATTCGTTAAATGTCTCTGTCACAACAGCAATCGTTGTTTTTGAAGCGATACGACAAAGGAGAGTTTAAATGGTTTTTTAGCCACTTTAAGATATTTTTTACCCTTTGTGTTTATTTTATTTATATATTTGCAAAATTGAGCAGAAAAATTTATTTATCGTGGATAAAATATCTGAAATAAACGGAGTTCAATTATATAATAGTTTTATTGCCGGCGCGCAAAAAATATTTGAAAATCAGACACTCCTCAACAATATAAACTTCTATCCTGTTCCAGACGCTGACACAGGAACCAATTTGGCATCAACTATGCACAGCATAGTTAACACAGTAAGACCACAAGAAAACATCAAAGATACAGCATTAGCGTTAGCCGACGCAGCCTTGATGGGCGCAAGAGGAAACTCAGGAATCATCTTCGCTCAATTCTTATATGGTTTCAGCAAAGACATCAAAGACAGTCCAACAATGACGATAGCAGAATTCGCCGAGTGTGTACGCAGCGGTTCAGAATGTGCATACTACGCATTGGCGAATCCTAAAGAAGGAACAATGATTTCCGTCATAAAAGACTGGGCCAACAACATTTACGAAACCAAAGACGATACCGATGACTTCACCACATTATTGCTCGGAGCATTGACTGTAGCGATGGAATCGTTGAAACAGACCGGCAAGTTCATCGCTGCCAAAGCAAAGACCTTCGTTGATGCTGGAGCCAAAGGTTTCGCCGTTTTCTTGGAAGGCATGTGCGAATATTTCAACAGCGGAGAAAAATCGGTACAGATAGCAGAAGCCGAGATAGTAGATTCAGAATGGCTTGGCGGCATCAGCCATGAAGTCATAACATTCCGATACTGCACAGAAGCGCTCCTCATAGGAGAAGATCTCGAGAGAGAAAAAATCTCTTCACTCATCGAGACAATGGGAGACTGCCTCGTGATAGCAGGCTCTCCAAAGAAAATGCGCCTCCACATCCACACCGACGAACCTTGGATAGTACTCGAGAAAGTACAGACCGTAGGAAGAGTCATCTACCAAAAAGTAGAAGACATGGTAATGCAGAACGACTTGGTGTCAAACAAGAAAAGCAAGATTGGCATTTTATCAGACAGCGCATGCGACATCCCTAAAGAACTATTAGAGAAATATCAAATACAAACAGTTCCTTTGACAGTAAGTTTCGGCGAAGAGTTCTACCTCGACCAACTTACAATAAAACCTAAACAGTTCCTCGACAAGTTAGAAAAATCTACAGAAATACCTAAGTCATCACAACCTAGCTTGATGGATTTCACCAACAGATACAATTACTTGTCAACACATTACGACTCTATATTGAGCGTACACCTCAACGGAAAGTTCAGCGGCATGATTAACAGTAGCCGCAGAGCAGCCGCAACTGTAAGCAAAAATTCAGGCAAGAAAATTGACGTCATCGACAGCAATACTGCTACAGGAGCTTTAGGCTTGAATGTGATAAGAACAGCAGAAGCTGCAATCAACGGAATGAGCCACGAAGATATTTTAAAGAACGCTCAAGAATGGACAAACAAAACAAAGTTATTCATCTCTTGCGTCAACACAAAATACCTCATCAACAGCGGTCGTATCAGCACATTCAAAGCTCTCGCTCTCAAACTATTTGGCATAAAACCTATCATTGAATTAAACAATGAGGGCGAATTAAAGCTAAGCAAGATTTCATTCACAAGCAAAGACAGCTACAAGAAAATCCTTGACTTGATGAAAGAAAATTACGAACATAAAAAGATGTGGAACTATTGTATCACACACGTCGACAACTTGGAAGCGGCACAATTCCTCAGCAAGGAAATAGAAAAGATATCAGGAAGAAAACCTTTATATATCGAAGACGCATGTCCAATGCTCGCAGGTAAGGTAGGACCTAAAGCAATCGCAGTAGCGATTATGGAAGAATAATTTAGAATTTAAGAAACTCAGAAATTCAGAACCTCAGAATATCAGAACATTTGTTTTGAAATTCTGAGGTTTTGAGTTTTTAATAAATCTAAAGACTTGTTGTCTTGTTGTCATGTAGTCTTGTTGTCTTTAAAAAACGCCATCAATACGACTTTGCCGTCGTCTTTTTTGATGGAGAAATAATATCCGTCTTCGCGTTCTTTTCTGTAAATCGACAATGTCTCGCCTTCAAAGCTCTCGTTGAGATAAGACACTTCAACATCTTCCCATTGTTTCGCTTCCAAGTCCTTTACCGAGAAAGTGTCAAGCAGCATTGTGATATAAGTGACATTATTTGTATGATGAGTAACATCTATATCGCCAGAGCGCACGAGTCTTTTATAAACGAGGTCTTCGTCTGTAAAGTCATCTTTGAATCTTCTAAATCTCTCTTCGATAGATTTTTCTTTAATCCAGTCGATGTCGTTAGGATAAGATGTGGTCTCGACTTTTCTTAAAGTACGTGATGTTGCATCGATGATGACCCATTCAGAGATAGCATTTATCAACACTTCATCATCTTTCATAATTTGGTAGCAACGATTGCAACGCACGCCTTCAGCACCCATCGGCCATGTTCTGATTGAGATTTCATCATTCCAAAGAGGAAGTTTGTTAATTTTTATTTTTGTTTTTGAGACGACCCAAAGCGCATTGTCTTTCTCCAGAAGAGAATAATCGTCGATACCCAAAAAAGTAGCATGCAGACTGGCGACATCTTGAAATGACATAAATGCCGACTCAGTTCTGAGACGCATCAAGGTGTCACATTGTCCTGAAAGGACTTTAGTATTTTGTATCAATTCGTTTTTTTTCATAATGAATAATTAAAGACAACAATCAACGGTCAACAGTTGAGATTTTTGTGTGACAAATTTACAAAATAAAATATTGTTTAAATTGTACTTTCAATAAAAAGCAATAATATTTCAACTTTGTTCATTAATTAAGACCAATTTATTTTTACTTTTGCAAAAACTTTTTTTGATGAAGCATATTTTTATAGTCAACACGACAGCCGGAAAGGAATCATGTCTCGACATGGTAAAAGAAGGCATTGCTCAATGCAGAGAAGAGATTGATTATGAAATATACACACCAGATTCTCCTAACGACTCCATCCATTTCATCAAGACATATTTAAAAAATCATCCGGAAGAAAAGGTACGATTTTATGCTTGCGGAGGCGACGGAACAGTCAACAAAGTAGCTTCAGGAATTATAGGATTTCCTAATGCCAGCATGACAGTGCTACCTTTCGGAAGTGGCAACGATTATGTAAAATATTTCGGCGCCGACACTTTCACCAATGTCTGCGACGTCATTCATGGCGAAGAGAAAGAAGTTGACATTATGAAAGTCAACGACAAATACGCTTTAAACTCAACGCATTTCGGATTAGACAGCGTCGTTGCCAAGGCGATGAACAAGTTGAGGAGAAACGTCTTATTCGGCAAGAAGAGAGCCTATCCTTTTGCTATCGTCTGGGGATTTCTTTTCGGAATGCGAACCAAATGTACGGTTTATGCCGACGGAGAGCAACTCAACACCGGTGACATTTTGTTATGTACGGTAAGCAATGGCAAATACGTCGGCGGTTCATATTTCAATGCGCCCAACTCGCTCAACGACGACGGCCTGCTGGAAGTATGTCTGGTAAAGCCAGTTCCACGATTAAGGTTCATCGGGCTGATAAAATATTACGTTGCAGGCACACATATCAACAATCCTAAGTTTGAGAATATCGTAGTTTACCGTCAGGCGAAGAAAGTAACTATTGAAGGACCAGAAGGATTCTGCGTTTCGATTGACGGCGAAATTTACGAGAACCAACATATTGAAGTCGATAATCTGGAAAGAAAGATAAGGTTTGCTGTGCCGAGGAAGAAGTAAAGCTTCATGTATTGAGAGGATTTGCGCGGAGAATATCATTCGGCTAGTTTTTCTTCAATTTCCTGAATTGTTGGCAATGAAGATTTGAAATTATCAGGAATAAACTTACTCAATTCATATTCTGAAATTCCTATCGGAGAATTTGATGATTCAAGCGCATATTGAGCGATAATATTATTCTTCGTCTTGCAAATTAACAAGCCAATTGTTGGGGCATCACACTCTTTTTTCATCACATGATTTATCGCAGTAACATAGAAATTCAATTGGCCAAGAAATGACGGATCAAAATCTTTAGTTTTCAACTCTACAACAACAAAACAGCGGAGTTCAAGATGATAAAACAACAAATCAGGAAAAAAAGTCTTGCCTCCAACGTCCAAAGAAACTTGTTTACCAACATAAGCAAATCCTCTTCCCAATTCTACAAGAAAATTTGTAATATTATGTATTAACGCATCTTCTAGTTCTTTTTCACAATAATCTTTAGTCATTGTTAAAAAATCAAAGTTATAAGGATCTTTCAATATCTGATTAGCCAAATCACTTTGAACATCAGGTAACGATTTTGAAAAATTACTAATAGCATTGTTTTTTCTCTTGTACAGTTCCGAATCAATATTATGTTCCAATATAGATCTACTCCAACCATTCTCTATAGTTTGATTAACATAAAACAACGCTTCTTTAATCGTTTTACATTTAGAAATAATATAAATATGATGAAACCATGGAATCTTAAATATAGGTAATTCAAAATCGTCAGCAAGTTGCTGACGAATTATATCACTTTGATTATAAAACAAATAAAAGCGTTTTATATATTTTAGGTTAGTAACTGAGAACCCTGTCATATCAGGGAATTCAGTTTTAAGATCACGACTTAATTTATTAAAGAAACCTGCGCCCCATTTTGCAACCAAAGATTTTTCATTAATATCCTTTCCCATCTGCCAATAAAGTTTAAGCAATTCTGTATTAACTTTAATAGCAGCTTTTATTTGGCATTGTCTAATCTTTTGCTTCAATTCAAGAATCCAAGACTTATATTCTTCGGAATGACTAGAATTTGGTAATGTATTTTTCATAAATCTTAATTTTGGGTTAGTATTTTTTGCTTAAAGGCATAAACTTTTGACTTTGAGCAGTGCAAAGTTATACAAACAAAATCATATTATCCTATCTTCTTGAGAAGAAAAACAGACTAAAAATTCATTTTTTTGATTTTTACTGAAAATGTAGAATGTTTTGGTTAAAAATTATTTAGGATTGATTTTAACTTCCTCTTTTTATCCCCAAATTTATTTGAAATAAAATATTTCAGACAAGTAATTTTCATTGAAATATTTCCCAATTAAATTTTTCCATTAATATAATCATTAATTAATAGATATATCTATAACTGATTGATTGTTAATAATTTTTAACTTTATTTTCCTTGACAAATATTGTTTTAGGTTGTATATTTGTTGAACCAAAATAAAATTTATG
>JAZOQH010000027.1:0-69386 GCA_045655965.1 Bacteroidales bacterium | reverse complement strand
GAATACGGCTCAACATACCTCATCAACTGTTATGACGCTAACTACAAAGACGGTTCAGCAAAAGTTGCTATCTCAGGCGGTACATTCTACGGCTTCAACCCAGAAAACAACGCAGCTGAAGGCGAAGGTACAAACTTCTGCGCAGCAGGTTATGGCGCTGTCGAAACAGGCTCTGACATCTGGACAGTTGTTCCAAGACAATCACAAGAAATCGCAGCAGGCTGGAACTGGTTCTCATCATACATCAACATCAGCGGCGCAGAAGGCCTTACAGCATTAGAAAACGCCCTTGGTAACAGCGCAACAACAATCAAGAGCAATTTAGGCTTCGTTGAATATGCCGGCAATAATGTATGGTACGGCGATGGTGGCTTGACATCAGTTTCTGTGGCGAATATGTATATGATTAACGCAATTGGAGATGCAGAAATCCAACTTTTAGGAGAATTAGCAGATCCATCAACAGAAATCACAATCAAGAAGGGCTGGAACTGGATAGGCTATCCTGTATCAGAAAGCACAAACTACGAAACAGCACTCGAAGACCTTGCTTCAAAAGCTAAATTAGGCGATAGAATAAAGAGTAGAAACAATGGCTATCTCGAATTCTATGAAAACGCTAACACAGGCTTCAAAGGCTGGGCAGGTGAACTCGAAAGCTTTGTACCAGGCCAAGGTTATATGTATTACAGCAATAGTGAGGAACAATTCACATTCACATACAGCGTTTCAGCATCTAAAGAAGAAGTCAGAGCAAACATGACAACAGAAGGCAACTACTGGGTAGCAAACGGCGCATCATTCGCAAACAACATGACAATGACAGCGGTCCTCAACGTTAACGGCGTTGAAATGACAGACAACTACGAAGTAGCAGCATTCGCTGGCGAAGAAGTACGCGGCAGCGCACGTCCAGTCTACGTTGAGTCAATCGACAGATACGTCATGTTCATGACAATCTACGGCGAAGGCAACGAAGAATTGACATTCAAGTACATCGACTTAGACACATACGAAGTGCATAACCTCAACGACATGGTTGTATATGCAGACAACGCAATTGTAGGTTCACTCAGCAATCCAATGGTACTCTGCTACGGCACAATGGGCATCGGAGAAAACGGCTTCGACACAATGAGCCTCTATCCAAACCCAACAAGAACAGGCAGAACAATCAGCCTTGAAGCAATATGCGACATGGTGGAAGTATTCAACTCATTAGGCGTAAAGGTCGCTGAATACAGAAACGTTGAAACAATCGACGGCATCGAAGAAGCAGGCGGATACGTCATCAGAGTCACAAACGGTGAAACAGTCAACAACTGCAGACTCATCGTCAGATAATAAACCTATTGCCAAAGGCAATGTTAAAGAGAGCTCCGAGAAATCGGGGCTCTTTTTTGTTTAAAAAAATCTTAACAAATATTAATAAATATTAAGAAAAAAGATATATCTTTGCGAAACGGCTTTTAGTGGTCTCAATTTGAATAATTACTTAGTAATCACTTGGATAGGATAAAGTTGGTTCCACCTGTCTTTGTGAAAATGTTTAACAATTGGAACCGGAATTGAATCTATGAGAAAAAAATTATCTCTTCTGACATTTCTGATGATGTTTTGTTCATTCGTTTTTGGACAAAATCACTGGACTCCTAATGCTGGTGTAGGTGAATCTCCTATGAATTTACCTTCACAGATTTTTATAAACGGAGATCCATTGGAAAGTACTGGTTTTGAAGTAGGAGCATTTTGTGGTGATGAAGTAAGAGGAAGTGCTATGGTGAAATATTATGCTTTTACTGGTTCATATTTGTCAATACAAAATATTTATGGTAAAGCTGGTGAATTGATTACATTTAAACTTTATGATCACAATAATGAATTAGAATATGGCATATGTAGTGAAACAATAAAGTTTGATGCTAATTCTCTTGAATATAACTATTCTAACCCATTCGTTATCAATTTTACAAGTCCAGTAGCTCAAATAGGTGAGACATATTTCCCAACATTAGTTGCAGCTGTAGAAGCAGCTCAAGATGGTGATGAGATAAAACTTCTCTGCGATGCAAAGGGCGCTGGCGTTGTTATCGACAAGAGCATCACAATTAATTTCGGCGGTTTCACATATTCATTTACAGAGCCAGCTGTTGGTTCAACAGGAACTCAATCAAATGGTTTCCAAATCTTGAATGGTAACGATGTAACTCTTACAAACGGTACATTGAACGTTGATTCAGAACACAGCAGCAAATATTACATCCTCGTTCAAAACTATGCAAACCTCGATGTCGTTGACATGACATTAGACGGTACAAACTTGGATAAATGGTCATTGACAGATGGTGACTCATACGTTCTTTCAAACAATAGTGGTGAAGTCAACATCAGCGGTGAAACAAACATCATCGCTAATAACGACGGTGACTTGGCATTCGCATTTGACGCTTGCGACAAATCAGCATGGGGTTATGAACTTCCAGTCGTAACACTTGAAACAACAGGTACAATTGACGGAGGCATCGAAGTAAGCGCTACACTTTATATCACAGCAGATAACTTGTCAGCAAGCTACATCTTGATGCAAGGAAACGGTCAATTCTTCCATAACGGCATCACAGCAACAGTGAAGAAACAAATCAATGCAACAAGTGGAGTTAGTGGTGCAACAGACAACTGGAATACAATCAGTACTCCTGTAAAAGGCGGCAGCGCAATCCAAGTAGCAGAAGCTGGTAGACACGATCTCTATTATTATGATGAAGCTAATCAATATTGGAGATACCAAGAAACAGGTGATTTAGTATCAGGTAAAGGTTACCTCTATACTAACCACGAAGATATTAAATTCTCATTCACAGGTGA
This sequence comes from Bacteroidales bacterium, assembly GCA_045655965.1. Taxonomy (GTDB): domain Bacteria; phylum Bacteroidota; class Bacteroidia; order Bacteroidales; family F082; genus Limimorpha. The sequence continues at coordinate 66,521 of JAZOQH010000027.1, read as the reverse complement.
ACTCAATACTGAAGCTGTTGAATTCCCTCTTTCATACACTGAAGGAAACATCCTCGCAGGTTTCAACTTGGTCGGTAACCCATTCACACACGTGATCGGCGTTGAAAACATGTCTTCAGAAGCAGCACTCGCAGATGGTTTCTATACAATCACATCAGATGGCGCATGGCAAGCAAGACAAGGTGAAGAAATGATCGCTCCATTGCAATCAGTTCTTGTTAAAGCTGACAAAGCAGCAACATTAACAATCAATCCTAAAGCAAACAATACAAGAAAAGCTTCAAATGCTTCTTTGGAAATTGTAGCTTACAACAACGAATATAAAGACTTTGCTTACGTATCATTCGGCGAAGGTCTCGGCCTCGACAAGATAGAACACCGCAACAGCAACATCCCAATGGTATTCGTTCCAGTAAACGGCAAAGAATATGCTATTGCAACAATGAGCAGCGATGTCAAGGAAATCCCAGTATCATTCAAAGCTATGACAATGGGTCAATACACAATTGAAGTCAATGCAAAAGACTGCGAATACAGTGAAATGTACCTCGTTGACCGCCTCACAGGTGAAGTCACAGACTTAATCAACGACGATTACACATTCATCGCTACATCAAACGACGACGCAAACCGTTTTGTTATTACATTTGCAGCAGAAACAGTAACAAGCACAACTGATAACTTTGCATTCATCAGCAATGATGAGATCATCATTGAAAGCATCGAAGGCAAAGGCGTTGTTAGAATCTATGATATGTTAGGACGTCCTATCTCAGAATATGGCGTAACAGAATCAGCAAGAATCCCTACATCAGCATTTGCAAATGGTTTATATATCATTCAAATGTCAGATGACAATGGCGTTAAAGTACAAAAAGTAGTTATTGACTAATGTTTAAGTTATATTTAAACGAATTAAAAGAGAGATAAAAATGAAAAGATTCTTAATAACATTATCATTCATAGTAGCATTAGGCATCAGCGCCAATGCACAGAAATATAGTTATGTTGATGCACAGTCAGATGGTTTCTTCCCAACAAATTCAGATAGCAGCGGAGAGTACCGTTTTGAAGGAAATATCTTCCCATCAGTCCCTGGTCAATACATCTATGCAGACCAGCCAGCTCCAGTAGGTTCAGGCTTGTTATTATTGGCAGGTATGGGTGCAGCATATGCTTTGAGAAAAAAACGTAAATAAAACAAATGCATTTATAAAAAAAGGACGCCTTAAGGTGTCCTTTTTTACTTTTAGCAGTCGAACTAAGGCTTTGGGCTTTTAGTAGTTTATGTTCGTTGATTTTTAGCAAAAACTTTTTTGTTATTAGAAAAAACTTTCGTAATTTTGAAGTCCGAAAAAAATGTTTAAAGTTTAATGTTTAAAGTTTAAAGTAAGTGATTTTTGAACATTAAACCTTAAGCCTTAAACCTTAACCGACTAAATAAAATATTAACATATAAAAAATAAATATCATGGAATTACCATTTGCAGAATCATGGAAGATCAAGATGGTCGAACCTATCAAGAAAAGTACACGTGAAGAACGTGAACAATGGATGAAAGAAGCTCACTACAATTTGTTCAACTTAAAAGCTGACCAAGTTTACATCGACTGTTTAACAGACTCAGGTACTGGCGCTATGAGCGACCGTCAATGGGCTGCTATGATGATGGGCGACGAAAGCTACGCTGGTTCATCTTCATTCTTCCGTCTTAAAGAAGTTATCACACGCCTCACAGGCTTCGAATATGTTATCCCAACACACCAAGGCCGTGCTGCTGAAAACGTTCTCTTCAGCCACCTCGTAAAGAACGGCGACATCGTTCCAGGTAACTCACACTTCGACACAACAAAAGGTCACATTGAAAGCCGTAAAGCTTTCGCAGTTGACTGCACAGTTGACGAAGCAAAAGACACACAATTAGAAGTTCCTTTCAAAGGTAATGTTGATATCAAGAAACTTGAAAAATGTCTTGCTGAAAACGCAGAAAAGATTCCTTTCGTAATCGTTACTGTTACAAACAATACAGCAGGTGGTCAACCTGTATCAATGCAAAACCTCCGCGAAGTTAGAGAAGTAGCTACTAAATATGGCAAACGCGTTATCTTCGACTCAGCACGTTTCGTAGAAAATGCATACTTCATCAAGACACGTGAAGCAGGTTATGCAGACAAGACTATCAAAGAAATCGTTAAAGAGATGTACCAATATGCAGACGGTATGACAATGTCAGCTAAGAAAGACGGTATCGTTAACATGGGTGGTTTCATCGCTACACATCACGAAGACTGGTTCGAAGGTGCAAAACGTTTCTGCATCCCATTCGAAGGTTACCTCACATACGGTGGTATGAACGGTCGTGATATGGACGCTTTGGCAGTAGGTCTCGATGAAAACACAGAGCTCGACAACATCGAAACACGTGTTAAACAAGTTCAATACCTCGCAGCAAAATTAGACGAATACGGCATCCCTTACCAACGTCCAGTTGGTGGTCACGCTCTCTTCGTTGACGCTGTCCGCGTTCTCACAAACGTTCCTAAAGAAGAATTCCCAGCACAAACACTCGCTATCGAATTATACCTTGAAGCTGGTGTTCGTGGTTGCGAAATCGGTTACATCCTCGCTGACCGTGACCCTGTCACACGCGAAAACCGTTTCGGTGGCTTAGACCTTCTCCGTCTCTGCATCGCTCGCCGCGTTTATACAAACAACCACATGGATGTTATCGCAGCAGCATTGAAGAACGTTTACGATCGTCGTAACGAAATCAAACACGGTGTACGTATCACATGGGAAACAGAACTCATGCGTCACTTCACAGTTCAATTAGAAAGAATTGAAGATTGATATAATAGCAATCAGCTTTTAGCTATCAGCTGTCAGTGTTTTTCTGCTGACGGCTGATGGCCAATAGCTAAACACCAAAACCAAAATGATTCTCAGTATCGCATTTGTAATAGCATTGACATTTCCGGTTGCAGTAGCATCTACAGCATTCAGTTTAAATAATAAAGAACAATATACGACATACGATTTGCAGTTTGGTCGTAAATTGGTTTATGCTATTGTCATTGCGCTCGGCCAAGGCGTGATGTACCGCCTCGGCAATTTGCTGGGTGACACTTTCATGCATACTATGGCGTCGTTCTCTAAATGGGTCGTTTTCGCACTTTGTTTCTCTATTGCATACAGAATGCTCATCGACACATTGAAGATAAAAAATGGAACCAATCTCTTCATGATAGAGAAAAATTTGCATCTGATATTATTGTCAGTAGCACTCGGAGTAAATCCGTTCATCGCTGGACTCTTGTTCGACTTTATGCCATTGTTCCAGAATCTGACACCTTTTATCATTATGGCAGCGGCTTTTGTTTGGTCTGTCGTTTTTATCTTAATACCATTCTCCAAAATTAAACTCACTCTAAACAGTTTTTTGAATGTAATAATGGCAGGAACTATCGCTGCGATAGGAATGCTTGGTTTGGTGTGAGATAGATAGAAAAAGTTTTAAAAAAAACTTTGGCCTTTTGTCTTTAGCCTTTAGCCTTTTTTCTTATCTTTGCGCACTAATTTTTAGTGGCATAATAATGATTCATCTTACAAAAATCTTTCGTTTCGAAGCTGCTCATGCTCTTATGGGTTATGATGGCAGATGCCGTAATATTCATGGCCATTCCTATGAGATGCGAGTCACTGTAAAAGGCAATCCAATTATGGATGACAATAGTCCTAAAAACGGAATGGTGATGGACTTCGGCGACTTGAAGAGAATAGTAAACGAAGAGATTATAGACCATTACGACCACGCTTTCATCATAAATCATAATATGCCTCAGGACTTTATCGATGAGGTGAAACGTAACTACGAGAGAATCATAGTGCTTCCTTACCAACCTACTACAGAATTGATGCTCATCGATTTCTCAAAGAAGATCAAGAGCAGACTTCCTGAAGGAATCCAACTCGTCAAGATTTTCTTGAAAGAGACAGAAGGCTCTTTCGCTGAATGGATTGAAGAATAATCGAATATTATATTAATAAATTTAAACAAGTATGAGAAAGTTTTTAACTACTTTGTTGCTTTTGGTGTTTTTGGCACCTTATGCAATGAGAGCTGATGAAATCATCATTGGCACAGGTACAGAAGAAGACTATTCTGTTCCTTTCAACACTGGTTACACTTATTCATGGAACGAGACTATCTATCCAGGTAATGAAATTGGCTATGCCTGCACAATCAACGCGGTTTCTTTCAACTGCAATGCAGCAGACACCATCCCAACTCTTACATTGACAGAAGTTGACATCTACATGGGCGTCACTCAAAGATCTAATATGTCTTCTTTGTTAGACTGGACACCAGCAGAAGACCTTACTTTGGTTTATTCAGGCGAGAACGTCCTCATCGGTGACACTAAATGGGAAACATTCACTTTGGATTCTCCATACTACTATAGCGGCAGCGGCAACCTCGTTGTTGTTATCGCAAAGAAAACCGATTTCGATTTCAATATGCAATTGAAATGGTACTACACAAAATCAGCAGAGACAGAAAACACTGTTATGTTCCGTCGTAACGACAGCACTGAATCAATCGCTGATGAATTCCCTAACGGCCATCAAGCTAACGGAAGATTGTCATACAGACCTAACATCAAATTAGATGTCACATACGGTGAACTCGATTCTCCATTATCAGCAAATCCTTCTTCATTAGAACTCGGCTATCGCCCTGTCGGTTCTTGGATGCGTCCAATGGAAGTTGTGTTGACAGCTGAAGAACCTTTGACAATCACTTCTATCTCATCATCAAATTCATTCTTTACAGTCAGTCAGGTAGAATTGCCATATGAGTTGACAACTGAAAATTCTTTGAAATTGAAAGTGTCTCACTTCTCAGGCAACGACGGTCAACAAAATGGCTCTATCAACATCAACCATACATTCGGTTCTGATGCTATCCCTGTTTCAGCAATAGCTTATACTCCACAAACTGGCGACGTATGGGAAATGCCTAATGTTATTTCTTCCTATCCTTTCGTGGCTACACCAGAATATAGCTCATTGCAAAACAACTATATGCTTCCTGGTGATGAACAAGACGGCGCTGACGTTGTGTATCGTCTTAGCTTCTCAGAAGAAACAATTTTATCTGCATCAGTAGTAGGTGCTAATGCTAAGGTGGCATTATACGCAGCAAACTTCAACGGCAAAGGCGGTCCTGATGTCAACAACTATTACGGTGCTGACCCAGAAGAAGATGAAGACGATGACGATCCATACGAAGAACCATTGGGCGAATCTTTCTTCTTCGACTTCAACGACGGTTCATTGGAAGGCTGGAAGACAAAAGACGTTGACGGCGACTACTGCAACTGGGCTATATCTAATGGCGCTGGCATAGATGGAATTGACGGATCAAAATGTATCTACTCAGAATCATATTCATCAACATCAAATGGCCCTCTCACTCCAGATAACTATATCTACACTGACGGCGTTTATACAATAACAGAAAATTCAGTATTTTCATTCTATGCATTGCCATTGGACAATTATTACAGCGATGAACATTATGGCGTTGTCGTATCAATTGACGGCGTTAACTTCACAACAATCTGGGAACATACTGTTGCCTATAATGAAGTTGCAGAATGGCAATATAAAACAGTCGACCTCAGCAGCTATGCTGGACGTAATGTTTTCGTAGGATTACGTCACTTCAACTGTACTAACGAATTTGCTATCCTTATCGATAACGTACAGCTTACATCAGGTCGCGAATCAAGAAGCAGCAACATTAACAACTTCACAGTTCCTGCTGGCGTTTATTATCTCGTAGCTTCTGCAACAGAAGAATTCTCAATTTCTATCAACACAGGCAATGGCGGCTACAATATGGTTGCTGAAGTCGTTGCTCAAGAAATTGACAATAGCAAAGCAAGCATCGTATGGAGCTGGGATTTCATTGATGCTAAAGAAGAAACTCCAGAAATGTCTAACTTCAAAGTTTATAGAAAGAATATCTACACAAACGGCGAAGCAGAACTCATCGCTGATAACGTGACAGATACAACATACGTCGATGCAACATGGGGCAGCGCAGCTCAAGGTATTTACAGATACGGCGTCTCTGTAGTTTATGTAGATTCAAAATATGAAACTCCTATCATTTGGTCTAACGACTTAGAAAAGAACATGACAACATCTGTTATAGTAAATGTTGACGCTGCTAACGGCGCTTCAGTGGCAGGTACTCAAGTAACTTTCACAAATGTAAATGATGCATCATACGCATATAACGCTACTTTAGATGCAACAGGTTCTTACACATGGAACAACTTCCGTATCGGCACTTATAAATATACTATCGCTATGGAAGGCTTCGAATCATGTGCAACAGACGAAATCATTGAAATCACAGAAGCAACAGTCGTTGAATGTACTCTCGAAGAGAATTTCAGTATCGGCGATTTCTACGTCTCTCCAACAGGCTGGGCAATGTGGAACGGCAATTCTGACAGTTATTCAGTTGTGTTGGATGGAACAACAGTTGCTGAAGTGACAACTACTTACTATCAATTTGATGTTACAGGCCTCGTTCAAGGTCAAGATTATACAGCAAAAGTTATAGGCGATGAAACAATGGAATACACATGGACATACAACGCATGTGACAACTTTGTAAACGCTAACGAATTTGAAGCTGTTGTAAATGGAAAAAATGTAGAACTCTCATGGCAACTCCCAATCGGTGCTTATTCAAAAGAATTCATGTTCGACTTTGAAAACGCTACATTAGACGGATTCGTCACAATCGACGCTAACAACGATGGCGCTACATGGATGAACTCAAACCAATATTCATCAGTTGACTGCGGTTATGAAAGCCATTACAGCGCTATCTCATGTTCATACTATAACTTCTATGACATCCAGCCAGATGATTATTTAGTAACAGCTAAGAAATATAACATCACAGCTAATTCTAAGCTCGTCTTCAGAGCATGTGCTGAAAACCAAATGTACTGCGCAGAACATTACGGTGTTGCTATCTCAACCAGCAGCAACACCAACGCAGCCGACTTCACAATGATTTGGGAAGAAACATTGACATCTAAAGAAGGTGCTAAGACTGACCGCAACGAACGTGCTCAAGGTACATATTATGAAAAAGTTGTTGATTTAAGCGCATACGCTGGACAAGATGTTTATATCGCAATCCGTCACTTCGACTGCTTCGGTCAGTTCTTCATCAACATCGATAACTTGACATTGACAACATCTTCAAAAGAAGAACCTAACTACACAGATCTTGAAGTTATCGGCGCAATGGTATATCGTAACGGCGAACTCATCACATCAGAACCTATCGACAAAGAGTCATTCACTGACGTAAATCCAGGTTGGGGCGACATTGAATACTCAATCAGAGTTGTCTATGGCGGCGAAGAAGATTCATACTACGCAATGTCATGTCCATTGACAGAAGAAGTTACAGTAGTTAGAGTCTGTGACGCTCCTAAAAACCTCTACGGTGAAGAAGGCTACGAAAACGGTGAAAGCGGAGTAGCATTAGTATGGCCTTATACATTACATGGTTCAGAATGGATGTATTATGATGACGGTACAGTAGTAACAGCTCTTGGCATTGGTGGCGAACCATTCTATTGGGGCATCATGTTCCCAGCTGAAGATCTCGAATTCTACGGTGGCACATATCTTACAAAGGTTGCAATGTACGACAGAGAAGGTCACGATGGTAACATCAATATCTATTATGGCGGTGACGAAGCTCCTGAAGTCTTGGTTCATAGCCAACCTTATGCATGTACAGGCTCAGGACAGTTCGTTGAGTTTGACCTCACAGCTCCACTTCCAATAGATCCTTCTATGAACTTGTGGGTTACTTTCAACAACAATAACGGCAGCTACCCAGCAGCGGTATGTAATCCAACAGATGATCCTAACGGCCGCTGGATTTCATTCGACGGCAGCTATTGGGTTGACGTAGCTACTCAAGCAATGAACTACACATGGATGATTCGTGCTTTTGTTACAAGCGAACTCAAAGGCACTGTTGAACTCAATAACAGAGAAGAAGTCTTTGAACATTATAACGTATATCGTGGCACTTCAAGCAGCAATATGGAAATAGTAGCTGAACCAACATCAGGTAACTACTTCGACGCTGTTGAACCAGGTACATATTACTATCAAGTGACATCAGTCTATACTATCGATGGCGAAGAATGTGAATCAGCTCCAGCCAACTCATACGAAAATCCAGAACAAGATTATATCGTTGTTGTGACTACATCAATAGATGAAAACGGCGTTGAAGGCATGATGATTTATCCTAACCCAACAAAAGACTTTGTCAAGCTATCAGCTATCAGCGGTCAGCTATCAGTAGTTAAAGTTTACAACAGCTTAGGAATGTTAGTTGAAGAAATGGAAGTCAATGCTGATGAAGTTGAGATAAACCTCTCAGCTTATAATGAAGGAGTTTATTTCATCAATATCGAGACTGAAAACGGCGTAGCTGTTGAAAAAGTTATAAAATTCTAAATACAGATAGTCCCGTAGGGACGAAAGAAAATAGGCAGGTATGAAGAGCGAAGCTCGGAATGCCTGCTTTTTTTGTTTTAGGAATTCAGGAACTCAGGGTTGTCGGTGCCTGAGCTTGTCGAAGGCACAATGTTCAGCGCTTCGACAAGCTCAGCGACCATGATTCAGGAATTCATGTTTAATGGTTCAAGAAAATCATTCCTAATTCCTAATTCCTAACTCCTAATTAAAAAAACTTGTGGTCTTGTGGTCTTGTAGTCTTGTTGACTTTTTTTGTATCTTTGCATCTATGATATCAGTACAAAATCTTAGCATGCAGTTTACAGGTGAAGACCTCTTCACCGACATCAATTTTATGATTCGTGAGAAAGACAGAATAGGTCTTGTCGGCAAAAACGGCGCCGGCAAGACTACTCTCATTCGTCTTTTGTGCGGACTTGAACAACCTTATAAAGGCGACGTGATAATGTCGGATGACGTCACCGTAGGCTATCTTCCTCAGGAAAAGAATGTCAAGAGCGAGAAGACTGTCCTCGACGAGGCGATGACGGCTTTTGAAGAATATTACGAGATTGAACGTCAACTTGCTAAGTTGCAGGATGAGCTTTCTAACAGAGAAGATTATGAAAGTGCTTCATATCAGCGTCTCTGCGAGAAGATGAGTCATCTCAACGAGCGTCTCGCACTTATGGGCGGTCATTCTATCGAGGGCGAGGCTGAGCAGATTCTCATAGGTCTCGGATTCGAACATAACGACATGCAACGCCCGATGAAGGAGTTCAGCAACGGATGGCAGATGCGCGTGGAACTTGCTAAGATACTTCTTCGTAAACCTAAATTGTTGCTTCTCGACGAACCTACCAACCATCTCGACATCGAGTCAATACAATGGTTAGAAGGTTTCTTGAAAAATTATTACGGCGCTATCTTCATGGTGTCGCACGATAGGGCGTTCCTCGACCATATCACCATAAGAACGATAGAGATTTCATGCGGCAAGATTTACGATTATAAATGTTCATATTCTGAATTTATAGAAAGAAGAGAAGAGCGTATTGATATCCAGAAAGCTGCCTTCGACAATCAGCAGCGTGAGATAAAAGAGATTGAGGCTTTCATAGAACGTTTCAGATATAAGGCGACTAAGGCGAAACAGGTGCAGTCCAGAGTGAAACAGCTGGAGAAGATGGACGTGGTGCAAATCGACGACCAGGATAAGTCTGCCATGCATTTCAAGTTTCCGCCAGCGCCGCATTCCGGCAAGGTGACTCTTGAACTCGAGAATGTGTCAAAGTCATATGGCGAGAAAAATATCCTTAACAATATAAACCTTCTCATTCCAAGAGGGGAGAAGATAGCTTTCGTAGGACGTAACGGCGAAGGCAAGTCAACATTGTCTAAGATTATCGCTGGTGTCTTGGATTATGAGGGCGAGGTGAAACTCGGTCACGAGGTCAAGATTGGTTATTACGCCCAGAACCAGCAGGATATGTTGGACCCAGAGAAGACTGTCTTTGAAACTCTCGACGACGTCGCTACTGGCGATATGCGCGTGAAGGTAAAGTCTTTACTTGGTGCATTTCTCTTCAGCGGAGAGGCGATAGAGAAAAAAGTGAAGGTGTTGTCGGGTGGAGAGAAAGCACGTCTCTCATTGGCTAAGATGCTGCTTTTCCCAACGAATCTCCTCATTCTCGACGAGCCTACCAACCACCTTGATATGCTCTCGAAAGATATTTTAAAGTCGGCATTGCTGCAGTTTGATGGTACATTGATAATCGTTTCTCACGACCGTGACTTCCTCCAAGGTCTGACAAATAAGGTCTATGAGTTTAGAAAACCTAATATCAAAGAATATATTGGCGACATCTACGATTTCCTCGAAGAGAAGAAAATGAAGGAACTCGACGACCTCAATAAGAAGATGAAGTCGCAGCCTGTTGAGAATAAGGTCTCACAAAGCAAACTCGATTACGAGACGAAGAAACAGAATGACAGAGAGATAAAACGTATCGAGAGAGAAATAAAGAAACTTGAGGAACAGATAGAATCTCTGGAAATGGAGATTGCTGAGATGGATGCTGTGATGTCGTCACCGACAGACCATCCTAATATAAATATCGATAACGCCTGGTATTCATCATACGGAGAGAAGAAAGAAAGACTTCAAGATCTGATGAATCAATGGGAAGAGAAATCAATGAGTATTTAAAAATAAAGGCGGTTGAAATTTCAACCGCCTTTATTTTTATTCAACAACAACCATCGGCATCAATGCTTGGACGCCTTCTATTTTGCTGATGTTTTCTATTGCTTCAAGATATTTATATGAAGAGCCTAAGTTTTTCTTCATGACAGCTTTTGTATAATAATCTTGTGTCTCTGTCTTGAAGAGATTTTCAAGTGGATCTTCTTGTTTAGGGAATTCTTTTATAGAATAAGAGGCAAGACCTGCTTTGTCGGCTGCGTAAGCGATAGCTTTGTCGATGCCTCCGAGTTCGTCAACCAAACCGATTCCTAATGCGTCAGTACCGCTCCATACTCTTCCTTGTGCGATGCTGTCGACGAAAGTCTTGCGTAAACCTCTTGTCTCAGATACCAAAGTGATGAAGTTGTCGTATGTCTCTGTGACGTGTTTTTGCATCATTGCCATTTGATAAGGAGTCAATGGTTTGTATAAAGAACCGAAGTCGGAGTTATCGTTAGTCTTTACTTCGTCGAATGTAAGGCCTACTTTATCATTAAAGAAACCTTTGAGGTTAGGTATTGTTCCGAATACGCCGATAGAGCCTGTTAATGTGTTAGGGTCGGCGAAGATATAATCTGCTGTTGATGAGATCCAGTAACCGCCAGATGCTGCGTAGTTACCCATTGAGACGATGACAGGTTTCTCTTTTGCAGCGAGTTCTACTTCGCGACGGATGACTTCTGAAGCGACAGCGCTGCCGCCAGGTGAGTTGACTCTCATAACGATAGCCTTGACTTTTTTATCTGTTCTTGCCTTGCGAATTGCTGCAGAAAGGGTAGTGGAGCCAATTGTTGTATCATCGCCTTTGCCGTCGATGATTTGTCCTGAAGCATAAACGATAGCGATATTGTCTTCGCCAGTCATCAATTCTGGTCTGACCTTAGCATATTGTGTGTTCTTGATGATATTTAATTTTTTGTTGTCAGGTGTATTTGTGAGTTCGTGAAGTTTTGCGAGAAGTTCATCTTTGTAGATCAATTCATCGATGAAGCCGTTGTCAACAGCTGCTTGAGTATCGAACATCAGTGTCAACTCATCAGCCAACTTATTGATTGTTTCAACTTTGATATTTCTTGAAGCGCTGATGTCGCTGCATATCTTATTCCACATAGAATTCAAATATACGCTTGTCTGTTCGCGATTAGCATCGCTCATTTCGTCGAGGAAATAAGGTTCTACAGCGCTCTTGAATTTGTTGTTTGCAGGTCTGATAATCTGCATCTCGATGTCTAATTTTTCGAAGAGATGTTTGTAGAACATGCCCTGTGATGAAATGCCGTGTATATCTAAAACGCCGTCAGGCAACATATAGATTTTATCAGATACGCTAGCGAGATAATATGCGCTTTGTGTGTAAGTTTCACCGTAGCTGATTATGAATTTGCCGGATTCTTTAAAGCTGATGAGACGGTTTCTGATTTCTTCGATATTTGCTGTTGATGTTCCAATAGTAGATAAATCCAAGAAAATACCTTCGATGTTAGGGTCGGTAGCGGCAGCATCGATATTGTTCAAGATGTCGTTCATGCCAGCCATATCAATCTTATCTACGTTGAAGTACATTTCAAGACTGTTGCTATTGGTTCTTTCAGGAATGTCATAATTCAGATTCATATAAAGAACTGTCTTAGGCTTTAATGTGACGTTAGTCTCTGATGAGCTTGCTATTGAAGCGATTAGGCTTGTGATCAGAAGAATTATTATTACGCCTAATAAAACTGCAGATCCTAAAAAAGAAGCTAGAAATGTTTTAAAGAATGATTTCATTTTTTTATGATTTATAATTAAACTTGAGTTTGTTTATTTTGCTTCAAAGATACGAATTATTCTTAATTTTGCGATTATAAAATATGGTATTATGAAAGGACAATCTTTTATACTTCTTGGTTCGAATATGGGTAATCGTGAGGAGCTTTTAAGTGAGGCGATATCTCTTATCGAGTTGCGATGCGGCAAGCTTATTTTGAAGTCGTCGCTTTATGAATCAGAGCCATGGGGCTTTGAGACGGAGCATCTGTTTTTAAATCAAGCTATAGCGATAGAATCTGTGTTAAGTCCACATGATTTGTTGAAGGAGCTGCTTACGATAGAGGCGGAGCTAGGAAGGAAGAGAAAAGAAAATCATATAGGTTATGAGTCGCGTCCAATAGACTTGGATATTATTTATTATGATGATATTATCAACAACGATGAAGATTTGATACTTCCGCATCCAAGGCTGCACCAGCGTCGGTTTGTGCTTGCGCCTTTATGTGAGATAGCCTCCGACTTCGTACATCCTGTATTTAAAGTAAGCAACGAGGTTTTGCTTGAGCGTTGTGAAGACAGTTTGGGAGTGAACAAAAAATGAAATGAAATAAAAAAAGAAAAGGTTGCCCGAGAGCAACCTTTTTTATTTTAATCATCCTGATGATTATTATTTAACTGTTGTGATTGTTACGTTAGCGCGACGTAATTGTGGCAACAGGTTGTTGATTTCAGGATATTGTCTCATTAACTTACGTAATGTATTTTCTTTATCTGTAGAGTTCTTGAGTTCTTCAACGATTTGTTCTTTATTGTTTATGTCAGAACCTAAGATAGCCTTGTTGAGACCGTCCCAGTCAGCGCCGTTAGAATGGATTGTAACGTGTGATTCATCTAAGTGAGTGTTGAGCTCGTTTTGAATCAATTCAGCAGCTGCTCTAGCGCGTTCTTCAGCGAGACGATCGTTGATTTCATCGCCGCCTTCTGGTGAAGAGTAGCCTTCAACGATTATATTTTCTACAACGAAGCCATTTTGTACTTCTTGAGAAGCTCTGTTGATAGCGTCGATATTTGTTTGTGTTTTAAGTTTCTTTGTTTCGTTGACAGGGAAAGAAATGTTAGCGTGGTTTGTATGATAAATAGTATATTTTTCTATTGTTTCTGTTATAGTGTCAACTTCAACAACAGTGTCAACCTTAACTTGGTTTGCAGCAGGATTTGCACCTTGTTCTGCTAAAGCATCTTTGATAGCTTGTTTAACATCGTCGATAGTGAAGCAGCATTCTGGTTCTTCTTCAACTGCGTAGCAAGCGTTGTTGAGTTTGTAACGTAAACCGACGTTGATTGTAGTGCGCCAGTCGTTGTGGATGCCTGATGGCATTACGTCTAACATATCGCCGTCAACAAATTCTGTTGTAACGTCGCCATATACATCGAATTTTTGGTTTACGATGTAATTGAGTTCGATACCCATTGGCACTGTCATAACAACTTTTCTATCGTTGACACCGCGACCTGTAATATTGTTATCTGTTCCGTAGTCGTAGCCGATATGTTTTACCTCGCCGTTAGCTAAAATTGTTCTAGCTCTGTATTGCATTTGGCCGATACCGATGTGAGCGTAGACTCCGAAAAGACGATTTTCATCATATCCGAAGATAAAGCCAACGAGGTCGGCTGCGATATTTGCGCTAACTTCGTAATAGTCGGCATAGTCGAGTGTGAAGTAGTTGTCATATTTACCGTTGTAGACGCCGTAGCCGAATTTTCCATATATTCTGTAGAAGTTATGGAAATCGTAACCGATACCTACGTTCATGTTACCTCTAACGCTAGAGAAGTTGTATGAGTTGTCACCGAAGAGGAATGAAGCGCCGCCGTCAGCCATGATATACCAGTGGTTGCAGAATGGGTCATCTCTTCTGAAGATGTTAGCCTCGCTGCCTAATCTGTAGCTGGCGCCGAGGTTGATAGTGCTGAACCAGTCGTTGTGCTTGCCTGTTGGTGTACCATCGATGAGATCAGTGTCAGCGTAGTTAGCTGTGTAGTCCAAGCTGATCTTCCAGTCTTTGTTGATAGCGAAGTTCAACTCAGCACCCATTGGGATTGTAGCAGCTACTTTTCTGCCATCTCTTTCGTCATAACCGTTTTCGTAGATGTTGTTGCTATCGCCATTGTTAAGTTTGATTCTGTATCTAACTTGTCCGATACCGATATGAGGAACGAAGTTTAATCTTCTGTCTGGGTTATAACCGAATATGATATCTGTGAAGTTGATTGTCAAATTAAGGTTAGCTTCAAAATAATTTGACTTGTCGATGCTGATGTGGTCGTATTTTCCGTTTAAGCCACCAAATCCTAAATTAGCTTTAACGCCTACGATGTTATCGAATTGATAACCAATACCGAGGTGGCCGTTAAGACCTAATTTTAATCCTGAATTGTCGCCGTTTAAGAAACCTAATCCCAAATCGCCTGTAACGTATGCATAATCGTTAAAAGAGGCAGCTTGTTCTTCTGTATTATCATTTTGACCATAAAATGCCATAGGACATAAAGCCAAAACCATAATCATGATAAGTTTAGTAAAGCTTAATTTATTCATATTCTTTCTTTTATTTGATAAAAAATATAGTTTGATCTGTACAATTTTAATTTGCAAATATAAAACCTTTTTGTGTAAAATCGTACATTTTTTTATAAAAAAACAGAAAAAAAGTCGCCGAAGCGACTCTGTTATAAAAATTTAATAATCATTCTACTAGTGCTACGAATTCAGGCATGTCTTGCAGGCTCGCAAATTCCATATCGTTTTTGGCTATATTTTTTATTTTGTTGTCTTTCTTTATTGCCTTTGCAAGATGCTTCAAACTTTTATCGACGTCTTTTGTCCTTGCTGCTATGATGGCTTGAAGATATAATGTCTTGCCGTTTTCATCCAGACATTTCACTGTCTCTTCCGCTATGGTGTATCTTTTGTCTAAGGTCTGTGCCAATGCGACATTGTAATCGCAGTTAGGGTTGTCTTTTGTCATCAGTCTGATGGCTTTGTCGTAGTTGCCTTTGTTGATTTGAACAACGCCGTCGTTATAGTTTGTATTCAATCCTAACTCTTTGGCTTGCTTGAACATAGCAGAAGCTGTTTCGTAGTCGTCTTCTATGATGGCGATAATGCCTAAGTTGTTGTATGCTTCAGACAATAGGTCGTCTATTTCGATGGCTTGATTCAAGAGATGTTTTGCATGTCTGTGGTTGCCTTTTTCTATCGCTACGGCTCCGGCGTTGCAATATGGTTCAGGATTGTTAGGATATGTCTCGATAGCTGTGATGTAAATCATTTCTTTGTTCTTTAATTCTTTGACTAAAGAAGCGGCATACATCATCTGGTCGCAGCTCAATGACTTAGGATTTGAAGTGCAGGCTTTTGTTATTTGCTCGTCAGTCATGGTAGGTTCAATGGTGTTGACCTTGACGATGGTACGTCTCAACGATGGCAAAATGCTCTTTTCAAATTCAGGATATTGTTTTATGTATTTGTTAAGCTGAGCCACTCTTTCTTCAGGCGATTGTTTCTTCAAAGTGTTGAGTATTGTCTGCTTGTCCTTGATGTTGGAATTTTCGATGGCTTTCATCAGTCCTTCCCAGTCGGCGCCTTTGCCTTGTGTTATGAACTTGACATCGTTGATGTTTTTGTAACTGACGTGAGAGTTTTTCTGAGCTGATAATGTCTCTAATCTTTTCTTTAAAAAGTCTTCTGTCATCTTGGCTCTTTTGTTAGACAAGTTTTTGTTGTAACTCAATGGTCCTTCAGGAGATGACCATCCCACGATTTCGATATTGTCGATGTTCCATCCTTTCATGATGTGGGAGGTGAGGTCGTGGACAGCATTCTTGTTTTGCATGTTTTTGTTCAAAGGGACAGCCCAGTTGATGGCGTCGGAATTGACCATAAAGTAGATGTCGCCGTTGTCTGTCACGATTTTCTGATCTGTGTTTGGAGTAGCGTATGCGGTCTTAAGAGCGCTTTTGTCAATGTGTTGCGCTGTGTTGATTATACCTTCGGCAATCAAGTAAGCGTCGCATAAGGCAAAGGCTTCTTTGTCTTTGATGGCCTGCTGATGGTGATGAACCTCTTCCTTGAATTTATATACGATAGGTTCCACTATAAGCAGTGAGTTGTACATCTCGTCGCTGTAAGGTATTGAGACTGTGTAAGAGAATGCTCCTCCGTCTCTCTTGCTGACTACAATGCCTTCGCCGTCGACTTTCTCGCCGATGAAGTTCATGGAAGGCAATATTGTCTCACCTTCTTCATAAACAAGAATAGGAGTGATGTTCATGACGGTTTTCTTGTTGAAATATCTTGGAGGGAACTCGGTGCTTATAGTCACAGTGACAACGTTGCCCTTGTTTTCCAGAATTTCAGGCGAAGCGGATATATAGACTTTGTCGATATGCTTCGCCATGCTTTTAACATCATGATTCTTAGCATGGAAAATCATAGGTGTCATAATCATGATGACGACCATGATTGTTTTGAATAGTGAATTGATCTTTTTCATCTTTTTGTTGTTTTTATGTCTGAAAAAAACAAAGATGAAAGATCTTAGTTCAATGCGTTATCTTATTTTTTCCAAAGAGAATTGAATATTTCGTACATCAGGATGCCGCCGCTTATTGACACGTTGAGCGAGTGTTTCGTTCCTTCTTGCGGAATCTCTATCGCGTTGTCGCAGTATTGTAAGATTTCGTCATCAACTCCGTCAACTTCATTGCCAAAGATGTAGGCGCTTTTCTCTTTGTGAGTGAATTCGTTCAACATGATGCTGCCTTCTATCTGCTCGACAGCGTTGATAGTATAGTTGTTCTCTTTTAGATAAATGCAGGCTTCTTCGGTGCTCTCGAAATAACGCCATTTCACGCTTTCTTCCGCGCCTAAGGCTGTCTTGTGTATCTCACGATGCGGAGGACATGCCGTTATGCCGCACAAGAAAATCTCTCCAATTCTGAAGGCGTCGGCAGTGCGGAAAAATGAACCAATGTTGCTCAAAGAACGGACATTGTCTAACACAATAATAACATCTAATTTTTCAACTTGTTGATATTCAGATAAACTTAATCTGTTCAACTCGGGCATTGTTAATTTACGCATCGTATATTTATTTTACGGCAAAAATAATGTTTTATCAAAAACGAAACGAAAATAAAAATATTTATCTTTGTAGATTAAAGAAAAATTAAAACAAAGGAAGACTTTATGGCAAAGACAGATAAAGAAAATCAAGAACTTGAAACCCCTTTGATGAAACAATACTATTCCTTCAAGGCTAAATACCCTGAGGCATTGCTGCTGTTCAGAGTGGGCGACTTTTATGAAACTTTCGGTGAAGATGCTATAAAGACTTCCGAAATACTTGGCATAGTATTGACTAAACGCGGCAAGTCGGCGGCTACTGCTACCGAACTCGCTGGTTTCCCTCATCATGCTCTCGACACTTATCTGCCTAAACTGGTCAAGGCTGGCCAGAAAGTGGCTGTGTGCGAACAACTCGAGGATCCTAAACTTACCAAGAAAATCGTTAAACGCGGCATTACAGAACTCGTGACCCCTGGCGTGACTTACGACGATAATGTTTTGGTTCAGAAAGAAAATAACTTCCTCGCTTCAATTCATATCGATGAGAAAGAGTCGGGCGTCGCGTTCCTTGATGTCTCTACCGGCGAGTTTTATCTCACACAAGGCAACAAAGAATATATCGACAAATTGCTTCAGAGCTTCAATCCTTCTGAAGTGCTTTGCCAGAGAAATAAACGCAAATTGTTCATAGAGAATTTCAGCGATAAATATTATATCACGGTATTCGACGATTGGGTGTTCACCGACGATTATGCCAATGACATCCTCACTCGTCACTTTAATACCAATTCTCTTAAAGGATTCGGCGTCAATGATTTCCCTAAAGGCATAATAGCAGCAGGTGCTGCGATACATTATCTCCACGAGACACAGCACGATAAGATTTCTTATATAAGCTCATTGTCGCGCATCGACCAGGGACAGTTTGTGTGGCTCGACAAATTCACCATCAGAAACCTCGAACTTCTTCATTCGCCAAATGCCAATGCCAAGACATTGATTGACGTCATAGACAAGACCTCATCACCTATGGGCAGCCGCCTGATGCGTCGTTGGCTTTCTCTTCCTTTGAAAAATAAAGAGCAGATTACAGCGCGTTATGAGGTTGTGGATTATTTCGTGAATAACAATGAGTTGATATCGACTTTTGAGGATTCGATACGACAGGTGGGCGATTTGGAACGTCTCATCTCTAAGGTGTCGTTGTTGCGTGTCAATCCTCGCGAGCTGCTGCAGGTGGCAAGAGCGCTCGACCAGATAGAACTGATAAAGAACCTCTGCGCTGAAAGTGAGAATCCTGCTTTGAAACTTTATGCCGAACAGCTTAACGTATGCGATAGCATAAGACAAAGAATCAAGAGTGTGGTTAATGTAGAAGCGCCGGCTCTCATCTCAAAGGGACACATTATCAATGATGGCGTTGATGAAGAACTTGATTCTCTGCGTAAGCTGTCACGTTCGGGCAAAGATTACCTCATGGATATCCAGAAACGTGAATCTGCTGCTACCGGAATTTCATCTTTGAAGATAGGTTATAATAATGTGTTCGGATATTATCTTGAAGTGACTAATCTTCATAAGGATAAGGTCCCAGCAGAATGGATACGTAAACAGACTCTGGCCAACGCAGAACGTTATATCACAGAAGAACTTAAGGAGTATGAACAGAAGATTCTCGGAGCGGATGAGAGGATTCAGGCTATCGAGGAACGACTTTATTTTGAACTGATAAATGCCTGCGGTGAGTTCGTGGCTCCTATTCAGCTTGATGCATCTCTCGTAGCTAAGATAGACTGTCTTTTGAGTTTCGCTGCTGTGGCAATGAAGAACAATTACGTCAAGCCTGAAATAGACGAATCTTATGTAATTGATATTAAAGAAGGCCGTCATCCTGTCATAGAGCAGATGATGCCTGTTGGCGAGCAATATATTTCCAACGATGTTTATCTCGATAGAGAAAAACAGCAGATCATAATAATTACCGGACCTAATATGTCGGGTAAGTCGGCTTTGTTGAGACAGACTGCCTTGATAGTCTTGCTTGCTCAGATTGGTTGTTTCGTTCCAGCAGAATCAGCTCGTATCGGATTGGTGGATAAGGTGTTCACTAGAGTAGGGGCGAGCGACAATATCTCTTCTGGCGAGTCAACTTTTATGGTTGAGATGAATGAGACAGCAAGCATCTTGAATAATATATCTAACAGAAGTCTTGTGCTTCTCGATGAGATAGGCAGAGGAACGAGCACTTATGATGGAATAAGCATCGCATGGGCGATAACGGAATATCTCCACGAACATCCACAGTGTCGTGCTAAGGTATTGTTTGCAACTCACTATCATGAACTTATTGAGATGGAGAACTCATTCAAGAGAATAAAGAACTATCATGTGAGTGTCAAGGAGATGAACGATAAGGTTATCTTCCTAAGAAAACTTAAGAAAGGCGGAAGTGCTCACAGTTTTGGTATTCACGTCGCAGCTATGGCGGGAATGCCTCGCAAGGTCATCGACAGAGCTGATGCATTGCTTTCAATGTTAGAGAAATCGCATTCTCATGAGAGTCTGAATAAGGCGGTGAAAGAGACAAAGAGCAACTGCGATATGCAGCTGAGTTTTATTCAGTTGGATGATCCGTTATTGTTGCAGATAAAAGAAGATATTTTAAATACAAATATCGACATCCTGACTCCGGTGGAAGCTCTTATGAAATTGAATGAGATCAAGAAACTTCTTAATAAGTGAAGCGAAAGTATATTTAAAACTCATAAATTCAGAACCTCAGAATCTCAAAATTTTCTGAGGTTCTGAGGTTCTGAGGTTCTGAATTTCTTTTATAATTTGTTGTTAAAACTTTCTTATCGCTCTTGCGTTGTTTCTGTATGCTAATTTGGAGCATTTTTTGAATCTTCCTGAACCGTTCATTGTCCAAGCTTGTCCGTTGTCATATTCGGAACTTGTCCAATACCAACCCATGATAGGTTTGCATTTGTTTGCTTTGAGGGTCTTGTTGACTTTGCCGTCAACATTTCCGAGAAGAAGTTTGTAGAACTCGCTGGCTGTAGGGAGATACCATTCATCTCCGAGTTCGCGGCAGTATTTTGCTGCGGTAGGCTTTGTCGTGCCTAATTGTTGTAGGATGTAACTGGTGTTTATCTTGCCCATTCCTGAATAGAACTCGAAATTAGGAAGCGGATCGTTGGTGATATTGACGATGTCTTGGCAATAGACGTAGTTTGTTTCGTCTGCCCATCTTCTTTTCTCTTGGGTTAATGACACTGCAAGTCCGTGGCCTTCTTCGTCTATGTAGAACACTACGCCTTGTGTGTTATCCTCGAAAGTGTAGATGTCGCCAATCTTGACGCTTTGCTGAGCATTTGCAAATGTGCTTATTAATAATAGTAATGCTAAAAGTTTTAATGTTCTCATGGTTCTAGATTTTAAAATTACGTTTACAAAGATATAAAAAAAAGAACTCCATAAGATTTTATGAAGTTCTTTTCGTACCTGAGGCCGGAATCGAACCGGCACGCCCGAAATGGGCACAGGATTTTAAGTCCGGCGCGTCTACCTATTCCGCCACTCAGGCACTATCCTGTTTACAAAAAATCCCGATTTTCTGTCGGGACTTAGAGCGGAAAACGAGACTCGAACTCGCGACCCCGACCTTGGCAAGGTCGTGCTCTACCAACTGAGCTATTTCCGCGTTGTTGTTTGATGGTGCAAAGATACGTAAAATATCATTCGGCGCAAGTACTTTTTAAACTTTTTTTAAAATATTTTTTTATCGTTTGATAATCATTATTTTATAAGATATTTATTTAAGAAAAATAATTAAAGTAATCTTTAAAGTATCGTTTTTTTGCTTTGAAATAGGAATTTTTTTAGCCAGAAATATCACACATAAGAAGAAATACTCTTTATTTTAAGAAAAATGAGATGTGAAATAATTATGGATTTTTGTCTTGTTTTCATAATGATGGTAACGAAAGAAACGATTGTATTGCTGTTATGAAATATGCACTTTTAGTAAAAAAAGCATAAATAAAAAAAGAATTATTTTTTTTATCTGTAAAAACAAAATAACTGATTCCATTTTTATAATTTTGCAGCGTAAATAATTTATGTAACTATGAAGAATAATTTTTCTATTTGGCAAGAAATCAGAAGCCACATTATTATCACATTGGCAGTTGCCTTGTCAGCGATAGGCTGGTGTGCTTTTCTTATCCCTAATCAGATGTTGGGTGGCGGTGTTAGCGGTCTCTCAACCATTATTTATTGGTTGACTGGTATCCCTGCCGGTGTTATGATTTTTGTGCTGAATGCAATCCTTATTATTATTTCTTTTAAATCGTTAGGAAGAAGATTTGCAATCAGTACAATATATTCTGTTATCATGACGTCTGTAATGTTCTATTTTGGTCAGGAATATTTTGGAGACACTCCTTTGATTTCTGACAGATTTCTTGCGTCGGTATTGGGCGCAGCTTTGAATGGTGTTGCATGCGGTATTATTTTCCTTGAAGGAAGCAGCACTGGCGGAACAGATGTGATTGCGGTTATGATTAATAAATATCGTAACGTGACGATAGGCCGTCTCTCCTTATTTATTAATGTGGCGGTTATCGGATGTTCGTATTTTGTTTTTAAAGACCTGGAACTTTTGATATACAGTTATGTCGGTCTTATGATTACCAGTTATACTATCGACATGACGATGAACGGCAGCAAGCAATCGGTACAGATGTTTATCTTCACATCCAAGCCTCATGAAATAGCCGACAGAGTGGGAGAGGAAGTGCAGCGTGGTGTTACTATGATAAAAGGAACAGGCTGGTATTCAAAGAAGGAGTCTGAGATTGTAATGGTTGTTGTTCGTAAGATAGAGTCACAACGCGTCATTAGAATAGTGAAACAGATGGACCCAGCGGCTTTCGTTTCAGTCAATACTGTTATGGGAGTTTATGGAAAAGGATTTGAGATGATGAAGAAATAGAAATATAGAACTTTAAAATTCTAGAATTCTAGAATTTTAGAGTTCTAAAGTTCATAAAAAAAGCGGTCGAAAGACCGCTTTTTTGTTTTATTTGATGTTAAGTTTTTTCTTGATGCTTTTTGGAAGAGCGTCTTTGTGAAGAACGATGTTCATAGTTTTGTAACGTACGAAAGCTTCTGATGCGTAGAATGTACCGTCATAGTTGCCTGTTACACCCCATGAGTTCTTTACGATGAAGTAGTTGTTGCCAAGTTGATCTTTAGCTTTACCGTAGATGATCATACCGTGGTCGTCGCCTGTTTCATAGTTGTCGTAAGCGATTTGACGTTCTTCTTGAGAAACCCAGCGTTGTGGAGTTGGTTGTGAATAAGCTTCTTTAGCTCTTTGTTCTGCGCTAAGGCCAGCCCAACGTGCTTTGTCTGTAGCAGCGTCGTTGTTTTCTTTTGCATCGAGGTCAGGAAGAACCATGATACCGAAGTTGTCGCCTCTTAAGAAACCTTTTTCACTTACGTCAGAACCCCATGCGAAAGTATAACCGTTGTCGATAGCGTAGTTCATAACTTCCATGAGTTCGTCGATTGGGAGGTTGTAAGCTGTGCTCCATCTCCAGTTGTCTTGTACTTCGATGATGAATTCATCGTAGAATGGATGGTGTGAGAAAGATGCTAAGTTTACATAGTCATCTGGGTTGAAACCTGTTGATTCTGCGAATGATTTTGGAGTGTATTCTTTACCTTCGTAAACGAATGTTTCTGGACGTTCGCCGATGTAAGCGTTGAGGATACCTGCCAAAGCTTCTTTCCATAATGGATTGCCGTTAGCGTCTGTTTGGAGTTTTCTGCCTTTAACGATAGCTTCTACGAATGGGTCGCAAACTCTTGAGAATTCTGAGAAGTCTGATAATGTGTCGTTATGTTTAACGCCAGCTGGTAATTCTGAATCAGGAACCAAACCGAAATGTTTGATACCGTAAAGTACATCGTAGAATGAACCACCTTGTGAGAAAGAGATGTCACCGTGTGTACGGACTGTTGCTTGAGCGCGGTCCATGTATGTGTTCCATACGATGAACATTTCTGAGAAGTCGTATGTCTTGCCTGTTGTACGTAACAATTCAGCTTCAACGAATGATAATGTTGAATAGCACCAGCAAGTACCTGCTGCGTTTTGGTCTTTCATTGATGTGATAGGAAGTCTTACTTCTTCTGAGAAGATCCAACCTTCTTTTTCAGGAGCTTGTTCAGCTTCTTGTGCGTTTGCTAAGCTTGGCATAACGAATGCGATAGCTGTAGCTGCTAAGAATTTTTTGAAGTTCATAGTTTTTAATTTAAATGTGTTAATAAATATTATAATCCTAATTTAGTTTTCATTTCGTTTGTCATACCTTCTTTGTTGAGGGTGAAGAACATTGTGTGGAGTCTTACGTAAGGTTCTGAGCAGTACCAGTAGCCTTCATAACCGTATTTTTCACTCCAAGAGTTCTTGACTTTGTAGTATTTGGTACCGTTTTGGTCGTAAGCGATACCAACGATGAGCATGCTGTGGTCGTCTGTTGTCTGACCGTTTTCGTATGCTTCTTGGTGCATTTCTTCTGTTACTTCTTTTTCAGGCATTACGCTTTCGAATTTGTATAATGAAGCGAGGATGTCAGCGTCGCTCATTTTCTTGTATTTCTTAACGTCTGATTGTCTGATTTTTTCAACATCATTTTCGAGGACGACACCAACGCCTGCGTTACGGCTGAAACCTTTGTCGCTGACATCTTGAGCCCAACCTACAGTGTAACCGCTGTTCAAAGCGTTGTCGAGTTCTGCCATCAATTCATCTAAAGGCATGTTGTATGTCATTGTGTTTGTCCAGTTGTCTTGGATAGGCATGATGTAAGGTTTGTAGTTGGCGTGGTTTGTGAAAGCGCCGATTTGAACGTAGTCTTCGATGTTGAGAGGGTATTTTTCAGCAAATGATTTTGCATCGTATTCCTTGCCTTCGAATGTGAATGTTTCAGGAGTTTCACCGAGGTAAACGTTCAAGATTTCTTGAACCATATTAGGCCATGCCTTGCTGATTTTGCCGTTGTGTTGTTTGTTGACGATTTTTCCGTATTCAGCGAGGACTGTGTGAAGTTCGCCATGTTGGTGTTTGTCTTCGCCTAAAACGAGTCCGTTGTATGCTTCGTCTGTCATCATGCCGTTTTCGTTGATAGCATATAAAACGTCGAAAACTTCGCCACCAGGACTGAAGTTGCATACGCCTTGCATACGTACATATTTCTCGAATTTATTGGCATAAGCCCAACGTACGAGGTACATTTCAGAGAGGTCGATTTCTGTATTGTATTTTCTCAAGATTTCAGCTTCAACCATTGCGAGACCTGCGAAGCACCAGCAAGTGCCTGATTGTGATTGGTTTTTGACTGAAGTGTGAGGAACGACAACGTCGTCTGTTATTTCATAAACGCGCTCTTGAGCTAAGAGAGACACTGGCAATGAAAGGATGAAAGCCAATGCTAATAAAACGATAGTTTTTGTACGATTCATTTTTTTAATGTTTTGATTTAACAAATTATTATCGAATCGACAAAGATAAAAAAAATCTTGTTGTGAAACAAGATTTTTTTTAAAAGGGATTTGAGGAAATATAGGGTAGGGTTGAGAGGTTATACATCCCTAATTTCTAATTATTCTAAAAATGTTTCCGTCAATTTCAATGAAATAGATTCCTGGATTGAAAGCGCTCATGTCAATAACGGTAGTGCTTTGGCCGTTGACCGTAGTCATCTTAATTCCGTAAATGTTGTAAACGTTGATTTCCTTAACGTCTTCATTTGATTTGATATACAAAACATCATCGGCTGGATTTGGATATATTTCGAATCTGTTTTCAAATTCTTCTATTGATTCTCCTTTTATCTCAAATTCGAAAGATTCTGATGGCAATGACTCTCCGTTCTCGCAATTTGTGACTACTGTGAAATAATGGCTGCCTTCTTCATCGAATCCTTTAACGTATGATGTCTCTGTTGTTGTGTCTAACTTGTCTCCATCCAGATAGATGGTGTAGCTTTGTGCATTGTCGACAGCGTCCCAGTTCATCGTGACTTTGAAGTTTTGTTCAAAGCCTTCGGCGTCTTGTTCTATCGTCGCTCCTAAGTTGGTAGGTGAGAAGCAAGGGTCGTCAACTTCGATGGTAGCGCATACTTCAGGAGTGAAGGCTGATGTTTTGTCTCCTTTAATTGTTCTCACTCTGTAGCAGTATTCCATTCCTAATTGAATGCATCCATCGTTGTAAGATGTTGATGTCGTTTCTAGTAACAACTCGCCTCTGCGGTATAACTGATATGCTGTTGCTCCATTCACGGCGCTCCAGTTAATCTCAATGCTTGTATCATGTGCGTTAGCTTCTATATTTTCTGGCACATCGATGTCGGCATTGACTTTATATATTTTCGCTACTGATGTGTTTTCTCCATATAATGCAACGACTTCAATGATATACAAATCTTCGGTGTTGGCGATGCTATGTGATGTTTCTGTTGTCTTTTCCAGCAGCAACTCGCCGTTGACATATAAATGATATCCTGATGGTGTTGCTTGTTGTGGAGCTTCCCATCTGATTGTCATCTCGTCGCCGTTTTGTTCTGCGATGATGTTGCTTACAGTATAAGGGTGTGATGTGTTTTCGTAGAGATAATGGCTGTTGAAGATTTCTTTGGTGTTGTAGTCTTGTATCCATAATGCCACTTCGAGGTCGTTCATCTGTTCAACGTTTGAGTTGAAGAGATTATATGAGTATTCGAAGTTTTTAGTCTCGCCTGCTGCTATGCTGAAGGTGTTGCCTTCTGCGCTGTCGAGCATCTTCATCATAATGTGACGGAATTCGTGTTCGCCATTGCTGCTTGCATTATCGGTTGTTATCTTCTCATTGACAGAGACGAAGAGTCTTACATTGTTGAGATTCACGTAAGAAGTGATGTCGGCTGTTAATGTTATGACTTTACCGCTTGTGGTGAAAGAGCCTCTTATGTCTGCGAAAGCAGGGACGTTGTATCTTTCGTCTAAAGTCTCTTGCGTCATCATTGTGGCTGTTTGTCTTCCGTCGAGGTAGATGTCAGGGACGCCGCCTACTCCATAATAATTCTCTCTTGTCTTGCTGTCTTCGTTTGCATAAGGGTCGCCCATTCCAGGGAAGTCGACAGGATATTTGGTGTAGGTGTATTTGCCGGGATTGCTTGCTGTGAAATCAGCCATGTGTTGGTTGACGTTGACACAAGGGTAACATGTGGAGCTTGAGAAGTGTTCTATCATAGGGATTCTCTGCGCTTGTCCCAATGCGATGACGAAGTCTTTTTCCATTGTGTTGTTGCTGTTGTTTTCACTGCTGCCGTTAACATTGATGATGTTGACATTGACGTTATAGTTTCCAGGAGTTAGGAAAGTTGGTGTCTGGAATGTTAATGTTGCTTCATCAAAAGTGTCTATTGATGTGTTGAAAGTCTCTGTTATTTTTTCAAATCCTTCAATTTCGTATGATGCAGTGATGCTTTGTACGGCATTGCTTCCGAGGTTCTTCACTGTGAAAGGTATTTCGGTATTGCCTGCTCCTAACATATTAGGCAAGTCGATGTTTACCATCTTGATGTCGGTCTCTTCTTGTGCAACGATAACGATATCATCGAAATACCAAGCGTCGAAGTTGAACCAGTCGCCGTTATAATATATGCTTAATAAGACATTTGATTTTCCCATGTCTGGAGTGACGATGCTTATCTCTTCGGTGTAATTTCCAGTAACGCTGTAACCTTTCGACCAT
This sequence comes from Bacteroidales bacterium, assembly GCA_045655965.1. Taxonomy (GTDB): domain Bacteria; phylum Bacteroidota; class Bacteroidia; order Bacteroidales; family F082; genus Limimorpha. The sequence goes on along the minus strand of JAZOQH010000027.1, from coordinate 39,010 downwards.
CCGAGGTTCCAGGTGTTGCCGTTGTCGGATGATGTAGCGATGTTGATGTAGTTTGTCACTGTCGAGAAGTTGTCGAAATACAATTTGAAAGAAACTATCAGACCGGAGACGTTGGTAAGGTTTACTGCTGATGTCACCATTCTTGATATTCCACTGAAAGATGGCTGGCAGTTAAACTTCAATTCATTGGCACTGCCTCCTGCGTTGTTGCTGGCAGAGACTGACCAGTTGCTGGTTGTATTGCCTGTTTCATGCCATCCTGTTGGGAGTGATCCGCCGTCGAAACTTTCTTGTAAGACAATGTTGTTCTGTGCCAAAAGCATTGCTGAGAAAAACAATGCGAATGTTAACGATAATAATTTCTTCATAGTTTGATATAAAAAATTAAAGCAGCAAAGTTAATGCTTTACTGCTTTAAAAATGATAAACTTTTTATTTTTTTATTGTTTGATGAATCTCTTTGTGATGTCACCTTTTTCAGTGTTTATTCTGATGAAGTAAACGCCATCGTTGAAGTCGCTCAAGTCGATAGTGCCGTTGAAGTTTTGTTCGCTGTAAACCTTAACGCCGATTACGTTGTAGATATTGACTTCGTTGATGTTTTCGTTAGTGTCGATGTTGAGATAATTTTCTGCTGGGTTAGGGTAGATTTCGAATCTGTTAGCATATTCTTCTAATGACTCGTCTGTGATAACAACAGTATATGGTTCTGAGAATTCTGATTCGCCGTTAGCGCATACAGAATAAACTTCATATTGGAATGAGCCTTCAGTATCTGAACCTGCAATGTATGAATTTGTTGTTGTCATACCGAATTCTTGACCGTTAACATAAACGTAGTATGCTTGAGCGCCTTCAACAGCGTCCCATGTCATAGTGACTTTGTAAACGTATGTATAATCAGGAACGTCTTTTTCTATTGTTGCGCCGAGGTTTGTTGGAGGCAAACATGGACCGTCGTTACCGCCTACTACTACGTGAACAGGGTCTGTCATATCAGACTCGCCGTCAATGCAGAATGATGTTACGTTAAAATATACTGTTGTAGGGTTGTTGTATCCAACTTCGTAAGATGTTGTTGTTGAATAACCTTTCCATGTGCCGTTTTCGTAGATTGTGTAAGAAGTAGCATTGTCGAAAGCATCCCATGTGAGAGTTACTTTATATTTGTAAGCGAATCCTGGGACGTCTTCTTCAACAGTAGCTTGAAGGTTTGTTGGAGGCAAACATGGGTCAACAGCAAATGTATAATAAGGTGCTAATGGTGATTCGCCTTCAGCACATATTGATGCTACAGAGAAGCTGATTATTGTTGCTTCAGCGATGCCGAATTCGTAATAGTTTGTAGAAACCTTGAGGAATTCGTCATAGTTGAGGTAGATTTGATATTCTTCTGCGCTAGCTACTTCATCCCATGAGAGAGTGATTTTGTATCTGTATCCGAAGCCTGGAACGTCTTCTTCAACAGTAGCGCTGAGGTTGCTAGGAGTGAGGCAAGGTGTTGCGCCTTCTTCAATTGTTACTGTGCATTTTTCTGACTCTTCTGAAGTGCTGCCGTCACTGCAGTGTGTTACGACTGCAAATTGGAAAGTTGATTCTGTGTTAGCACCAGCGATATAATAAAGTCCGTCGGTGTCGCCTAACCACATTCCGTTAGGATAATTGTCTGAATAGAAATAGAGTGAATAGAAGTCGCCGCCTTCAACAGCATCCCAACTTAATGTTACTTTGTATTTGTATCCATAACCAGGAACGTCTTGTTCAACTAATGATCTTAAGTTTGTTGGAGCGTCGCATGCTAAAACTTCAGCATGAATAGCGAATGTAAGTAGTAATGTGAATAATAAATGTAATGCTTTTTTCATTTGATTTAAGTTTTTAAATTATTATTAGTGTTTGCAAATATAGTAAAAATATAAGAAATTCAGAACCTCAAAACCTCAAAAAATCTGAGATTCTGAGATTCTGAATTTCTTTATCTCTTAATAACCTTCTTAACAACAGAACCTTCTTCTGCATTTATTATAATGACATAGAGTCCGCTGTTGTAATGTTTCATATCTACTTTGATGTTGTCGCCTTCAACATCGAATTTATCAACCATCACACCTATATTATTATATATAGCAATGCCATTGATGTTATCGCCGCTGATAGTTATATAATCATTGACAGGGTTTGGTGTTACGACGAATGATGTTTCAAGTTCGTTGATGCTTTCGCCTTGATATGTTATGCATGATGGTATTGACAATGCTGATTCGTAATCGCCATAGATTGCCGATACTTGATAACAATACATATCGTTTGTTGTTAATGTATTGTCAACATATTCAGTTTCAGCAACAGTATTGATTAAAACGCCATTACGATAGATGTTGTATTTCTCTGCGTTTTCGATGCCTGTCCATGACATTTCAACATTTTTTTCGTTTAATGTTGCTGTAAGACCTTGTGGTATTGCGAAGTCTGTTGAGAGGAGTTTCACTGCTTTCACAGAAGTCTTTTCCCCATATAAAGCTTCAACTTCAACGGTATAGAAGTCGAGTTCGTTTGCTATTGTATAGTTGAGTTCTGTAATGTTGCTTGCTACTTTCTCATTATTTACATAGACGTTGTATCCTGTTGGGTTTGCTGACTCTGATGGTGTCCATCTGATGGTGAGGCTGCCAGCATCGGTGATGTTGAGATTTTGTACAGGATAAGGATGGTCGGTGTATTCGTAGAGAAAACGGCTGTTGAAGATTTCTTTTGTTGTTGGATCTTGAATCCAGACTGCTACTTCAAGGTCGTTGATTTCTTCCATATTGGTTTCCGACATATCGCATGAATATTCGAAACGTTGGTATTCGCCAGCTTTGATAGTTGTGGCGTTGCCTTCTGAACCGCCGAACATCTTCATGAGAATATGATGGAATTCTGTCTCGCCGTTGGTTCCAACATTTCCTGTGGTTGTCTTTTCATTTACAGTGATGTATGTCTTAACATCGTTGAGATCTACGTATGACATAACGTCAGCTGTCAAAGTGATTACGTTGCCTTCAACATTGAATGCGCCTCTTACATCTGCGAAAGCAGGAACAGCATATCTCTGTGATAGTTTGCTGTTTGTAACAGGTTGAGGTGTGCCGTTCGACACTTGGAGTTCAGAGTCGAGGAATATTTGTGGAACTGATGATACATTATAGAACAAACATCTGTCGTAGCTGTCGCTGATGAAATAAGGGTCGCCGCTGCCTGGCCAGTTGACAGAGTATTTAGTATAGGTGAACTTGCCAGGATTGTTGTTGCATAAGTTGTGCATCAATGAGTTGAGCAATACGCATGGAGCGCATGTTGAACTCGAGAAGTGTTCTATCATAGGAATTCTCTGTGTTGTTGCGATGGCAACGCTGAAGTCGCTAGATAGAATATTATTTTCTGGATGTGAGTCTTCTTCCCATCCATTGACTTTATTGATGCTCATGTTGATGTTGTATGAACCAGGAAGCAATGTCTCTACTTTATCGAAAGAGAGTGTGTTTTCTTCGAATGATGTCATGTAGACTGAGAATGACTCTGTCACAGCTTCTTGATCACCGATTTGGTATGTTGCTTCGAATGACTGTATTGCAGTGCTGCCCATATTTTGTACAGTGAAGCTGACGTTAAGTGGACCAGAACCTATTCTCTCGTCGATGTTGATGCTGCTTAGTTGTATGTCGAGGTCTTCTTGAATCTTGACTTCGAAATTGTCGAAGTACCAGTTGTAGAAGTTTGATGATGAGCCTTCGAAGTAGATGCAGATGAGCACTCCTTCGTAACCCATGTCAGGTGTTGTTACTTTTTCTTCTATGCTATATTGACCAGATTGGTTGTATGACTGAGACCAAATAGTATTCCAGGTGTAACCGTTTGTTGTTGATGTTGCAATACCGATGGTGCTCATCGCGCCGCTGTAGTTTTCAAAATAATGGTCCAACTTGACGACGAGATTTTGGATACCAGTCAAGTCAACAGGCGCTGCTATAATACGGTTGCTGCCCGAGAACTGAGGACTCCAGTTGAGTCTTAACTCATTGGCGTCGCCTCCTGCATAGTTGGTCGAACTGATGGTCCAGTTGCCTGATGGTTCGCCGTCTGCACCCATAGTGGTCCATCCTTCCGGCATCGTGGCTGCATCAAACGATTCGTTAATGACATGAGTGATAGGATTTTGTGCAAAGATTGTTACCGAGAACAATAATGCAATTGCTAATAGTGATATCTTTTTCATGATGGTATTTTTTTAAAGTCTCAGAGTCTCAGAGACACAAAGACACAAAGTTTTTCTTTTAGTCTCTGCGTCTCTGCGTCTCTGCGTCTTTGTGTCTTTATTTCTTAATAAATCTCTTTACTGATTCTCCGTTTTCTGTTATGACTTTCATCAAATACATTCCGTTGTTGAGCTCGCTCACGTTGATTGAGTTGCCGTTGTATTTTGCAGTTTGATATATTGTCATTCCTAACATGTTGTAGATGTGGATTTCTTTGACAGTTTCATTTGTGCTGATGTAGAGATAGTCATCGACAGGGTTAGGGTAGATGCCGAAGCTGATTTCATTTTCTTCTACTGAAATTGTTGTTTGGCCGATAGTTTTGAAGAGACCTACTGATTCTTTTCCGTCTTCGTATAAAGCAACGACTTCTACTGCATAGTATCCGTCAGCGTCATCGAGGACGTATGTCATATCGTTTGTTTCTTCTTTCACAACATCACCGTTGACGATGAGTCTGTAAGCGCGTGGATTGCCTTGTTCAGGTGCTTCCCATGAGACGTTGATTTTGTCGCCTTTTTCTAATTTGAGGTTTTGTGCAGGATAAGCGTGGTCGGTGTATTCATACAAGAATGTGCTGTTGAACACTTCTTTTGTTTGATAGTCTTGAACCCAAACTGCTACCTCGAGGTCGCTCAATTCTTCGACATTGGTTTCTGCCATATCGTAAGAATATTCGAAGTGTTTCACTTCATATTCGTTGAGACTGATTGTCTCTCCGTTGGTGCCGCTTAACATCTTCATCATGATATGGAAGAATTCTGTTTCGTGATATTCAACGTTTTCCACAGTTCTCTTTTCGTTAGCGTTGACTAATAATCTGACGTTATTTAAGTTGATATATGACATCACGTCAACTTTCACGTTGATGACGCTGCCTTCGAGATTGAAAGAACCTTTGATGTTGACGAAAGCTGGTGTTGTATATCTTGCATCTAATTCATCTTGTGTAACAGCATTATGTTCATGGTCTCTTCCATCGAAGAACAACTGAGGTACGTAACTTACTCCGTAATAATTCTTTCTTGCTCCAGCTTCTGCAGTATAATAATCGTCGCCAGTGCCAGGGAAGTTCATGGCGTATTTGGTGTAAGTGAATTTGCCAGGGTTGTTGTCTGTCAAAGTCTTCATATTGCCGTTGAGCAATCCGCAGTTGGCGCATGTTGAACTTGAGAATTGTTCGAACATTGGTATTCTCTGGGTGCCGCCTACAGCGATGTCGAGAGCCTTTGTCAATGTGTTGTTGGTTGTGTTTTCATCGTCTGTGCCATTGACAGATGTGATGGTGATTTTCACATTATATGATGCTGGTTGGAGATAAACTTTTTCTTCGAAAGAGAAGCTTTGAACGCCGAACTTAGCGATGTTAGCGTCGAATGTTTCTGTCACTGTGACGCCGCCTACTTCATATTTAGCTTCAAAAGAAGTAATATCGTTAGCACCAGTGTTTTGTACTGAGAAAGCGATGTCGATTTTTCCTGAAGGCAATGTTGGATGCATATCAATGCTTTCTACTTTAGCGTCGTTGTTTTCTGTTGTAACGATTTCAAAGTCGTCGAAATACCATCCGTTGATATTGCCTGTGCTGCCTTGGAAATAGATACAGAACATGACGTTTTGCTTGCCCATATCGGCATTGCTGATGTTTTCGATGACTGTATATTGACCGTCTTCAGAATATGTGTGAGTCCATGCGCTGCTCCATGTGTTGCCGTTAGTTGATGTTGCTACACCGATGATTGCGCTTGTAGATTTCTTCTTGAAATAATGTCTGAAAGAAATGGTAACGCTGTTCATTCCTGTGAGGTCGATAGGTTTTGTGATGATACGTGTTATACCAGCAGCTTGTGGAGTAGGGCTGAGCATCAATTCGTTGGCTTCACCTCCAGCGTTGTTGGTCTCAGAGATGACCCAGTTGTCAGCGCCTGTGTCTGTTGTTGTCCATCCTTCAGGCAATGATGTTGAATCGAAAGTTTCTCTTAAATGAATCGCTCTGCTCTGAGCGAAAACAGCTGTTGTAAAAAACAATGCTAATGCAAGTAGTAATGATTTTCTCATGATGATTTGATTTTGAAAGACACAATGACTCAAAGACATAAAGACACAGAGTTTTATTCTTTGCGTCTTTGTGTCTTTGCGACTATGCGTCTTTATTTTTTAATTATTCTTATAATACTATTTTCTTTATCTGTCATTATTTCAACGAAGTAAACTCCGCTGTTATAATTTGAAATGTTGATTTCTAACTCGTCAGAATTTGTTTCAAATTCTCCAACTAATATTCCTAAGTAATTGTAAATCTTAACTGCTGAAAGCTGATAGCCGACAGCTGAAAGCTTAATATAGTCGTTTGCAGGGTTAGGATATATCTCAATGTTATTTGAATATTCTTCAATTGATTCGCCTTTTATCTCAAACTCGAACGATTCTGATTGTTCTGATTCGCCGTTGTCGCATACAGAAGACACAGTGAAATAGTGTGATCCTTCTTCGTTGAATCCTTTGACGTATGATGTCTCTGCTGTTGTGTCTAATTTCTCACCGTCGAGATAAACGACATATTCGTTGGCGTTGTCGGCTGCGTCCCATGTCATTGTGACTTTGAAGTAATGGTCGAAGCCTTCAGCGTCTTGTTCTATAGTAGCATTGAGGTTGGTAGGAGCGTTGCAGATAATTTCTTCTTCTTCACCGCCGAGGTCTATTGTTCCGGCGAGGCTCACCGACTGTCTGTCGTTTTCGTATTTAGCTATGATGCTGACGACTTTAAGTCCAGCAGCGCCGTCGAGGAATAAAGAGAGTTCTGTTGTGTTTTCTGCTTTCAACTCATTGTTGACGTAGACGTCGTATCCAACAGGAGCGCCTTGTGCTGGTGCTTCCCAGGTTATCTGCAGACCTTCTTCACTTCCTTCAAGTTGAAGGTTCTGTGCTGGATAAGGATGGTCGGTGTATTCATACAAGAAATGGCTGTTGTATATCTCGTATGAGATGTAGTCTTGAGCCCATACTGCAACTTCCAAGTCGTTGGCATCTTCCATGAATGTGTTGCTCATATCGTAAATGAACTCGTAGTGTTTGGTCTCTCCAACTTGGAATGTTGTCTCTGTTCCTTCAGCGTCTTCTAACATCTTCATCATGATATGATGGAACTCTGTCTCGCCGTTGTATCCTACGTTGCCTGTTGTAGTCTTTTCATTTACAGAGACGTAAATTCTTGTTGCAGGCATATTTACGAGAGCCATGACGTCGGCATTCACAGTGATGACATTGCCTTCCATATTGAAAGCTCCTTTGATGTCGATGTAAGAAGGAGTGTTGAGGCGTTCGTTGAGGAGGTTTTGTGTGATTGAGTATCCGCCTTGGTCGATGCCGTCGATGAAGAGCTGAGGAGCTCCTGTCACGTTATAATATGACTTTCTTACTAAGCCTTCTTCTGTACAGTAGGCGTCGCCTTCGAGAGGCCAGTTCATCGGATATTTGGTGTAAGTGTATTTTCCAGGGTTGTTCTCTGTCAATAATGCCATCGCTTCGTTGACCATGACGCAAGGGGCGCATGTTGAACTAGAGAAGTGTTCGATCATCGGAGTTCTTTGTGCTGTTCCGATAGCAACTCTGATGTCTTTTGCTATGACGTTGTCGTAAGTGACATCTTCCTCGCCATTGACTTTTAAGATTGACAATGTCAATGTGTATGCTCCAGGAGCTAAGCTGACAGGAGTGTTGAAGAAGAAATCTGCTTTTGTTGTTGAGCTGAGGTTTGTCTGGAATGTCTCAACGACAGGACTGTTGTTGTCGATTTGATAGCTAGCTTCGAAAGAAGTGATATTATCGACGCCAATGTTTTGTACTTTGAAACCTACTTGGTTGTCTTCAATGCCCACGATGTTAGGGAAATCTATTGAGAGCATGCTGAGGTTGAGCTGGTCTAAGGTATAAACTTCGATATCGTCGAAGTACCATCCGTTCATGTTGTTAGAGTCGCCGGTGTAGAAGATACAGAATTTGACGTTTTCTTTTCCCATATCGCTTGTCGTTACGTTGGCGACGATGCTATGCTGACCTTGGTTTTGTGTGGAATATGTTTCTTGCCATGCGATGTTCCATGTGGCGCCGTTGTCGGATGATGTTGCCACGCCCATCTGATGAGGCACGTTTTGATAGTTGTCGAGGAATGCCTTGAATGAGAATATCACTTCATCGACGCCTGTGAGGTTGACAGCAGGAGAGACGAAGCGTGCTGTTCCGTTGAATGCTGGTCTCCAATAGAGTTTTATCTCGTTAGGTTCGCCGCCAGCTTGGTGTGTTGGCCAGATTGACCAGTTTCCAGCGCCGTCGCCTTCGTAGGTCCAGTCGGTAGGAAGGTCTTCTGATTCAAAAAATTGTCTTAAGTACGAAACTCTGCTTTGAGCTGACACCATAACGGAAAGCATCAAAGCAACAACTAAAAGTAAAGTTTTTCTCATTGATTTATTTATAATTTAAAAACGCGCGCAAAGATAATAAAAAAAGACAACAAGTCTACAAGACTACAAGACAACAAGTTTTTTTGAATCTAAAAAATTCAGAATCTCATAAACTCAGAAAATCCTGAACTCCTCCATCCACGAAATCACACGAAACCACACGAAATGTTTTTTCCGTTGAAAAAAACTATAAACCCTAAATTCTTGAAATCCTAAAACAAGGTCGCTGAGCTTGTCGAAGCGCCGAGAGTTGTGCCTTCGACAGGCTCAGGCACCGTACACGAAGTCTGTTGTCTGTTGACTGTTGTCTGTTGACCCTAGACTAAGGTCGCTGAGCTTGTCGAAGCGCCGGTTCTGGAGATTCCACGAAACCACACGAAATCACACGAAATGTTTTTTTCCGTTGAAAAAACTCTAGTCCCTAATTTAAAAGACGCCACAGGGGACGTCTCTACATACGCTCTTGTCATCTCGAGATCCACCTCTAAACCCTAAATTCCTAAACTCCTCAAAAAGTTCTGAAGTTTTGAGGTTCTGAATTTCTTATTTCTTAATAACTTTTTGAATATGGTTTCCGTTTTCTGTCTCGATGTTAAAGAAATAAATTCCTGTGTTATAATCTGAAATGTTTATTTCCACTTCGTTAGCATTTACTTCTATCTCTTCAACCATCATTCCTAAACAGTTGTAAACTTTTATTGCTGATAGCTGACAGCTGGCTGCTGATAGCTTGACAAAATCTTTCGCTGGGTTAGGGTAGATGCTGATATTATCGGCGATGAATTCTTCTACATTATCTCCAGCGATGATGATTTTTGCTACTGCTACTGATGTTCCGTTTTCATATACAGCGACCACTTCTGCTGTCTTATGTGTCTGGTTAGCATTGGTCTTGATATATTCCAAAGCGTTGATGTTTTCTGCTTCCAACACTCCGTTGACATATACGTTATATCCTGTTGGGCTGCCTGCTTCAGGAGCGCTCCAGTTTATCATAAGGTCGCTGCCGTTAATCTCAGCACTCATATTTCTTACTGGATATACGTGAACGTCGCTCTGGTATGCGTAATGGCTGTTGTAAATCTCCATTGTCTCGTAGTTCTGTAACCATAATGCTACTTCCAAATCGTTCATATCTTCAACAAATGTTGATGACATATCGAAGGAGAATTCGAGATGTTGATATTCTCCAGCGTTGATGCTCATAGTGTTGCCGTTAGCGTTTTCTAACATCTTCATCATTACGTGATGGAATTCTGTCTCACCGTTAGAACTTGCGTTGCCTGTGGTTGTCTTTTCATTCACAGTGATGAATGCTCTGACGTCTTCCATATTGATGTATGACATGAAGTCGGCTTTAATGTTGATGATGTTGCCTTCTGTGGTGTAAGTTCCTCTTACATTAGCGAATGCTGGGTTTTCCTGACTTGCCATGAAGTTGTCTTCCGACACAGCGCCGTAGCCTTGGTCAACGCCGTCGAGGTATGTCTGTGGCACGCCCATCACGTTGTAATATGTCATTCTTGTTCCGCCTTCTGCTGTGAAATATGGGTCGCCTAATGCTGGCCCGTTGGATGTATATTTGGTGTATGTATATTGTCCTTCATGGTTTTCGGTAAGTTGCACCATAAGGTTGTTGACAGTGACGCAAGGTACGCATGTTGAGCTTGAGAAGTGTTCTATCATTGATGTTCTCTGTGTCTGACTCAATGCTGCTGCTATTTCTTTGCTTGAAACAACGTCGGTGATTTCCTCGTCGCTGTCGTTCAATTTTTTTACTTCTATTGTGAGGCTATAGTTTTCGCCTGGAGCGAAATTGTATTTAGAGCTGAATGTGAATTGTTTTGATTCTAATGCTGGTATGTTGGAGAAGAAAGTCTGTGTCTCTGTTTCGCCGTTGATGGTATATGACGCTACGAGTGATTCTATTGCGCTGCTGCCTGTGTTCTTCACTGTGAAGTCGATTGCTTGCAATCCGAATTTCACGTTGTTAGGCACGTCGATGCTTGTGAGTTCCACGCCGAGGTCTTCTACTGTATATACTTCAAAATCGTCGAAGTACCATGAGCTGATATGGTTGGAGTTGCCTTCGAAGTAGAAGCAGAACTTGACGTTGCTCTTGCCCATATCTGGACTTGTTATGTTTTCTGTTATGGTATATTGTCCGTTGACGTTATATTCTTCTGAATGTACTGTGTTCCATGTGTTGCCGTTGTCAGATGATGTGGCGACGCCTATTGTAGCGGTATGGCTTCCGAAGAATGAAGGATAGTGCTTCAATGAAATGATAGCTGATGATACGTTGCTCAAATCGACGGCATGGGAGACGAAGCGTGCGGTGCCGTTGAAAGGAGGTGTCCATTGAAGATGGAGTTCGTTAGGTTTGCCTCCCGCTATATTACTTGTGGAGATGTACCAGTTGTTGGTTCCGCTGCCCATTTTTGTCCATCCTTGAGGCAATGTTGAACCGTCGAAACTTTCGTTGATGATGTAAACGTTTTCTTGTGAAAATACTGATAAAGAAAACAATAACGCAATAGCTAAAAGTAAAGTCTTTCTCATTGATTTATTATTATTTTATGCGTGCAAAGATAAGAAAAAAGACTTTGTTTATTTTTCTTATTTTGTTAAACTTTATATTAAAAAAGTTGTATTTTTGCATATATAGATATGGCAAAAATTCCGCAAATAGTCAAAGATGCTGCTAACGTTCTTGTAGAAATGTATGGCGATCATTTCGACTACCTCGGCAAGTTCGAGGAGGCGGATGCTTATATGTACCATTTTCCTGATGATGCTTGTACTGGTTTTCCATTTGTATATCTTGTTAAGGACGATAAGGTCGAGGAAGTTTCGGAAGATCCGGCTTTATTCATCATCAACTCGCTTATTAAAGATTTCGACGAAGTCGAGATTGAATAATTTGTTATCTATTGTCATTATTCCACGACAGTCGTGTATTTTCGATGCTGATGTAGCACCATTATTCGCCAAATAGTTAAGATCCTTAAATTCCAGTCCTGATCCCTCAGAATTATCGTGCTGAGGTTCTATGTACTTCAGCGTTCCGTCTTCAAACCTTTGCAATATTGTTGCGTCCCTCATACTCATCTTTCACATATTCATAGAAATGAGCGTATGCAGTGCTCATATAAGGCACTATCCATATTAAGCCTATGCCGAGGGTGATGATTCCGAGGAGTATCCATCCGATGAATGAAAGTCCCAAGCAGAACAGTTCCCATTTGTGTCCATCCATCATCTCCATACTGCGTTTGATGCATTCCTCGCTTGATAGTTCTGGATTGTCTTTAACTATATAGAAAGACATACTGTACGACAAGGCTTTGATTATGCCAGGAACTATAAGCAAAAGCAACCATAAAAAGGTATAAATACCTACTAAAAGACCTGTAAGCAATACTCGTCCATAGTTTTTAAAACCATAGAAAATTCCTTCTATCTTTACGTTTTCTCTTGTGCGCGCATATTCAAGAAATGATATGTCATAGCCATATTGCATTGGTAAAAAAACAAAAATACTTAATAGACCACCTACAAGATCATCCATTATTCCTAAAGCACTTAATGCACCCGATATGATCATATACATAAATGTAAACAATGCTGCTTGTCCCCATTTGCCTTTAAGTTTTGACCATGCTGTATCTCTAAAATATTTTGCATTCATTTTCATAATTTTTTTTAGGTTTATTAATGATTGATAAAAAATAATGTAGTGACAAAGTATTCACTCCATCACTCCATTACTTCATAATTTCATTACTATTTTAAAGTTTCACAACCTTACGTGTAGTTGTTTCATTTTCTGTGTTTACTTGAACGAAATAGATACCTGTGTTATAGTCGTTCATGTTGATTTCAACTTCATTGCCTTCACCTTCGATTCTTTCAACTAATACGCCTACGCTGTTGTAAACGTTAACGCTGTTGATGTTGTTGCCTTGAATCTTGACAGCGTCTTTAACTGGGTTAGGGAAGATGTTGAGTTCGTTTTCTTCAACTTCTGTTACGTCAACTGTTGAAATGATTTCCTTTACTACAGGAACTGATGTTTTTTCGTTTTCGTATAAAGCAACTACTTTAACATTGTGTTTGTTGCCATCGTTGAGTGTTGCAACCATTTCTTCATTGACGTATGTCAATTCTGTGTAGTTTTCTTCTACCAATTCGCCGTCGATGTAGAAATTATAGCCGGTTGGGCTGCCTGCTTCAGGGGCTTCCCAACTTACTTCGAAAGTTGTTTCTGATGTTGTAGCTGTCAAGTTTTGAACTGGATAAGCGTGGTCGGTGTATTCGTAAGCGAAGTGGCTGTTGAATATTTCTTTTGTGCTTAAGTCTTGTAACCACAATGCTACTTCGAGGTCGTTCATGTCTTCTACGTTTGTTGATGACATATCGAATGAGAACTCGAGACGTTGGTATTCACCAGCATTGATTGTAACTTCGCTGCCATTAGCGCCGCTTAACATCTTCATCATTACGTGGTGGAATGATGTTTCTCCATTGCTTCCTACGTTGCCTGTTGTTTCTTTTTCGTTAACAACTACGAAAGCTTTTACGTTGTTCATTTGTACGTATGACATGAAGTCGGCAGTGACGTTGATAGTGTTACCTTCAATATTAAAAGCACCTCTTATGTCAGCAAATGCTGGTTTGTTGTAATATTGATCAAATGCTGCTTGGTTTGTACTATTGACATTGTTAGCATCGAAAAATACCATAGGCACAGCGTTAACACCATAGAAGTTTCTTCTTGTTCCACCTTCTTCTGTGTAGTATGGGTCGCCAGAGCTAGGCCAGTTCATTTGGTATTTTGCATAAGTGTATTTGCCAGGGTTAGCTGCTGTGAGTTGGTTCATTGCGTAGTTGACAGAGACACATGGACCACATGTTGAACTTGAGAAGTGTTCAATCATAAGGATTCTTTGTGTTTCACCATAAGCTACAAAGAGGTCTTTGCTCATAATATTGTTTGTTGCATCATCGTCAGTTGTGTTATTTGCAGATACTATTTCTATAGGTAAGTAATATGCTCCAGGGTTGTAGAAAACACTTTCTGAGAATGTGAATTGTTTGGTTTCCATTGGTGCTAAGTTAGCTGTGAATGTTTCTTCAAATTCTGTCACTTCATTTTCTTCAATACCTGAGTCGAATTTTGCTACGAATGAGTCAATTGTTGTGAGACCTATGTTTTGTACTGAGAAAGTGATGTCGGTTGTACCAGCGCCTATCATGCTTGGGATGTCGATGTTTGTTATTCTCAAGTCGAGGTTTTCTTGTGTGAAGATTTCAACATCGTCAAAATACCAGTTGTTGATATTGTATGAATTACCGCTGAAATATATACAGAACATAACATTGTCTTTACCCATATCGCTTGTGCTGATGATTTGGTTTACAGAATATTGACCGGAAGCAGAATAATTTTGTTCCCATCCTGAGTTCCAGTTTATTCCGTCTGATGATGTTGCGATACCGATAGCACTTTGTCCGCCGTAATTGTCGAAGAAATGCTTGAATGTAACAACAACGCTTTCTACATCTGTAAGATTTACAGCAGGTGTAACCAAACGAGATACGCCATTGAATTCAGGTGACCAATATAATGACATTTCGTTAGGGAGACCGCCGGATTTGCAACTTGCTGATACTTCCCAGTTGTTGATACCTAATCCTGTTATACTCCATCCTGAAGGCAATGTTGAACCATCAAATGTTTCCTTAACAAAACCAGCTCTGTTTTGTGCAAACATTGTTACTGAAAGTAATAATGCTAATGTAAATAGTAAAGTTTTTTTCATAATGTTTTATTTTAGTGGTGAGGTTCACTTCAATATTTAATCATAAAACAGGCAGAACCGCATCTCCCATATCATGATTTTATTATATTTAAAGATACTGCAAATTTTGAAAATTAATTTCAAAAAAACAAGACCTTTGTAAAAAAAATAAGATTTAGTTTAAAGTGTAAAGTTTAGAGTTTAGAGTAGTGGCAAGAGCTTAGTTTTAAGTGGCTAGTGTATAATACACTCTCAACTATTAACTTTACCTTGGGCGTTCCGGCTCCGCCGTCGGGCTTTCCGCTATATCTTTGCTCGCTCCGCTTCGCAAAGGATGCCGCTACAATCCCTAACGCTTTGGGCGCTCCAGAAATATTGATTCTGCTAATCACTAAAATAAAAAAAAGTCGCACGGACGTGCGACTCTACGTGATATTATCCTTAATACCATAAATTATAACCCTGAATTCCTGAAATCCTGAATTCCTCAAAAAGTTATTAAGAGATAATAACTTTTTGAACAAGGTTTCCGTTTTCTGTCTCGATGTTGAAGAAATAAATTCCTGAATTATATCCTGAGATGTTTATCTCTACTTCGTTAGCATTGATTTCCATTTCTTCAACCATCATTCCTATACTGTTGTAAATTTTTATTGCTGATAGCTGACCGCTGACCGCTGATAGCTTGACAAAGTCTTTCGCTGGGTTAGGGTAGATGCTGATGTTGCTTTCCTTGACTTTATTTTCATTAACATTGACCCAATTGCTGATGATGATATTCAAGTCGCCGATGGATGTCATATCGTTTTCATAGACAGCAACAACTTCAGCAATATGTGTCTTGCCATCCAGAATCTCTTCGTTGAATGTGTTTGTTGAATATGACAACGCATTGTGTTTTTCTTTTATCAACACACCGTCAACGTAGATGTCGTATCCTATAGGTGTTCCTTCTTCTGGGGCTTCCCATTCGAATGACAATGTGCTCATGTCGCTGCTGATTCCGGCCATCATATTTCTTACTGGATAAGCATGGTCGGTGTATTCGTATGCGAAATGGCTGTTGTAGATTTCTCCTGTCTCATAGTTTTGTATCCATAATGATACTTCGAGGTCGTCCATTTCTTCTACGTTTGTCGATGACATGTCGTAAGTGAATTCCAATCTTTGATATTCGCCTGCGTTGATGTCCATCACGTTACCTGTAGGTGAATTTAATGCTTTCATGAAAATATGACGGAATTCTGTCTCTCCGTTTGAACCAACATTGCCGGTTGTGACTTTCTCGTTAACTGTTACAAATGCTCTTACATTTTCCATTTTGATATATGACATGAAGTCGGCAGTGATATTGATTACGTTGCCTTCAACATTGAAAGCTCCTCTTACGTTGGCGACGGAAGGTGTTTCGTAACTTGCATCCAATGCTTCTTGTGTCACGATGGTGTATTCTTGCCAGATGCCGTCGAGGTATAACATTGGAACAGCATCGACTTGATAATAACCTGCTCTTCCTGCTACTTCATTGAAATAATAAGGGTCGCCTGTACCAGGGAAGTTGACTGGATATTTGGTGTAGGTGTATTTGCCAGGGTTGGCGTCGGTTATTTCGAGCATCATGGCGTTGGCATTGACGCATGGTCCGCATGTTGAGCTTGAGAAATGTTCTATCATTGGAATCTTCTGAGCATAACCCATACCTACATTCAAATCTTTTTCCATATAGTTGTTGTCTGCATCGCTGTCTGTTGCTCCGTTCACGCTGACAATCTCAATAGGCATGACGTATGTTCCTGGTGAAAGGAAGATGCTCTCCGAGAATGTAAGTTCTTGTTTTTCTAAAGATTCTATATTAACGTCAAAAGTCTGTGATATCACATTCTCATCGTTGAAAAAGTCAACGAATGTAGCTTCTATTGATTCTATCGTTGTTGAACCCATATTTTGTACGGTAAATGAAATTTCATTGTATCCGTAGTTTATCATCTCTGGAACATCGATGCTGACAATTTCCAAGTCGAGATTGTCTTGTGTGCTGATTTGCAAATCATCGAAATACCAACCGTTCATGGTGTATGATGCTCCTTCGTAGAATATTGAGAAGATAACGTTGTCTTTTCCCATGTCTGGAGTTGAGATGAGCTGATACACTTCGTAGCTTCCTGTTGTTCCGAAAGTCTCTGACCAGCCGATATTCCATGTGCTGCCGTTGTCGGATGATGTGGCGATGCCGAGTGTGTATTCGTTGATTTGGTTGTCGAGATAATGTTTGAAGTTGACAACAACCTCATTGACGTCGCTGAGGTTGATAGGATTTGTTATAACTCTTGAGAGACCTGTCAAGATTGGCCACCAGGTCAAGGCGAGTTCGTTGGCTGAACCTCCTGCGATGTTGGTCTGTGAAATGGCCCAGTTTTCTGCGCCTGTTTCTGAAGTCGTCCATCCTTCAGGAAGAGATGAAGAGTCAAAAGTCTCGTTCAATAAAATCGCTCTGTTTTGAGCGAACATCATTGTAGAAAACAATAATGCAATTGTAAGTAGTATAGCTTTTTTCATAATATTTTTTTATTAGAAATTCAGAAATTCAAAACCTCAGAAAATAATGATTCAAAGATGCAGAGACTCAAAGTTACAAAGTATAAATACTCTGAGACAATAAACCTCTGCATCCTCTAATTCCTGAAATCCTGAGTTCCTCAAAAAGTTCTAAAATTCATGTTTGTTGGTCGCTGAGCTTGTCGAAGCGCCGAATATTGTGCCTTCGACAGGCTCAGGCACCAGCCACCCTGAATTCCTCAAAAATTCTTATTTCTTAACAACCTTCTTTACAAGGTTTCCGTTTTCTGTCTGAACGTTAACGAAATAAATACCTGTGTTGTATTCTGAAATGTTGATTTCAACTTCATTAGCGTTCACTTCAATTTCTTCAACTAACATTCCTAAGCAGTTGTAAACTTTTATTGCTGATAGCTGACAACTGACAGCTGATAGCTTAACAAAGTCTTTCGCTGGGTTAGGATAAACGCTGATATTGTTTTCTGTTATTTCGCTGACGTTAGTTTCTTCTGTGACAAGAACAGCAGAACCAACAGAAGTTCCATTTTCATATACTGCAACTACTTCAACGATGTGTTGATTGCCGTCTGTTAAATAATCGATGGTTTCACCGCTTTCGTCTGAATATGATGTTTCTGTGTAGTTTTCTTCAATCAATTCACCATCGAGATAGATGTTATATCCTGTAGGATTAGCTTTTTCAGGTTTGTTCCAATAAATAACAAATGTAACAGCATCACCAACAATTTCAGCTGATAAATCTTCAACAGCGTATAAATGTTCGGTATATTCCATAGCGAACTTGCTGTTATATACTTCTTTATTAGTAGGGTTTTGTAACCACATTGCTACTTCGAGGTCGCTCATTTCTTCAACATGTGTTGATGACATATCGAAAGTATATTCGAAATGTTTGATTTCACCAGCGTTGAGACTTATTGACTCGCCTTGTGCTGATGTTAACATCTTCATCATAATGTGATGGAATTCTTTCTCGCCGTTTGTTCCGACATTGCCTGTTGTTGTTTTTTCATTGACTGCAATATAAGCTTTTGCGTTAGCGATGTCGTCGTATGCCATGAAGTCGGCTACTACATTGATAGTGTTGCCTTCAACATTGAAAGCTCCTTGTATGTTGACAAATGTTGATTGACTCAAGCTTTGGTCTAAGTCTAATTGTGTTTGTGGTGCTAATGTTGATTTGCCGTCTAAGAACATTGTAGGAACGGAGTTAACATTATAATATGATCTTCTTGTTCCGCATTCAGCGGTGTAATAAGGGTCACCGGTTTCAGGTCCGTTCATTGGATATTTGACGTAAGTATATTTGCCAGGGTTGGCTGCTGTGAGTTCTTCCATGTCTTGGTTGACAAATACGCAAGGATGGCATGTTGAGCTTGAGAAGTGTTCGATGAACGCTGTTCTTCCAACAGCGCCGTATGCTACAGTGACGTCTTTGTTTACACTATTGTTGTTCATGTCTTGGTCGTCGCTGCCATTTACTTTGTTGACGTTAAGTGTTATTGTGTATTCGCCTGGGAATAAAGTAATAGGCATTTCAAATGTGAATTGTTTTGAATCGTATGATTCTATTTCTGTTTCGAATGTTTCTGTGACATTGATGTCTGAACCTTCAAGTTGGTAGCTAGCTTCGATAGATTCAACAACTGCAGTGCCGAGGTTAGACACAGTAAATTTTACTTCTGACACACCTGCGCCTAAGTTTTCGCTTAAGTCGAAGCTGACGATGTTAACGTCGTTTTCTTCTTGAGAATAAATCATGAAATCGTCGAAGCTCCAGTAGTTGATATCATAAGAATTGCCTTGGAAGTAGAGAGCGACCATGACGTTTTCCTTGCCCATATCACTTGTTGTGATGATTTCGTTTTCTACGAATTGTCCTGTCTCTGAGAAAGTCTTTGACCATCCTGAGTTCCAAGTCTCGCCTCCATCGGAAGAAGTAGCGATGCCGATAGTTGATTGGTTTTGATAATTTTCGTAATAATGTTTGAATGACATAACGAATGATGGGATGTTAGTCATGTCGAAAGAACCCATTGAGAGATATGATGTTCCTTCAAATTGTGGTTCCCAGAAGAATTCCATTTCCCATGGTGTACCGCCAGCTCTGTTGGTGTTTTGTACTGTCCAACTGTTGGTTCCTCCGCCATAGACTGCCCATCCTGATGGCATGCCAGAAGTGTTGAACGATTCATTTAAAAGAATAGCTCTGCTTTGTGCAAACATTACTGTTGAAAGCAATAATGCGATTGTAAGTAGTAAAGTTTTTTTCATGATGATGATTTGATTTTGAAAGACACAATGACTTAAAGACATAAAGACACAGAGTTTTATTCTTTGCGTCTTTGTGTCTTTGCGACTCTGCGTCTTTATTTTTTAATTATTCTTATAATACTATTTTCTTTATCTGTCTTTATCTCAACGAAGTAAACTCCGCTATTGTAATTTGATACGTTGATTTCTAACTCGTCAGAATTAGCTTTGATTTCATCAACTAATATTCCTAAGTAATTGTAAATCTTAACTGCTGAAAGCTGATAGCCGACAGCTGATAGCTTAATATAGTCGTTCGCTGGATTTGGATAAATCATTAAACTGTTTTCAAACTCATCAATTGTATCTGGGTCTTCAGGATCTTCAGGATCTTCAGGGTCTTCAGGATCATCTGGTTCTGATTCTCCAACTTGTGTACATGCTTCTGCAGAGAATCCGGAGTAATTGCCTTCACCGCAATAAGTTCTTACGTTATAGCAATATTGTGTGCCAGATTCTATCTCTGTGTCGGTATATTCTGATGATGAAACAGTTGTCAATAATGTTCCGTTACGATATAACTGATATTCTTCTGCGCCGTCAACAGCATCCCATGAAACAGAGATTTCCATTTTTTCTTCATCACCAGTTACTGAAACGTTTTGTGGAGCGTTGCATGATGATACGAAATTGGTGATGCCGATAGATTTTGTTTCGCCATAAACAGCGACTACTTCAGCAGAGAAAATTTCGCTAGTTCCATTGATTGTATATGACAATGATGTTGTGTTGTCTGATACTAATTCACCGTTAACATAAATCATGTAAGCGGATGGAGTTCCTTCAGCAGGCGCTCCCCATGTCATAGTAGCTCCATTAAGTTCAAGATTCTGCGCTGGATATGGGTGTTCTGCATATTCATTCAAATAATTGCTGTTATGAATTTCCTTTGAGTCGTAGGTCTGAACCCATACTGCTACTTCCAAGTCGTCAATCTCTTCCATATTGGTTTCTGACATGTCGAATGTGAATGCAAAGCGTTGGTATTCTCCTGCGTTGAAAGTGGTCTCTATGCCATTGATGTCGCCTAACATCTTCATGAAGATATGATGGAACTCTGTCATTCCGTTGCTGCCAGTGTTGCCTGTTGTTGTCTTTTCGTTGATAGACAAGAAAACTCTTACGTTAGGCATGTCGATGTATGAAATGATGTCGGCTGTCACATTGATCACGTTGCCTTCAACATCGAAAGCGCCAGCGATATCAACGTATGATGTCGCGTTTAATCTGTCGTCCAATTCCGATTGTGTCACTGCGCTGGATTTGATTTGTCCGTCGAGTGCGATGTTTGGAACAGTCTGAACTTCGTAATAGTCGCTTCTTACGATGCAGTCAGGAATTGCGTAAGGGTCGCCTAAACCAGGCCAGTTGACAGGGAATTTGGTGTATGTGTATTCGCCTGGATTGTTGCTTGTCAATTCCATCATGGCATAGTCAACGCCGACGCAAGGTTGGCATGTTGAACTTGAGAAATGTTCAATCATAGGAGTTCTTTGAACAGTTCTCATATATGTGTTGATATCTTTTGTCATGCTGTTGTTGCTTGATTCAGCATCGCTTGCGCCATTCACACTGACGATTTCGACTTTGACAGAATAAGCTCCTGCGACGAGACCGGCCTGTGTCTGGAATGTGAATTGCTTGTTGCTGGAAGGAGTGAGGTTGGTCTCGAATGTTTCAGTCACGGTTTCGTAACCTTCTATTTCATAACTTGCTTCGAAAGATGTCACTGTTTCTTCGCCGGTGTTGTTCACTGTGAAATTGATGTCAACCATTCCGGCAGGAACGATGCTGTTGACATTGATAGCAGACATCTGGAGGTCGGCGCCGCCTTCACCGCCGCCTTGTGTAAATATACAGATGTCGTCGAAATACCATTTGTTGAAGTTGTAAGTGTTGCCTTCATAGAACATACAGATCAAAACGTTGTTCTTACCCATGTCAGGAGTGCTGAATGTCTCGTTGATTTCGTATTGTCCTGTTGAAGTGGAGTTGGAATATGTCTGTGACCATCCGGTGTTCCAGGTTGCTCCGTTGTCGGATGATGTGGCGAAACCTATGGTGCTGCTCAACTGGTCGTTGTTCAGATAATGCTTGAAAGAGAGTCCGAGTTCGCTTACGTTGGTTAAGTTGGCAGTCGCCATCACTAAATGAATTCCATTTGTTATGATAGGAATGCTTTTGAAATACAATTCGTTAGGGTCGCCGCCAGCATTGCTTGAAGTCCTGACTTCAAAGTTTTCAGAACCTTCGCCTGTGAAATACCAACCGCTTGGCATTGATGACGAATTGAATGATTCATTGACGATGAATGCTCTTTCTTGAGCAAAAATCGTTACTGATAGCAATAATGCTACAATAAAAAATAAATGTTTTTTCATGAAAAATAGTACTTGATAAAATTGATTGCAAAGATATGCTTTTAAATGCAAAAAAAATAGAATATTTTTATATAATTTTTGCTTCAACGAGGAATTCATCATATCTATATAGATGAAATTCATAAATACAAAGATTGGTCAAAAATTAAAATTAATATATGATTATTATAGCGAATTAAAAATTGTATTTTCAGGTTCGTCAGTACTTGATATTAACAAAGGTGTTTCTGATCTTGCGAGAAAGTTTCGCACCTTTGTACGGGTTCTTGATGGTCTTTCCGCCTCGAGTCCAGGACGACATCCTGCGCTGCACCTGTTGCCAGTCGCCTGCACTTTCCCAGCCTTCAATCTGATCCTCTTGCGATGATTGAAATGGTATTGAAATCGTGCCGTATCGGTGGCGATGACACTTTCATCAAGGAAGCCGAATACCTGATGGGTGCTTCTGCTCTGGTCGAGAAACTCATAAGTGTCAAGAAGACAGAGGTGGGGGAGCTTTAGAAAAAGCGGATGGTAGTCTCGAGCATAACTTTGTCGGCTATGTCGATACTATGCTCGAATACTATCTGCATATAGACCCAAGCAAACTGACCGATGAAGAATGGGCTGAGAAGTTTAAACAGCTGGCTGATATAAGGAAGAGAGAGGGAAAGATGGGATGATAAACATTACCAACCACGCAATCCTTTGCGAATTTCTTTAGGAAGACTACCACTACTTATGTCTTCTTTACCAAAAATAGTTCTTACGAAAGTAACTAATAAACATACAAAGTACGTGATAATAGTAATGCACAATCCGATAAAGTACAGAAAAAATAATATCGTCAGTATGAATGTTATCATCGCTTTGAATTTGTGCTACAAAGTAAATAAATAAATTCAACCAAAACAAGAGAAAATGTCAGAAACTGTAAATTTTACGATAAATATTGGCGGAAACGCTTATACAGGTATTGCTGAAATAGATAAGGCTATGAAAAAACTGTCTATTACAGCAAATGAAAATTTGAAGTTATTTGACAAGTTTAATCAATTTGCATTTAAGTTAAATAATATATCTCAATTTGTTCAGAATTTATCAGATAACATATCTTCAGCCATTCAACCAGGCATTGCCTTAAACACCTCTTTGACGGACTTATCTGCCATTGCCGGTGTTACTGGAGATAAACTGAAAGAAATTGAAGGTTATGCTCGTGATACTGCCAAGACATTCGGTACTGATGCGGCTTCTTCGGTTGAGAGTTACAAGCTCCTGCTTTCACAGTTGAGTCCAGAACTCGGCAATTATCCTACTGCCTTGCGTGCGATGGGCGACAATATCGCCACATTGAGCAAGACAATGGGCGGTGATGCAACAGCAGCTGCCGAGGTTCTTACCACCGCTATGAACCAGTACGGCATTTCTATGGACGACCCTATGGAAGCAAGCCGTAAGATGGCGGAGATGATGAACGTGATGGCGGCTGCCGGAATCTTGACTTGAAGAAGCTGACGGCAGTCTTGCCTACTATTGCAGGAGCATACTTGTCGAAGAAGTCTTTGAATTCAATCTGAAGACGAATGAAATGTGATTGCAGTTCATCGTGAGTCATAGCGTTCTCCTAGTTTTATAATGAATACTTCTTCAGCAGGTGCACCCCATTCTGATTTTCCAAAGCCAATGGTAATGCTTTTAATCCAATAAGACATTGTTATATTAGTATATGCTCGGTGAAAACGAACCACATCATAGCCTTCTAATATTTCTTTTAAATCAGTTAGATTTTCGCATTTACGTCTTCTGCAATGTTCTATCTCATTTTTATCGTACAAACATCCAATTGAACACCATTTTAAGCAACCCATCAATCTTTTGATCCAATATGGTTTTAATTCCCGATATTCCTCTGTTTTAATACCAACTTCTATCAAGTCATACCATTGATGTTTTAAAACTAAATCTAAAATTTTCATTTGTTTTAAACTTTATATTAAAAAAGTTGTAATTTTGCAGACAGAACGCTGTAATACTTTTGTCGCCAATTTGCGTATTCTGTATTATGGCGTTTCTGTATTATCAGGCATATTCTTTGTTATAGAATAAAGATACATCTTACCTTCTTTCCCAACTTTATTTGCGTTATATCTGCCCAAATGCAATACTGCATTTTTTCCGTTTGGTAATACAATTGGAAAATAATAGAAATAATCAGTCTGCTTTTTCAACCTCAAGGTCTTTTTGTTTGTGTTGTGAGTTGTGTCGCTTTCTTTCTTTGCCGTACATTGTGCTTTTGATATATAATCACCAATATAAGGCAGTATTTCATTTTTTACCCAAAACAAATCTTTATTACCAAAACAATCCTGTGCATAATGTTCTATTCCTATTGGTTCAAAAATAACATCATGAACTTTACCATTTATAACACATGTAGTGTCTTTAATAGAAGGATTATTGGAAATAGTAGTGTTTTGATTCAGTCTATTGCACTTTGTTTCAACAGCTTCTCTTTGCTTTCGGTTTAACCTTATGCACTTCACATACGGACAATCATCTGTAAAGACCTTTCCTGTCACAGCAGGATTTCCTTCAAGACCTTTGGCTGACATTGTTCCGTTAGGGTGGTATATATATATTCTCAATATTTTTTTCATAATTATTTAATTAAGTTGAACTTTATATTAAAAAAGTTGTAATTTTGCAGTGCGGGGGGTGTACCGAAAGGAGCCTCCCGTTCCCTTTTTATTATGGACATAATGTCTCAAAAACAATTTCATTATTTTCAACACATATTATCTTATCAAATTTCAGATACTGTCCGTCTTGCTTCGGTTCTAACCCTTTGTATCTTTCAACGGCTTTGTTGAAGACTTCCTGGTCAAAACCACCTTTAGGATAATATATAACCGCTATGTCAGTTTCTCTTTTTGAAGCGCAATGTTTTAAGCCTTTCTCAGACCGTTGCCGTAAGCTTCGTACAGGTCGGTGTCAATCTCCTTGACAGTTCCGTTTTTCTGATCTTAGTCGAAGGGCGAATGGTCGGTTCGGGATGTAATTTGATGTCAGACTTAATTATTAATTAAATATATTAGTAAACATTTTAGTAAACATTTTTACTTTTTCTTATCTTTGCAACTTAATGTTAAAAATGATAGAAATGTTTAATCCTACAGAATATAAAATAAAGTCGGTAGCGACAGGAAATGTCTGTGACGACTCAGGCTGGATGCTCGATTTCAAAGGAGAAGAAAAACCTAGTCTCATCCGTGCCGACTACGCTAAAAAACAGCTTGAAGTAAAAGAAGAAAACAACGGACTTTATTGCTATGCCGACTGGCTCCCAATAAAACGTCAGTTGCAATGCGATGCCAAACCTATCACTTATAAGAGTAAAGCATTGGCAGAGAAGTTGGGTTTGAAGAATTTATATATCACTTTCAATGGTTATTATCCTGAAATAGGCGCTAATATGCGCACGTGTTCTTTCAAAGAGACGGAGGCATATTCTATCTGTGCACGTCTTGGAGAAGATAAAAAAGATGAAGTTATCGTGGTGTCGTCGGCAGGCAACACGGCTCGTGCTTTCGCTCAGGTTTGTTCTGATAACAATATCAAATTATTATTGACAATTCCAGAAGATAATATCAACGCTCTTTGGTTTGAGAAACCTCTTAATCCTTGTGTTAAGGTGTTGGCAACGAAATCAGGAAGTGATTATTTCGATGCGATAAATCTTGGTAACATAGCATGTGAACTTGATGGCTTTTTCGCAGAAGGCGGTGCCAAGAACATAGCTCGTCGTGATGGAATGGCAACGACAATGTTATCGGCGGTGACTTACATCGGCAGAATTCCTGACTATTATTTCCAGGCTGTGGGTAGCGGCACCGGTGCTATCGCTGCATGGGAGGCTAACCTCAGATTCATCGAAGACGGTCGCTTTGGTAACAACAAGGCTAAGATTTATGTGTCGCAGAATGCTCCTTTCTTGCCAATGTATGATGCTTGGAAACAGGACTCTCGCGATATGCTTCCTTACGATAACGACCAGGCTAGAGTAGATGCTAATACTGTAATAGCTAAAGTGCTCACTAACCGCAAGCCTCCTTATTCAATTGCAGGAGGCTTGTACGACGCCATGAAAGACACCGACGGCGATTTCTTCGCGGTGACTAATGAAGAGGCGGAAATGGCAGGTCGATTGTTCGAAGAACTTGAAGGTATCGATATCAACCCTGCAGCAGCAGTGGCGACAGCATCGTTGATACAGGCGATTAATAATAATAAGGTGGAAAAAGAAGCTGTCATCATGCTTAACATAACAGGCGGAGGCGAGAGACGCTTCAAGGAAAACAAAGAGATTTTCTATCTTAAACCGACAAAGGTATTTGATATAAACGCTTCAAAAGAAGAGATACACGAATTTTTGAGAACTTTAGAGTTTTAGGAAAAGTTTAAAATAGTTGAAAATTGGCTATGAGCCATGAGCTATGAGATGTGAGCAGTTTTGCTCATAGTTCGCAGTTCATTACTCGTAGCCTTTTGCGTTAGGGATTGGAGCGGCATCCTTTGCGAGCTTTTTCAGACAACAGACAACAGACAACGGGAATTTTTGAGTGAGGTGGAATTTAAGCGAGCAAAGATATAGCGGAAAGCCCGACGGCTTCGCCGGAACGTCCAATTCGTGCAGTTTCGTGGATGAGAAATGATGATCCACGAAATAACACGAAACCGACACTAAAGAGATTTCGAGAAGATTCGTGCAGTTTCGTGGATATGAAATGATAATCCACGAAAGGACACTAAACAAACACTAAAGAAATTTCGAGAAAGATTCGTGCAGTTTCGTGGATGAGAAATGATCGTGGATGAGAAATGATTTCG
The DNA here is from genome assembly GCA_045655965.1 of Bacteroidales bacterium. GTDB lineage: Bacteria > Bacteroidota > Bacteroidia > Bacteroidales > F082 > Limimorpha. Next base: position 12,311 of record JAZOQH010000027.1, on the reverse strand, counting down.
TGGAAAAAAAGAGAGGCGTCACTTTAGTGGCGCCTCTACTTGTTGTCTTGTAGTCTTGTTGACTTATTGTCTTATTTTTCAATGAAAGCGATTGTTTCACCTTTTTGTACGAGTTGACCTTGTTGAGCAACAGCTTCGACGATCTTGCCTGGCCATAATGCTACAACTGGTTCTTGTCCGTAAGGAGCTTGGATTTGAGCAACGATATCACCTTCTTTATATACTGTACCTGGAGCAGGAGTTGTTGACTTGTCGTTGAAGTCGATGTCCCATAAGATTCTACCGCCGACAGGAGCCACGATTGGATCTGCGTTTGGATGGCGTAATGCTCTTAAGTCAGGGATTTGAACGTTGCCGCCTGCTTTTTCAAACTTAGCTTTCATCTTTTCTTCTAACTCTTGGTTGAAACGACGTTTAGCTTCGCCTGATTTATATTCACGATATTGTTTTTCGTGCATTGCAAATTCGAAGAGTTCTTCTTCGTCTTGGCCGAGATCCCAACCATTTTCTTCCATTTCTTTGCGGAAACGTGGCAATTCATCTGGATAGTTATCTTGTGGATTACCTTCGAAGAATTCAAAGCCTTTTTTCTTAGCGAGGTCGATGATTTCTTGATCTAACTTGCCTGGTAATTGACCAGCTTTACCGAGAATCATATCCCATGCTGCTTTGTCGATAGAGTTTTCGTAGCGAGCATCGCCCTTGCTTAATGAATAGAGGTTCATCAAAGCGATGTTCTTTGTATATTGGCTGAATGGAGTTACCAATGGAGGGTAACCGAGTTTAGGCCAAATATTTTGTACTTCGTCGAAGAGTTGAACGAGGAGTTCGTCTTCTGAAAGTTCTTTTTCGCCTTTATTTTTAAGGTTCATGTTGATAGCAGCGTGAACGCTCTTGAGGTCAGCCATGAGAGAACCCATCATACCACCTGGGAGACCGCAGCCTAACATCAATGAGTTGAGGTAACGGTTACGTGGGTCAATCCAGTATCCCAAGAAGTCGTCGATGAAGCTTTGTGTCATTGCGCGAGCTTCCATATATGCGTTCATGTCGATGTCTTTTACTAAGAAACCAGCGTCTTTCAACATAGCTTGTACTGAGATGACGTCTGGGTGAACCATACCCCATGAGAGTGGTTCCATAGCAACGTCGATATAGTCAACGCCAGCGTGTGCAACTTCAATCATTGAAGCCATTGACAAACCTGGACCTGAGTGGCCGTGGTATTGAATCTTGATTTCTGGATGTTGTTTCTTGATAGCAGCAACGACTTTGCCCAATGAGAATGGACGGCCGATACCTGCCATGTCTTTCAAAGCGATTTCTTTAGCACCAGCTTGGATGAGTTTTTCAGCCATATCGATGTAATATTCAGCTGTGTGAACTGGTGAGTAAGTGATACTCATAGCAGCTTGAGAAATCATGCCTGCTTCGTTAGCCCATTGGATTGAAGGGATGATATTGCGAACGTGGTTCAAACCGCAGAAGATACGTGTGATGTCAACACCTTGAGCTTTCTTTACCTTGTACATGAGTTGGCGAACGTCAGCTGGAACTGGGTTCATACGCAATGCGTTGAGAGCACGGTCGAGCATGTGACATTCGATGCCGCCTTTGTGTAATGCAGCAGTGAAAGCACGTACTGAATGGTTTGGATTTTCACCATAGAGCAAGTTAACTTGTTCTGCAGCACCGCCATTAGATTCGACGCGGTCGAAGCAACCCATCTTAATAATAATAGGAGCGATTTGTTCCAATTGGTCTTTACGAGGAACATATTTACCGGAACTTTGCCACATGTCACGGTAAACCAAGCTGAATTTTATTTCCTTTTTCATATATGACAATTTTGAAATTTGACTTAATTATTCGCCTACAAATATAACATTTTTTTAAATCTGAAAAAATGGAAAGAAATTTTTTTTTGACTATTGACTTTCGCTTTTTGATATAGTATATTTGCGAAACTGAACATGTGCATAAATTATTAAAAATTTCTGTTATGAAGACAAAATCATTTCTACTTTTAGCACTATTATGTGCCTTGTTTATCTCGTGTGAAAAAGAAAAAGAAAAACCAGATGTCAAGACTGTTGAAGTCAAAGATATTACATCTAATTCAGCATCTATAGTAGGTGAACTTGTTTCGGATGGAAATTGTGAAACTGTCGAGTTTGGTTTCTTGTGGGATACTAAAGAAAACCCGTCTTTCGAGAATGAATCAGAAAGCATCAAATGCAGCGACGCTTCAATGTTTTTATACGGACTGGAAAATCTGGAACCAAGCACCGAATATTTTGTCAGAGCATACGCCCGCAACGAGATTGGTTTAAGTTATGGTGAACAATTACGATTTATGACATCCGAATATAAAGGCTTACCTATCGTAGAGACTCTTGAACCTCAAAATCTTACCACTACTAGTGTTACTATTCGTGGTAGAATCGTATCTAAAGGAGGTTATGACTTGATTTCCTATGGTTTCCTGCTTGATACGAATGAGAATCCGTCTTTTGAAAATGAATCATATTGTTTTTCTTTTAATAAAGATAATGTTACTCTATTTTTTGAACACATAAAATATATGTCATATAATACTACATATTATGTCAGGACTTTTGCACGTAACGAGAAAGGCTTTGGTTATGGTGAAGTGGTGAGTTTTACAATGTTAGAAGAAGTTGTTTTACCATCAGAGCCAGATGGTTATATCAATGGTCATGCTTATGTGGATTTAGGTCTTCCAAGTGGATTGAAGTGGGCTTGTTATAATGTAGGCTGTCAATCTCCTGAAGAACCAGGCGATAGTTATGCATGGGGTGAGATAGATCCGACGGCAGAATGTACGCATATTGGCGAGGAAATGGACGATATTTCTGGCAATCCTCAATATGATGCAGCGAGTGCTTATTGGGGAGGCGACTGGAGAATGCCAACGCATAATGAGTGTCGGGAATTGCTGACATATTGTGAATGGCGTCATGTTTATTATAACGACGAGTATGGTGTGCTGTTGGAAGGACCTAATGGCAAGGCGATATTCTTTTGCGTAGAAGGTGTTAATTACGGTTTCCCTTATGATATATACTATTGGAGTTCTACTCCTAAGGATGACAATGAAAAATCTTATGCCATCTGTTATTCTTGGTATTTAGCTCATGGAGAGGATATGTCGCAGTTCTTTAACTATACAGCTGATAGGAGTTTCTTCTCACATATACGTCCTGTAACGAAATGAAATGTTAAAAATTATTAATAAAAAATGCCGTCAACTAAAAATATAGATGACGGCATTTTTCGTTATATCTTGATATTAATACACCAACAACCCTACTATCGCTCCTAATCCGATTATTGCAAAAGGCAGCTACAAGACAGACCTTTATTATTCTATTCTAAATTTTGTTTTGAGATAAAAATATCTCTTTTTGTTGTTCAATAACTTGACGTAGTTCTTCTTCAGTGGGAAGATTGGTCTTTACGAGGAACATATTTACCGGAGCTTTGCCACATGTCACGGTAAACCAAACTGAATTTTATTTCCTTTTTCATTATATGACTATTTTGAAATTTGACTTTATTATTCGCCTACTAATATAATATTTTTTTGAATCTGAAAAAATGGAAAGAAATTTTTTTTTGACTATTGACTTTCGCTTTTTCATGTCGTATATTTGCAAAGACTTAAACATGTTACATAACCTAAAAAATTTTAATATGAAAACAAAATCATTTCTCCTCTTAGTGCTATTCTGTGCTTTGTTTCTGTCATGTAAAGAAGAAAAATATAAACCAGATGTCAAGACTGTTGAAGTCAAAGACATTACATCTAATTCAGCAATTATAGTAGGTAAACTCGTTTCTGACGGAGGATTTGAAAACGTCGAGTTCGGATTCTTGTGGGATACTAAAGAAGACCCGTCTTTCGAGAATGAATCGGAAAGCATCAAATGCAGCGACGCCTCGATGTTTTTATACGAACTGGAAAATCTGGAACCAAGCACCGAATATTTTGTCAGAGCGTACGCCCGTAACGAGATTGGCTTGGCTTATGGAGAACCATTACGATTTATGACATCCGAATATAAAGGACTGCCTATAGTGGAGACGCTCAAACCTACAGATATTACTGCTACTTGCGTGACTGTTCATGGTAACATCGTCTCCGATGGTGGTTATGAGTTGACTTCCTTTGGTTTTTTGATAGATACGAATGGCGATCCTTCTTTTGAAAATGAATCCACATGTTTCACCTTTGAGAATAGCGTTTATTATCCTAGATTTTTATTTTACTTCGAACATATGTCATATAATGCAACATATTATGTAAGGACTTTCGCACGTAATGAGATGGGTGTTGCTTATGGTGAAGTGGTAAGCTTTACAATGTTACATGTAGCTCTTGAACCATCTGAACCTGATGGTTATATCGACGGTTATGCTTATGTGGATTTAGGTCTTCCAAGCGGATTGAAGTGGGCTTGTTATAACGTAGGCGGCAGCTCTCCTGAAGAACCTGGCGATAGTTATGCATGGGGCGAGATAGACCCAATGGCAGAATGTTCGCACATCGATGTGGAAATGGAGGATATATCAGGCAATCCTCAATATGATGCTGCTACTGCTCACTGGGGCGATAACTGGAGAATGCCAACGCAGCAAGAGTGTAGAGAATTGCTGACACGTTGTGAGTGGAGACATGTTTATTGTAATGGTAAGTATGGCGTGCTGGTAGAAGGTCCTAACGGTAAAGCGATATTCTTTAGTATATATGGTAATTATTACTATGGTGATTGCCATACTTTCTATTGGAACTCAACTCCTAATGATGACAATAAAAAATCTTCTGCTATTACTTATTATTATCATTTGGCCCATGGTGAGGATATGTGTGAGTTTTATCTTGGCGCAGCCGACAGAAGTTTCTTCTCACATATACGTCCTGTAACGAAATAATGTTAAAAATTATTAATAAAAAAATGCCGTCAACTAAAAATATAGATGACGGCATTTTTGTTATATCTTGATATTAATACACCAACAACCCTACTATCGCTCCTAATCCGATTATTGCAAAAGGCTGCTACAAGACAGACCTTTATTATTCTATTCTAAATTTTGTTTTGAGATAAAAATATCTCTTTTTGTTGTTCAATAACTTGACGTAGTTCTTCTTCAGTGGGAAGGTAATTCATATATTGCGATGCGAATAATTGGTTGTTGTCATTAAGAACGGAGTATCGAGCGATGGTTTTGTCTGTTTCTGTACACAGAAGAATGCCAATAGTAGGATTATCGTGTTCACCTTTTTTTAAGTCGTCGTATAACCTTACATACATATCTAGTTGTCCAATGTCTTGATGCGTAATAGCGTGGTTCTTCAATTCGATAATAACGAAGCAATTTAGCAGGTAATTATAAAATACAAGGTCGATGTAAAATTCAGATGTATCAGTACGAATCAATTGTTGCCGAGCTACAAAAGAAAAACCTTTACCAAGTTCCAATAGAAAGTTCTGCATCTGGTCAATAATTGCTTGTTCTAAATCTGATTCAGTATAGCTTCTGTTTTCTGGAAGACCAAGAAATTCTAATACCGCAGGATTTTTTATGAAAGATAACTTGTCGTTTTGAAATTCTGATGTTTTATCATGCATCTCTTGTTCAACGATGTCTTTTGCTTGAGATGATAGCATTCTATGATAATACAATGTATTGATATTTCTGTTTAGAGTTCTGTAGGACCACATTTGTTTTGTTGCCTCTTCTTCATACCATTTCCTTACATTCGAATCTTTTATCCTCAGCAATCTTTCATAATGAGACCAACTTAATAATGGTGCAGATTCTGCCGACATTGTCGGCAGAATCTGCAAGTCTTTAAATGTTAGATAGAATTGCTTAAATTTCCATAAACTACGTTCAGAAAATCCTTTGCCGAATTCTGCAGTCAATTCCTTAGATGCAATTTCAACAATGTGTTTTCCATATTCAGCTCTGTCATTACCATTTTGCTCTTGAATTACTATTTTCTGACCAATGAGCCAATTCTGACGCAGCTGTGCTAAATTTATGGAATTATAAGCAAACCGTCTTGCAGACTTTACAATATCCTTTAATGAGTCAAGGAATAAATATTCCTTTTTGTTATTGATGACTTTTTCCATAACATAAATTTTGGCAATTAAAACGTTCTTGTTCTCTCTTGCAAAACTACAACACCCTCATCTTTTTGCCAAGCATTTGCAAAGAAAAAATCTCGTTTTTAACATTTTTTAACGTGATGTTAATGAAAATATGAAAGAGATGTTAATTCTTGTTAAGAAAGTAAGATACAATAGTCGTTGTTCTAATATATTGTAAAAAAGAAAATCCGAGATGTGAAATTTCCCGGATTTTATATGTTTGGTTAAATTGTCTTTCAATACACCAACAACCCTACTATCGCTCCTAATCCGATTATTGCAAAAGGTCCGACTTTCTTGAAATATAAAGCGATGAACGCCACCGCGCATATCACGAAGCTCTTCCAGTCGATGAAGTTTTCCGGTGTGGCGAGTGTGATGGCTGCTGTGCCGATGAGTCCGATAACCGCTGGTTTCAATCCCGACATCACGCCTCTGAAGATTGGATGATTTTTCCATGCTTCATATACCTTGCATAAAAGAAGAACGATTATAAATGAAGGTAATACCACTGCAAAGGTGGCTGTGAAAGAACCAAGAACGCTCATAATTTCTGATGCTCCCGATTTTAATAATACCTCATATCCGACGTATGTCGCAGAGTTGATGCCGATAGGTCCTGGCGTCATCTGTGAGATGGCGACGATGTCGGTGAATGTAGTCTCGTCAATCCAGCCATGAACAGTAACGACTTCGTTCTGTATGAGTGGAAGCATGGAATATCCGCCTCCTATGGTGAACATCCCGATGAGGAAAAAGGTCAAGAATAACTCAAGATATATCATGATGTTCTTTGTTTTTATACCAACTGATGAATGCTGCTATCACAATAACACATATCAGTATATATATAGGTGAGACATTTAATAAACATACTAAAGTCATCGATAAGACAACGATTACCCATGACCACCATTTCATCTTTGTGGCTTTTATCATGTCAATCACAGGAACTCCGATGAGCGCTACTACCACCGGTCTGATACCCTTGAATGCTTTGATAACATATTCGTTATCCTTGAAATTTGTGAAGAATATCGCTACCAGCAAAATGATGAGAAATGGCGGCAGACAACTGGCGATTGTCGCTACTACGCTGCCTTTCGTTCCTCGCAGTTTATGACCTGTCAGGATGGAAATGTTGACGGCAAACAAACCAGGCGCCGTTTGTGATAATGTGATGATATCGACAAAGTCTTCATCGTTGAGCCATTTACGACTTACGAGTTCCGACTTTATCGCCGCAATCATCGGGATGCCTCCACCAATAGTGAAGGCCCCGATCTTTGCGAATATCCAGAATATTTGCCACAGACTTACCATAATTCATTTTTTAAGCTATCAGCATTCAGCGTTCAGCCATCAGTAGAGTGCTAACTGCTGACAGCTAACTGCTAACTGCTGACAGCTATTTAACATTCCTTCGTTGCTGCTTCTAACTTCTTCATGATAGAGAAGATGAATGTTGCTGATAACAAGCATAAGACAACGAGTACGCCCCATACCATCCATAATGGCATTCCTGTTCCCCAAATCTTGGCGATGACGCTGGTTAAATAGTTGCCGATTGCTGTGACGCAGAACCAGCAGCCCATCATCATGCCTTTATATTTTGGAGGAGCGACTTTTGTTACGAATGAGATACCGATAGGACTTAATAACAACTCGGCGAATGTCAAAACCAAATATGTGCTGATGAGCCAGTTTGGTGATACCAATGTGCTGCTTACGCCGCCTGTGGCTTTCAATTCAGCTGGACTTAACAAATGTACTGATGCCATCGCCATGATAGCGAAACCTAAACCTGCTACAACCATACCCATACCGATCTTCTTTGGTGATGAAGGTTCTTTGCCTCTGTTGGCCAATGCGCCGAATACTGCCATTGATACTGGTGTCAAAGCAACGACGAAGAATGGGTTGAATTGTTGGAATTCTTGTGGTAATATGCTTATTGTTTCAGGCATGCCGAGATATAATGCTGCAGCTGCGCCCCATAATAATAAGGTGATGACGCCGCTGACAATCTTGTTCTTTTTTGTCTCTGCTTGGAATGTTGAGAATAATGTGTAAACAGAGATAGCGACTAATGTCAATGCCCAGATGTTGAATCCTATTCTTGAGAATCCTGTGGCTGTGCTAGCTGTGTAGTCGCGGGCGAAGAATGTGAGGCATAATCCGCTTTGTTGGAATGACATCCAGAAGAAGATGACGACAGCGAATACCATGAATAATGCTGTCATGCGTGAACGTGTCTGTTCGGGTGTGAGTTCTTCAACTTTAACAGTTGTGTTAGCCATTGCTTTGGCTTGTTTTGTATTGACGTCAGCATGTTTGAACCAGTTGCGGCAGCACAAGTAAATAGCCATTGAAAGTACCAATGAGATACATGCTACGCCGAAACCGTAGTTATATGCTGTTGATAATGAGTCGATGTAATTTTGTGCGAAAGCAGCGAGGTCGCCAGTGTTGCCTTGTTGTGCTGCGAGTGTCTCAAAAGATTTCAATGCATCAGCTGAGATTGTTCCATCGAGATATTGGTGAGCGAGTGATGGAATCTGTGGCACGTAAGTGAATCCTGCTTTGCCGAGGAAGAGGTCGGTCACTTTTGTCGCTGTCATAGGAGCGAACATAGAACCGATGTTGATAGCCATGTAGAAAAGACTGAAACCATTGTCGCGGAATGGGCTGTACTTAGCCTCGTCGTAGAGGTTGCCGACCATGACTTGAAGGTTGCCTTTGAAGAGACCTGTTCCTATCGCGATGAGTGCGAGTGCTGAGAACATGGTGACTTTCGCTGTCGCGCCCATCATTGGGACTGCGAGGAGAAGGTAGCCTAGGAACATGACCACGATACCTGCTCTAACCATTTTGCCGTAACCGAGACGGTCGGCGAGGATACCGCCGATGAGAGGCATGAAATAAACACAACCTAAGAAGATGCCGTAGATGTTGCCGGCTTGTGCTTCGTTGAAACCGAATTTAGCTTGCAAGAAAAGTACGAAGATAGCAAGCATGGTGTAATAACCAAAACGTTCGCCAGTATTGGCTAATGCGAGGGCGTAAAGCCCTTTTGGATGACCTTTAAACATAATTTTTTATCTTTCTTATTTTTCTGCAAAAATAAGAAAAAAAGACCTTATTAAAATATTAGAAATTCAGAAACTCAAAATCTCAGAAGATATAGACTCAAAGTCTTAGAGACGCAAAGACACAGAGTTTTGGATTTCAGGAAGTGACGGAGTTTTTTTAAGAAAAAAATCTTTCGTATAGTTTCGTGTTCTTTCGTGGATAGTTGCCTTTGCGACTTTGCGACTCTGCGACTCTGCGTCTTTGTGTCTTTATGTCTTTATGTCTCTGCGTCTTAAAAAAGAAGCGCCACTTTAACAGCAGCGCTTCATCTTGTAGTCTTGTAGTCTTCTTACCTCCAGTCAATCACCACGTCTCTCATCTCGATGATGCAGTCGTCGATCTTGAACGAGAGTGCTGGAATCTTCGAATTCTTGTTAGGTAACATCTTGCCGAATTTCCATGATACTTTAACAGGAACATCGGTGAATGTGCTTAATCCTGATGCTGGATAATAGTCGCTGAACTCGTTTCCTTCTTCATTGTATGCGACAAAATCCTTGACGCTCATTTTTTTATTTACATCGTGGTTGATGAATTTTATTGTTATCTCAACATCCTGAGCACTTCTGTTACCGATGAGCGATACCAACTCAACGCTGATTTTGTCAGGATTTGAATTGTTGATCTTAACGGTTGGAGAACTTTCTTTGACATTGACGACTGTCTCAGTCTTGTTCTCACTTACGTTCTTTTTCTTCTTTGTTATTACTTGTTCTGGCGCTGTATTCCATCCTTCGTTAACTTTCTTGGAACTTTGATTCAAAGGATCGTTTGATTGAGCGAAACATTGACTCGCGAATATACTAATGACGAATAATGTAAATAATAAGAGACATTTTTTCATGATACTATAACTTTATGATTTATTATCCGCAAAGGTAATTTTTTTTCAATTTAATAACAAGAAAAAATAATAATAAAAAACTATGAAAATCAAAACCTCAAAACCTCAGAAAATTTTGAGGTTCTGAGATTCTGAGGTTCTGATTTTTTAACACCGTCCCCTCCGCGTTAGGGATTGGAGCGGCATCCTTTGCGAACAAATCGGGAACGGGTTTCGGGGACGGGCGAGGTCACTGAGCTTGTCGAAGTGCCGATTTCATATCTTGAGTGAGCGAGACGGAAACATGGCGAGCAAAGATATAGCGGAAAGCCCGACGGCTTGCCGGAACGCCCAAGAAAAGAATCTTAGAATTCTAGAACTATAGAACTCTAGAAATTCACAAAATCAGACGCCACAGGAGCGACGTCTCTACATTTTCTGAAATCCTGAATTCTTAAAAAAGAAAGCGCCACTTTTAACAGTAGCGCTTCAACTTATAGTTTAAAGGCAATAACTTTAGTCATTTGCCATTAGTCATTAGTCTTATTGAGTTACTCTTTCTAACCATTTTACCATGCCGAACATGACGCCCATTGAGATGAGACATACTACCAAGAATACTGTCCAGCATTGCCAGATTGGCCAAGCGTTGTACATGAGAGGTCCGATCCATAATAAGAGGTTGCCGAGTGCTGTTGCACCTAACCATAAACCTTGGCAAAGACCTAACATATGTTTTGGAGCTACCTTTGATACGAATGACAAACCGAGTGGAGAGATGAAGAGCTCAGCAACTGTTAAGAAGAAGTAAACAGCGATGAGAACCCACCAGTGTGATTTTTCTGCCATTTGTTCAGCGATTGGTAATGCTTTGAATTCGTTTGCTGATGGATAACCTTTCATATATGAGAAGATAGCCAAGAACAAGAATGCTAAACCAGCGATGAACATACCGATAGCGATCTTACGAGGAGTTGAAACTTCTCTACCTTTTCTTGCTAATACAGCGAAGATACCCATGATGATTGGAGTAAGAACGATAACGAAGAATGGGTTAACAGCTTGCCAGATTTCAGGAGCTACTGCTGATGAATCGACGAAGTCACGTGCGAAGAATGACAATGACATACCGTTTTGGTGGAATGAGAACCAGAAGAAGATAACGATACCTAAAACTGCGAATAAAGCTGCCAAACGTTGTTTGATTTCTTTAGCCATAGCGAGTTTTTCTTCTTCAGTATATGAACCTGATTCAACTTTTTCTTTCTTAGCAGGTGTAGGGAATCTCTTTTGGTTTGTGATGAATATTGTCAAAGAGATTAACATAGCTGCAACAGAAGCGATGAATGAATAGTGGATACCTTCGTTGAAGATTTGTAAGTAGTTAGCGCATGATGCTGCCATATCTGCAACATTGCCGCCAACAGCTGCCATCATTTCATTGAGGTTTTGCATTGCTTGAGCACCCATGCCAGCAGCGTCGTTGAGGAATTGGTGACATAAAGCTGGGAGAGCTGGGTTGTAAACCATACCGTTTGTTTCTAACCACCATTCACGGAGTAATGGAGCAACGAATGGAGCGATCAAACCACCAACATTGATGAAAACGTAGAAAATTTGGAAACCTGAGTCTCTCTTGTCTTTTGCTATTTTAAGAGCTTCTGGGCCTTCTTTAGCAGCTTCAGCTTCGAAGTTGTCGTACATTTGACCTACGATAGCTTGTAAGTTACCTTTGAATAAACCGTTACCGAAAGCAATCATGAATAAAGCAAAACATGTTAATGGTAATAACCATGCTTGGTTGCCAGCTGTTGCTGTGATAGGAATAGCTAAGAGGATGTAACCTGCAGCCATTGTCATTAAACCTTTTTGGATAGTACCTTTGTAGTTTTGAGTGCGGTCAGCGATAAGACCACCGATCAAACTGAGAAGGTAGATACCTGCATAGAAGAATGAATAAATAGTTCCACTAACAGCTTCGTTCAAACCGAATTTTGAACAGAGGAACAACACGAGAACCGCGTTCATGATGTAGTAGCCGAATCTTTCTCCCATGTTACTGAGAGCAGCAGCTAACAAACCCTTTGGGTGTCCTTTTAACATAACTTTCAAAATTTTAATTAATAAATAGATTTAATTCGTTTTCAATTAGAGACTTAAAGTAGCAGAGA
>JAZOQH010000026.1:0-9609 GCA_045655965.1 Bacteroidales bacterium | reverse complement strand
ATTAACAGTCAGATGCTCTAACCAACTGAGCTAAGGAGGCGTTTGCAACGTTTTTTATCTCCGTTTTGCGATTGCAAAGGTACATCTTTTTTTTATCCCGACAAGACTTTTTTTAACTTTTTTTAAAATATTTTTATTTTTATCGTAAGTTATTGATATTTAATTTGTTGTAAGTTGCAAAAATACTCGTGCATCCTTAAAACAGCTTTTGTTTTGTTGGAAATAACCATATTTCTGAATGGAAAAAGCACTTTTATGACGACAAAAAACCACCATTTGTAGAAAATATGGAGTTTACAATATGCTTTTCTAAACCTAAAATTATGCATTAAAAACTCCTGAATGTTGGAATGTTCGCTTACAGAACGGCTGCCGTCACTGACATATTTCTTATCTTTCTCTTCAAGATAATATCTATTCATGGTATAAATAAGTCCATAATATGGATATGTTCTGTCTTTTAAAGCTTCAGGCTTACATTTCATATCGTCATATTCGCAGCTGTCGCTCTTTATTCTATTAATAGAAACGGCAACTATTTCTTTGTTGTCCTTGCGCTCAGCAACCCAGAATTCTTTGTCAGCTTCATTTTCGTATCTTTTAATCATCTCATCAAATTCCTTTCTATTTATTATATGGCATTTGATTTTGTATGATTTCTGTGCTGATGTTATTATCGGAAATGCTATTTCTGAAAATTCTTCTAGGCTTATTTTCCTAATATCATAAAATCTTAAAGATCTTCTGATGTTTCTTCTTGCTGAAAAAGGCAATTCTGAAATATCTTCTGTTTTATCTTTTATGACAAACCAGAATGGTGTTTCTTCCTTGCAATCAAAATCATAGATATTACGAACCATCAAGCCGCCTTTTTTAAGCAGCTGTTTGCTTTCTTCTTTTGAAAGAAGTGTTTCTTTGTTTTCTTCCAAAAAAATCCATGCACCTTTATAATATCTATATTGATTTATGTCCATCAGTAAGAGCGTCTGTAAATTATCTTTTTTATTGTTCCGAAGAATAAGTTATTGATAGTCAATATTGCTGATGTGACTATGTTTTTGTTTTCAGATTTTCTGAACATTAGATAATGCCATTTAATCAATCTGAAATACGATTTATTGCTTAATGATTTTTTGTGTCTGCGATATTTTGCAAGATTTTCATCAAGAAGATGACAGTCGGTCATTTTAGAGATTTTAATCCAGATAGCGTATTCTTCGTTTATCTCTAAATCAGCACTTTGTATCAATCCTATTTTCTCGGCGTCATACATTACTGTAAGGCATCCTGGCCAGCAGTAAGCTCTCATCTTTTTTTCAGATATGACTTTAGGGCCTGTAATCAAAATGCCTTTTTCTTCCGATGATTCATCAATTTCGCAATAGTTGGTGTATGAAAAATGATAGTTGTTTCTTGTCATGAACTCGATTTGTTTCTCGAGTTTTTCTGGATGCCACAAATCGTCGCTGTCTAAAAAGGCTATCCATTTTCCCTTGGCTTTTTGCAATGCTATATTGCGTGAAAAAGCAGAACCTTTGTTGGTAGAATTATATATGTATTTTATTCTGGAATCTTTCTCTTGAAATGAAGCAACGATCTCTGCAGTTTTATCGGTGGAGCAATCGTCAACTATAATCATCTCCCAATTCTGGTACGACTGTGCCAATACCGAAAGTATAGTTTCAGCAATGAATTTCTCGCTGTTATATGCTGGAGTTATTATGGAAACCATATTTTAATTAGGAATTGAAGACCATTGAACTTTGAACTAAAACCTTTGTCATTAGTCGTTAGCCATTAGTCGGTTTTATCTGAAAATAGTATTGATTATAATTCTAATATCTCCCCAGAAGGTTCTGTTATCGTAATATTCTAGATTTATCTTTACTTTGTCAGGGAAAATGACTTCGTCGTTGTATTGTTTAGGATTGCTTACTTTTGCGAGTATCTCTTCTTCGTTTATATATTTGAGAGATGCTGGACCTGTTATGCCTGGACGCAGTTCAAGGATTTTTCTGTCATCGCCTTCTAGTTTATCGGCATATCCTTCAACATCTGGACGTGGTCCCACCAGACTCATATCGCCTTTTAATACATTTATGAGTTCTACTATCTCATCTAGTTTTGTTCTGCGGAGCCATTTGCCGAAAGGTAGGATTCTGTCGTCGTTGGCTGTTGTGACGAAGTTGTCATTGTTTTCAACATTGTTTTTCATAGTCCTTATTTTGTATATGTTGAAAATTACGCCATACTGCCCTACTCTTTCTTGTTTGAATATGAAGCTTCCGCCAGGCATGACAATTTTATGAATAATGAATATTATCAGAATTACCGGAGATAATACGATTATTCCTAAAAATGCAGCTATCTTGTCGAACAGATATTTTATGAAAATAGATTTTTTACTCATAATTATTCACCGACAATATTCTATTGCTCAGATTAAAAGTCGTAATACTTTCTGTCTAATGTCGTTCTTATGCCGAAGTTTATGATGAAATTATTATACTGACTTCCTCCCTCAATGCTTTGGTTTCTATGGGTGATGTCGGCAAAGACATTAAGATTGTATGAAGGATTGACGAGCCATGATACTACGAAGTTATTCATCATTAAGGTGTTTTTCTCACCAGTGAGCATATAATGTCCATATAGTCCATGTGTTCCGTCAATATGGTAATAATCGCTGTAATCATGATAGATGTCATGTCCGTAATATTGGAACTCTCCGTCTTCTGTTGTGATGTCGTCGCCCCATTGGCCGTAGTTCATCTTGTATTGGAAATAGAAACGCTTGTAGTTGTATTGCGCTCTTGCAACGATTTCATAGAAGTTAGCTCCCCAAGGATGAGCTAGAGATTGGTTATAATGACCGTAATTGCTTTCTCCACTATGATGAGAATACATATAAGGTCTTACGAGATTGAATTCTCCTTGAAGGAAGAGGTTCTTGATTCCTAAGCTGTTATAGCTTTTCATACCAAATTGGTATGATTGCTTGTTTGCGTAATATCCGTTGAATCCGATAAATTCTTTCACTGTCATTTCGTCCATGACAAACTGAGCGTACAATGTTGTGTGTTTGCCTAAGATATAGCTTGCGGATGCGCCGAGCAATGCGTTGTCAGGTGAATTGCCTGTGTAATAGTCTGTTGTGCGTAAGAATAGGATAGGATTTATATATTGTAAATCAAAGCCTCTTTTTATTCCGTTATCGTCTTGTGCTCTGCATACCATGGCGTCGAACAGACCTAGGTTGAGACGTTTTGTCACAGCCCAGTCTATATAATGTATGATGGTATATTTTCTTGGATATGTATCGTCGTTGAGAAGTTTGTTTTTGTCAGACATTTGAGAATAGAGACAAGTATATTGAATGTTCCATACATCAGCTGTGAGTTTTAGGTATGGATATGCAAGAGCATTGTCTGACAATATCAAGGAACGGTAGCCGTCGCCGATGAAGTTCTTTCCGTAGCCGAGCACTCCTTGCAGCCATGGCATAGGACGCAGCGCGATATATGCAGAAGCATTGGCATAATCAAAACCAGTTTGTTTGAAAGGTCTATCCCATCCTTGGCCTGGGACTACATGGTTTTCTTTTATATATTGTGTTACATAGTCTGGGAAGACGGTTTGGTTTTCTCTGATGTTGCTATAAAAAGCGAAGTTGTCGCCGATAGTTCCTTTTACTTCCGCACCGCGTGTGTTGACCCAAGTGGTTTTGCCATTGTCTTTGCCTAAGTCGAAATCGACGATTGGGTTGATGGCGATGTAATAGTCGTCAGATTTGAATCCTATGAAATCGGTGTTGAAGATGGCATTCCAGGCATAGTTCTTCCATTTTTTGTTGAAGTCTTTGACTATGAACTGTGATTTGTTAAGGCTATCTATATTCAAAATGTCCTTGAACTGATATTCTGACCATGATTTAGATGCTGTGTGAAAGCGGTAAGCCGAGCTGTACGCAGCGGCTTGTATTTCCATCTCATAATCATCGTTGAGAGGGATGAGAGTTTCTTGAGAGAAGATATTGCTTATTGAAAACAAGCATAATAAAAGTGTTAAGATTTTTTTCATATTAATTTTCTTTTGTGTCGAGGCATGAATAAATGGAGTTGTTGCTGATGAATTCAGGTACTATTTTCTTCATCTGGGCAACGATTTTAAAGTTGTCGCATGTTGGAATCAAGTTGATGAGAGTCTTTATTTTTTCGTTCACTTCTTCTTGTGTGTAACGACGCACCTTGGCTCTCATGATTTTAGCATGTTCTGTTGGTATGGTGTTTTCTTTTGTGGAAAGCAGCTCCTCATAAAGTTTCTCGCCTGGACGTAAGCCTGTTATCTCTATCTCGACGCCTTCTTTTCTTGATAGTTTTATCATTTTCTTTGCCAGGTCGTATATTCTTACAGGTTCACCCATATCGAAGACAAAGATATCTTCCTTGTCACCCATAGTCCCAGCTTCAAGTACGAGGCTGCAAGCTTCTGGTATTGTCATGAAATAGCGGATGATATTTCTGTCTGTCACAGTGAGAGGACCGCCGTATGCCAATTGTTTCTTAAATAAAGGTATAACAGAACCGTTAGAACCCAATACGTTGCCGAAACGTGTAGTCACGAATGCTGTTTTTTCTGTATGACGGCTTTGTGTGTAAATTTCAGCGATGCGTTTAGTCGCTCCCATTACGTTGGTAGGGTTGACTGCTTTGTCGGTGGAGACCATCACGAATTTTTCAACTTCAAATTCTATTGCCAGATCTGCGATGTTCTTAGTTCCTAGCACGTTGACGAATACTGCTTCGTAAGGGAACTCTTCCATAAGAGGAACATGTTTGTATGCAGCAGCATGATATACTATCTGAGGCTGATACTTGCTGAACACATCGCGCATCTTGACATAATCCTTCACGTTGCCTATGACAAATTCCATTGGGATGTTAAAGGAACGATAAGGCTCGTTGTTTCTCAGTTCAAACTGAATATCATACAATGGCGATTCTGCTTGGTCTACCAATATCAGTTTCTTTGGCTTATAATGAAGTACCTGGCGACAAATCTCGCTGCCTATTGAACCAGCAGCTCCTGTCACCATAATGACCTTGCCTTTGAGGCCTTCTGTCACATTCTCTTTACCTAATACTATAGGCTCTCTTCCTAACAAGTCTTCAATCTTGATATCTTCAATCTGATTTGCTGTCAGCTTGTTATCTATCCAGTTGTTGAGATGTGGAACAGATTTCACGTTAATGCCTAGGTCAATTATCTCGTTGATGATTTTAGTCTTCTCGTCGTTTTCAAGACTTGGAATAGCGAAGATGATGAGTTTGATATTATTTTTCTGGACGAATTCTTTGTTATGTAGCTTTGATGGGCTAAGCACAGGAATGCCATTGATGGATTTACCTATTTTCTTGGATGAATTGTCAACAAAAGCGATTACGTTATAATATGCTGAAGTATCTTGTTCCAATGCATTTTTCGTAATTATACCAGCATCGCCTGCACCATATATTATTGTGTTGATAGGTTCTTGTTTATGGCTAATATTCTCGTTGTAGATACGTCTGATTACCAGTCTCGACAAGGTCATTATCAAGAAAGCTAACATTGATATGAAGACCACCTCAGTATGAGAGACGAACCATTTGTGGATTAAGCTTATAGGTAAGTGGTTTATGGCTATGGACTTTGTCATGAAAGCCAGTATGAATGTGCCAATACTTACATAGGCTAGTTTCTTGATATCGCTGAAACCGCTGTATCTGACCAGTCCTTGGTAAGAACCGAAGATAAAGACATTTATTAAGAATATGATGAAAAGCGGTATGAAATGAATTATCTCTATATGGAATATTCTGGTGATAACACTCAGGTTATTTATGTGATATATGTATTTGACGAATACATATAACCAGAATGATGTGAAAAATATGAAACAATCGAAAAGTAGCACTAACCATTTTGAAAAAGATTGTGGAGCATATCTTCCTTTAAATAGTGCGAGAGCCAGTTTCTTGATAAGTTTTCTCATATAGATATAATTTGTCAGTTTTTATTTTTGCCAGTCTTTGATTTTCTGTTCGTCTTCTTTTCTGCAGATTAACAATGTGTTGTCGCTTTCGGCTATGATGTAGTTGTCGAGACCTTGTATTACGACTTTACGTTCTGCAGGAGTGTGTACGACGCAGTTTTTACAATCCACGAGGTTGATGTTGTTGCCGACTGTAGCGTTCTTGTTTTCATCCTGTTCGAGATGAGTGTAAAGGCTGCCCCAAGTTCCGAGGTCGCTCCATCCGAAGCTGGCAGGATAGACGAATACTTCTTTTGATTTTTCCATCACGGCATAGTCGATGGAAATGTTAGGACATGTTGGGAAATATTGGTTTACTATCTCTTGTTCTTGTTCTGTATAGAAATAAGGTTCTATCTTATCGAATACTGAAGCGAGGTCTGGGACTAATTTAGAGATTGTGTTGACAACCATTTTAGCGTTCCAGATGAAGATGCCGGCGTTCCAATAGTAGCCGCCTTCGTTGAGGTAGGATTTCGCTGTCTCTAAATTTGGTTTCTCTTTAAAAGATTCTACTTTATGGATATTAGACGCCACAGGGGTGACGTCTCTACATGAATCAGACTGTTGACTGTTGACTGTTGACTGTTGACATCCGCAGGATTGTATATAACCATATCCTGTCTCAGGGCGTGTAGGCATCATGCCGAGTGTCAAGATAGCCTCGCGGTTTATGGTGAAGTTCAAAGAGTTTTTAATGACTTCGCGGAAGGTGTTGACGTCAAGGACGATGTGATCTGCAGGAGAGAACACGAGGTTAGCATCTGGATATTTGGCGTAGATCTTACGGCTTACGTATTCGATGCAAGGAGCGGTGTTTCTCATGCAAGGCTCTAGGAGTATCTGATTCTCAGGGACTCCTGGAAGTTGTTCCATGACGATGTTCTTATATTTCTCTGAAGTGACTATCCATACGTTTTCTACTGGAATCACTGTGTCGAAACGTTCTACTGTAAGTTGAATAAGAGATTTACCGATGCCTAATACGTCGATAAATTGTTTTGGCTTTTCAGGAGTGCTCATAGGCCAGAAGCGAGAACCGACTCCGCCAGCCATTATTATAAGATGATTGTTGTTCATATAAGACAATTTTTGCAAAGATAGTATTTTTAGTGTAAAGTTTAGAGTTTAGAGTTTAGAGTTTAGGGTTTAGAGTTTAGATCTCTACACTCTACACTCTACACACTACACACTACACTCTACACACTACACACTACACTAAAATATCCTTGTCATCAAACGCCATTTCTCATCGGAACGTGCATCTGCTTTGCATCCTTGAAACTGTGCCACGTAGGCTTCCCATTCTGCTTGGCGTGGGAGTGTGGCGAGGCGTGCCATATCGCGTTGCCAGTCGAAGTCATCGACGGTGTCGCATATCATAAAAAGCAGATTATCTTTAATGAAGATCTGCATATCTAAAATTCCAACCTCGCGTTGACCTTCAATAATCTCAGGCCATACATGAGAATGAACTTCAACGTATTTCTCGATTAACTCAGGGTCGTTGACAAGAGACAATGTTTGACAGTATCTTTTCATATTAGTTTAGAGTTTAGAGTTTAGGGTTTAGAGTGTAGAGAGGGGATTATTCTGTTAATTATATATAGGATTTTCTCAGTCCAGATAATAATCTTGCGATTTCATCGACTAATACGTCAATGCTAATCCTTTCTTCGGTTGTTATGTAATTTAATTCTTCTGCAATTTCAAACTGACTTGACACTTCCATCAAAGAACTATATGCGATTTCAACAAAATGTTTCTTGTCTTTTATTGAAAAACGATTAACACCTTCTGCTATGTTAGAAGTAATAGAAATAGACGCTCTCCGCAATTGATTACATAATGCAAAATTTTCTGTAGATGGAAATCTTTCTAATAATTCATAAGTCCTTTTGACTAATACCTTTGATTTTTGATAAACAATTAATTTTCTGTAATTAAATAGGCTCATAAACAATTTTATAATTTTTGGTTTGTTAAACTTTTGATTTTTTATCCCTACACTCTACACTCTACACTCTCAACTATACACTTCACTATATATCTCACATCTTCCTCAGATACACATGGTCCTGATGGGAGGCACATTCCTTTCTTGAAGAGTTCTTCGCTGACGCCGTTGACGTAAGCTGGTGCGTCTTTATATACAGGTTGTTTGTGCATTGGTTTCCAGAGCGGACGTGCTTCGATACCTGCTTTATCCAAGGCGATGCGTAATGCCTCGACGTTATTGTTTGGCTGGCAGTCTGTAGTCAATGACTTTGCTTCATGAGTGACGCTGCCTGCTCCTCCGACGGCTCCGTTCAATGTAGCGGCGTAAGCGTTCTCTTCGCCTTTTACTTTAACCCAAGGCTCTATTGTTATTGTGTTGAGCCAGTAGTTGCTGTCGTAATCTGAAGATGGATTCTCTTGAAGTCTGATGCCTTCGACATCTTTAAGAAGTTCTTTATAGAGTTGGAAAAGACGTTGATGATGTTTTATATGTTCGTCGGCTACTGTCATCTGGCCGCGGCCTATGCCTGCGCATATGTTAGACATTCTGTAGTTGAAGCCGATTTTTTCATGTTGGTAGTAAGGATAATTCTCGCGAGCCTGTGTTGCGTAGAACATGATTTCCTGTTTATCCGCATCGTTGCTGCAGATGAGTGCGCCGCCGCCTGATGTTGTTATCATCTTGTTGCCGTTGAACGAGAGCACTCCATATTTACCGAATGTTCCCAAAACTTGACCTTTATATTTAGAACCGAAGCCTTCGGCGGCGTCTTCTACGACAGGAATCTCGTAGCGGTTAGCTACTTCCATTATCTCCTCGATTTTATAAGGCATGCCGTAGAGTGCTACTGGAATTATAGCTTTAGGTTTCTTGCCTGTCTTGGCGATACGGTCTTTGATAGCCTCTTCGAGAAGTTGAGGGTCCATGTTCCATGTGTCTGGCTCTGAGTCTATGAAGACAGGAGTAGCGCCGAGGTATGTGATAGGATTTGCCGAGGCGCAGAAGGTGAAACTCTGCACTAGCACTTCGTCGCCGGGACCCACGCCGCAGGCGAGCAGCGCTAAGTGTATGGCAGCGGTGCCGGCAGAGAGAGCTACGACTTTCTTGTCTTCTCCTACGAAATCTTCGAGGTCTTTTTCGAAGCCGTTGACATTAGGACCGAGAGGCACCACCCAATTGGTGTCGAAAGCCTCTTGTATGAATTTTTGTTCGTTGCCGCTCATGTGAGCAAGGCAGAGATATATACGATTCATTTCTTTAGCTATTAGCTGTCAGCGTTCAGCTGTCAGTGAGGGTTAATTAAATTGAAATTTGAAAGGTGAAAATTGAAAATTTTTTTTGCTGTCGGCTGTCGGCTGTCGGCTGTCGGCGTTCAGCGTTCAGCGTTCAGCTTGGGTTTATCTTTAAATTATATTCTTTTTAATATTTCTTCTGGAGTGAAACCAAGTTTGATGATGGTACACAATCCTCTTCCCATATCTTTCACCGAAGCTCCCAAGAGCCATACTTCATCATCGATGATAAGATAGCGGTCGTG
>JAZOQH010000025.1:0-27293 GCA_045655965.1 Bacteroidales bacterium | reverse complement strand
TTTTTCCTTTCCCTCCAACACTTTTGCGAAATATTTTTCAATTATTTCTAACTTTTTCGGCACGCGCTGAAAAACAGCCGGTTACACGGACAAGAAAACAGAATGACGCGGCTTTTAACCCCAAAAAAAGGGCGCCCAAGGAGGATTTCCGAGGGATTCCGGAGGAAAGAGACGCAGAAAATATCACAAATCACGGGAAAATCACGGAAAAGCGGAACGCGACAACATGGAATCCCTGAAATACAGAATCCCGGAACTCCCGAAGGACTGCGCGCGGCTATGATAAGAAGACAGAATTACACCTTATTAATTAATACAGAGGGCCATTCCCCCCAAAAAGAGGAAGGCTCCCGCCATCAGGAGCGCCCCCTGCGCTAGGGATTGGAGCGGCATCCTTTGCGAACGGAGCGAGAAAAGATACAGCGGAAAGCCCGACGGCAACGCCGGAACGCCATAATACAGAACCCAAAAATACAGAATCCCGGAACTTCCGAAGGCTTGCGCGAGGTCATGATTAGAAAAAAAGACTACACCTTATTAATTAATATAGGGGTTTATTTAAGTTTTTATTTCCCGGCAAAAAATGTTCGGGGAAAATTGTTACATTTGCGAATAAATTATATATCTAATGAAAAACAAGATCAAATTCATATTTTCAGTCTTACTTATCGCGATTTCTTTAGGAAATGTAAATTCTCAAAATATTGTCAATGAAAACATTGCAAGAAAAATAGGAACAAACTTCATTTCGCACAACAGCAACATAACAAATCCCATCCTTAAATTAACACATACAGAAATAGGCACAGACAAGCAAGCAAACCTATACATTTTTAATGTTGAAGGCGGTGGTTTTGTAATTGTTTCTGCGTTGAAAGAAACGAATCCTATCCTCGCCTACTCTTTCAAAAATAATTTCGGAGAGGAAATACCAGCAACTGCCTCATATTTCATCAACAACTACAGCAACACCATCAATTATTTAAAGGAAAACGAAAACGACATTGAAGAATCTTGCCTAAAGATGTGGGAAGAATTAGAATCAAACGACATCAGAAGCAAAACCAGAGATATCGTCGCTCCGCTGATTCAGACACAATGGAATCAGGATTGCTTTTACAATGAATACGCACCTTTCGACAATTTCGGTCCATGCGACAGAGCATACGCCGGATGCGTTGCCTGCGCCATGTCGCAAGTCATGAAATATTGGAACTACCCAGAGACAGGCAAAGGCTCTCACGAATACACACACACCAAATACGGCAATTTGTCAGCTGATTTCGGAAGCACCACATACAAATGGGGCGAAATGCCTAACCAGATATGGAGCGACAATGACGCGATTGCAACTTTAATGTATCATTGCGGCGTCAGTGTCAACATGAATTTCGGTCCTGACGGAAGCGGCGCGCAATCGAAAAATGTAGAGACTGCAATGCGCTCTTATTTCGGATATTCAGCAGCAAAGTACGTAGAACGTTCTAATTACCAAGATGAGCAATGGATTGCTTTGCTGAAAAGCGAACTCGACAAAGAGCAGCCGATGTACTTCTCTGGCACAGGAGAACCTGGCGGTCACGCTATAGTCTGCGACGGCTACGACAACAACGATTACTTCCATTTCAATATGGGATGGAGCGGAATTAGCGATGGCTTCTACAGCATAGACGACGCAGGCGGCTTTTATAAAAACCAGGCCATCGTTATGAATATCATACCATTGCCAATAAATGCCGATGAAAACAACATAATCTACGTCGCAGCAGACGGCGAAGGTGACGGTTCTTCATGGGAAAACGCTACCTCAAAACTAGAATACGCCACTGCAATAGCATCAGACGGCATCACACAAGTCTGGGTAAAATCCGGCACATACTACGGAGACAGTTCTGACGAAAACGGAGCATTCTGCTTCTACTCAAAAAACAGAATATACGGAGGCTTCAGCGGAAACGAAAGTGCTGATTTCGATATAAACCAAAGAGACTTTGAAGCCAATCCAACAATTCTTGATGGAGAGAACCAAAGACGCGTATTATATCAATACGATCATTTCTCAACTTCAACATATTCTATCATTGACGGCTTCACTATTCAAAACGGCAATTCCGGCTCTGGCGGCGGATTATCGCTCAGTTCAAACAGCCGTTTCTATAATTGCAAGTTCATCAATAACAGCACCAACGGACAAGGCGGAGCTGTATATACAACATCACCATTAAACAACAACACTCTCAATATTTTCGACAACTGTTTATTCGAAAACAACTCGGCTTCGATGGGTGGCGCCATTTTCGACATCAACGGATTAACACTATCAGAATGCAAATTCTTCAACAACACTGCAACGACAAAAGGCGGTGCTTACTACGTCTTCTCAAACAAAAAACCAAAACTGATAAACTGTGTCTTCGCCATGAACTATGCTGCTGATGGAGGAGCCATTTACAACAAAGGACAAATGACAATGACCAATTGCAATATAGTAAGAAACGAAGCACAGAACAGCATTGGCGGACTCTACAACGAAAGCAAATACAGCAAGTTCTACAACTCCGTCTTCTGGAACAACACCGCTAACGGTGAGTCAAACCAGATTGAAGGCGAGTCTCAATTGTTCAATTGCGCCGTTGAAGGTGATTACGAAGGAACCAACATCATCATACTATCTGCCGACAACAGCGGCAACGACAACCAAAATTACCCTTTGTTCAGAGATCCTGACAACAACGACTATTACATTATAGATGGTTCTGTATTAATCAACGCCGGAGACAAGTCTTACGACAACGTTTCAGAGAAAGACATCAACAATGATATAAGAATCGTAAAAGGTCAGGTTGATATTGGCGCATACGAGAATCAAACTGGCGCAAGTATCATTGAGACAAAAGACGACACCTTATTAATATATCCTAACCCAGCAAAAGATTACATCAATATTATTGGTGAAAATAATTTAACAATAGACATTTATAACCCATTAGGTCAGAAAATATATTCTGAAGAATGTGAAAACAGCGCAACAATAGAAACATCAGACTGGACTCCAGGAATATATTTCGTCAAGATTAACAATCAAGTTTATAAAGTAATAAAATAACATTTAAAAATAGAAAACATGAATATCGGAGATAGAATACCAGAAATATTAGGCATAGACCAAGACGGCAACGAAATTAAGAGCAGCGATTTCAAAGGCAAGAAACTCGTGCTTTACAGTTATCCAAAAGCCAACACAAGCGGATGCACCGCCGAAGCATGCTCATTACAAGCACATAAGGCAGAACTGGAAGCTGCTGGTTACTCAATAATTGGAGTAAGCAAAGACAAGAAAGAGCTTCAAAAGAAATTCGCTGATGCACAAGGACTTGAGTTTCCACTCATAGCAGATACTGAAACGACATTACTTCAAGAGTTAGGATGCTGGGGTGAGAAAGTCGCTTGCGGACGCCGCACAATTGGAACAATAAGAACCACATATCTCGTCAACGAAGACGGAGTGATAGAAAAAATCTTCAACGCAAAAGAAATAAAGACAAAGATTCATGCCGAACAGATATTAGATTACATCAAAGCCCTGTAATGAGAACACTTGTAGTTTTTATATTATTAGCCTTCGGCTTGCAAGGTCAACAGACAACAGTAAACGGACAACAGACTTTGTGCACGGTGCCTGAGCCTGTCGAAGGCACAACTCTCGGCGCTTCGACAAGCTCAGCGACCGCATACACAAGGACTGTTGACAGTTGTCCGTTGTCTGTTGACTTTTACGAATCCCAAATTCGTAAAGCAGATTCCTTATATAAAAACTACCTCCCGCAATATAATTTCGAAGAAGTAAAAGCAGCGATGGAGTTTTTTGATAGCTATCAGCCGTCAGCTATCAGCGGTCAGCGTTGGAGATTGTTTGGTAAAGAAGCTGACGATGGAAACAGACTGATAGCTGAAAGCCGACAGCTGACAACTGCTAAAGCGCACTACTACCACGCTGTGGGTCTCACGGAAAAAGACGACATTGTTGGTGCTTGCGAGCATTATCTCATTGCTTTGGAGATAATGGAAGAAATGACGGATAATGACAAATGGCTAAAGGCTAAGGTGAAGAAGCCTATTGACAATCCTGAGGATTACAAAAAGATAAGGTTTGTGGCGTTGATTTATACAAGATTAGGAAGATTGTTCTATAATGAAAGCTATTGTGACCTATCTATGTTGAAATATAAGAAGTCTTTGGATTTTATAGAATTAATTAATGACACAGCATTCAAAGCTAATGTCTTAAAAGAATTAGGCAATGTTTATCAACTTAACGGGAAATCTGACAGCGCTTTGTTGTATTATAACAGGTCTCTAAAAATGAATCCGGTTTTAGCAAATAGAATAGACCTTGAAAAGAACATTGCAAAGATATTGTTTGATAATGGAGAGAAAGATAGCGCATATAATATAATTAAAACCAATATTGATAGAATTGTGAATACAAATCTTATACATTCGTATTATAACATATTAGGTGATATGTATATGGAGGATAAGGAATATGATTCTGCTATATATTATTTTGATAAAAGTATAAACAGCAATATCCCAAGCATAAAAATTACAGCATCCATCAAACTTTCTGCAATATATGCCTCAACAGATGATTATGAAAAGAAAGCGTATTACGATGAAATTACCTCTAGAATATCTATATACGATGTTAATAAGAATTTAAAGAACAATCAACTTCAAGATGTTTACGACAAATACAAAGAAAGAAAAGTTGAAAAGGAAAAATTAATAAGTAGAACAAGAACAAAAGTTATTGCTATATCACTTTCTGCACTTGTATTCGCAGCCTTTGTCATTATAATTTTAATATGGTATAAATCTAAAAGAAAAGATAAATATCTAGCAATCAAAGAAAAAAGCATCGATGAAATTAGCAAAGAAATAGAGTATAAAGAATCTGAAATAAAGAAACTTGTTGAAATAACAGAGCACAATAAGTCTGATATTGAGTCCCTAAAAAATGAACTGTCGATAAAAGAATTGGAAATATCATATAAAAATGCTGACATCAAGAAGATAGAAAACGATTTGTTGGCAAAAGAAAGGGATTTGAAAAGACTTCAAAATAACGTTGATGAAAATGAAGCTAGAATCAACATAATAAACAAAGACAACAAAAACAAAGAAGAACTGATAATCGCATATATAGAAGAAATAGAGAAATTAAAAGCGGAGATAGATGAAACAAGACACAATCTTAGTGATATGAAATTCAGGAGTTCTTTGATTGAAGGTAAAATAAAAAGCAAAAATATAGAATTACAGAAAAAAAAAGAAGAAGTAAATAAATACAAACTTGAATTATCTGAATTTAAAAACAAATTAGATATAATCCGTTCTTCTAATAATAACGATAACACTTATACCACTAATGCCGGCATCGAGTCTTATCTTAAATCAAAAGTCTGTTCTAAAATTCTCAATGAGATAAACGATCTGTTCGCAAGAAACATAGATACCAACATCCTCACTCCTCTAAAACCAGAAGAATTAGTTATTTTATTAAATTCAGCAAGTCTATATGTAAATAATTTCACAGACGGCATAGCATGCAAATATAGCAAACTGAAAAAGGAAGACTTATATTATCTCAGTCTTGCGATAATAGATTTAAAGGACAAGCAGATTTCTTCATTATTAGGTGTAACTTATAATAGCATAAGAATACGAAAAAAGAACATCTGTTCAATTTTAGGAATCAAAAACAACGAATTACACTCTTTCTTAATGAATATTTGTAATCAATAATATTCATATAATCAAATTGTTATATATTTTATATTACTTTTTTTCACTATTTTTGTATTGAAAATATAGAATAGCCATTTTATATTTGCGAAAAAAAACGCAAATATGAAAAAGTTAATTCTATTAATTATGCTTTCGCAAGTTATTTTTATGACAGAAGCGAAACAAAAAAATGTGGAAGAGGAAGTTGATGTATATGCAATTCACTCTAGTACATACAACGGTTATGAGACACGTTCCGAATCCATCTCCGCTGACATTACCGGAAACACTTTAACTATCACTTTTAACGAAAACGTTGGAATAGCGCATATCGTTATAAAGGATTCCAATGGTGTTTATATCGACAGAGAGAATGTCTTCTCAACACCAGATTACGCTACATTCTTTATCAATGATGCCGGCTATTACAGAATGGATGTCACATTGAGTAATGGCGAGCAGTATTATGGATACTTTAGAGTAGAACTCTAGAGTTCTGAAGTTCTAAATTTCTGAGATTTAAATAAGGGCGCTAAGTATTTATTGACTTGGCGTCTTTTTTTACTTATGAAGTGGTGATTATAAGTATTTACAAATACTTTCTTGGATGGATGGCTCTAATTCTGATAAGAATGTATTCCTTATCTCTTCAATCATTTCGCTTTTGTCATATAAGTCGGCATGCTTCGCGATAGCGTTTTTTCTTGCCGCTTCATCTTGCTGCTGGATGATATTATATATCTTGACAAAGATGGCCGTATCAACTTTCAGCGACATCTGCACAAGATTCTGCTTCTTGACATTCGCAGCGTCAATTGCATAAAGCAGACAATAAACCAGATATTCTACCCTATTCATGTTGGCTAAAGGCTAATGACTAATGACTAATGACTAATGGCTAAAGGTTAAATTAATATTTAGATTTATATATCAAGAAAACTGCTGGTCGTTTGTTCCAGTCTTTCTTGATTCTTTTCCATTCTGATATTGGTTTGCTTACTATTTCCTCATCTGGCATACTAATGTTACAAGCGACGCATAACATTGTATTAGGATGAAGTGTCTTTGTAAGTTCCTCTATCATTGCATTGTTGCGGAAAGGAGTCTCGATGAACATCTGTGTCTCGTTATTAGCAGCAGAACGACGTTCGAGATTTTTTATAGCATTGCTTCTTTCTGGAGATTTTATAGGAAGGTATCCATGAAAACAGAACGCCTGTCCGTTGAATCCAGATGCCATCAATGCTAATATCATAGCGTTAGGTCCCGTCAAAGGCACTACTTTTATCCCTGCCTGATGTGCGAGTTCCACTATGAGTGATCCTGGATCGGCGACGCAAGGAGTACCTGCCTCCGACATAAGACCGACATCATGACCGTCGAGTGCTGCGCCAAGAAATGTCATCAAATCTGGATTATGGTTTTTATCATGCTTGTCGAGTTCCACGAAAGTCAACTCGTCGATAGGACAAGGCATATTCATTTTAGAAAGCATACGACGTGCAGTGCGTACGTTCTCCACAACGAAGAAGCGTATCTTTCTAACTGTCTCCAAAGTTCCTTGAGGAATTACCTGCTCGGCAGTTGTTGCGCCAAGCAATGTAGGAATAAGATAAAGTGTTCCAAATTGACGATTCATCAGCAGATTTTTTTCTCTATTTCGTTAGCTAACGCTCTAAATTGTTTGTCTGTTTCCAAAAGATTAGAGACGGTCTTGAGTGCATGCACCACTGTAGCATGATTTCGGCGGCCACATTGATGTCCTATCACATCCAACGACAATTCCGTCAGACTCCTTGCGAAATGCATAGCAAGCTGGCGTGCCTGAACAATCTCTCTTTTCTTTGATTTGGAATAAAAGTCTTCCGCTGTTACATTCAGATGGTTGCACACCACATTAACGATATATTCTACAGATACTTCTTGTGTGGAATTGCTTACAAAACGTTCTATAAGCTGACGTGCCAGATCCATAGTGATGGCCTTCTTATTCAATGATGACTGAGCTATCAATGAAATAATAAGGCTTTCCATCTCACGGATATTACTCTTCACACGCGATGCTACATAATCCACAACGTCATCAGGCAGTTCAATTCCATCGTTATATGCCTTACGTTTCAAGATCTTGATACGTGTCTCAACATCAGGCGCCTGCAATTCTGCCTGCAAGCCCCATTTAAAACGAGAGAGAAGACGTGGTTCAATATCAGGTATCTCGCCTGGGAACTTATCACTTGTAAAGATAAGCTGTTTTCCGTTTTGCTGTAAATGATTGAATATATGGTAGAAGACCTCCTGTGTCTTGGCTTTACCCGAGAAGAACTGAATATCATCGACGATAAGCACATCTATCATCTGATAGAAATGGACGAAATCGTTTCTGGTGTTATTCTTACAAGAACTCATAAACTGTTGGATAAACTGTTCTGAATTCACATAAAGAACGATAAGATTAGGATGATGTTTCTTTGTCTCCAGACCAATAGCATGGCTAAGGTGTGTCTTGCCCATACCGGTAGGACTGAAAAGAATCAATGGGTTGAAAGCTGTTTTTCCAGGTTGAGCCGCTACTGCCATACCAGCAGAACGAGCCAGACGGTTACAATCACCTTCTATATAATTCTCGAAAGAATAATTCTCGTTAAGTTGAGATTCTACTTTAATCTTATTAATTCCTGGAAGCACAAAAGGATTCACAAACTTCTTCTCCGACTCTTCCTCTATATTAATAGGAACTCTGACAGACGGATTTATGGTGTTTGTCTTGTCAGTTGTCGGCATATTGACACCATATGGCTTGTCAGTGCCATAGTCATCCATAACAATGGTATATTGCAAGCCTCCTCCAGCTCCCAAAACTTTATTGATAGCAAGCTTAAGCAAACTGATATAATGCTCTTCGAGGTATTCATAGAAGAAATGGCTAGGCACTTGTAAAGTCAAAATATTACCTTCGTATGCCACAGGCCTGATCGGTTCAAACCAGGTCTTGTAGCTACTAGGCTGGGTATTCTCTCGTATCAATTTGAGACAATCATTCCATATTTCGACACAATTTCTGCTCATATTATCAGTTGAAAAATCACAAAGTTTTAAGAATCAAAAGATTAAAGATTTCAATTTTGTCTCCAAAATTTTCAACAAAAATGAGCATAAAAAAGTTAATAAAAAAATAAAAATTATCTTGATTATTAATATTCTTTCCTATAAATTACGAGGAAAACAAGATTCCACAAAACAGATTTGTAATTGTCAGATTATTAAACAGTTCGCAAATAATTAACATCAACACCGTACAATCTCTTCAATTTCTCAACCACCCTATCGGCATCTTTTTTTCGCACTGAAATTTCAAGATAACAATTCAATTCAAACCTAGGATTCTGCTGCTCAATGCCTTCGTCTTTAAGCACTCGCATCACCTCATTCATAAGAGGATAATCGAAGACTACGGAATAAACCTCATCAATAGTTTTCTCGATGATGGTAGCATTGTCGAGAGCCTCTCTCGCTGCAGACTTATATGCGTTGATAAGACCTGGAACACCCAACTTTATGCCGCCGAAATAACGTACCACAACGACACATACATTGGTCACGTCTTTTGAAAGTATTTGGTTCAAGATTGGCTTGCCCGCAGTGCCGGAAGGCTCGCCGTCGTCAGCAGAACGATAGCACGATTTGTCGGGATTCATGATGAAGGCATAACAATGATGACGCGCATCGAAATACTGTTTCTTGAACTCAGCAACTCGCGCCTTCACGTCTTCTTCGGAATGCACAGCGAAAGCCTTGGCTATAAACTTACTGCCTTTCTCCTTGTACAAACCATCACCTTCCTCAACTAATATTTTATATGTATCTTCGAACATTTTTGAACAACTGAATCAAAAAATCTTTAGACATCAATCTTTTTTTTGGGCGTTCCGGCTCCGCTTCCAGCTCCGCCGTCGGGCTTTCCGCTATATCTTTGCTCGCTCCGCTCGCAAAGGATGCCGCTCCAATCCCTAACGCATTGGGGGGGGGAGACTAACCGAGAAATTTAAATCTTCAGAACTCCCAAAAAGCATTTATCGTTTGTCCTTAGCCTTTCGCCTAATTATTAGGTGCAAAGATAAAATATTTTCAATATTTTTGCAAGCATGAAAGTACCTTCAAATTTAGTCAGAGACATAAGGAAATATTATTGCGAGCAACTTTGTTCAGTTTACGACAACGACGAAGCAACTGCAATGATTCTCATATTGTTAGAACATTATTTCAAAATCACTCGCGTAAAAATGGCGCTGGAACCTGATATGCGCCTCAGCGAATCAGAGATGCTCACATTTCACTTCGCCGTGAAAGATTTACTAAAAAACAAACCGATACAATATATTATAGGTGAGACAGAATTCTGCGACCTTAAATTCAAAGTCAATGAAAACGTCTTGATTCCACGTCCAGAGACTTCGGAACTTGTTATGAATATTGTCAACAGACAAAAGACAAAAGACAAAAGACAATTGTCGATTTTAGACATCGGAACAGGAAGCGGATGCATCGCCATCAGTCTGGCGAAACGAATTCCCAACAGCAAAGTCTATGCTCTTGACATTTCAGAGAAAGCATTGGATGTAGCGAAAGAAAACGCCTTTAATAATAATGTAGATGTCACTTTTATCAACGACGACATTTTATCATTAAAAAATAAAATAGAAACAAAATTCGACATCATCGCAAGCAACCCGCCATACGTCAGAGAGTTGGAGAAAGCGGACATGCGCGACAACGTATTAAATTGGGAACCACATAACGCTCTATTTGTCAGCGACAACGACCCGTTGATTTTTTATAGGAACATATTAGAATTCGCCAAAACGAATTTAAATCAAGATGGCGAAATATGGTTTGAGATAAACGAATATCTAGGCAAAGAGATGACCGACTTATGTAATGAATACGGTTTTTCAGACATCGAGATTTTCAAAGATTTCAGAGGGAGAGAGAGAATTGCTAAAGTCAACAAGACCACATGACTACAAGACTACAAGCAAGGAGCGCTCTTATTAAAAAAGCGCTCCTTATTTATACATTCAATTCATAATTCCTAATTAATTAGACGCAGCAATTACGTATTGTTAATTTTTAAGGTTTAATTGATACGTCTCTACTATTCCTAACTAAAAATCAATCAAACATCACTTTTGGATTCATTGCGCTAGGGCTTTTCCACTCGATGCCCCTGCGTGCGAGCGCTGCTCTTTTCGCGCTCCAATAAGCATGGCAGAATCCCATTCCGCGAGTCTCGTCTTTAAGCTGTTCATCCACTTCTTTCTCTACATCATAAATAACCTCGTCCCATTCTTCAGAAGCTTGTATCGGGTCAACTTTCAGATGTCTGCTGAGATAATTCCACTCATCCAAAGCATGTCCGCTCAACTTACCATCAACAATCCATGCAAGTTTATAGATGTATTCATCAACCGTACGGAAGTAATATTTATCCATATCCCTCTCAAGTTCAGGATTATAATCCGATTTCATCTCCCAATGTCGGCACAGTCTGTAATATTCGCAGAAAGACTGATAAATACGAGGCATATCTGTGACAGAAATGGTATCTCTCTTCAAGAGCACCTCAATGGCAAATGCTCTCAATGCCGGGTTAATTCCTTCATCTCTCATTGGAGACAAATCCTTCATGATATGCATCATCCTTTTTGCGAGAGGGATATTTTTCCACACATCGCCATTGTCGGCATTGTCGCACATCTCATCAATCATATTCTCCATCTCAGCATATTCGTCGTCCCACTCCCACTCGCCGGAAGGTGCTGAGAAAAAGAACACATAACGTTCCGACATACTGACATACATATTAGAAATACCATACCAAGGAGTTCCCATGACTTGCCACTCCCTGTTAATCTTATATGTCTTGCCCCTAAAAACGAAAACCATTTCTTTCTCATCTATAGAGACGACTTTAAGTTTATGGTCGAAAAAGACATGCTCATCTCCCTCATGAATTTTATCTTCATGCAAATAATTACAAGTCGTATCTCTGTTGCCTACACTCATATCTCTCGATTCAAAGACACGAGCGATGCTGAAATATTGTTCCATATTATTATGATTAAAATACGCTTTACAAAATTCACTAATAATTTTCACATTTCAAAGAAAAAAACTTTTGTCATTTGTCTTTAGCCTTTAGTCATTTTTATGTATCTTTGCCGCTCGAAAAAGCGATTGTCGCAGGCAGAAGCAATTCTGCGTGAGGAAAGTCGGGACAGCGCAGAGCACCGTACTTCTTAACAGGAAGGTATCTACAAGATAACAGCAAGTGCCACAGAAAATTACCGCTCTTCGGAGTAAGGGTGAAAATGTGAGGTAAGAGCTCACGCGAAATCGTGGTGACATGGTTTCGGGGTAAACCTTACGGGCTGCAAAACCAAATATACCGACGATGGTCATTCGTGACTGTGAGGGCTGCTCGTCCAAGTCGGGAGGGTAGGTCGCTTGAGACTGCCGGCAACGTCAGTCCTAGAGAAATGACAATCACCTTGGAAACAAGGAACAGAATCCCGCTTATGCTTTTCATTTATTAAAAGCCGTCAAAATTTTGACGGCTTTTAATATTTATAACGTACTATTTTTGTATATTTGTCGTTTAATAAATTATCATTAATTTTTTATTATAAAAACATGAAATACATCTTCAAAAGTTTCATTATCGTAACATTACTTATATTATCAAGTTTCTCTGTATCAGCACAGAAGAACATCAACCAATACGAACCAGACGCCACTTTTGAAAGAGGCCTTATGCTATTCGAAAACAAACATTACGCTTCTGCCCTTGAATGTTTCGAATATTATATTGCAGCTGCCGACGACAAAAACGAACACAACGTGATAGCAGCCAAATATTACGAAGCCGTCTCATCATTGTTTTTAGGCAACAGCAAAGGCGAAACCAAAATAATAGCCTTCGTTAAGGAAAACCCTACCAGCCTTATGGCCGACCACGCCAACTTCCTTTACGCCAACACTTTATTCAAAGAAAAGAAATATCGCGACGCATTGAAGATATACCAAAACATCAACAAACAAAACCTCAATAGCGACGAAAAGAACGAAAGCGAATTCAAAGAAGCTTATTGCTACTACCAAACCAACGACATCGCCAAAGCAACACCTAGCTTCAAAAGGCTCAGCAAAACCGAGAACCAATTCCAAGACGATGCTTGCTACTATTACGCGCATATTTTATACATCAACAACGACAAAGACGAAGCTTTACAATATTTCAACGAATTAACAGACAACGAGAAATATAAAGACATCGCCAGCACTTACGTCTTACAAATAAACTTCGACAAAGGAAACTACTCAAAAGTGTCGCAAAACGGCGATGACATCTTGAACAAATACAAGAAAAAACGCAAGGCTGATATCGCATTGATGCTTGCAGAATCATGGCACCAACAAGGCGATTATGCCAAAAGTCTGGAATATTACAACATAGCATTAGAAAACTCAAGCCGTAAACTCCCAAGAGAGATAGAGTTTAAAATAGGCTTCTGTAAAATGAAGACCAACGACTTCGAAGGAGCTATAGAGCATTTTGCAAAAGTCACAGATAAAAACGACGAGCTCGGACAATATGGCTCATATTATATGGCTCAATGCTACACATCGACAGATCAGGACAAGTTTGCAAGAAACACTTTCTTCAAGGCATACAAAATGAACTTCAACGACACCTTGAGCGAAAACGCCCTCTTCAACTATGCAGCGCTCAGCTTCATCCCTGGCATCGACCCATTCAACGAAACAGTCAGCGTACTCAACGAATATATTAAAAACAATCCAAATTCTAGCAACATCAGCGACTTACAGGACATAGTAGTACACCTTCTCCTTAACTCCAACAATTTCAACGAAGCGTTAAAGACAATAGAAGGATATTCCAACCTAAGTCCAGAACTCGAAAACATACGCACACAGCTCACATATAACGTTGGCGTTCAACATTACGAAGACGGCAACTACAAAGAAGCAATCAACTATTTCAAGAAATCGTCTGAAAACAACGACATAAAATCCAGCACAAAAGCAGAAGCATTATTCTGGCTAGCCGATTCATATTATCAAAACAAGGAAGAAAACAACGCTGCAAAGACATATCTGGCTTTCATCAAAAACCCTATGGCTAGCAGCACCGAGGTATATCCTCTCGCATACTACAACTTAGGCTACATACATCTCAACAAAGGCGATTTCGCAAATGCCTCTATCCGATTCAAGGAATTCATCAATATCGACAAGTCGTCAGACAAAGTTATGCAAAGCGACTCTTGGTTGAGAATAGGCGACTGCTATTTCATTCAACGTCAATATAACAATGCCATAACAGCATACAGCAACGCAATGAAGCTCAGCAACAAAAACGCCGACTACGCTTATTACCAGCAAGCCATGGGATACGGAGCATTAGGAAAGACCAACGAGAAAATCAACTGCTTGAACATCATTACCAGCCGACACCAAAAATCAAACATATATGACAAGGCCTTGTATGAAATAGGAGTAGCATACCTCGGAACCGACGACCCTCGCTCAGCGATAGCATCGTTCGACAAGATAGTCAATGAGAAACCTCGTTCCACGTACGCCAGAAAAGCTCTCATGAAAACCGGTATGATTTATTATAACAACAACGAAAACGACAAGGCTCTGGAAAGACTCAAGAGCATCGTTGCCCAATACCCTAACACCGACGAATCAAGAGAGGCCCTTAATATCATCAGCAATATATATCGCGAAAGCAACGACATACAAGCTTATTTCAACTATCTGGAAAGCAACAATCTGGAAACAATAAGCATCGACAAACAGGATTCATTGTCATTCAAGACAATAGAAGACTTCTACTCAAAGAGAAATCACGCAGAAACAATCAAAGGCGCTAAACAATATTTAGAAAACTACCCTAACGGAGCTTATCTGTTGAAAGTCCATTATTATGCGATGAAGTCATTGGAAAACATCGACGACAAAGATGGCATGAGAACACATATCGAGTATATCATAAATCAACCAGATAACGATTATACCGACAACGCTCTTCTTCTTGTTGCAAGAATGGACTACGACAATTCAGACTATTCCTCTTCGGCAGCACATTATGAAAGACTAGCCAACATAACAGAAAACCAGCAGATTATGATAGAAGCCACCGAAGGCTGCATGAAGAGCTATTACTTCGACAACAAATATGACAAAGCAATAGAAAAAGCGAACCAGCTTGTCGCAATATCCGACGTCACTGAAAACCAGAAAAACCAAGCAAACTACATACTCGGAAAATCATATTACGACAAAAAAGACTATAGCGAGGCTCTGAAATATTTCGAGATATGCACAAGCATCGGCAACACCGAGACAGGAGCAGAATGCGGCTATTACTCAGCAGTTTGTCTCTACAACTTAAACAAATTTGACGAAGCAGAAGAAAAGATCTTCTACGTTTCCGACAACTACAGTTCATACATCTACTGGACAGCACGCTCTTTCATAAAACTCAGCGACGTTTATGTAGCAAAAGAAAACACTTTCCAAGCAAAGGAAACATTGAAGAGCGTTATTGAAAACTATCCTCAAGAAGACGACAATTATAACGAAGTCGTCAATGAGGCTCAAAGCAAATTAAACTTAATCAATAAAGAATCAAACGAATAAGGAGGAGATATAAATGAGAAGTAAAAATTTTGTCGTTGCATTGATAATGCTTTTTGCAAGCACATTATTAAACGCTCAATCGCACAACGAAAATGTCACAATCGAAGGTTCATACACTCCTCAAATCAAGAAGTCGGAACGTTTGGTAAAGACACCGGAAATGCCAAAACATGAGTTCAACATTCCAAACTATGAAGTCAATACTGAAGATTTCTTCTACAACTACAAAGTCGAGCTAGAACCTATCAGCCCTTTGCAATACACACATAACAGCAAAACACAAATAACGAACAATTTCGTCAAGGCTGGCATTGGCACACGTTTGTCGCCAGAGTTCATTTTCCGTCATTACTCAGACCTCACAAAAAGGACAAGTCTCGGCATTGGAGTGACTCACAATTCAACATGGTTAGGCATGAAGAACTACGCCGATTCAAAATACATGAACAACGCATTCAACGTTTCGATGAGCAACCGATTCTCCAGATTCCAGCTGCACTCTTACATCGACTATCATTATGACATGTATCATTTGAACAATGACACATTGTATTTCGACAATAATATAGAGTTCAACGAAAGCAAAAGAAACATCCACTCTTTGAATGTTAAGTTGTTAGCAAACAACAACCAGACAGGTTACAAGTCATTATATGACGAATTCCTCTTAGACTATTCATACTCAGGAATTCAAGGAGGAGTACAAGAGAACTACCTTAAGTTCAACGCACACTTGGAACATTCCAATTCATGGTTCAGGAAGAGCAACGACATACAAACCTTATCGATAGACATCAGTGCCGACATCGACAATGTAAGTCAAAGCCTTTTCTTGGTTGCTGCCAATCCATATCTTGCCTTTGACGGAGAATACTACAACCTTCACTTAGGTTTCCGCGTTGATGCCAAGACCAACAGCACCAGCATGGGTGGCATCTACCCTGACATCAAAGGAAGTCTGTATCTTTTCAAAAGAAACATTGAATTTTACGCTGGACTCGGCGGAAGCACCAAAATCAACACATTGAAAGAGATATTGGAAGAAAACCCATTCTTGGTTAAAAACCCTATGAACTTCGCCGAATTCGACTATGAAAAGACATGGATCGCATTCCAAGGCGGATTGAAGTTCAAGGCATTGAATATGGTCAGCGGACACATCGGTGTAAGATACAGAATTATCGACAACAAAGTATTTTATATAAGCTCATTAACTCAACCTAATGTTTTCGACATCGTTTTAAACAATTGCCATGTATTTAATTTCAACGCAGATGTACATGTAAAAATCAACGACGAGATAAAAGTAGTCGGTGACTTTGCATACAACAAATACGATTTCTTCAAAGCCTACCACACCGACGACGCTCCTATCACAAGAGCTTACGCATGGTACAAGCCAAAATTTGAGTTCACCTTAAAAGGAGTTTACAAATTAGACCAGAACTGGAATTTCAACATAGCAACATATTTTGAAGGCAAGCGCTATGCTTTGACAGACGAGGCAGGATTCAGCTATAACGGAATAAAAGAACTCAAGCCATTTGCCGACATTCAGTTAGGATGCGATTACCATTTCAACGAAGACATCACATTCTACGCTGAAATCAAGAATTTAGTCCATAACAAATACCAGATGTATTACGGTTATCCATCATACGGATTCCAGGCGTTTTTAGGATTTAAATACAGGTTTTTGTAGAGGAAAAAAAACATCATTTTTTTCAATATTTTTTTATCGTGTATTATTAAAAATACACGATTTTTTTTTATCTTTGCGCATACATATTAATAAGAAAAAGAATCTTTTATTAAAAGAATAAAATGGCAGAAGAAATTAAAAATGTTGCAGAAAGCAATTATGGTGCTAGCAACATTCAGGTTTTAGAAGGTTTAGAAGCTGTTCGTAAACGTCCAGCAATGTATATCGGTGATGTCAACGTCAGAGGCTTACACCATTTAGTATATGAAGTTGTTGACAACTCCATCGACGAAGCGATGGCAGGTTATTGCGACACTATAGATATTAAGATTTTAGCAGACAACTCAATCCGCGTAGCAGACAACGGCCGTGGTATCCCAACAGGATGGCACGAAAAGGAACAACGCTCAGCATTGGAAGTAGTTCTCACCGTCTTGCACGCCGGCGGTAAATTCGACAAAGGCTCATATAAAGTATCTGGCGGTCTGCACGGCGTCGGTGTCAGCTGCGTCAACGCATTGTCAAAAAAACTCATCGCTGAGATCCACCGCGAAGGAAAGATTTTCAGACAAGAATACGAATACGGCAAACCAATGACACAAGTAGAAGTCGTGGGTGAAGCATCCGACACAGGAACCATCATCACTTTCACTCCAGACGACTCTATCTTCCTCACTCATATCTATGACTACGAAACATTGGCTAAGCGTATGCGTGAGTTGACATATCTCAACAGAGGCATCGCCATCACCTTGTCAGACGAACGTGAAGTCAACGAAGACATGAACATCACTCCTAAGAGTGAGACATTCCATTCAGAAAACGGTCTCGCCGACTTCATCGACTATCTCGACAAGAACCGCGAGAAACTCACACCAGAGCCAATCACAATCGCTGGAGAAAGCGACAACGTTCCTGTTGAAATAGCATTGGAATATAACACATCATTCTCAGAAAATTTACATTCATACGTAAATAACATCAACACACACGAAGGTGGTAGTCACCTCTCAGGTTTCCGTCGTGGTTTGACACGTACACTCAAGTCATACGCCGAGAAACAAGGCATGTTCGCTAAGTTGAAATTCGAAATCAACGGCGACGACTTCCGCGAAGGTTTGACAGCTATCATCTCTGTGAAGGTTCCTGAACCACAATTCGAAGGACAGACAAAGACAAAGCTCGGTAACAGCGAAGTTATGGGTATCGTCGACAAGATTGTCAGCGACCGTCTCAACAACTATTTGGAAGAACATCCAAAAGAAGCTAAGATGATTGTTGACAAAGTCGTCTTGGCAGCTACAGCACGTCACGCTGCTCGTAAGGCAAGAGAACTCGTACAACGCAAAGGCGCATTGTCAGGTTCAGGACTCCCAGGCAAACTCGCCGACTGTTCCGACAGAGACCCAGAAAAGGCAGAACTCTATCTCGTTGAGGGTGACTCAGCGGGCGGTTCAGCAAAACAAGGCCGCGACCGTTCATTCCAAGCTATTCTTCCTTTGAGAGGTAAAATCCTCAACGTCGAAAAAGCTATGCCTCACAGAATATTCGAAAGCGATGAGATCAAGAATATCTATACCGCTTTGGGTGTTACAATAGGCACAGAAGACGACAGCAAAGCACTTAACATTGAAAAATTAAGATATCACAAGATCATCATCATGACCGATGCCGACGTGGACGGTAGCCACATCTCAACATTGATCTTGACATTCTTCTTCCGCTATATGCCAGAACTTATTAATAAAGGTTATGTATATATCGCAACACCACCTTTATATTTAATAAGAAAAGGAAAGACAGAACGCTACTGCTGGACAGAAGACGAACGCGCTCAGATAACAAGAGAGTTGTCAGCAGACGGCACAGACAAAGGATTGCACATCCAACGTTACAAAGGTCTTGGTGAAATGAACCCAGAGCAACTTTGGGACACAACAATGAATCCAGAAAACAGAACATTACGCCGCATCACTATCGAAAACGGTGCAGAGGCAGACTACATCTTCTCTATGCTTATGGGTGACGAAGTCGGTCCACGCCGCGAATTCATCGAACAAAATGCGACATACGCCAATATTGACGCATAACAAATAAAATACATCAGTTATGGAAAACAACGACAACAAATTAGACATCTTAACAAAAAAAATCTATGAAGAAGGTATCGAAAAAGCACAACAAGACGCTAACGATATCCTTGAAAAAGCTAAAAAAGATGCCGAAAATATCATCAAAGAAGCTGAAGCAAAAGCTAACAGCATCATAGCAAAAGCTAACACCGACTCAGCAAGTCTCAAACAAAAGACAGAAGCTGAATTAGGAATGAGCGTTAAGCAGACTGTAGCATCTTTGAAACAACAATTGACAAACCTCATCTCTAATAAGATTGCCGTTGACATGACAACAGCAGCATTCAAAGATGAAGAATTCGTCCGCGAACTCATGAGCAGAATCATCGAGAAATGGAACGCTGAAGGCAACGCAAGTCTTAACGTAATGATGAACGACAAAGAAAAAGAAGAGTTTGAGAAATTCCTTCTTGCAAAACATAAAAACTTGATGAACGACAACCTCACACTTGTGACAAACGCAGGTCAAAAAGAAGGATTCGTTGTTCAACCTAAAGACGGAAGCTACAAAATAACATTCTCAGAAAAAGTCTTTGAAGAATTCTTCAATGCATATATCAAAGAATACTCAAAGAAATTGTTATTTTCTTAATT
This sequence comes from Bacteroidales bacterium, assembly GCA_045655965.1. Classification (GTDB taxonomy): domain Bacteria; phylum Bacteroidota; class Bacteroidia; order Bacteroidales; family F082; genus Limimorpha. The sequence goes on along the minus strand of JAZOQH010000025.1, from coordinate 7,343 downwards.
TATAATTAGATATATCCGTAACAGGATATATCTTTTTTATTTTTTTGTCAAATCATTATATCAACAACATGAACATTGCAGGAGGAAATTATTATTGCCTGATAGCGGGACTTCCAGAAATCAGTCCCGACGACAAGAAGTTAAGTCTCTCAGTGCAAGATTTACGCATCTATCTGAACGATTATCTCACGAAAGATGAAATAGATATCGTCAATCTTTTCTTCTATCCTAACGATAACGCACAGATTCTGCGTCTTTTAGAAAAGCAAGAAGCCGATCCTACACTTCAAACAGTGTTCACCGCATCACAGTTAGAAGACGAAATAAACGACCCAATGTTCGTACCTTCTTATATTAAGGAGTATCTTCTCGACTTACAAAAAGAAGACAGAGAAGCAAGCAAGCGTCTTCCTGAAGTGGAATTGAGCGAAAGATATTGGAACTTCATGCTTTCACAGAAAGAAAGACTCGTCAAGAAATATGCTGAATTCTCATTGAACATAAAGAATCTCATCACTGCGCTCAACTGCCGCAAGTATCATATCGACATTGAGAAAGAAGTCATTGGCGACTCATATTTCGCGAATCAGCTGAAGACATCACGCGCCAAGGATTTTGAATTGGCAGACGAATATCCATACGTTGACAACATTCTGGCTCTCTTCGAAAAAGACAGCACAGCAGAAAGAGAATATAAAATCGATATGCTCTACTGGGAATTTCTCGACGAGATGACAGGACATAAATATTTTACATTCGACAACGTATTGGCATTTATGCTCAAACTGATGATTCTGGAACGCTGGAGCAAGATGACAACAGAACAAGGAAGACAGATCTTCCGCGAGTTGTTAGACCGCTTCAAGACAGAATTCCAGTTTGCTAAAGAATTTGATATATAATAATAAAACCATATAACATGAATAAGACATTAGGTAAAGTAGTAAGTATCATCTCCAACTTGGTTTTGGTCCGCATCGAAGGCGATGTCTTCCAGAACGAGATTTGTTTCATCTATTTAGGTGAAGAGAAGTTGATGGCTGAAGTTATTAAGATTATTGGCGACATAGCATACGTACAGGTTTTCGAAAGCACACGCGGACTTAAACCAGGTTCAAAAGTTGAGTTTGAAGGACACATGTTGGAAGTTGAACTCGGTCCTGGCTTGCTCTCAAAGAACTTCGACGGACTTCAGAACGACCTTGACAAGATGGACGGCGTCTTCTTGAAGAGAGGTCTTTACACACCAGCTCTCGAAGATGACAAGAAATGGGCATTCACTCCATTGGCTAAAGTTGGCGACCGTGTCATTGCCGGCGACTGGTTAGGCAATGTCAAAGAAAACTGGCTCGACCATAAGATCATGGTGCCTTTCAAGTTTGAAGGCGAATACACCGTGGAATCAGTAGCTAAAGAAGGCGAATATACTATCAACGATGTCGTTGCTACATTGAAAGACAAAGAAGGCGAGATTCACAACGTCACTATGGTACAAAAGTGGCCTGTCAAGCTTGCCGTTAAAGCATATAAGAGCAAACCACGTCCATTCCGTTTGTTAGAGACAGGTGTCCGTGTCATCGACACTATGAACCCAATCCTCGAAGGCGGTACCGGTTTCATCCCAGGTCCTTTCGGTACAGGTAAGACTGTTCTCCAACACTCATTGGCAAAATACGCTGATGCAGACATCATCATCATGGCAGCCTGCGGTGAACGTGCTAACGAAGTTGTGGAAATCTTCGCTGAGTTCCCTCACCTCGAAGACCCTCGCACAGGACGTTCATTATACGAAAGAACAACTATCATCGCTAACACATCCAACATGCCTGTTGCAGCTCGTGAAGCTTCTGTTTACACAGCTATGACAATCGGTGAATATTACCGTGCTATGGGATTGAAAGTGTTCTTGTTGGCTGACTCCACATCACGTTGGGCACAGGCACTCCGTGAGATGTCAAACCGTTTGGAAGAGCTCCCAGGACAAGACGCCTTCCCTATGGACTTGTCAGCTATCATCGCAGGTTTCTACGCTCGCGCAGGTATCGTTTATCTCAACAATGGCACAACAGGTTCAGTAACATTCATCGGTACTGTTTCACCTGCTGGCGGTAACTTGAAAGAACCTGTTACAGAGTCAACAAAGAAAGCTGCACGTTGTTTCTACGCTTTGTCACAGAACCGTGCCGACTCCAAACGTTACCCAGCTATCGACACCATCGACTCATATTCAAAATATCTCGAATATCCTGAATTCATCGAATATTCAAAAGAGAAACTCGATGAAAACTGGGTTGAATTGGTCAGCGAAGCACGTAACATCTTGATTCGTGGTAAGGAAACAGAAGAACAAATCAACATCCTCGGTGACGACAGTGTGCCAATCGACTACCATATCACATTATGGAAAGCCGAACTCATCGACTTCGTCATCCTCCAACAAGATGCATTCGACAAGATTGACTCTTCAACATCATTGGAACGTCAGGAATATATGTTGAAGAAGATCATCGGCATAACACGTTCAGAATTCAACTTTGAAAGCTTCGAAGAAGTTGGTATCTATTTCAAGAGACTCATCAACATCTACAGACAGCTCAACTACACCATCTTCAAGTCAGAAGAGTTCTACAGCACTGAAAAAGAAGCCGATGCTATTCTTGAAGAAAGAATTATCAAATAATTGAAAACAAAAAATAACATATATCATGAGTGCATTTCAAAAAGTTTATACAAAGATCAGTCAGGTCACGAAGGCAACATGTAGTTTGAAGGCTACAGGTGTCGGTTTCGATGAACTCGCATATATACACGGACGTTTGGCACAGGTCGTTAAGATCTGGGGCGACGAAATCACTTTACAGGTTTTCTCAGGAACAGAAGGTATCCCAACAAACGCTGAAGTCATCTTCTTAGGCAAGGCTCCTACCCTCAAAGTCAGCGACGAATTATGCGGACGTTTCTTCAACGCATTCGGTCAGCCTATCGACGGCGGTCCAGAAGTTGACGGCGAAGAACGCGAGATCGGCGGCCCTTCAGTTAACCCTGTACAACGTAAGCAACCATCAGAACTCATCGCTACAGGTATCGCTGGTATCGACTTGAACAACACATTGGTTTCAGGACAGAAGATTCCATTCTTTGCCGACCCTGACCAACCATTCAACCAAGTGATGGCTAATGTTGCGATGAAGGCACAAGCCGACCGTATCATCCTCGGCGGTATGGGTCTCACCAACGATGACTATTTATATTTCAAGAACTTATTCGAGAATGCCGGTATCTTAGACCATATCGTTTCATTCGTCAACACAACAGAAGCGCCTCCTGTTGAACGTCTCCTCGTTCCAGACATGGCTCTTACAGCAGCTGAATATTTCGCTGTAGACAAAAACGAAAAGGTATTGGTTCTCTTGACCGACATGACATTATATGCCGACGCCTTGAGTATCGTTTCTAACCGTATGGACCAAATCCCATCTAAAGACTCTATGCCTGGTTCACTCTATTCCGACTTGGCTAAGAGCTATGAAAAAGAGGTACAATTCACAAGTGGCGGTTCTATCACCATCATCACGGTTACAACATTGTCAGGCGGCGACATCACACACGCTATCCCAGATAACACAGGTTACATCACCGAAGGACAGCTCTTCTTACGTAAAGACACTGAAATCGGCAAGGTTATCGTTGACCCATTCCGCAGCTTGTCACGTTTGAAACAGCTCGTTATCGGAAAGAAGACACGCGCCGACCACCCTCAAGTAATGAACGCTTGTATCCGTTTGTACGCCGACGCTGCCAACGCCCGCACCAAACTTGAAAACGGTTTCGACTTGACAAACTACGACAACCGCGTACTCGATTTCGCTAAAGAATATTCTAACGACTTGCTCGCTATCGATGTTGACCTCAAGATTGAACAAATGCTCGATACAGCATGGAACCTCTTCGGTAAATACTTCCACAAGTCAGAGGTATCTATCAAGAAAGAATTCATGGATCAATATTGGATCGGTAAAGAAGATTGATTGCCAATAAATTAAAATCATGAGATTATGGCAATAAAATTTCAATATAACAAGACATCGCTTCAACAACTGGAGAAACAGTTGAAGATACGCGTGCGCACTCTCCCTACCATCAAGAGTAAGGAGTCTGCCTTGCGTCTCGAGGTGAAACGCTCGAAAGAAAAAGTCGAGGAGTTTGACGAAAAACTCGAGAATATCTTGCAACAATCCGGCGATATCTTACGCTTATGGGGCGAGTTCAAACCCGACCTCATCAGCGTGGAAGACGTGAAATTCAGCGTCAAGAAAATCGCAGGTGTCAACACTCCAGTGTATGAAGGAGCGACATATAAGGTAAAAGAATTCAGCGTTTTCAATATGCCAGCATGGATATTGGATGGTATCGAATATATGAAATCATTGATCGACATCACTTTGGAACGCGAATTCTGGGTTCGTAAAATGGAACTGCTCAGCAAGGCAAGAAAGAAAACCACTCAAAAGGTAAACCTCTATGAAAAGGTACAGATACCTGGTTTCGAAAACGCCATCCGTAAAATCAAACGTGTTATGGAAGACGAAGAGAACCTCGCTAAAGCAGCTCAAAAGATAGTTAAAATGCGTCAAGAGAAGGAGGTAGAATCATGATTACACCTATGACAAAATTGACGATGTTAATTTATCATCGCGACTACAAACAATTTCTCAACGAACTCCGCGAACATGGCGTCGTTCACGTTCATGCTAAGAAACAGACTCTGCAAGACGAGAACATGAAAGCCAAGATGGCAGAGATGAAGCATATCTCTAATACAATTAAATTATTAGAAAAAATCAACGACGCAAAGAACGAAGGACTCTGCGACTCTGCGACTCTGCGACTCTGCGACTTGAACAATGCCGAGTTGATTGCTTTCATCGACAACAAATTCGTTGAAATTGATTCTATACAGCAACAGATTGCTTCTTTGCAAAAAGATGACAACGCATATAATGTCTGGGGCAACTTCCCTGAAGAGGACATCAAGAAGATTCAAAGCAACAACTGGGACTTGAGGTTCTTCAGCGTGCCTAACAGCAAATATGACGAGAAATGGGAACAAGAATTCAACGCTTTCTTGATTAACGAAATATCTGGTTTCAAATATTTCACCACTCTCACTGCAAAAGGCAAAGAAGTCAACATCGATGCTGAGAAATATCACTTCCCTTCAATGTCGAAGTCAGAGATAACAGCTCAAATCGACGAGTTGAAGTCAAAATTGGAAGAGATAAGACAATATCTCAACGAAGTATCAGAAGACGCCATTGCTAAACTCAACGAATATAAAGTAGCAGTCAAAGAAGACGCCGACTTTTATAAAGTGAGCGAAGCAGCCGACAAACTGGCCGACGACAAAATCATGTTGTTGGAAGGTTGGGTCCCTACTGAAATTGAGAAAGACACCATCTCATGGCTCAGCGAAAGAGAAATATATTTCGAAGCTACTGAACCAGAGAAAAATGTCGACAACCCTCCTATCAAACTTAAGAACAGACGTTTCGCAAGATTATTCGAGATGATTGGCAATATGTATTCCATACCTACATACTGGGAATTGGACATGACGCCATTCTTCGCTCCTTTCTTCGTGATGTTCTTCGGTTTCTGTATGGGCGACCTCGGCTACGGAGCATTGATCTGCATCATAACATTAGCATTGATATTAAGCAAGAAACTTAAAGGCATGAGCGACATCTTATGGCTCGGTTTCTTCCTGGGATTCGGCACCGTCATCATGGGTACTATCAGCGGCACCTTCTTCGGAGTGCCATTGTTAGACGTTGAAGGAATACCAGTCCTCGACAAACTCAAAACCATCATGTTCCAACCAGATGGCATCTATTCAGCATTCTATGTATCATTGATAATAGGTGTGTTCCAAATCTTGTTTGGCATGTGTCTCAAGATTATAAACATGACCAAGCTATACGGCTTCGGCGCAGCAGTATCGACCATAGGATGGGTCATCATGCTCTTAGGCGGCATCGTCACATTCTTAATCGACGGCATCGGAATTCCTTTCTACGCATGCCTCATCGTTGGCGCTGTGTTGGTATATCTGCTCAACGGACCTATCAATTCGTTCGCAGCACCATTCAAGAACATAGGCTCTGGTTTATGGGACACATACAACATGGCTACCGGTCTCTTAGGCGACGTCCTTTCTTACATCAGATTATTCGCCTTAGGTCTGTCAGGTTCAATCTTAGGCTTAGTATTTAACGACTTAGCAATGAATATGAAACCAGACATCCCTGTAGTCGGAACAATAGTAATGCTCTTGATATTAGTTTTCGGCCACACTATGAACATCGCATTGTCAGCATTAAGTGCTTTCGTTCACCCAATGCGTTTGACATTCGTCGAGTTCTACAAAAACTCAGGATTCGTCGGTGGAGCGAAACAATATGAACCATTTAAGAAAAACTGAAAACTGAAATTTTAAGATTAGAAAAATTAAATTAAAAATTAACAAATAAAAAAATTAACATTATGACAACAGCATTAATTTTAGCTTATGTAGGTATCGCTCTTATGATTGGTTTATGCGGTATCGGTAGTGCACTCGGCGTAACATACGGTGGTAACGCAACAGTAGGCGCAATGAAAAAGAATGACGAAGCTTTCGGTAACTATTTAGTTTTAAGTGCTATGCCTGGTACACAAGGTTTGTACGGCTTCTTAGGATTCTTCTTGTTACAAGGCGTATTAACACCAGACATCGCTATGAACCAAGCTTTAGCAGTATTCAGCTGCGGTTTATTCCTCGGCGTTGTTGGTTTAGTTTCAGCTATCCGTCAAGGTCAACTTTGCGCTAACGGCATCACAGCTATCGGAAACGGTCACGATGTTTTCGGTAAGACTTTGATCTTAGCTGCTTTCCCAGAATTGTACGCTATCATCGCAGTTGCTGCAACATTCTTAATCTCAGCAGCTATATAATAAGACTACAAGTCTACAAGACAACAAGTAGAGACATCACTTTCGTGATGTCTCTACTTTTTTTTCTACGCAAATCCTCAATTCCTAATTCCTAATTCCTAATTCCTAATTGAAAAACCTCACACTTTCTGAGATTCTAAGATTCTGAATTTCTTAGATTTTTCTTTGGGCGTTCCGGCTCTGCCGTCGGGCTTTCCGCTATATCTTTTTCCGCTTCGCTTCAAAAAGATGCCGCTCCAATCCCTAACGCAGGACGAACTTTCGAACCTTAGAACTTTAGAATTTTAAAAAAGTAGAGACGTCACCCCGTGGCGTCTTGATAAACAAATAGAGACGCCACAGGGGTGACG